>NZ_JAIVFS010000187.1 GCF_020829645.1 Nostoc mirabile CHAB5784 | reverse complement strand
TAACATTTTCACACCCTCTCCTGGTCGAATATCTTGAGGATACATCGAAGTCTGACTCCAGATTCCAGACTCAGAGAGGGTTTCAGGTATGATTCTACTAGTTCATCTGTTCGCGTTGAAAGGGCTGCCTCTATTTGTCCTATGAAAAAATAATCGACTACTACAGACTGCGCTTTCAAATCGAGTTTAACTTTCGAGATGCTAAACAGTTTTGGGGATTAGAAGATTTTATGAATTTAAGCCAAACTGCCGTGACTAGCGTTCTCCAGGAAAGCCCCGCCCTTTGCGATCGCACTTTGAGATGAGGCAAAATGCCTTATTTCAGCATCTTCTCGCTTTAAAATGTTTCTATGTAATATTATGTTGTTATTTAGTTTCATTATTTACTTATTTGTATTTAAGCAACATTCTTGTTCTACTGTTATATTTTACACTCTTTATTTACCTTTTACAGATTTATCCGGTTAGGTGCAAGATATGAGTTAATGGATTAATCTTTGCTCGCTAAACAAAAAGTGGGATGCTCCCGTCTCCACCTCTAGGTTTTTTGTGCGGAATTAAGTTGCTTTTTAAAGACAATTGTGTAAATATAAACTTGAAATACTAAATATCGATAGACTAACAGTATTTTATTGCAGTTCGCGTTATCGAGAATGAGTTTGATGAAATAAGGAATAGTACCCAAGTAGGCGATCATTAATTAGCGGACACCATCCTCCTGAGCGAAGGAGGTTTATTTGAATTTGGTTAGTTAGCTGATGATTTTCACCGTTTGGAATCTACTAAAAAGATTTCATCTCTAACCATTGCAGTCGATGTACGGCGAGAAACTAGTTGTGATGTAGTTCTGTACTCGGTTGGAGCTAATACTACTCACGAATTGAGACGTTCCAATACTGATAAAAGGAGATCTGTGCTAATGCTGCTTAGTAATCTTGAATGGTCTAAATGGAGCAATAGTCCAATAGCTAAGCAATGTGCTGTAGATGAAGGACTGGTTAGAAAACTTAAAGCGGAAATAACTCCGGATAATTACGAAGATAGAACTGACTGATGCCTAAAAATATGGTGTGAGTGAAGCAACCTTAAAATAAGTGCGGCAAAACCTTTAAGCTCAAACCGCAGAGAGTAGAAATAAACAAAGGTATTATCAAGGTAGTTGTTGAGCATTATAGATATGCAGACATACGTAGACAACTTACAAAGCTTGAGCGATCTGAAACAATCTGGTATAACAGTGTGGTTCACTGGTCTTAGTAGTGCGGGTAAAAGCACAATTAGCCAAATGGTGGGAAGAGAACTACGGATGCAGGGATACAAGGTCGAAATTTTGGATGGGGACGTAGTTCGCCAAAATCTCACTAAGGGATTAGGTTTTAGTAGAGAAGACCGGAATGAAAATGTTTGTCGCATTGGTTTGGTAGCCGATCTCTTAACTCGAAACGGGGTGATTGTGTTGGTTTCAGTCATCTCACCATACCGCGAGACACGGCAGCAAGTGCGGCAGCAAATTGGGAATTTCATCGAGGTTTACGTCAATGCGCCACTGGAAGTGTGTGAGCAGCGAGACGTAAAGGGATTATACAAAAATGCTCGTGAGGGAAAAATTAAAAATTTTACAGGTATTGACGATCCGTATGAACCGCCACTCCACCCAGAGGTAGAGTGCAGAACAGACCTGGAAACACCAATGGAGAGTACAGCCAAGGTTTTGGCTAAGCTCAAAAATCTATGGGGTTTTGCAACAGATGGGTAGAGTCAATGGTCTAGTTGAAAGAAGAGAATTTGAGTACATTAATTTTATTGACTACTTCAACAAAACAATGCAAAGCATCAAAGGTGAAGACAACCCCCCTAAAGGGACGACCGTAGTCGTTGTGGGTGCGGGTCTGAGTGGATTGGAACTCGCTGCGGAACTGCTGAAAGCTGGCGTGGAGGACGTTGTGGTGTTGGAAGCGGGGCAGGAAAAAGCTCTGGAGCATACAAACTCTCAGCTCAATCCAAACGAGTCTTTCCACTTCTGGCAAACTCCGGAGCTAGACCCAGCATTTCACAGACCGTGGTTCACTGACTCCCCACCTCACTATAGCGGCGTAGTTGGACTACGACGCGGGGTAGGGGGTCGCTCGCTGTATTGGCGGGGCGTCATATTGCAGATCGAGGATTGGGCTCTGGCGGATCCTGTGTGGCCGACAGCAGTTCGTGAGGATCTTGTGACGGGTTGGCATGGCGGTACTGGGCTTTACGACGAGATTGAACGCGATCTCAGTAACTGGATAGGTGGCCCTCTCGATGCAGTTCGCGAACCAGGAGAGGAAGCGTTGGTAGATCTGTTGTCCCAAGCGTGTTCCGTTCAAAGCACACCGGTTCCGCTAGCACGCCAACGATGGCGTACTGAGTCGGGGGGGGAGAGATGGCGCGCATACAGTCCAATCGCGCGATGGATCAGTGCAGGAGGCCATATTGGTGGCAATCCTCCGTGTGTCTTACCGAACTGCGAGGTGACTGATGTCCACGTTGTGAATGGACGGGTTCGGGGTGTTGTATTCTGTCGACAGGGTAGAAAAACCGATGAACGGATTGACTGCGCTGTTGTTGTCTTGGCCGGCGCTACCATGGAAAACACTCGTTTGGTTGCGCAAGCAGTGGCGAAAACTAGTGGTAAGCGCACTAGCTTTACTGGACTGACTGACCACATCAGGCAGGGATTTGTAGTAAAAATTCCGATCTCGAAACTTTCAACTGACTTTACACCTGTAGGTTTTGCGTTGATCCGTGGGAATTCCCAAACCAAGACAAATACCTTTATTGAAGTGGAGCCCACAGCGTCACCGAATCACTTACTGTGGGATGTGTGGTCGATAGGTGAGCAGAGACGCTTAGAGTGTAACCAAGTGTGGTTCTCTGCAACCTCGACCGCACCTTGGGAGGTGCGAGTATCGGTTGGACGTTCTCCTTCGGACGATGCTATGGTTACCAGTCAGCGAGAGGAACTCCAGCAGGTGTGGACGAATCTTACCGAGGCGATGGGAATCACAAATAAGGCGCTAGAGTTTGAAAGTTTCTGGTATGGTGCCAAGTCATTTGGCACCGCCTATAACCAGGCTGTAGAGGCTGCGGTGGTTGCTCCAATCACCTACTGTTGCCCGCTCGGGTCAGTCGATCACGACGGTGGAACAACCCCCTTGGGCGAGGTAACCAACGAACACGGTGAAATCTTGGAGGTACCTGGGCTCTTCGTGGTAGGTCCCTGCACATTCCCACGTGCAGGTGCAGCAAACCCATCGTTTACTACCTTAGCACTCGCACGCAGGACAGCTCGAAAGATCGTAGAATCCCTGCTCGCTGTTGCTTGAACCAGTGAAAAATAACCCCATTATATATTATGGTGTTGGCAAATTCGTGAGGGTTAGACCAACAAGTAGATGGTCGATTAATTTGCTCAAAGTATGCAGTCATAGCGCATAAATGTTCACCATTTTTTTTTGGTGTTTTTAGCTTTTACAGATTGAGCAAAAAGTTTCTCAGAAGCGTTCGAGGAAAGTGATCGCATTCCCTATGGATGTAAAGAAACCATTCTGTTTTCTTAGGAGCAACTGCACAGGCGGCACTGCCACCCGCTATGAATCAAAGAAACTATTTTGAGGGGACTAATGAACGAGTACATTAATAATTATCCTGACAGTTAAAACCGAACCCACAATTGGGCGCACCCAAAGCAATAACTGCTACTGCACACAAGCTGGCTCGTTTGTTCTATCAAATTTGGACAACTGCTGGACGATATTCTGATCCTGGTATGGACTACTATGAGCAAAAATACCAGCAGCTGATCCTCAAAAATCTCCAGAAGAAAGCCCAAGCTTTTGGTCTTCAACTTGTCCCCAAATCTCAAGATAAGGAGGAAGCTTCATTTTATCAAACCCTTTCTACATAAGCTTTACGTCAAGTGTTTATTGAAAGAGGGATTATTAATATGCGACTGGTTATTTTCGCTAACGGGACGGTCGGTTATGCTGCGCTGGCAGCAACACTAGAAAACATACGTGCTGAGGTCGTGGCTGTTTGCATTGCCAGCGATGGTAACATTGAAAGTAACTATCTCATCAGGCAACTTGCGGCAGAAAGACCATGTATTGAGTTGACGAAAAATGTTTCTTATATGGCCTTAGATGAATTAGCATCACTAAATATAGATTTGATTGTTCTGGCATGGTGGCCGTACATCTTAAAGTCCAATCTGCTTACCCTGCCTAGAATCGGCTGTCTCAATTTTCATCCCGGATTTCTGCCATATTGTCGTGGGATGGATCCAAACTTCTGGTCACTCATTGAGCAAAGTCCCTTTGGGGTCACGCTACACTTTGCGGATACTTCAGTGGATGGCGGGGATATTGTCTTTCAAACCGAGATACCTGTTACCTGGGAAGACACTGGTCAAACACTACTTGACCGTGCAAAACACGAGCTTGTCCAGCTTTACAAGGAGCACCTTGACGAGATCCTCTCCGGCTCTCTCACCCGCCGACCTCAACCACCTGGTGGCAATCCTCATCGTCGAAGCCAGCTCGACCCGGCTTCTCAAATTCACCTAGACAAATCAACGACTGCGCGGCAATTGCTTAATCTGCTTCGTGCCAGAATGTTCCCGCCGCAACCTGAGGCTGCCTGGTTTATTGGCGACGACGGCGAGCGATACGAAGTACGAATTTTTATTAAGCGTCAGTTGCAATAAGGGCTAAAAGTTTAAGCGACATTCCACTTTAAGGGGCGTTTAATCTATGAAAAAGACAATTCAAGTTCTGCTAGCTGAGAAAAATCCCTTGATGCGAGGTAGCATCCGCAATACCCTAACTTTGAAAAAAGACTTGAAGCTGGTGGGTGAAGCAACCAATGGCTACAAAGCTCAACGATTAAGCGTAGAACTTAGGCCAGACGTGCTACTGTTTGACCCAAATATGTCAAGTTCCACACTGTCTAAAATAATAACCGATCTACATGAGCAATGTCCGGAGGAAAAAGTGTTGATTTTGACCACCCATGACATTAATATGCACAATTTGGTGCCTTCTGGTGTAGCAGGCTGTATCTTCAAGGAAGAGGAACCAATGTCTTTGGTTTCCGCTATCCGCAATGTAATGCAGGGAAATGTGTGGCTTAGTCAGACCGTTTTGCAGAGGCTGGTTCAATGGAAGACAGACCCGGTGCAGACTCAAGAACCTACTCTAACTACCCAGGAGAAACAGATTTTGAGTATGATTGCACTGGGCTGGAATAATATTTGTATTGCTGCTGAGCTATGTCTGGCTAAACAGACAGTGCGTAATTACATCAGCCGCATCTACTCTAAGCTAACAGTGAGTTCACGATCTGAGGCAATTGTATGGGCTATAAAACATGGGTATACTCAAAAGTAGTTCATTGCTCACGTCTGTCAGAGTAACCTTGACTCGTGCAACATTGCCCGACTTGGTGAACCCAAGTGGTTATGGAGTCAGAGTTGTTGCGATAGTGGCATTACTAAGTTCAGTGTACCGCAATAGTCAACGCATGGTACAAAGCGCTCTAGCTGAGTTATTTGACATCTCAATGTCGTTGGGAACCGTAAACAAACTTCGCTTGGAAGCAAGCGAAGCAGTAGCAAATTGTGTGGCTGAAGCAAAACTTTACGTCCAGCAACAAAGGGTTGTAGGAGCGGACGAAACAAGTTTTAAGCAAAGTCAGAACTCAAATTATAATCAGTTTAACTTTTGTTTTCCAGACTAATGACACAGCCAAATTTTTCTTACTTAATATATGCAACTCCTCGAACTGGTAGCTTTTTACTTTGTGAAGCTTTGAGGAATGTTGGGATTGCTGGACAGCCACGGGAATATTTTTGGCCTAGAAATAGATCCTATTGGACTGAACGTTGGCGTGTTACAAGCAATGCAGACTTTTTACAGCAGGCGATTGTGGCAGGGACATCATCCAATGGTGTTTTTGGCGCTAAAGTAATGTGGGAATATTTTGAGGATCTAGTGAGTACAATTCGGCAAGCGACCAATAAATGGGAAATGTCAGTGCCTGAGTTGTTTGAGGCGGCGTTTCCTAATATGCATTATATTTGGATAAGGCGTCGTGATAAAGTACGTAGGGCTATTTCTCATTGGAAAGCATTACAGTCAGACATTTGGATGTGGACTACAGATGAACCTCCTGTACCAGCTAAAGAACCAGTGTTTGACTTTTCAGAAATTGAACGATTAATTCGACAAAATGAGCAGTATGAATCTGCTTGGCAGTCTTTCTTCGATACTTATCAGATAACTCCTTTTTACTGTTTTTACGAAGACCTTGTAAATGCTTATGAACAAACGGTAATCGATGTACTTGAATTTCTAAGTGTTCCTATTCCTGAAAAACTTACTTTTGCTCCTAGAATCTTAAAAAAGCAAGCTGATGCAGTTTCAGAGCAGTGGTTTGAATGGTATCATCAACAAAAATCTCAGCAGAATAGTGATGGCGATTAATCTACCAGATGTCGCAACGAGAGCGAAAAATTTCTTTCTGTAAGGGACTTCCAAAGTGCGATTCGTTGATGACCGAACGCTATAACTCGACTTTAGCCAATTAGAGTGAGGACGCCAGTAGCTGAATAAAGCAGTTGAGTTTTATGAACAGGCTTTAGCGATCGCGCGCGAAGTTGGCAATCGCATTCAGGAAGGTGCTACCCTTGGCAATCTGGGTCTGGCTTATCAAGCCCTGGGAGAGTTTCATCGGGCAATTGAATGTCATCAACAGGACTTAGCCATTGCTAGAGAAATAGACGCTCATGCCGGAGTAGGGCAAGCCCTTGGTAATTTAGGACTAGCTTATCAATCTCTGGGGCGTTATCCTGAAGCCCTGGCGTGCCTGGAACAGTATCGTGCAGTGATGCAGCAGATTGGCAACCGTGGGGGGGAGGCCAATAGGCAACCTGGGGAACATTTATCGCACTTTAGGAAAGATTAATCAAGCCTTTGATTATCATCAACAATGCTTGAGGCTGGCTGAAACTGTGGGCGATCGCGTCTTGGTCATGAAAACCCTGAATAGTTTGGGGAATGATGCCTTTTTCGTAGGAGATATGCATCAGGCATCAGAGTTTTACCAACAGGCGCTGGATCTAGCGCAAGAAATGCGAGAACAATGAACAACAGGCATTGCTCTGGGTAACTTGGGGGATATTTGCCAAGTTCGAGGAGAGCATCAATCAGCCATTGCCTGCTATGAGCAAGTGCTGAAAATAGCGCAGGATACAGGCGATCAAGGAATGGAGGCATCTGCTCTGCATAAACTCGGTGATGTCCATAAGTCATTAGGAAGTTATCAGCAAGCCTTGCACTATATTGAGCAAAGCCTAGCGATCGCAAAGGAGAAGGCCAACTTCTGGGCAACCTTGGTGTATTACAGCGATTACAGAGTAATTTTGAGCAGGCGATCAGCTATTAAATATAATCAACAGCATTTAGCTCTTCTCCAAGTAGATAAAAATAGATCGTGATAGAAAGTCTCAACAATAACGACTGAAAGCCTGATTATTTCGTCAACTTCTAAAAGTTTTCGATCTACTGAAAGTAGCTGCTGATTGATTTAGAAAATAGCTTATAAGAAGGATATCAAGCACAAGCAATTTCAAAAACCCTCAACATCTTCTCTTCCCAAACTGCCTGAGTCTTCCCCAAAAAGCCAATCGCTATCACTATCAGCATTACCTTCGCCATCCACTTGAAGATTTAAAGAAGGCACCAACTGTTCAATTTGGCTTTCAAGTCGGGAGATTGCCAACGTCAAAGAAGCAAGTTGCTCCCTATCCTTCTTAATTTCATTTGAAATACCCACCCGCAATTGATTTAACCGCTCCTGGAGGGTATGCACTTCAGTTTTGCTTGCAGAAGGGATACTCAATTTCTCTGACAGGGCAGCGATTTGAGCTTTCAAAGCTTCAATTTCAGCAGCAGTTGCACTATCTGCACTATCAGGACTCTCTTCAAAGAGTGCTTGTTTAATGCAATCAAGCACAAACTCTTTAAAAGTTAAGCGCAACTCCTCAGCACGCTGCTTGGCCCGCTTCACCAACTCCCGGTCTTCTAGCGCATTCTGTCGGAACGCGAGATTGCTAAGTTGGAAAAAGCGGCGATTGAAGTAGATTTGCAACACAACACTAATAAGATGCATTGGCTGCTGTTGACTCTCGTCTTTTACAGTGGGGTGAGGGCGGGAGAAATTGCGCGGCAAACTTCTGATTATGGTAAGCGTATAGTTACGCCGGGGTTATTTTGGCGGCAGTTTCGGGAGGATGGAGATTGTCTGTTATTAACTGTGACGGGGAAACGAAATAAAACCAGGACTATTAGTCTCGATCCGGAGACGAGCGCGGTGCTACTGGATTACCGTGGGGATGCCAGCAATGATGAGCCGGTGTTTCCTAGTCCCAGTCGTCGAGACAGAGGTAAACCTCTAAGCGATCGCGGATTGCGGTTGATGATGGCGGAAATTTCTGCTTTTGCGGGAATTAAGTTCAGTGCCCACTTTCTGCGCCACACTCATGCGACGCTGGCTAACGCTCTTTTATGTCTCTGGTGAGAGAAAAATGCTCTGATTTGCTGAGATTTTTGAAATTCCTTGAAGACTGTGAACAATACAGGCGCTGCTATGTCGGAAATATTGAGAAGTAATCAAAT
>NZ_JAIVFS010000186.1 GCF_020829645.1 Nostoc mirabile CHAB5784 | reverse complement strand
CAGTAACTCCACCACGTAAAGAAGCATCTGTTGCTGTTTAATACCTTAGATTATTCATACTTTTGCTAAGTCTCTGATTAACTCAGCCCTGCTGGGTCATTTTGTATAGCTTAGTCTAAACTCCAGAACTAAGACCCGAATCGGAAATCCGTGATCGATGGGAAGAATATCTCCGTTCATTGCGTAGACTAACAGAGTATCTTCTTCTAATGCCTTTTCAATGGAGAAAGGACGTTGGATTTTCTTTTCATCTAGGCTAACAGGCATAACATCACGGGCTGTAGGCTTGAGTCCTGCTCGTTTCAACACATCGCCCAACAAAACGCCAGTCCATTCAGCCACCCCTATACCTCCTAGATTCCAAGGAGTACCTTCTATCTTTTTACTGTGAGACTTTTGAAAGAAGTTTCTGCCATTACCAGCACATTCAATGGCACGGATCACCGAAACTGAAGGCATAGAGAGAATTTCATCGTAAGTAAATGTACGCGGACGTTCAACGCCGGAGCCTTCAATCCTTAACTGCCAAGTTGCTAGATCGATATTAGGGGTCGGATTGTTATTGCGGACAAAAAACATGGCAGTTGGTACGAGATATCCTCGTCCGTATAAGGCTTCCCAGCGCATTTCCAAATTACTGCCATTTTGAACGAAAAACTCTGGTGGGGTTGGCTTGATACAGCACTTACGTCTATTATGAGGTACACTAGATTAAAATAAAAATAATTTTAAATGAAGTCCTACTCTGTCGATCTTCGAGAAAAAATAGTTGCAGCACATCTTCAGAAAAACATCTCAATCAGGAAAGTAGCTAACATCTTTTCCGTCTCAAAGAGTTTAGTACAAAAGCTTGTAAAACAACAAAAACTTGAAGGGAATTTACAATCCAAACCGCGAGGAAAGCCACAATTTAGTCATTTAAAAAATGCTGACATAGAGTTGAGAGAATTAGTTGAATCACATCCAGATGCAACATTGATAGAGTTATGTGAATTATTTGCAGACAAGACTGGAAATTCGGTAGGTCAAAGTGCAATGTGCCGGGCGTTACAGAAATTAGGATTAAATCGGAAAAAAAACAAATCGGAGTACCCAAGCGGGGACAGAGAGAGTCCTAAATTTAAGATTAGATTATTGGGAAAAGATCAAACATATAGAGCCAGAAAACTTAGTATTTTTGGATGAAACTGGTGTCCTACTTGGGTTAACGAGGACTCATGCCCGTTCACAAATGGGAACAAGAGCTTACTCTCTTAACCCCTTCTATAGAGGCTCAAAAGTTACAGTAATTGGAGCAATTAGTATTAAAAAAGTAGTTGCATTAATGACAATGAATGGTTCAATGGATGGCAAAGCTTTTGAAGTATTTATTGAGAAGTTTTTAGTGCCAGAGTTATGGTCAGGAGCAGTGGTAGTAATGGATAATTTATCCGCGCATAAACTCGATTCAATTGTGCCAATGATTGAAGCTGTCGGTGCTTCAGTTATATGTTTATCACCATATTCACCAGATTTTAACCCAATTGAGTTATGGTGGTCACAACTTAAGTCCTTCTTACGGATGTTTTCACCGACCACAACAGAAATGGTAGATCGAATAATTTCAGTTGCACTTGACTTAATAAATCCTCAACATTTAAGAAACTGGTTTGCTAATTGTTGTTACTGTACCTCATAATAGCCGGAAATGCTGTAAAGATTTACCACCGCCAGTAGGCATGAGAACAAGCGGACGCTCATTATTAATGATTGCTTGAACAGCTTCTTCTTGTAAAGGTCGAAAACTGGGAATTTCAAAATATTCCAAGTAAGAGCTGATAGCGAATTCATTTGTACTTAAAGGACGCAAATTCTCAAGTACGGATTGAAAATTATTTAAATGTCTGAGCCAATCACAAAAAACCTGCTTCGATTCATTGACATTGCACTCATAGTTCCAAGCCAGTAATCCCGCCACACATAATCTTGTCTCAAAATCATAAGTTTTTGGACTAGACCATACCTGCTGCAAATAGGATTGATTTATTCCTTTTAACATTGTTTCTGGCAGCATTTCTATGGTGGGTTGTTCAATCTTCAAACCAAGGTGATCACTGAAAAATTGTTGATATGCAAGGTCTGCATCTTTGCAACCACAAGTCAGGAACCAAATATATACTTGTTGTACTTCATCAGGCTTTTTAAATAGTGCTTCTAATTGTTGACCAAGTAATAATCGAGTTGCCTGTGCGTCTTCTAAAGGGTTATTACTTGAATATTCACTTTGTTTATAATCTTTATTTAGCTTATGGGAATGCTGTAGGGGGAAAGCGAGTATTGATAGTTCTAAAGTGTCAATTATACGCCAAGAAGATAATTGAGGTTCTTGCTCAATCAGATAAGGGTAATCAAAGCGGCGGAAGTTATGACCGCATACTGCTAAATTACTATTTTTCAGCTTCCTCATTTCTTCGTAAGCTTGGTTTAAAGATTCTTCCAAAAAATCCTTTGTTAAATTAGGGGATACTAATCCTATACGAAATATCTGATTATCATTGTTAACTTCTAAATCCAAATAAGTATAAAATAATTCAATAATAGATAAGTCTTCCATATAACCCTTAATAGAATTGCCTGACCACAATTTTATCTATCAGAAATTGTTAACTTACGTACCCTAACTTTTTCAGAAGATTTTAGAAGTAAGCAT
The DNA here is from genome assembly GCF_020829645.1 of Nostoc mirabile CHAB5784. GTDB lineage: Bacteria > Cyanobacteriota > Cyanobacteriia > Cyanobacteriales > Nostocaceae > Nostoc > Nostoc mirabile. Next base: position 6,147 of record NZ_JAIVFS010000186.1, on the reverse strand, counting down.
TGATTTATCAATTAAATAGTATTTTTGTACTATTGGATTAACTCATGAATGCGTTGTCACTCCTGTTACGTAACCCCGCAATTTGTAGCCTTCGGCTGACGAATTAGAGGCAATGTTTTCACAAAGTCTTGCTTTAAGTTTTCCCTCAGCAAAGATTTTCTAACAGCTTGCTAATAAAACGAATCTTGGCACAAGGTTTAACACCAATACAACTGCTATCTATCCAATAACCAATGTTAGGGGGGCGGCCGCTTCATGTCAACAAGCAAAGCGTATTATCAATAGGGTAGAATGTCATTAAGCCTTGCTTATTGCTAAAATTTTAGGCAATTGCTTTGGGACTTTAAAAATAATAAGATGCGAAAGGAAAAATTTTTTTGTTGGTTCTTAACCTTTGTTGCGATCAACAGTAATTTAGATGCGTTTGCCCTGCACTTTCTCTGATGGCAAGTTGTAGACTTTCTTGTTGAACTGGTGTGAGAAAACCTCTAGCTGGCATGGCAGTAAATATAATAATTGTCTAATTTACATAAAATGTAAATTAAAGGTGCAGCAGCTTATCTTTTAGTATCCCTAGTCTTCCGGCCAAAGCAGTAATTCATATTTAAATTGGGTAACGTCAAAGCTAGAATCGTCAAAGTAGTACTGCCCTTGGGCTTGAAATATGCATTCAAAAAGTTCTGGAATGCTTTTAGAGGCTGTTTGAAAAGTCTAAGGGGTTGTAAAAAAGCTCTCTCAGTATACGCTGTGAATAGAAAGTAGACAGCACTCTCGTGAGCAACATGAGTAAAGCATACCCCAGCAATTTGACCCTCGCCCAATATGAATTTCTAAGTGACATGATTCCAGAACCGAAACCCGGTGGTCGCAAGCGCGAAGTCGATATGTGGGAAGTCCTCAACGCCATCTTCTATGTTCTAATTGAGGGAGTTCGATGGCGAGCTAACCCTTGCGACTTTCCCGTGTGGCAGACGGTATACACCTATTTTCGTAATTGGCGCAAAGATGGAACTTGGCTGGAAATTCACGATACACTCCGGCAGTGGACGCGGATCGAGCAGGAGCGTCATCCGAGTCCACGCCTAGGCAATCATTGATAGTCAAAGTGTGAAAACTGCTGCAATGGTACATGAAGCCGTGGGCTACGATGCGGGCAAGAAAATAAAAGGGCGCAAGCGATTTCTGACAGTTGATACCTTGGGATTAGTTTTGCGGGTCTTGGTCACAGCTGCCAGTCTGGGTGAGCGTGAAGGGGGCAAAAAAGTTCTTAAACGGGTCAAACAATCTAGCAACCAGGTTTCTCGTTTGACAACCATTTGGGTGGATGGCGGCTTTGATGGCGATCCGTTGAGGATGTTGGTTTTCACCATCTCAGACACACCTTTGCATCTCAAAGGGTAGGAATTATGGGAATTGAGGAACTTCGTGCTTTGATGGGACATGAAAAAATTCAAACGACTCTTCGCTACTCTAAAATTACTTCACAACGGGCGCAAGAAGTAGCACTTTATGCTTTTGAAAAAATTCCGTCTTTAGGGCAATAACTTATCAATATAAATTTAATTTGTATATGACTACATGATTAAAACTATCACAATTAAAAACTTATCAAGAGAATAGACAATACTCTTGATTGTCAAAATATGGCTTCCTCACAAAAATAGCAAACAATTACACAGCAACCATCAAATAAATTAGCAATATCACTTAATATAACTCACCACCGCGAGCGAAAATTTCTATCACTTAACTTCTGGTTACTTGATTTTTCTCCGCTATTTCTAATAACTTCTCCCATGCTTCATCGGTTAAGCGAATTGACCTTAACCGCTTGGGTGAATCTCCATAATCAGTTCCAAATTTACCATCTGGTGTACGGGATCGTCTTTGAGATTTTTGTCTAGTGCCTGAATATTGATCCATTGTCCCAAGTTATACATGATGTCAGGTATGTCTTAATTCATCATGTATATACATGGTTGAACAGTTAATTTTTCTTACTTTTTTTCTTATCCCGGTTTTCTGTTCCATTGCTACTCACGCCCCTGTTACTATTGAAACGCTTACTTTGCCGCAGTCGCCTCTATTTCCACTAGGACTTCTGGAATGGCAAGTCGAGTCACACCAATCAGCGAACTTGACGGCTGGCAACCCACGGACTGGAGACGTTGCGCGAGTACGTCGTAGTTCTTGAGAGTTGCGTCCATGTCGCAAGTGTAGATGTTTAAACGGACTACATCCGCGAGATTGTAACCGGACTTGATTAGAATGCGTTCCACATTTTCCAGTGCAAGACTTATCTGGAGGCGTATGTCGTTAGCGTGTTGTGGCTTTCCCTCAAGATCGACAGGCGTCTGGCCAGCACAGTAGAGGACACGATGCGCTTCTTTTACTTCGATTGCCTGCGAGAATGCGAACTTATCCTGCCAAGTTTCCGGGTTGATCTTTTGAATTTCTGTCATGCTGCCCCTCCATAGGCGTGCCGGGTTTCAAATCAAGTTAAAGTATAGTTAGTCGGTGGTCTTTTGGGAAAATGTGAGTTTAACGGGATAAATTGATCATGGTAACAGGTTGAGGCTTCAATATTTGCATCCTTGTGCTTCTGGCAATGGTCTATCAATCGATTTACTCCTTTCTCCATTCGACTACGATGACCCCACAACCGAAAGATTTAAGGGTAATGCGGCATTGTTAAGCAAAACCGTTCTTGGAGAATACAAGCACTTAAAATCTCCATTAGAACAAAGTCTACAGCAGTGCGTATACTTTTATCCATCTCTGGCAATTTATCTAGCAGTGCAATCACAGCGGCTTGATCGAAAAAGGGTAACGATGTCATCACTGAACTGCGCAATGTGTCTTGAAGCAATTGATACAATCGCTCATTTGGTTTTAAAGTACAAGGTGGAGCAAGAAATGGATGTTTTTGGCGCTGATAAACTGTGTTGTTCAAGAAAGGGCGTGCCGCTTCTCGCAACACATATTTCTCTGTCATACCACGAATTTTCAGCGAAACAGGCATCTTAGAAGCTAGCTCGACGAGATGGTGATCGAGAAATGGCAGACGCCCTTCGACGGAATGTGCCATTTCCACACCATCACCCAACATTCGGAGAAGACGGTTTGGAAATATTGATTTCGACCAAAAATATAAAGCTTGATGCACGGGTTCACGTTCAGCAAGTTGCCCTTGTACATCAAACTGATTTAAAAAGACACGACAGGCATCTCGTGCTGCAAACCTACTAGTAAATTCAGATGAATAGAGAGCACGGAATTTAAGACCATTGTTCGCAAAGGTTTGTATCCAGGTTGGCGTAAAATTTAGCACCTGGCGGACACTTGCTAATGACATATTATTGCCGTCAGGTAGCAACAGACCTGAAGCAATTGCATTGTTGTGCTCTAACTCTGACAATAAGTGCTGCAAAACCTCTTTGTCTTGCCCTTGTGCGTTGTAGAGCAACATATCCCGTCGTAAATGAGCATAGCCACCAAAGATTTCATCGGCACCTTCACCGGTCAGAACAACCTTATAGCCAGCGTCACGTACCGCTTTACTCATAAGATACTTAGCAGCACTAGCAGCATTATTGAGTAAGGTCTCACCATGCCAAACAGAGTCAGCAAAATGGTCGGCTAGATCGGATTGCTGCACTTGAATGATTTGAAGTTTTGCTCCAGTAAGGGCAGCTGTCTCACGCGCAATCGCTGCTTCGTCATACTCCTCCTGGACAAAAGAAATGGTAAACGCATGAATCGGTTCAGCAGTGTGTGTTGCTGCCATGCCTAATAAGGTCGACGAGTCGAGTCCCCCACTAAGATAGCAACCGATCGGTACATCCGCTCGCAAGCGCAGTTGAATCGCCTCATTCAAGGTGTACCGAAGTTTTTCGATGTATTCACCTTCCGTATATTGAGGCAACTGTTCACCGATTCGTGGATAATTAAAATCCCAGTAACGAATGAGTTGCATGTGGTTGCGCGAAGCTAACAGGAAATAACCGGGGGGTACTTGATAAATATTTTGGAACAGGGTGCGATCATGTTCCAACAAAGCGTTGTTTGCCTGAAAAAACGATTCGGCATCCCACTGAGCAGGGACACCAGCTGCAAACAATGCTTTCACTTCAGATGCCAAATAAAGCGTATCGCCAATGGTTGCGTAGTAGAGTGGCTTGATACCAAAGCGATCACGAGCAGCAAAAAGTAACTCATTTCGTTCATCCCACAACACAAACGCAAATTCGCCCCGTAGATAGTGTAGGCATTGTGTACCAAACTCTTCGTACAAGTGGAGAGCTATTTCACTATCAGAATGAGTTTTTAGCCGATGTCCTGATCTTATCAAATCCTGCTGAATTCGCTCGAAATCATAAAACTCACCGTTGACCACAATATGCAGTGTTTCATCTTCGTTCGCAATTGGCTGAATACCAGTTTCCAGGTCGATAATGCTGAGTCGAGTATGACCTAAACCAACTCGTAGATGGGGGGCAATCCAATATTTTCGCCCATCCGGTCCTCGATGATACAAGCGAGCAATCGCCTGCTGCAAAGATGTTTCTGAAATTGGTTCCTGCTTTGAGAACAATGCCACAATTCCACACATTAAATAGTCCTCCTAAATCATTTATGAGAAAACACAATAGTCATGGATCTGGGTAAAGTCAAATATTTGGCAATGAGTCGAGAGCTTAAGTAATGTCTTAACTACAGAGAAAGAATGGCAGAAAAAATAAAACTCTCTAATCAATTTTTTTGCAGAGAACCAAATATCTTCTACAGGGTTTTCTTGTGGTGCATTAGGGGCAAATCTCTCGCACGCTATCAGCCATTGTTCTTTTTCTAGTTCACCATTCAATGAGTCTAAATAATCTTTAAGAAGCTGCGAAACATGGGAACTTGCACCATCCCAAATTATTAAAAGTTTTGCTCCTGGACGTTGTATACATCCTACTCTTGACCCCGCCAAATTCTTTTGGCGGGGTCAAGGTTTATTTCCTTTTGCCTAGCCTTTTATCAGGTTGCAACGAGTTCCGGCGAATAATTAATAGGGGGGGCATCAGGGATAAGCCTATCGCTAGAAACTCTAGTCCAGGAGTCAAACATATGCTTGTACAAGAAAGCCATTTCCCAGACAATGTGTGCATACGCCTGCCCCTCGGAGGATTTTGGTTCGCAAACCGGGATTAGATTAAATCCCATAGCTAAATGCTCTTGGTCAATTTCTTCGTGGGCATGCCAGTACCGACCAGGCTGTAGCCCTAAAGATTCCAATTTGGGAGCAACCGTTGTAAAAAAGTCGTAAGAAACTCCTTCAGAAATGAGGTTGATAGCAATAACTTGGTGGACATAGGACTCACGCAATATAGACCGAAAACAGTAAGCGCTAGCCAACTGGGTCTCTAGGGTAGGGGGAACATAAGTCGGCTCGGCATTGGCTTCCAAGAAGTTACGCTTACGCATCCAGTTGAGAAGTTGTTCACAGTGATCCACTTCTTCTAAGGCATGACGCGCAAAGATCCTTTGAAATGCAGGTTCTTGGCACATTGCATGTCGCAAAGATAAAGCAGAGGTAAAATCACGAGACTGATAGTAGAGTTGGTGTACCCACTCCTTTACATCCATTGGATCAGAGGTGGACTCTAGGACTTTGAAAAAGTTACATGAGCGTACTATTTCACGGCACTCATAAGCATAATCTAGTAGCCACTTCATAGAATTCATAAAATCTCCCGGTGGGTATGGAAAAATAGTGAAAGCAAGGAACCGAACCGATAAGTATTGAGACCTTACTCTTATATCAGGCAAGAATCAAAAAAATATGAAAACTTTAGAATTGCACTGAGTATTCCTTGAGATCCAGTGTAGGAGTAGATAAGAAAAATTATTTAAGGCAAGTTGGTTAGGGCGCAATACTTATCGGGTTTTGCATTTTTAATCCGGAATCGGGTTTGGGAAAAGGTTAAAGGGGAAGTATTGGGTCGGGGTGTTGTATTTTTCATCTGGAGTTTAGACTAGTTCGCGGTGCGAAACTGTTGAACAAATCAAATATAAAACTTTGTTAATAATCAATAGTTACATGTGCCAAGTATTGATTATTAACAAAGCTAATTTTAACTATCCCCCCACTACTTTTGATAC
>NZ_JAIVFS010000185.1 GCF_020829645.1 Nostoc mirabile CHAB5784 | reverse complement strand
CTCTTGTTGACCACCAAATCAAAGAATTGGTGGGGGTTGTACTCTCCTTAATTACGAATTACGAATTACGAATTAGTAATTATTTGGTCATGGTAGCTAAAATTACTCCAACTTTTGCAGCATCCTGCTTGCTTATATTACTCAGTAGCCTGGCAACTACACCCGGTAAGGCGCAGACAGTCGATCGCGTACAACTACCCCAAAACAATTTTCCCTCGCTCCCACAACTCCCACCACCGCAGGATGTCCAACCACTTTCGCCCAGAACACCAACAACACCCTCTCCACCACCGCAACTACCCCCTCCATCCGAACTATTTCAACCTGATCAACTAGTTCCCATACCAGATGAACCACTCCCTGAAACATCACAAATCTTTATTGTTAAACAATTTGAAGTTATTGGCAGTACAGTATTCAGCCAAGAAAAATTTAATCAAATACTAGAATGCAGTCAAAAAAACCTGACATACAGGTTGAGGCAGAAAACCGAGTGTTTTACAAATCGACCAATTACATTTACAGACTTATTAGAAATTCGCTCTAAAATTACTGAACTTTATATTCAAGAGGGGTACGTTACTTCTGGAGCTTATATTCCTGAACAAACTCTTACTGATGGCGTTGTTCAAATCCAAGTAATTGAAGGTAAATTAGAGGATATCCAGATAACTGGAACTAGGCGACTCAACCCAAATTATATCCGTAGCCGTATAGCTTTAGGGGCATCCACTCCTTTAAATCAAAAACGCCTACTAGAATCCCTGCAATTATTGCAACTCAATCCTTTAATTCAAAACTTGTCTGCTGAATTATCTGCTGGCTCACGTTCTGGCTCTAATTTGTTGGCTATCAAAATAACAGAGGCGGATACATTTAATGTAGAAACAGTATTTGACAATGGTCGTTCCCCTAGTGTTGGTAGCTTCCGACGGCAACTGCAAGTTAACGAAGCCAACTTACTAGGATTTGGAGATAGTATCTCGTTAGCATACAGTAATACTGACGGTAGTAATACCATAGATGCCAGCTACAGTTTGCCTCTCAATCCCCGCAATGGCACTCTCACCTTCAGCTATGGCAATACATCAGCCGATATTATTGAACGTCCTTTTAATACACTAGAGATTGAATCAGCTTCCCAATATTACGAACTCACATTCCGCCAGCCGCTAGTGCAAACTCCCAATCAAGAATTAGCTCTAGGAGTCACGGCTTCTCGCAGAGAGACTGATATTTCCTCCTCTGTGTTTGAACAGGAGGATGCTCCCCTTTCTCTACTTTCACCGGGGGCTGATGCAGAAGGAAACACTCGTGTTTCTGCGTTACGATTTTTTCAAGAATGGACTCTTCGTAATAGCCAAGAAGTAATTGCGGCTCGTTCTCAATTTAGTCTGGGAACTGGTGCATTTAATGCCACAATCAACAATACCGAACCTGACAGCCGCTTTTTCGCTTGGCGAGGACAAGCACAATGGGTACGTCTGTTAGCTCCTGATACTTTGTTGTTAATTCGTGGCGATGTACAACTAGCTTCTACAACGCTTTTAGCTTCAGAACAATTTGGTCTAGGTGGTATAAGTAGTGTACGGGGCTATCGTCAAGATTTACTGTTAGCAGATAATGGCGCTCTTGCTTCTGTTGAGTTACGGCTACCAATTGTACGTGTACCACAATGGGATGGAGTTATGCAAGTTACCCCGTTTGTTGACGTTGGCACTGCTTGGAATAATTCGTCGAGTATAGATGAAAATAATACTAACACTAACACTCTAGCTTCTATTGGTTTGGGTTTGCGTTGGTTACAGGGCAATAACTTTAATGCTGGTGTTGAGTGGGGTATTCCTTTAGTTTCTGTTGATACTCAAGGTAATACATTGCAAGAGAATGGGCTGTATTTTTTTGTACAATATAATCCGTTTTAACCTTACACAAAGGAGCTAATACCAATTCGCAATTCGCAATTCGCAATTCGCAATTCGCAATTAATAAACTTAGATGCCGCAGGACTTTCCTGATCTACATCTGTTACCTCATTTTGGAGAATTGGTATAATGCATTGCGTGGAAAATATCCAATTTACAACAACTATTGCCATGTTGTAGCTACAACTTCATCCAAAGCCACACATAGTACTACATGGTTTTTATAATTAGTTATCATGAACAAATACAAAATAAATTTTGTAATTTATATGAAGTTTTTTAAATACTTGCTATTATCATTTTTGACTGTATTTTTTTGTGTATTTTCATCTGTTATTTTCGATTCTTCTATTTTTTTAACAGCAGCCTTTGCCAAATCTAAAGTTTTATATTTTCCTGTTGTAGCAATAAAACCTGCTGTTAACCAAACCCAAATTTTTAGTTTAGTGCAGCAAAGCCAAGCACTTTATGAAGGGGGAGAGTTTGCAGAAGCAGTACAACTTCTAAAAAAAGCAGCAGACGAATTTAAAGCTACTAATAATGTATTGAATGAAGCTATAGCTTTGACTAACCTTTCCTTAGTGTATCAGCAGTTAGGACAATGGCAGCAAGCGAATGAAGTCATCTCACAAACTATTAAATTATTACAAAGTCTAGAAGATTCAGATTATTCACAAGAGCGAGCCTCCGCAGGAGGAGCTGCGCTAACGCAAGTCTTTGCTCAAGCTTTAGATGTTCGAGGTGGGCTGGAGTTAGCACAAGGACAAACTGAAGTAGCCCTAAGTACTTGGCAATCAGCAGCTAAAATTTATCAGCATTTAGATGATATCTCAGCGCTAATTCGCAATCACATTAATCAAGCCCAAGCAATGCAAGCTTTGGGGAATTATCTCCAAGCAGATCACACTTTAACCTCACTACGAGAAAATCTGCAAAAACAACCAGATTCTCCTGTTAAAGCTAGAGGATTATATAGTTTAGGGAATGTATTGCGAAGTTTGGGCTATTTAAGCGATTCCCACAAAATCCTAGAAGAAAGTTATTCTGTGGCTGGGAAAGTGGGAAGTGCGATCGCTCAAAGTAATGCTTTACTTAGTTTAGGTAATACAGCCCGTGCTCAAACATCCGCTCAACTTAGTTTGGGTAACTCAAGCAGCGCTAAGGATTATGCTCAAACAGCAATCCAATACTATCAACAAGCGGCTCTAATTGCATCTGCAACACCTACTGTGCGCCTGCAAGCTCAACTGAATTTATTGAGACTATTGGTAGAGCAAGAGGAATTTAGCACAGCAAACGCATTATTGCCCCAAATTCAGTCTCAGATAGACAATTTGCCTCCAAGTCGCACGGCTGTTAACTACCGGATTAACTTTGCCCAAAGTCTGAGCAAAATGATACAGAATGAAGTTCAGCCAAAAGATGTTGCTAAAATGCTAGCGCAAGCTGTGCAAGTGGCTAAGAGCTTAAAAGATCAACGAACCGAATCTTATGCCCTTGGTATTCTTGGCGAACTGTACGAACAAACTGGACAGTTATCTGATGCCAAAGGTCTTACACAGCAAGCCTTGGTAGAAGCTGAGTCCATTGATGCCCAAGACATTGCTTATCAATGGCATTGGCAGATGGGACGAATACTGCAAAAGCAATCCAATATCCCGGCAGCAACACAAGCTTATAATCGAGCTTATAACGCCCTCAAATCCCTTCGTAACGATTTAGTTGCAATTAATCCTGACGTACAATTTTCTTTCCGCGAAAGTATAGAACCTGTATATCGACAGTACGTTGATTTACTGTTGCAACTTCAAGAAAATCCAATTCAAAAGCCAGATAATCTCGTTCAAGCTCGTCAGGTAATTGAATCTCTCCAATTAGCAGAATTAGATAACTTTTTTCGTTCACCCTGTTTGCTACCAAGAGTTGACCTTGATCAATTACTTGAAAAGGAAAAATCCACAGCTGTTATCTATCCAATTATTTTAGATAACCGACTAGAAATTATTACTCGCTTACCAGGACAAGATACAATCTACCGTAAAACAACTAAAGTCCCTAAAGATGTATTAGAAAAAGCTGTAGAACAACTACAGAAAGATTTACCTGTTGCTAGCCGAGAGCCTGATGTTAAGCAGCTCTCACAACAGTTATATGACTGGTTAATTAAACCTATTGAATCAGATTTTGCAAACAAAGGTATAACTTCCCTAGTGTTTGTGCTGGATGGTTCTTTGCGGAATATCCCAATGGCGATTCTTTATGATCAACAACAGCAGAAATATCTAATAGAAAAGTATGCTATTTCTTTGATGCCTGGACTACAACTCCTTGCTCCTAAATCTTTAAACAACGTGCGGCTAAAGGTTTTAATTGCTGGGGTTGAGCAAGAACGCTTGATTGAAGGGAAATCTTTTTCGGAACTTTCAAATGTTACACAGGAATTAAAACAAGTTCAATTTGAAGTTAAATCAAGTAAACAACTTTTAAATCAAGAGTTCACGAAAACTAATCTGCAAAACCAAATTCAGTCTACCCCTTTCTCAGTAGTGCATCTAGCTACTCACGGGCAATTTAGTTCAGATATTGAACAAACCTATATTCTTACCTGGGATAGCTTACTAAAGGTTAGGGAGCTAGATAGTTTATTACGGGCTAGAGGTGAAAGCCGACCCGAAACAATTGAATTACTTGTCCTCAGTGCTTGTAAAACCGCCACAGGAGATAAACGAGCTGCTTTAGGACTAGCTGGAGTTGCGGTACGAGCAGGCGCACGTAGTACATTAGCTACTTTGTGGACAATAGATGATGAGTCTACTAGTGAATTTATGGGTGAATTATATCGGCAATTGGATGCTGGAGTCACTAAAGCTCAAGCTCTGCAACGCGCTCAACTTGCAATTCTAGCGAAAGAAAATCGCCCATATTTTTGGGCACCTTATGTTCTTCTGGGTAATTGGTTGTAATTATTTAACAATAAAGAATGTAGAGTTTAAGAGTTAAAATTTGTGAATTTGCCTTTTAGCGATTAGTGGGCGTAACTGTTTTATTGTAGGAATAAAAACGGTTGTATCTAAAGTTATTAGGCATTGCCGATCGCTCTTTTAAAAAAACTTTGCGATTTACTAAAATTACAAAAATCTACACCTCTATCTTAAAGAGCAAAAAATACACCTAACTTAGAAACTCTTGTAAGTAATTAGCAGGTTTTGCATAAAACCTGTACTTGTAAAATTGAGAAATATGCAGGTGTTAACTTGATTTCCCTTACTCGTGGTTTACTGAAAAATGAGTATATCTTTTACAAAGCTTAGGAGGATGCGATGTTTGGCATGACTACTCCTTGTTTTTTGGGAATGGCGATCGGAAGTGCGATCGCTTTCGGGGCAAATTGTGCTTCTGCTCAGATTACCCCTGATGGCACTCTGCCTAATAATTCCATCGTTACACCCGATGGCAGCACCCTCAATATTACTGGAGGAACACAAGCAGGAAGTAATTTGTTTCACAGCTTTGGCGAATTTTCTGTTCCTACTGGTGGTGTTGCTTCTTTTAATAATGCTGTAAATGTTCAAAATATCATCAGCCGGGTAACGGGTAGGTCAGTCTCTGAAATTGATGGGATAATTCGCGCTAACGGCACGGCTAACCTGTTTCTAATAAATCCGAATGGCATTATTTTTGGTCAAGGGGCGAGGCTGGATATTGGTGGTTCTTTTGTAGCGACTACAGCATCGGCGATTGGCTTTGGCAATCAAAGTTTTTTCAATGCTGAAAATCCAGAAAGTTCTTCATCACTGTTAACGGTCAATCCTTCCGCCTTACTATTTAATCAAATCAAAACCGCATCTATCCAAAATAACTCAGTTGGTTTTCGCGTAGCAGATGGCAAGAGTTTGCTGTTAGTTGGCGGTGATATCAATATGGATGGTGGAGGATTGTTTGCTTTCGGTGGACAAGTTGAATTAGGTGGGTTAGCAGGTACGGGAACAGTTGGGTTGAATGGGGATGGTAGTAATCTGAGCTTGAGTTTTCCCGATAGTGTAGAAAGAAGTGATGTTTCCCTCCGCAATGGTGCAAGAATAAGAGTTACTGCTGGTAATGGTGGAAGTATCGCAGTTCATGCCCAGAATTTAGAGATTACAGGAGGGAGTGAACTGTTTGCAGGAATAGATGGTGCGCTGGCTTCTGAGAATAGTAAGGCAGGAAATATTGAAGTTAATGCAACTGGAGTAATTAATCTTGACAATAATAGCTCCATTGCTAATCAGGTGCTAACAGAAGCATCTGGACAGGGAGGGGATATCAATATCAGCACTGGAACCTTACGAATTGAGAGTGGAGCTTTTGTAGATGCTAGTACATTTGGTGGAGGCAAAGGAGGAAATTTAAATGTTGATGCCCAAGATGTACAAATTATTGGGAGAAGTGCTGATGGTAGGTTTCCCAGTGCATTAAGTGCTTCCGCAAATCCAAACTCAACAGGGGATGCAGGGGATTTGACGATTAAAACTAATTCCTTGCTCGTGCAAAATGGGGCACAGGTGGGTGCTGATACCTTTAGTGAGGGCAAGGGAGGAAATTTGAGCGTTGATGCTCAAAATATTCAACTCATTGGTGAATCAGCAGATGGTCAGTTTCGCAGTCGCTTGGGTGCTTCCGCACAGCGAAACTCAACAGGGGATGCAGGGGATTTAACGATTAAAACTAATTCCTTGCTCGTGCAAGATGGGGCACAGATTGGTGCTGATACCTTTAGTGAGGGCAAGGGAGGAAATTTGAGCGTTGATGCTCAAGATATTCAACTCATTGGTGAATCAGCAGATGGTCAGTCTGCCAGTGCCTTGAGTGCTTCCGCACAGCCAAACTCAACAGGAGATGCAGGGGATTTGACGATTAAAACTAATTCCTTGCTCGTGCAAGATGGGGCAGTGGTGAATGCTTCTACCTTTAGTGAGGGCAAGGGAGGAAATTTGAGCGTTGATGCTCAAGATATTCAACTCATTGGTGAATCAGCAGATGGTCAGTCTGCCAGTGCCTTGAGTGCTTCCGCACAGCCAAACTCAACAGGGGATGCAGGGGATTTGACGATTAAAACTAATTCCTTGCTCGTGCAAGATGGGGCACAGATTAGTGCTGATACCTTTAGTGAGGGCAAGGGAGGAAATTTGAGCGTTGATGCCCAAGATATTCAACTCATTGGTGAATCAGCAGATGGTCAGTTTCGCAGTCGCTTGGGTGCTTCTGCACAGCGAAACTCAACAGGGGATGCAGGGGATTTGACAATTAAAACTAATTCCTTGCTCGTGCAAGATGGGGCACAGATTAGTGCTGATACCTTTAGTGAGGGCAAGGGAGGAAATTTGAGCGTTGATGCTCAAGATATTCAACTCATTGGTGGATCAGCAGATGGTCAGTTTCGCAGTGGCTTATTTGCTTCCGTACAGCGAAACTCAACAGGGGATGCAGGGGATTTGACAATTAAAACTAATTCCTTGCTCGTGCAAGATGGGGCACAGATTAGTGCTGATACCTTTAGTGAGGGCAAGGGAGGAAATTTGAGCGTTGATGCCCAAGATATTCAACTCATTGGTGAATCAGCAGATGGTCAGTTTCGCAGTCGCTTGGGTGCTTCCGCACAGCGAAACTCAACAGGGGATGCAGGGGATTTGACGATTAAAACTAATTCCTTGCTCGTGCAAGATGGGGCACAGATTAGTGCTAGTACCTTTAGTAAAGGCGAGGGAGGAAATTTAAACGTTGATGCCCAAGATATTCAACTCATTGGTGAATCAGCAGATGGTCAGTCTGCCAGTGCCTTGAGTGCTTCCGCACAGCCAAACTCAACAGGGGATGCAGGGGATTTGACGATTAAAACTAATTCCTTGCTCGTGCAAGATGGGGCAGTGGTGAATGCTTCTACCTTTAGTGAGGGCAAGGGAGGAAATTTAAACGTTGATGCCCAAGATATTCAACTCATTGGTGGATCAGCAGATGGTCAGTCTGCCAGTGCCTTGAGTGCTTCCGCAAATCGAAACTCAAAAGGGGATGCAGGGAATTTGACGATTAAAACTAATTCCTTGCTCGTGCAAGATGGGGCACAAGTGAATGCTTCTACCTTTAGTAAGGGCAAGGGAGGAAATTTGAGCGTTGATGCTCAAGATATTCAACTAATTGGTGGATCAGCAGATGGTCAACCTCGCAGTGCTCGCAGTGGCTTATTTGCTTCCGCAAATCCAAACTCAAAAGGGGATGCAGGGAATTTGAGGATTAAAACTAATTCCTTGCTCGTGCAAAATGGGGCACAGATTAGTGCTGATACCTTTAGTGAGGGCAAGGGAGGAAACTTGAGCGTTGATGCTCAAGATATTCAACTCATTGGTGAATCAGCAGATGGTCAGTTTCGCAGTCGCTTGGGTGCTTCCGCACAGCGAAACTCAACAGGGGATGCAGGGGATTTGACGATTAAAACTAATTCCTTGCTCGTGCAAGATGGGGCACAGATTAGTGCTAGTACCTTTAGTAAAGGCGAGGGAGGAAATTTAAACGTTGATGCCCAAGATATTCAACTCATTGGTGAATCAGCAGATGGTCAGTCTGCCAGTGCCTTGAGTGCTTCCGCACAGCCAAACTCAACAGGAGATGCAGGGGATTTGACGATTAAAACTAATTCCTTGCTCGTGCAAGATGGGGCAGTGGTGAATGCTTCTACCTTTAGTGAGGGCAAGGGAGGAAATTTGAGCGTTGATGCCCAAGATATTCAACTCATTGGTGGATCAGCAGATGGTCAGTTTCCCAGTGTCTTGGCTGCTTCCGCACAGCCAAACTCTACAGGAGATGCAGGGGATTTGACGATTAAAACTAATTCCTTGCTCGTGCAAGATGGGGCAGCGTTAGCTGTGAACAGTTTCGGAACAGGAACCGCAGGGAGTATGACATTAACTGCTCGCTCTATCCGCTTAAACAATAACGCTTTGCTCACCGCCAACACACGCAGTAATAAAGTTGTCCCAACTAGGGAGCAAGCGACAATTAACATTAACTCAGAAAGTTTAATCATGAGCCGCAATAGCAACATCATAACTAACGCCACAGGAGAAAACGTTATTGGCGGCAACATCAACATTGACACCGATTTTCTTATTGCTTTCGGAAATAGCGACATCAGTGCCAATTCGGATAACTTTCGTGGTGGAAGAGTGCAAATCAATGCCTCTGGCATCTTTGGTACACAATTCCGAGATGTGGCATCTAATAGCACAAGTGATATTACCGCTACTGGAG
>NZ_JAIVFS010000184.1 GCF_020829645.1 Nostoc mirabile CHAB5784 | reverse complement strand
GGTGTTCCTTTTGGCGTCGCGATTTCGCTTTCCGCTTCAGGCACTTATTCAATATAACGAACCTCCCTCATTGTGTCAACTATTTTTCCAATAATATTTTTGGGACGGCTTTTGATTCCCTATGAAACTCCCCACAGTGCCTGGTTCTAGGCAACAATGGTTTATGCACTGTGCTGACCAAAGAAGGGGGAAGCGTGAATTTTCAGTCGGTTATAGCTTTATTGCATCAGTTCTGGGGCGATCGCGGTTGTCTCATAGCCCAGCCCTACGATATTGAGAAGGGGGCAGGTACTAAAAATCCCCAGACATTTTTAAGAGCATTGGGGCCGGAACCGTGGGCTGTTGCCTACGTTGAACCTTGTCGTCGCCCTACAGATGGACGCTATGGCGAAAATCCCAACCGCTTCCAGCACTATTATCAGTATCAAGTTCTGATTAAGCCATCGCCAGATAATATTCAAGAAATATATCTTGATTCCTTGAGGGCTTTAGGTATTCGTCCTGAAGACCACGATATTCGATTTGTAGAGGATAACTGGGAAGATGCGACGGTGGGAGCTTGGGGCACTGGCTGGGAAGTATGGTTAGATGGCATGGAAGTTACTCAATTTACCTACTTCCAACAGTGTGGAGGAATAGACTGCCGTCCGGTATCGATTGAGATTACATACGGATTAGAGCGGCTGACAATGTATCTCCAGCAAGTAGAAGCATTTACAAAGATCCAGTGGACAGACAACATTACTTATGGAGATGTTTTCCTACAAAGTGAGATTGAGCAGTGTACATACAACTTTGAAGCTTCAAATCCTGAGTTGCTACTGACACTATTTAATTTATATGAGCAGGAGGCTACCCAATTGACGGAGCGAGGATTGGTCTTGCCTAGCTTAGATTATGTAATGAAGTGTTCGCACACGTTCAATCTGCTGGATGCTAGAGGTGTAATTTCGGTGACGGAGAGAACTCGCTATATTGCCAGGATTCGGCATTTGGCTAGGAAGGTAGCTCATTTATATGTTGAGCAAAGAGAGAAGTTGGGTTTTCCGTTGCTTAAAGATACTGTCAGTTCAACAGGAAACCCAATATCCTAAAGGGTGCGGCTACTCGAAGTAAGTACAGCTTTGTGTAAAATCGTGAGGTTTTTAAACGCAGAGGAATGCTGAGGAAAGCGCAGAGGTACGCAGAGTTTTTTTAGAGACTTCGCTACGAACTTGCAAAATTTTGTCCTAAGTACAGCTTTGTGTAAAATCGTAACGTTTTTAAACGCAGAGTCTTACCAAATTTAATTCGCTACAACTTTGTTTTCTGTTTATCCATGCTGTGCTGAGGTTTAAGCTAGGTATATCTTTATGATGCGGCTTTTGCTAAAAGACAAAAATACGGTTAAATATTGAGTCTAGAACATTAAAGCTACAAGGATAAGGCCCGCCTGTGCGGGCTTTTTTTGTATAAACTTGATGGACTATATTTCACCACAAGGATAAAAATTTTTCGCTGTTGCTGATTAAAGAGATGAAAAACTCACGCATAGGCGCTCCAAGCGCAGATAATAAGAGTTTGGAATATTTTATTTTTGATTTCATAGCCAAATTCAGCAATGCCGATTTTTCTCTATTGCTGCCCTAGCTATTTTTAAGTCAGCTGCAAATTCGGGTTGTCAGGTGTTTTTACAAAAAATCTTATGATTCAAACCAGTGGTGTAATTATTTGTCTTGGCTACATTTTTGGGTTGCTGTTTACAGCAGTTCCTGGGGGTGGTGTGTGGATTTTGGTTCTGGGGATAGTGGGAGCAATTCTTTTTAGAAGACGCACTACTTCACGGCAACTTGCTCAGAAAACAGAAAATGCTGGAAGCAAAAATAAGGCAGTGCCTAACACTTGGCAAACTACTCCCCATCCTCGAATATGGATAGCTGCTGGCTTGGTAGGATTATTGGCAACTCTATATTTTCAATGGCGAGTGCCGCAACCAGGTGCAAAAGATATTAGTCAGTTCGTTCCGCCTGGAAATAGCAGTAATCAAGAACAACTTGTAATTGTTCGTGGCGAAGTGGCGAGTAATCCCCGCTTGACTCGCAGTCAGCGTGGACAATTTTGGCTGGAAGCGACTCAGTTAGATGAAGTCAAAAATGACAAAGGTTCAGCAGGTGTGCCAAAAGGGGTTACAGGTAAATTGTATGTGACGGTGCCTATACTTCAGGCGACTGGGTTATACCCTAGTCAACAAATTGCTGTGACTGGGATTTTGTACAAACCAAAGGCGGCTTCAAATCCTGGTAGTTTCGATTTTCAGAAGTTTCTCAAGCAGGAAGGAACCTTTGCTGGTTTGATTGGGCGACAAATAAATGTTTTAGAGCAGGAACGTAAATGGGGATGGTGGCAAATTCGGGAGCGAATTGTGCGATCGCAAGTTCGTTGGTTGGGTATCCCTGAAGGGCCTCTTGTCAGTGCAATGGTGTTGGGAAGCAAAGCTGTTGATTTACCCTACGATATCCGCGACTTATTTGTACAAGCTGGATTAGCTCATGCTTTAGCAGCTTCCGGGTTCCAAACTTCTTTGATTTTAAGTGTGATCTTACAATTAACGAGGCGGGCAAGAAAAGGAACGCAATTTACCCTTGGCTTTTTGGCTTTAATCATTTTTCTGAGTTTAACAGGTTTTCAACCTGCGGTTCTCAGAGCCGTAATTATGGGTTTTGCGGCATTAGTTGGTTTGCTATTAAAAAGAAAAGTAAAACAGTTCGGCTCATTACTATTAGCAGCAACTCTATTGTTAGTGTTTAATCCTCTATGGATTTGGGATTTAGGCTTTCAATTGAGTTTTTTAGCAACATTGGGATTAGTTGTAACAGTACCCGCATTAGTCAATCGACTAGGATGGCTACCGCCTGCGATCGCTGCTTTGATTGCCGTTCCCCTAGCTGCCACTATTTGGACTTTACCTGTGCAACTTTTTGTCTTTGGGGTTGTACCATCTTATAGTTTGTTGCTGAATGTTATTAGTACTCCATTAATTTCGATCATTAGTATAGGTGGAATCATCAGTGCCTTAGTGGGTTTAATTTGGACTCAGGCAGGAAGCTTTTTAGCTGCGGTGTTGCATTACCCTACTGATTGGCTAATTAAACTAGTGGAATTTTTTAGCAAGCTGCCAGGAAATTCTGTTGCTGTAGGCAGCATATCTACTTGGCAGCTTCTGACGATTTATGTACTGATTATATTGGTTTGGTTAGTCCCTTGGTGGCAGAGGCGGTGGTGGTTTGCTAATGTGATTGCGATTGGTTTAGTATTCATTCCCCTTTGGCATTCCACAAATACATTATTTAGAATAACAGTATTAGAATCTGGTACGGAACCAATTATAGTTGTCCAAGATAGAGGGACAGTAACTGTAATTAATAGTGGCGATGAAGGGACAGGACGTTTCACAATTCTACCGTTTTTACAGCAGCAAGGTGTAAATCAAATCAATTGGGCGATCGCAACTGATTTCCAAGGCAATGAAAGTAATGCTTGGTTGGAATTACTGCAACGTTTACCAATCAAAAATTTTTATGAATATTCCCCCAAGCCAGAAAATTCAATTGCAACTCAGGCAATTCAACAAGAACTACAAAAGCATCAAGGATCTTACCAACCGTTAGCAGTTGGTCAAGCTGTGAAAACGGGTTCAATAGTGGTGCAATTAATCAACGATCAATTACCTATTTTACAATTGCAAATTTTAGATCAGAATTGGTTATTAGTAGGTAATATCAAATCTAAAGAGGTACAGCAACTAGTTAAGAGTGGGAGTTTACCTCGTCCACAAGTGTTATGGTGTGCCCCTCAGTCATTAAAAGATTTAGTGATTGCTCTGCAACCACAAGTAGCGATCGCTTCTTCTGCCAACTTGGATCTAAAAGCGTTATCGGAACTCAACCAAAGCCAAACAAAATTATTTTTTACAGGACGAGATGGGGCTATTCAATGGACACCTAATGGTCAGTTTGAGGCGTTTATTGAAGCAACAGAGAATAAGTCTTCTGTCTTATAAAAAACTCAAAACCAATTCAGAAGGCAGAACGGAACCCACGTTTAAAAACCTGGGATTGATCTTAGACGCTTTATATCTCGCGGCACTTTCCGCTTGATACAATTCTTTTTTAAACGTGGCTCTAGACCCCGAACTAAAGTTTTTATTAATACTTCTTTCCTTCTGCCCTCTGCCTTTATTTGTAAATTTAAAAACATGATATTTATTTTTAAGCAAAACTAACTAAAGATAGATGTATAGCCATTCGCAAGCAAGTAACCTCTCAAAAGGTCTAAGAAAGGTCTATTTACTGAGCAGGTGCTAACCCTATGCTTGGTGTAAGTAAGTGGTTATGAAGAATTCAAGGTTTGTAGTAATGGCTGAAACTCTTACTAGGAGACAATCTAGTTACTTTTACATTGCGTAACATAGTTAGGACTTACGCAAAAACCCTCTCAAACTATCATTCCTCCGTGACGCGCCAGTTGCTTCAAGTCGGGGAACCGCAAGGGCGCACTGGCTTCTCTGCGCCCTCTGTGGTTCGTTTTCCGTTACCCGTGCGTAAGTCCTAATAGTTTGATTTATTCTTGCCCACTTACTTAATTTTTGTATTTTCATACGTGCTGACACGGATTACCACAGGAAGATATAGAAAATGGGAAGTTTAATTGAATTTACGTTGTTTGCTCCTCGTAATGAAGGAGCAGCTTTAATTGGGTCTTTTTCTGAGTGGAAAGAAATCCCAATGGTAAAAAGTGAAGATGGTTATTTCCGCGCTCAAGTAAAACTGGAAGATGGAATTTATCAATATAAATTTCGCGTTCAAAGCAAAAGCCCGAATTTTGCACTTGATGAATGGGTAGACGTTATTGACCCTAAAGCAACAGATGTGAATGAAACAGAAAAGTACAGCATAGTGCGGATTAAAGATGGGCAACGAATTATTGATACTTACGTTTGGCAACACGACGAAAAACCATTGCCTGAGAATCGTGAATTAGTCATATATGAAATGCACGTTGCAGATTTTTCTGGTGATGAAGTTGGGTTTGATAAACGAGGCACATATTTAGGGATAATTGCCAAGTTAGATTATCTGGTTGAATTGGGAGTTAATGCAATTGAATTAATGCCAGTTAATGAGTACCCTGGTAACTATAACTGGGGCTATAAAGTGCGCCACTTCTTTGCTACAGAATCTAGTTACGGTTCAACAGAAGATTTAAAGCGATTAATAGATCAGTGTCATGCTAGAGGCATTCGCGTTTTTATGGATGGAATTTATAACCACACAGATGAAGAATGCCCGTTAATGCTAATTGACCGAAATTACTGGTATTACGAACACATGCATTATCCCGAAGATCCAGATAATTACTGGGGGCCAGAGTTTAACTATGATAATTATGATGAAAAATTAGATGTTAAACCTGCATGGAAATACGTCGGGGATGTAGTGCAATTTTGGATTCAGGAGTATCACATTGATGGAATTCGCTTTGATGCAGTGCGCCAATTGGCTAACTTTGAATTTTTAGACTGGCTAGCGAAGCAAGGAAAAAACCATGCTGCATCCAAGCAGTTTTACAATATTGCTGAACATATTCCCGATACAAACACTGTAGTCAGTCCAGATGGGCCATTAGATGCTTGCTGGCATGAAAGTTTTCGATACTTTATAGTTCCATATATTTGTGGAGAAACATTTGAATTAGAACAACTAAAACAAATTTTAGATCCCAAGCGGCAGGGTTATGCAACTGCTACCAATGTGATAAATTATTTGGCAACCCACGATCGCGAACGTCTATTGCGAGAATTAGGCGATCGCGGTATCTTTGACACGGAGGCATTTAAGCGAGCGAAGTTAGCAGCCGTTCTCTTAATGACAGCGCTGGGTATACCAATGCTGTGGATGGGAGAAGAGTTTGGCGAATATCAGCAAAAAAGCGAAGATGTAACTAAGCCACAGAAAATCAATTGGTCTTTGTTGTCAGGCGACCAGAATCATAATTTATTTGAGTATTATCAAAAACTCATTGCTCTACGCAAGCAAAATCTAGCCTTGCAAAGTGACAATATCGAGTTTTTCCACGAAAATCCCGATGATAAACTGCTGGCTTATACCCGATGGAATGAGCAGAATTCTCGTGTGGTTGTCGTGGTAAATTTCTCCGACCAGAATCTAACTAGATATCAAATTCCAAACTTCCCAACTGTTGAGTGTTGGCAAGATTGCTTCGATAATCGTGAAGTTGAAGCTAGAGAAGATGGTTTAGTTACTGATTTGCCAAGCTATACAGCCAAGATATTTGTTTAGCAGTTGTAGTCTGTGAAGAAATGATTAATAGGTAAGGATTGTTCGTTGTTTGCGCTTTAGCCCCAATACAAACCATAATTATTTTTCGGCGTTGCTGAATTGAAGTATGAATCCGGATGTAGAGACGTAGCAGTGCTACGTCTCTACAAGGATTTTGGTATTATGCAAAATCATTTTCATACATGGAATCAGCGACGCCAATTTTTCTATTAGATGTTTTTAAAGCTGTATAGACAATTAACTGACAGAGTTTTTGGGTAAGAAATGGTTGTCCCTCTGTCCAGTAAATAATTTCTTGAAGTACTGCTTCAGGTTGAGTTATAACTTCCTCTAATCCCTTCAGCAATGGCATGGCTTCATGGAGTTGAAAGCCGTGTAAATCTATCGCTGTACCAATGTTAAGAGGATACTGGAGTCTGGCTCCTGATTTACTTAGTCTCCTATAGTGCAAGACATAGGAGCCAAGATGATTCCACATCCAGCTTGATGGCTGTGATATTATGAGAGACTGCTACATACATTTAGAAAAACTAGAAATTGAATCGATCATGGCTCTGACGCAACTGCGGAAACAAGAAATAATTTCCAACTACCAAGTTCACGAAACCGACACTGGGTCGGCCGATGTCCAAGTTGCCATGCTAACTGAGCGCATTAACCGCCTCAGCGAACATCTCCAGGCAAATAAAAAAGACCATTCTTCCCGGCGGGGACTGTTAAAGCTAATTGGTCAGCGCAAGCGTCTTCTAGCCTATATATCACAAGAAAGTCGGGAAAAGTATCAAGCTTTGATCGCTCGTCTCGGTATTCGTGGATAGGGATTACCGCTTATGTCTGCTGAAGAATCTGAACGTAGTCGCTTGCCCTTTGAACCAAACAAAAAGCGCCAAAAACTCGCAAAAACTCAAAGTAAACCAGCAGCACAGCCACAAGAATCTGGCAAACAGGCTGATAGAAAACGGTCTTACACCAAACAAGAGATGGCTATTCCCCAAGTAGTCAGCCAGAGGATGATCCGCCGGGTAGCTGGGTTCTGTGGTGTACCAACAGCTTTGGGCATTAGCGTCCTAGTTGTTAGCTATCTGCTTGCTATCTACTCTAAGATCCAACTACCTCCCATCGCCGTGTTATTGGTGAACATGGGATTATTTGGTTTGGGGGTTTTAGGGATAACTTATGGCGTTCTTTCTGCCTCTTGGGATGAAGAAAGAGTCGGAAGTTTGCTGGGTTTGGGTGAGTTCAACACCAATTGGGGACGAATGGTGGCAGTTTGGCGCGAAACTCGCCAAAAAAACTCATAATGATCGGCGCTCAGGTATTAGATAACTGCGGTATTGGGTAGATGAAGAAGTGAATGTTGAAGTTGAAATTTTATAACTTCAACATTGCTAATTAAAGTTATGTTATCTTTTTATACCCTATATCTAGTTATTTAGCAGTAAAATTACTGACTGGGCGCTATATTTTGTAAATAAATTTTATTTTTAACTCTTTGTAATTAGGCTAATAAGCAACAATAAAGCTAGTCCATTTACAGACAATTTTACTCAATTAATAATCAGGAACTTTCACATGATTATAGTAATGAAAAGTGGTTCCCCAGAGGCGGAAATAAACCGCATTGATGAGGAACTAACTAGCTGGGGGCTAACTCCAGAAAAAATTGTTGGTCAACACAAAGTAGTTATTGGTCTAGTAGGTGAAACCGCCAGCTTAGATCCACTACAAATTCAGGAACTTAGCCCTTGGATTGAGCAGGTGTTGCGGGTAGAGCAGCCTTACAAACGAGCCAGCCGCCAGTACCGCCACGGCGAAGCTTCGGAAGTGGTGGTTAATACTCCTAATGGAGCGGTGGTATTTGGTGAACACCAGCCTTTGGTAATCGTTGCCGGCCCTTGCTCCGTAGAAAATGAAGAAATGATTGTGGAGACAGCACGGCGCGTCAAGACGGCTGGAGCTACATTTTTGCGTGGCGGCGCATACAAACCTCGGACTTCACCTTACGCTTTCCAAGGACACGGCGAGAGTGCTTTGGATTTGTTGGCGAGGGCACGGGAAGTCAGCGGACTAGGTATTATTACAGAAGTGATGGATGCTGCTGACCTGGATAAAATTGCCGAAATTGCTGATGTAATCCAGGTGGGGGCCAGGAATATGCAGAATTTCTCCTTGCTCAAAAAAGTGGGAGCGCAGCCGAAACCAATTCTGTTGAAGCGGGGAATGGCGGCTACTATTGAAGATTGGTTGATGGCTGCCGAGTATATTCTGGCATCTGGCAATCCCAATGTAATTTTGTGTGAACGGGGAATACGCACCTTTGACCGTCAGTATACGCGAAATACGCTGGATTTATCAGTAGTGCCTGTGTTGCGAAAGCTGACTCACCTGCCAATTATGATTGACCCCAGCCACGGCGTAGGTTGGTCTGAGTTTGTGCCTTCAATGGCAATGGCTGCGATCGCAGCTGGCACAGATTCCCTGATGATAGAGGTTCACCCCAACCCTGCCAAAGCCTTATCCGACGGGCCCCAATCTCTCACACCAGACCGTTTCGATAACTTGATGCAAGAATTAGCAGTGATTGGGAAGGCGGTGGGACGCTGGCAGCAACCAGCAGTAGCTCTAGCTTAAAATTGAGTTGCAACTTCTTGCTAGGCATAAATAAAATAAAGCCGTCCTACTAATGACAGGACGGCTTTATTTTGAGCTTTCTTTGTTTTCTTTAATTTAGTCAGAAGCTGATATTATAGCAACCGCCACATCGGTTAGGACGCTAGATGTAAGATATACTCCATTGCATCCCGTAGACACTCATATTGGTCAAGTTGCTTGCGAATGCGACTTTTGAGCCAAGACCAGCATCGCTCAATC
>NZ_JAIVFS010000183.1 GCF_020829645.1 Nostoc mirabile CHAB5784 | reverse complement strand
GAGATTTGCTTGCGATGATAGTTGTTGAGGTCGCAAGTGCTCTAGAAATTCTCTCACTCACACGTGATCGTAATTTTCAAGATCAAGTTCTTATCGAAACCAAAAAAATATTGACTTCCTATCTACACCCGTATTTCCCAGTTAGAGGACATGGCGAATGTATCTAAATATTCATCTCTAACACTGAGGGGGCGACATGAAACTTTTTTAATCTCAAACAAAACTGTACTTCTTGCTCCCTGAGCCAGTTAGCCAATCTTACAGAGCAAAATTCTCTGTTTCCTAATACAACAGTTTGATATTTGTTGAATAATCCTAGCACTTGAGAAAATATTTTTGATTGCTCCTCAAAATTACTATTTCCCAATTTGGGTAAAAATTCCCAATATATTGGGAAAACATAAAAGAGCATTATACGATCTACCCTTTGGTAGATGTTGTAATCTAACCTAAATGGTAGGTTTTAAATGTTGCATTTAACTGAATCAAACTTGCTTTCGATACAAATTCAGTAATAAAAGTTATTTTCAAACTTGCATAAATCATTAAATTAAACTCTGAGAAATCTTCAGAAGGCATTCTTTACTCGCTCCCCAGTGAGTAGTGTATGAGCTTGCCTTTGGCGGGTGCTGAATTCCAAAGAGACACGTCGGAGGCGATCACGTCATCAGATCCTACTTTTTAGATGTTGTTTGTTAGCGCTGATTCCATCTCTAACTGGCCTTTGAGCCAAATTAATGATCGTGGAGAACACTACCTTGAAAGTGGAGTTATGGACTTTTGCCTTAAAAAAATAGGTACTGATAATTTATGAATCAGAACAAGCCAAAACGTAATCGTGGCGTTCTACTGACTCGTGAAGGCTGGCAAAAGTTTCAGAGGGCGAAACTTGAAGCGGAACTTCGAGAGAAATCTGGCTCTAAGTATAGCCTGGAAGAAATAAGTGAACGCGCTGGATTAACTTCAAATACACTCGCCAAGATACTTGCTAACCAAGAAGGAGTTGATAAACGAACGCTTGTTTATTTATTCATGGCATTTAACTTAGAGCTAAATCCCCAGGACTATTCCAAGTTAAATCTTGATTTAGCAATACTTCAAGACTTGAAATTTCCGAAGCGCGTTGATTGGGGAGAGACAATTGATGTATCTCTTTTCTATGGACGCACAGCCGAACTAGCTCTTTTGGAGCAATGGCTCATCCAAGAACGCTGTCGAGTGGTGGCGCTGTTGGGAATGGGAGGAATCGGTAAAACCTCTCTGGCTGCTAAGTTAGCACAAAAAGTTCAAGGATGCTTTGACTACGTTATTTGGCGATCGCTCTATAATGCTCCCCCACTTTTTGACCTCCTAGCTAATTTAATTCAATTTCTATCTAAAGAGCAAGTTTTAGAAACTGACTTACCAAAAAGTGTAAACGGCAGAATCTCACGACTGATTGAATATTTGCAACAACACCATTGTCTCATCATCCTTGATAATGCTGAAACCATTTTACAAACAGGCGCTTATGCTGGATGCTATCGAGAAGGCTATGAGGATTATAACTTTCTCATCAGACGGTTAGGACAAGTTCCCCATAATAGCTGTTTATTGCTGACTTCTCGCGAAAAACCCAAAGACGTGGCGTTAGAAGAAGGACAAGCATTGCCTGTTCGTTCATTACAACTGAGGGGTCTGAAAGAGGAAGAAGGAAAAAAAATTTTTCACCTGAAAGGTCTGTCTGGAGAAGAGTCCGATGAGAAAGTACTGATTGAGCGTTATTCTGGGAATCCATTGGCTTTGAAGATAGTTGCAACGACTATTCAAGATGTTTTAAATGGGAATATTTCTGAGTTTTTAACCCAAAAAACCGGAGTTTTTGGTGATATCTACGCTGTTTTAGAGCAGCAGTTTGAGCGCTTATCTAATTTAGAGCATGTGGTAATGTACTGGCTGGCAATTAATTGTGAGCCAATTACACTCTACGAATTGCAAGATGATTTTATGTCACTAGTAACATCAAACAAATTATTAGAAACTCTAGAGTCTTTAGTAAGGCGAAATCTGATCGACAAGTTTCAGTCAACGCTAAGTGAAAGAAGTGGCTTCTTCTTCACATTACATCCTGTACTAATGGAGTATGTGACTAGCAAATTAATTAAGCAAACTTCTCAAGAGATTGCAAGTCAAGAATTTGTACTTTTTAAGTATTATGCTTTGAGTAAAGCTCAGTCCAAAGACTACACTAGAGAAACTCAAATACGTTTAATTGTCAAGCCAGTTTTAGATGAACTTCTCACTATTTTTAAAACCACAAGCAGGTTAGAAAATCATTTAAATGAAATTCTAGTAAAGTTGCAAGGGGGATCTCTACTAGAACTTGGATATACAAGTGGAAATATTCTCAACTTGCTTCGTCAGCTAAAGATCGATTTAAGAGGTTATGATTTTTCTAATCTAAGCATTTGGCAAGTAGATATGCAAAGTGTAAATTTACCTCAAGTGAGTTTCCAAAATGCTAATCTAGCCAAATCAGTTTTTACTAAAAACTTCAATAGAATTTCCGCGGTAACATTCAGCCCTAACGGGGAAATTTTAGCAACGAGTGACGCAAATGGCAAGATTTGCTTGTGGCGAGACTTTGCTGAAAGCGAACAACTTTTGACCTGTTTAGGACATATTGATTGGGTTGGAGCGATCGCCTTCAGTCCGAATGGTAGCACTCTTTGCAGTGGGGGTACTGACCAGAATGTAAAATTGTGGGATGTTAACACAGGTGAATGCCTGAAAACTTTAACGGGACATCCTGAGCGGGTACGAACTGTTGCCTTTAGTCCTCAAGGTAAAATTCTAGCTTCTGGCAGCGATGATCAGACAGTACGTTTGTGGAGTGTCACCACCGGCCAATGCTACAAAGTTTTACGGGAACATACTGGTTCAGTATTATCAGTTGTTTTTAATATCAAAGGTAATATTTTAGCCAGTGCTAGTAGTGATAAAACTGTGAAGTTATGGAATTTTCTTACAGGAGAATGCGTCAAAACTTTACAGGGACATACCAGTTCGGTTTGGTCAATTGCTTTTAGTCCGGATAGTCAAACCTTGGTTAGTGGTGGTGATGACCACACTGTGAAACTGTGGAAGATATCGGATGGTAAGTGCTTCAGAACTTGCCAGGGACATAGCGATAGAATTAGGTCTGTCGCCTTTGCTCCTAGAGGTAATATCGTGGCTAGTGGCAGTGATGACCAAACTGTAAAGCTTTGGGATATTAGTACAGGAGAATGTGTCAAAACTTTGCAGGGACACACAAGTTTGGTCTGGTCTGTTGTTTTCAGTCCGGATGGTCAAACCTTAGTTAGTGGTGGTGATGACCAAACTGTAAGGTTTTGGGATGTTTGCACTGGTCAAGCCTTAAGAATCTTGCAAGGATACAATAATGGGGTGTGGTCTGTTGCTTTTGCTCCTAGTGGTCAGACCATAATTAGCAGTAGTGATGACCAAACTATAAAGCTGTGGGATGTTGCGGATGGAAAGTGCTACAAAACTTTGCGGGGACACTCTAATCGAGTCCGAACCGTTGCCTTCAGTCCTCAAAGTAATGTCTTGGCAAGTGGCAGTTATGATCAACTCGTAAGGCTGTGGGATAGCAGCACCTGCCAATGCTGCAACATCTTACAGGGACATACCGGCTGGGTAAAATCAGTTGCCTTTGCTCCTGGAGGTAGGATTCTGGCCAGTGGCAGTGATGACAAAACTGTGAGGCTATGGGATGTCAACACTGGTAAAGTCTTGAATATCTTGGAACATAGTCATGGAGTATGGTCTGTTGCTTTCAGTCCTGAAGGTAATATTCTGGCCAGTGGCAGTGATGACCAAACAGTTAAGCTTTGGAATATTAGCACAGGTGAATGTCTCAAAACTATGTTAGGGCATACAAGTTGGGTATTATCTGTGGCTTTTAGTCCTGAAGGTAATATTCTGGCCAGTAGCAGTAAAGATAAAACAGTGAAGCTCTGGGATGTTAGCACAGGTGAATGTCTCAAAACTATGTCAGGACACACAAGTTGGGTATTGTCTGTTGCTTTTAGTCCTGAAGGTAAACTCTTGGCTAGCAGTAGCGTAGATCAAACAATCAGGTTGTGGGATATCCAATCCGGTCAATGTATTAAAACTTTACGTGGTCATACCCACTGGATCAGGTCAGTTGCCTTTAGTCCAGATAGTCAAACCCTGGTAAGTGGTAGCGAAGATGAAACTGTTAAATTATGGGATGTTTTGACAGGTGAGTGCCTAAAAACTTTAAGAAACGAAAGACCTTACGAGGGAATGAATATTACTGGCGTTACAGGTTTAACTCAAGCAACTATTGCTTCTTTAAAAGTTCTAGGAGCAATTGAGAATCAATCTCCCTAGTTTTACTTTGCTTCTATTTTGTTTTCAGCCTAGAGAGAAGAGGCGACTTTTAATCAGGGGAGTTTTAATTTTAGTCGTTGCATTTAAGTAGAAGGCAGCTAAGTTGGAGGTAAAAACTGCTCATAAAGCTGATTTCACTGGTTGGTATTTTATGTTTAATTATATCTACTTACTTATATATAAATTATAAATAAAATATGAACAAACTATATTCTTATACTTAGTTTCTGCACCCAGAGTATCTGGGCATAAGATTTATCAACTATTTTGTTCACAACCTAAATAGTTTTGCTGTAAAAAATTACAGTAGGTTTAAAAAATTTTAAACTATAGCGTATTTGACTTGCATCATTTGCGGGTTTAATCATTTATCTGGAAGATTTAGCCATGAAAAATTAGATGTGCAATAATTTCCCTTTTAGGTATGGGTTTCCAAACTTACGGACAACTTTATTTACCTTCTAAATATTTTTAAGTAAGCGTACCATCTCTCGAATTACATCGCTCTTTGTTCGCTGCATTTTTTCACAATACTCCTCCAAAATTATTTTCTCGTTCAATGGAAACTGAATTGTTAAATTAACAGCATTTTTTCGGGGCATTGTCATTGACTTTTAATTACTTTTCAAGTACTATTATATAGAAACTACTGCTTACAAAGATGAGTCTAAAGTTAGAGATAGTACCTGATGATTTGCTCTCATTAGAGTAAATACCTGTAACCTTACCTAATTGATATTTATCGAATGAATAAACTTTTAGTTTGCTCATAATAAAATTGTCGCCAAATAATGCTAAAAGTGGCTAAAACCTTTTTTGAAAATGGGTTTTAGTTGTCAAAATCGTATTTTTAAAATATTTGTTTTGGCTGGTTTTTACCAATTATTTAGCTTATTTAGCAACAATTTTAAATTATTAACAATCCTCTTCTATACACGCAAGCAGTAGGAGCTTATTACTCCAAATAAAATTCTTACTAAAAAATTATGAAACCGGAGAAACTCAAACGCAATCGTGGACTTATACTGACTCGTGAAGGCTGGCAAAAGCTTCAAAATGCCAAACTTGAGTGGGAATTTAGAGAAAACAATGGCTCCAAGTGTACTCTAGAAGAATTAAGTGAACAGATTGGGATTACTAGTGTCACTTTTAGGAAGGTACTCACTCGTGAAGCCAGGGTTGACAAACGGACGCTTGTTAGTTTGTTTATGATGTTTAATCTAGAATTAGATAAGAACGATTATATAAGCCCAGACTCTGATTTAAAGGGGCAGGAAGACTTGAAAAACCCCAAACGTGTTGATTGGGGAGAGATGGTGGATGTATCTCTTTTTTATGGACGTACAGCCGAACTGGCTCTTTTGGAGCAATGGCTCATCCAAGAACGCTGTCGAGTGATGGCGCTGTTGGGAATGGGAGGAATCGGTAAAACCTCTCTGGCTGCCAAGTTAGCACAAAAGGTTCAAGGATGCTTTGAGTACGTTATTTGGCGATCGCTCTACAATGCTCCCCCACTTTTTGACCTCCTAGCTAACTTAATTCAATTTTTATCTAATGAGGAGATTTTAGAAACTGACTTACCAACAAAAGTAAATGATAGAATATCACAACTAATTAAATATTTGCAACAACAGCGCTGTCTCATCATTTTAGATAATGTTGAGACTATTTTGCAAACAGGCGCTTATGCTGGATGCTATCGAGAAGGCTATGAGGATTATGGCTTACTGATAAAACGGCTAGGGCAAGTTATTCATCGAAGCTCTTTAGTGCTGACTTCTCGAGAAAAACCTAAAGACGTAGCGTCATTGACAGGAGAAGCACTGGCTGTACGCTCATTACAACTCAGTGGTTTAGAAGTAGTAGCAGGGCAGAAAATCTTTGAAGCCAAGGGTTTTTCTGGCTCAGAGTCAGAATTACCAGCGGTAGTTGAGCGTTATGCAGGCAATGCCCTAGCTTTGAAGATAGTAGCGACAACGATACAAGATGTTTTTGATGGTAATGTTGCTCAATTTCTGCAACATTACACGGCTGTTTTTGGCAGCATTCGGGATCTGCTAGACCAGCAGTTTTCACGCTTGGCAAATTTAGAGAAAGATATAATGTACTGGCTAGCAATCAATCGTGAGCCAGTTTCGCTATCAGAAATACGAGGAGATATCGTATCACCAATACCAGCAGAAAAATTACTGGAGGCTCTGGAGTCTCTGGTACGGCGCTCCTTGGTTGAAAAAAGCACAGCACTCTTCACGCTACAACCTGTAGTCATGGAGTATGTGACTCAGCAATTGATAGAGCAAGTTTGTGAGGAAATTGTTACTCAAAATATTGATTTGTTTAGGTGTCATGCTTTGATGAAGGCAACGGCGAAAGACTATGTTAGAGAGACTCAAATTCGGCTCATCATTGAGCCAGTTATAGATGGATTATTCGCTGTTTTGAGAAGCAAAAAAAACCTTGAA
Organism: Nostoc mirabile CHAB5784; assembly: GCF_020829645.1. Taxonomy (GTDB): domain Bacteria; phylum Cyanobacteriota; class Cyanobacteriia; order Cyanobacteriales; family Nostocaceae; genus Nostoc; species Nostoc mirabile. The sequence goes on along the minus strand of NZ_JAIVFS010000183.1, from coordinate 2,370 downwards.
AATCAGCTAACCCAAATTCTAGCAAGCCTACGAGAGACATCACCGCTAGAACAAAGTTATACAGCTGGGAATATTCTCAATTTGCTTTGTCATTTAGAGACTGATATCAGTGGCTATGATTTTTCTTTTCTGAGTATTTGGCAAGCAGACCTGCGGTCTTTTAAATTGCACGATGTAAATTTCCAAAACGCCAATTTTAATAAGTCTATTTTTGCTGAAACCTTTGGCGGTGTGCTGTCAGTAGCCTTTAGTCCTAATGGCAAACTTTTAGCTATAGGTGATACTAATGGTGAGATTCACTTGCGGCAGCTTGCAGATGGCATACAAGTCCTCATCTGTAAAGGACATAGTAGCTGGGTTATATCACTTGCCTTTAGTCCAGATGGTAAAACTCTTGCCAGCAGCAGTGGTGATTACACTTTGAAGTTGTGGAATATTGATACAGGTCAATGCCTGCAAACTTTCCAAGGACATGAGCAAGAGGTTTGGTCAGTTGCCTTTAGTCCAGATGGTACTACGCTAGCGAGTGGCAGTGATGACCAGATGGTGAAGTTATGGAATATTAGTACTGGGAAATGTCTCAAAACCTTGCAGGGACACACAAGTTGGGTACACTCGGTTGCTTTTAGCTCAGATGGACAGATGTTAGTAAGTGGTAGTGATGACCATACAGTGAAGTTATGGAATATCAACACGGGTGAATGCCTTAAAACGTTCCAAGGACATCGTGATGGAATACGGTCAATTGCTGTTAGTCAAGATGGACAGATGCTAGCAAGTAGCAGTGAAGACCATACGGTAAAGTTATGGAATATTAGTACTGGGAAATGTCTCAAAACCTTGCAGGGACATTCCAATGAAATATATTCAGTTGCCTTTAGTCCCCAAAGCAATCTGCTGGCTAGTGGCAGTCATGACCGAACTGTGAAGTTATGGGATATCAGTACTGGTGAATGCCTCAGAACCTTTCAGGGGCATTCCAGTTGGGTATATTCAGTTGCCTTTAGTCCACAGGGCGAACTCCTGGCTAGTGGCAGTTATGATCAAACGGCAAGGTTATGGAGTGTTCACACTGGTCAATGCTTCAAAACATTTAAAGGATATACTGATCAAATACTCTCAGTTGCCTTTAGTCCGGATGGGCAAATGCTGGCTAGTGGTAGTCACGACTCTTCAGTGAGGCTGTGGGATATCAGCACAGGTCAAGTCTTGAAAACCTTCCAGGGGCATGGTGCAGCCGTCTGGTCGGTTGCTTTCTGTCCTAATGGTCAAACACTCGCTAGTGGCAGTGAAGATCAAACAGTGAGGTTGTGGAATGCCAGCACAGGTCAAGCCTTGGAAACTTTTCAGGGACATCGTGCTCTAGTCCGGTCGGTTGTTTTCTGTTCTGATGGTCAAGCACTTGCTAGTGGCAGTGAAGATCAAACAGTGAGGTTGTGGGATGTCAATACTGGTAAAATTTTGAGAACTCTTGAGGGACATGATGCAGCAGTTTGGTCAGTTGCCTTTAGTCCACAAGGCCATCTCTTGGCTAGCGGCGGTCATGACCAGACGGTAAAGTTATGGGATGTTAGTACTGGTAAGTGTAAAAGAACGTTGGAAGGGCATAAGGCTTGGGTTTGGTCAGTTGCATTCAGTCCAGATGGCAAATTACTGGCAAGTACTAGTCCCGATAAAACAATCAGATTGTGGAATATTCACACTAATGAATGCGTTAAACTTTTGCAGGTAGATACAGGTTGGTTACAGTTAGCTGCTTTTAGTCCAGATAGTAGGATACTAGCTTGTTGCAACCAAGATTTCACAGTTCAATTATGGGATGTTAGTATGGGACGATGCCTCAGAACTTTGCAAGGACATACAGGCAGGGTTTGGTCAATTGCTTTTAATCCTGATAATCGAACTTTGGCTAGCAGTGGTGAGGATCAGACCATTAGGCTATGGGATATAACAACAGGTAATTGCTCAAAAACGCTCAAAGCAGAGAAACCTTATGAGCAAATGAACATTAAAAAAGTTACAGGTTTAAATACAGCGACTATTGCTACATTGAAATTATTAGGAGCAGTTGCTTAAAAAATTTATCTATGCCTAAAATGCTAAAAAGCTTGCCATGAAGTAGTTTTACTTTATTTACATGTCTACAAAGTAAGGTTCAGGCATCTCTCTATGACGTTACTAAACTTCTGATAAATTACTTTTTTGTCCTAGCTGTCTCAGGTTAACTCGGCGTAAATATAGCAAAGACACTGTTGGCGAAATATTGCTTAACAATTTTGGCAACGTAATATTGCACGAAAATTCTGATTACTTCCGCAGCGATAGGATAATTAAATCTTGAACGCTTAGATAAATTGTTACCATGTCGAT
>NZ_JAIVFS010000182.1 GCF_020829645.1 Nostoc mirabile CHAB5784 | reverse complement strand
TTTGTGGCGATCGCTTCCATGACACTGCATCAAGGACGACCGCCTGACCCCTCCTCGACTGTTCAATAACTTTCAAAGCTGTAGCCCTTATTCCGTATAGCTTAGAGCTTTTCTTAGTGCCATTCGGCTGTAACCGTAGTAAGTTCGCTGATATCTGGTTGCCTGATGGTACAGTCAAGTCTTTGTCTATTGAGGGGGCTGCAATCTTGCAAGGCTTTCCCAGTTGGTACGAATTCCCCAACGAAACTGCTACGGCGGGGTCAATTATCGGCTATTCTGTGCCTCCTTCTTTTGCAACTCAATTATTCATGTCAGCACAAAGTATTTTGAAAGGAGCGAGCGTATGACTAATCTTGTCCAAAACTTGGAGCAGTGCTGGTACATTTCTCCACCTTGAGGGAAACGAATCCCGCCTCTGCTGGTCAGTCTGTTAGAGCGAGTCTATGTTAAATCTGCCAAAGCTTTCGGTTATTGCACTGGCGTGGAGTGGTCAGAAGGTGGCTGGAAATACGAAATCTTCACTCTTCATAACAACATTACTGTTTTAGAAAGTGAACTTATTGGCACAGGCAACTTACAACCGAACACTAAAGAAAAACCTGTGTTCCGACTCGGTGAGTTAGTCGAGTTTCGGTTTCATGGTGATGGCCCACCGATTCGTATTGTCCAGGGCATACAACTGATTAACGATTGCTGGTTCTACAGTATCGAGTGGATGTCCCCTGCTATATCGGAAAGAGGCGATGAGGTTTTTACCTCAGTAGATTCCATAGCGCGGGTGAGTGATTACGATTTGGAAAGGGTGCGATTATGACGGTGTACACCTCATTCTACCGTGGCGAAATCCGAGGCGAGGCTGTTTCAATTTCCTTGTACCCTCCCAAAAACTGGAAAGGCAAACACCTTCCACTATTCACGCCAACTCCAGAACTCCTGAAGCGGTGGAAAGTATCAGCCCAGGATACCGAAGCTGAAAAAAGAGTACGAGCCTCAGTTTCTGCTGGTTCTTCAGGAGCGGCAACAGTTGATTGAGCTTTGGGTGCAAAGACAGCAGCAGGCCAGTGCAGATATTACCTTGTTGTGTTCCCTTGAAGATCGGGGATTTCTGTCACAGGCACATCGTCGGGCGGGAGGTGGTACTGCGATCGCTGCCGAAACTGTGGGGTGGAGAAGTTGGGTTAGTGGCTAATCAAATGTCCACAATTGGGACACAAAATGGGTTTATACTCACACCTACCGAGTTAAATAAGGGTAACGGTTTAACCGATACCCAGGCTCCTCACAAAACACCAAGTAAACAATATTACAACTTTGTTGCCAAGTCAACCACACCACAATCCAGCAGTGATAAAGGTACAACAACCCAAACCATCGTCCTTTCAAAGGAACAATCTACAGTTGAATCCTTGGGTACTGACAATGACAAGTCTGTGGATCAATCCGGGGTTGATTGCCAGCATCAGGGTCGCCGTTGGGATTCCCGTCAAGGCAATCAAAAAGCAGAATGGCATCGTGTTTTTTAGTTGGATCTAAATGTATAGTCATAGTTACTCCTCAGATTTAGTGAAAAATTCGGCTCGACGAATACCCCAGCCGAAGAAAAAGCAGGATTGAGCTTTGACATCAAAAGTGTCGGGCAAATCAATAGATGGGTCGAAGCTCTGACCAAACTTAGCAAATTCCGCATCAAGTGCTTGTTTTATACGAAATAGCAAGCCACCGCCATCTTTATCCTCCAGGTGGTGAGCAATGCACCCATAATAAAGACGGGGAAAAACTTGGGCTGGTGTAGTAGAGAGTGCTTTTAATGACCTTGTAATGTTGGTTTCTTCTTTTTTAGAGTTTTGCGCGGTCACTTGCGCTCTATGCATCAAAAAGGCGATACGTCCTAAAATGTATGCAACTTGCTCAGGTGTGGGATGTTTGTTTAATTCAGGTAATGTTGGCATAGTGTCGTTTGTAGTTAAATAAAAAGCTAAAGCTTGCGCTCGATCGGGCGATCGCATAACATCTTGTTCTTGACAAATTCGGTTCATAACGCGGATAGCGTATTCATCCGGCAAAGGTGTACCGAGCAAAGCAGCCTTAACTAAAGCAGTGGTGATTTTATCGGTGTAATCCTTAGCTGGGTCAAGAAATGCACTATTACGCAGTACCCATATAGGTCTAGCTTTGGTTTGAGGTATTAGCTCCTGACATTGGACAAATCGTTGAACGCTGGATTTAATTTGCTCTGAAGTACGTTGATCCCAACTGCTAAGAGCAACTCTACCCCTATTGCCTTTTAGTGCAGCTAAATAAAAATGACGAGATAGAGCGCGATCGCTTGGCAGTTTACTGGGGTTACCAGGAACTACAAAGATACCTTGAGCAGCTGAGGGGTCATCCCATAACTGCGGAGCAATACCTTCACCTTCCACATCTCCCCAAAAAACAAACGCCTGTTTACCAATATTTTTATGATTAGCATCTCTAGACATCAACATCTCTAGGGTTTTGTGGAACCGAATAGCAGACTCAAATCCAATAGGGGCGTTAGCGTTACCTTCCCATCCGTATGATTGGTAAGCTGTTTTATCAAAACTGGTAATAGCAGCGCCAGAAGTAGAAGAACCCGGTACACCTTTGACCATCATGGGCATCTTGCGACTAACAAGACTAGTGTTTTCGCCCGTCAGCAGGCAGATGCCAGAGATAGTGTCTTGCTTACTTGCATAATATTCACCCCACCATTTTTTGATAGCTGGTCGCTTGCTGACTTGTTGACCATTACGTGATTGCGTTGAGCGCGATCACTTGTGGCGTAATAATTACCAATGCCTGACTTTTGCATCCAGCTTTTAGCAACCCTTGGGCTTTGCTTGGATTCAACCATATTACGCTGCATGGTCATTGTCTGAATCGGATTCAACACTGTAATAGAGTTGATTTTGTACTTGATTTCCGGTTTCCAGAAAATCGACTCCAACATCCCTAGCGCTGCCGTTGATGTCAGTGTTATATAGGTATGGGGTTCAGCTTTATACTCTGGACGGGTGAATAGCGCCCATTCTCCCCAAAACTTAACTTTCATGTTTTACTAAACAAATTAACTGATCCGTTGTAACAATGTATGGATTTTTTGGCAAGAATTACTGAAGATAAACGAAAACAGTTATTGTCAACCCATTTACTGCAAGTTGCCAAAAAATGCTCAACTACAGCATCTGATACATTTCAAGATGTTGCATACTATGCAGGGCTTTGGCATGACTTAGGAAAGTATAGGCAGGAGTGGCAAAAATATTTATTGGGAGATGGTAAACGTGAATACCATGCTCCTCATGGTGCAATGCTGGCACTGAGGAATTCTGATAAAGTACCTGCGATCGCTTACATCATTGCTGGTCATCATACAGGATTACATGATAAGGCTCATCTCGAATCCAGAGATTTTGAGCAATACGCTCAAGGATGGGGACAAGCAGTAGAAGCCGCGAAACAGGAAATACCAGATTTTGTACCCGAAAAACTCCCAGACATTAACTTAGCCTATAATCGTCGTGAGTTTGCTATTAGGATGTTATTTTCTGTTTTAGTAGATGCAGACAGGTTCAGTAGATCGAAAAGTTTTCCAGAACCCTTACCAGCTGTTCATTTAAGTTTAGGAACACAATTTGTCGCAATCCTGTTAGAGTCTGCTTTTCAAGGAACGGGTGTTGTTGGTGGGTTAAGAGTGCAGTGCAAGCGATCGCGATCATCAGCCCCAAAATGTCGGCTGAAACCCTGATTATTTCGTCAACTTACAAAAGTTTTCGATCTACTGAGGTTAAATGCTCAGACATTTGAAAGCCTCCAAGATTGGGAGGCTTCTACATCTGATTTACAATACAGTTTCAATGCTCATTGCTTTAATTTCCCAAGCCTTGCCCAAAAAGAAAGCATTGGCATTGATAAAATTCGCAATGTCTTTGCTGAGTATTGTATCAGTGCAGCCAAGTTGCCTAAAGGAATATTTCGCCTAACTGGTGCTTGCGGAGTTGGAAAAACTATGGCTAGCGCTAGATTTGCTGCGCTCCATGCAGAACATCACACTATGAGCGGCGTGGTTTACGTCGGGCCACTCAAAAGCATTATTGAACAAACTGCCTTTTTGTATCGTGAGTGGTTTAATAAAGAAAATGTACTAGAGCATCATTCAGGCTTTGAACCAGAGTCGCAAGATTCTAAACACTACAAGCTCAATACTGAACGATGGGATAAGCCAGTTATTGTTACTAGTGGTGTGCAGTTTTACGAAAGTTTGTTTGCTCATTCTCCAGCTAAATGCCGAAAGTTACAAGGGTTAATTAACAAAGTAATTCTAATCGATGAAGCACAAACTATACCTAGTCATTTAGTCAGACCAATTTTAGATGTCCTGAAAGTACTAATGCAAGATTGGGGATGTACTGTAGTTTTAATGAGTGCTACTCAACCTGCTTTTGGAAATCTTGTTGAAGATAATGCCTACGATATTATTCCTAATGAACACTCTTGTAACTTTTTTAACAAGTTGAATCGTGTAACCTATCATTTTGTTGAAGATATTTGGAATTGGACTGATATAGCTCAAGATATTCAAGCCTCAGAAAAAAGAAAAGTTTTAATCATTGTTAATACAACTAAATTAGCTTCTGAAGGTTACTATGAATTATCAAAAAAGATTCCTGGTAATTGGTTTCATCTCAGTTCCAAGATGTGTCCTGCCCATCGGTCTGAAGTACTGTCACAGGTAAAGCCACTTCTAGAAGTGGGTGAATCTTGTTTCCTTATTAGTACTCAACTAATTGAAGCTGGAGTTGATGTTGATTTTCATAGAGTTTACCGTCAATTAGCACCGCTCGATTCTTTAATTCAGTCAGCAGGAAGATGCAATCGCCAAGGAGAAAGAAATAAGAATGAAAGTATTCTTACAGTTTTTTCTTTGAATGCAATAGATCCACCAGGTTATATACACGGAGTTAATATTACCAAAGGCATTTTAAGAAGATTTGATCTGAACCAGGAATTGCTAGAAGCTGTCAAGCAGTATTTCCTTAATTTTTTTCATGAAAATCATGATGGAGGCAAAGAAATTAATTATTTGCGAAGCGTGTATAACTTCCCAGAAGTAGCTAGGCAGATAAATGTAATTGATGATTTTAACCAAATCTCAGTCGTTGTCAACTGGGGAGATGGCAAGCCAATTATTGAAGAATTGAGCCAGAAAGAATTTTTAAACGAGCAAGACTGGAGAAGGGTACAAGCATTTACTGTAAATATTCAACAAAAAGGTGATTTATCTTCTGTTATCAGATTAAATAATGGGCTTAATCTTTGGCCAGAAGGGGCTTATAACGAATGTGGAATACAGCTATCTACATCTTAAAAACCTTTAATATACATCGAACGGCACTAAGAAAAGCTGTAAGCTATGTGGAATAAGCAATACAGCTATTAATGCTAGAAAGCGAACGGCATCGCTAAAATATAATGCCTGCATTTTGAAATAGTGGCAGTTGAATGACTTGGGTTTGTTTGGCGTTATCCAAATTGGACAAGGAAATGCCCAGCAACCTGATACTGCGATTCTCCAGATCAATCGACTCAAACAGCGCTTTGGCTATCTCAAAAATCGTAGAGAGTTCACTGATGGGAGCAAGCATTGTCTTACTGCGCGTTATCTGATGATAGTCAGAAAACTTGACTTTCAGAGTTAATGTGCGTCCTCGCGTTTCGTGCTGCTCTAACCGTTGCTCGACAAGAAAGGGCAATCTGTTCGAGTTCTTGCAACATTTCACTATGGTCAGTTAAATCGAGAGCAAATGAGGTTTCTGCATCAACTGACTTACGAACCCGATTCGCCTCAACGTAACAATTTGCAATTCGCAATTCGCAATTCGCAATTATTACACCACACCTAGAGGTGAGGGCTTGAATATTGATAAGTATTACGTGTTTATTTCATAAATAAATTTAGGAGCAAGTTGTTTGGTGAAGTGGCGCGATTTTGATGGGTTTACCCATGAGCGATCACTATTCATAGTTTCTCAGATTGAGCTTTCAATAGCGTAGACTTGTATCTGAAATTAATCAATTATTCTATTATGTTCACAATTGCGAATGGGCGAAAAAGCGAATGGGCGAAAAAGCGAATTGCGAATTGTAAGGTCACCTCTCCAATGCCGTGAAACTTTTCAATTGGTAGCTGTTCTACAAAGGCGATCGCATCCTCCGGTAAAATCACCGTTAGTCCATTGGGCTTATTTTGGCCTGATGCCATTTTTGCAAGAAACTTGTTAATCGACACACCCGCAGTTGCCGTCAACTGAGTTTCCTGGAAAATTGCAGTTTTAATATATCTTGCGATCGCGATGTGAGTAAATTAATTGTCCTTGAGAATCAAATAGAAAAGTTCCCCCGCGTTGTGTCAAACAAGATGAATCTGGTACATAAATCTTCCAGTTGCTCAAAACTTCGGTCATGTTTCGCAAGCGCAGGGTTGCTAATTCAAAAGGACGCTGAAAGCCTTTTCCTCCAACAGCTTTGAAAAACGCACCTTTTATTGGTGGTAAAGATGTACCTTTCACAACTTCCTCATCAGCAATTAACTGAGGAGCATTATAATCACCTTTATAACCCCGAAAAACTTCCTTGAGAGTTCCTGGACTACCAATTCCAGCACACATTAGCATTAAATTGAGCCAAGCGTTTTGTGAACTTGTTAACATTGGAAATTGTATGGTCAGACCTCGATAAAGACCTAAAAGCCTGTGAATTTCAGCTTTTGCATCTACAAACAACCATTCTTGAGGAAACCCCGTATATTCGCAAAACTTGATTCCAGAATTGCGGTTTCCAATTCCAATAGCACGAATTGTGATTCCTCTTGCTTCGATCTGTTCTTTGTCTTTGACCAGCCACCAAGCATATTCTAAATTATCAAAATCTCCCAACTGCGACCAAATAAGTACGAGCAACTTTGAAGTATGGGTACAACCATCTAAAACAGGTTTAATCTCTCCATCGCTAACTCGCAAGCGTTGAGTTTGACTCAAAATTGAGTAAATATCTGGAGAATTGGAGCGTGTTTGAGTATTCATGTAGGCGAGGGCAACAATCTTTAAATAAAATTTTAGATGGATTGAGACAATAACCCTGACATATCTAATACTCGTTCTGACCAAGCACTAGATTGTTCGGACATTTTTCTACGTTCGCTATCATCAGACCAAATACTATCAAAAGTTAATTTCCATTGTGCCAGTTGAACTTGAATATTAACTAGTTCTTCGGCATATTCCGGTTCAATTTCTGCTGCTGTCCATTCAATAAACCATATAGTTTCATCTGCCACACTCTCAACAGCTTCTTTATAAGTAGTGTTACAAAATGTCCTAATCCTTGCTAAATTGGAAGCTATGTGTCCTAAGCGAGTTGATGTATTGTCACTTTGAAATCGTACTTTTTTTTCATCTAATTTCTGGTTCATATCCCCCAATTAACTCCTGAGTAATTTTTTTAACACGTTCTCGAATCGCTGGAGCTTGAATTAACATGGAGCGATTATTTTGGCTGGGGCGAATGTTAATAATCGATTCATAGGCGATTGATTGGTCAAAAGGAGTCCAATCAGCACCCCAGATATCTCGCTGTCTACTACCATCTTCGAGCAATGCTGCTTCACAGAAGGCGTGTTTCTCTCCTCCTCCAGCTAAAATCCCTTTTTCAATGTCTACTGCCACTTTAATGTAGACTCGCAAAGTTTGCAGCATTAACTCCACTTGTTCGAGAGTTGCTCTTTCCCTGATAATCAATACCAAAATTTCACCCCTACCTGTGTAAATGCACAAGTCCAAATTCTACTTTGTAGAATCCCTTGAATCCCTCAATTAATCCCTTACAGCATTGTTGCATTATGGTATGATTTCCAACTCCAAAACACTCAGCACTTTCTCCTCTAAAGCCGTCAAATAACCACGGTTCAGCTTCCCCAGCGACTCCAGAAACTTCTGCACTGATTCTTCCAGCGAACTGGAATACACCCGACTAATGCGATCGCATATCTCCTGCATCTGCTGACATTCGGCAGGTAGGTAATTGAACGATTTGAGATGCCTCAGCCCAACTGTCAGTTCACCATCACAAGTTCTTACAGTACAGCTAAAGTCATTCACTTGAGTGACAATCGCCCAGCAACCGCCCTTGCCTCTGAGTTCGGGGTTGTCCTTGGCTAGAATTTGGTAGAGTTCCATAAAGTGTAAACTGCGATCGCCGTCAATAAACTTTCAAACCGCAATTTTTAATACTTGAGAAAGTATAAAAGAAAACTTTTTAGGACAAGATATCGTTTTTAATGGTAATTAAGCGTTATTTAGCGGGATAGCTCTGCTTTTCGGGGTGCGGTAATGACCTTAATTAACTGCTTAATCTCATTCCTTTTGCTGCTTTAGTCGATTCACAAAATCAGTATTTAGGCGATATCTACACTATTAGCTATCTGACCTCTGGGCGTGACCTATTGCGATTGCAAGTTGAAGGGAGCGATCGCCCAATTCAACAAGATGCTGTGATTATTGCCAATCCAGACCTTTATGGGATGCACATTGAAACAGAAGCGATCGCTTCTTTTCTCCAAAATGCACTACTGCTAAAAGACACCCAAGCAATTAAAGAAACGTTGGAGCAGTATTCTCCCACCATTCTCCACATTGCAGCCCACGGCTTTTTTAGTCGGTCTACAGACAACCCAGCTCTCAACGAGAATCCACTTTTACGTTGTGGTCTAGTACTAGCAGGAGACAATACTGATCAGAGCAACAATGAAAAGGTTGTGTTAACATCTCTGGAAGTGACAGGACTAAATTTGCGCGGCACTCGTTTGGTAGTACTCTCTGCTTGTGAAACAGGGCTAGGGGGTGTTTTGGATGGCGAGGGAGTGTACGGATTACGTCGAGCCTTCGTTATTGCCGGGGCTGAAAGCCAAATAGACCCTACTTTTAAAAGCCAAAGACTATATACACGCCTTTCTGCCGCGGAAGTGAGGCATCAATTAATTAAGAAATTTGCTTATGCAGATGAAGAATTACCAACTTCAGAAACAATTCGTGTCAAATTAAATGATTTAGGGTATCGCCTCAAAAGGGTTGCCAAAATTCAACCTCAAAAAAAATTCCCGAAACTGATGCAATCTTTGAGCAATTAGCTATAGTTCACCAAGAAACTTCAGAAGAGCCAAGCGTTTTACGCTTAAGTTTGGATGCCAAAGCTCGTGTCAATATCGGCTCCTTTGATCGTGGTGGTAGAAATCGAGTACCAACGGAAACTG
>NZ_JAIVFS010000181.1 GCF_020829645.1 Nostoc mirabile CHAB5784 | reverse complement strand
TAAGAGATTCTAGTTTTTGCCTTTGTTCGGTATTCAAAAGCACTTTATCACTACGACCTCTTCCCACCAGCTTACCCCCATTTTTGTCCTTTACTATTGCAACATTTTAGCCAATACACGCTACTACTAGCGTGTATTGGCTAAAGTTGTGCATTATAAAATGGGCTTTGAACTTTTAAATTCAATGTTTTTAGCGCTAATTTATTGCAACATTTTAGCCTTGACACGCTACTACTGGCGTGGCAAGACTAAAATAGTGCATTAGGAAAATTACTAAAAACCTTGGTTTATCTGAGTTGCTACCATTTTTTATTACACTATTTTAGCTTTGTCGCGCCACTACTTAACCTTAGTTCGGGATAAGGAAAGGGACAGGTAGTAAGCTGAAAATAACGTCAAATCCAGCACCTTCCTATGTTTAGTTTAGATGCTTTATTTTGCCACGTAGATAATTTATATAAAGCTTTTAAAAGTCAATGGCACAAAAAGCTGTTGGTAAATGGAGGAATAAAACGGGTTCGGGAAAGAAGTCTATGTTTGAGCGAGATCATCACGATACTGATTGCGTTTCATCAACATCTGAGGCAATTAAAACTAACTTTTTTAGTGCTATCCGCGCCTTTACGCAACTAGAATTAATGCGAGTTCAGGAGTTAATTGAAAACTGGTATGAAGAAAGCGAGGAATTTGTCTCTTCAGGTGGCTCGTGACTTCATTGTGGAACAGCTAGCACAGAAATGTTGTTTAAACTCACATCGCAGTATTTCTGTCAATGCGTAAGTTCTGTTACTTTATAAATGGTCTCTTATTGAATGGTTCACCTACTGCTGTTACTATATTTCACCCAACTGAGAACCGCTATAATGCAACATCAAGGAGTCACTTTGTGGTTTACAGGCTTAAGTGGCTCAGGCAAAACTACCATTGCCAAAGCCGTCGAGCGCGAACTCAGAATCCGCCATTGCAAAGTCGAAATGCTTGATGGCGACATTGTGCGAACCAACCTATCAAAAGGTTTAGGCTTTAGCAAAAAAGACCGAGATATCAACGTTCGGCGAATCGGCTTTGTGGCTAACTTGCTCAGTCGCAATGGCGTAGTGGCAATTACAGCTGCTATCAGTCCCTACCGCACCATTCGTGATGAGATTCGCCAGATGACAGAAAACTTCATGGAAGTGTATGTGAATGCACCTTTAGATATCTGTGAAGCTCGCGATGTTAAGGGCCTGTATGCATTAGCGCGAGCGGGTGAAATTAAAAATTTCACTGGCATTGATGATCCTTATGAAGAACCTCTCAATCCTGAAGTGGTTTGCTACACAGATCAGGAGAGCATTGAAGAAAGCGTTGCCAAGGTTATTGCTGAGCTATGGTGTGTCATCAGTTGAGCCAAATCACAGTAGCAGCATCGGTGATAAGCACTTGACTTAAGTCCTTTCACGGATGTCCCGTAGGGCATAACGGCGGCTTGTCATGGCGCAAGAATCCTTCTGGTTGGGTCAATTTTTACTTTATCTTTCTTTACATTAACTGATGATACGCCCTAATTTTGCCAATATCCTTATCTGGCAAAGGTTTCAGAATTTACTTTCATGGAAGTAACAGAAGAGGGTTAAGCTGGTGGAATCGATAAAACCGATATACATACACTGTCCCTTTCATTATCTCGAACTCAGGTTAAGTAGATGTTAATTCTATGAACTTGCTTCAATTTATTCTACAAGAATTCCAAGGTCGGCTAGCAGTCGCTATTCTTGCTGGTTCCCTCAGCGGTGGGTTTAATGCTTTATTACTAGCGTTAATCAACTATGTCATCAGCAGTAAAACAGATTTTAACCCGCTTATAATCTGGAAATTTATCGGATTAATCTTAATCACTTCGCTAACAGGTATTATCTCGCAATTCTTGCTTATTAATATTTCCCAAGATGCTGTTTATCGCCTACGTCTCCGCTTAAGTCGCCAGATTCTCTCTTCTCCGTTGCAACATTTAGAGAAACTAGGTCCTCAACGATTGTTGGCAACTCTGGCAGATGATACCCTATCTATTTCAACATCTGTTTTCAATATTCCTTTTCTTTGCATAAATGTTGCGATAATAATTAGCTGTTTAGTCTATCTCTGTTGGTTGAACTGGATTGTTTTTGTTGCAGTAGCCTTTTTCTTAGCGTTGATAATCGTAACTGTTCATTTTTTTATTGATCGAGCTAGTCGATATATGAAACTTGCTCGTGAAGAACAAGATCAGCTTTTCAAGCACTTTCGTGCTATAACTGATGGGACTAAAGAACTTAAGTTACATATCTGTCGTCGACAAGCATTTCTAACACAGGAGATAGAGACTACAACTGCCTCATTGCGCGATTATCGTGTAACTGCTTTGCAAATTCTAGCGTTTGCGACTACTACTGGAGAAATTCTCTTTTTTGTTATTTTAGGTCTACTGGTGTTGGGGCTTCCCAGAATTGCGACAGTCAGCAATGATATACTTTCTGGATATGTTCTAACCATTACTTACCTCGTTAGGCCTTTAGAAGGAATTTTACAGATCCTACCTACCCTCACGCAAGGAAGCGTTGCGCTTCACAAGGTAAATACACTAGGGTTATCTCTAGCTAGCTGTGCTGAGCCTGAAGTTACCCACCAATATACAGAAGTGCCTCTGTTCAAAGATTGTCTTGAATTATCACAAATTTTCCATACTTATAACCACGAACAAGAAGAACGCCATTTTACTCTTGGCCCTATTGATTTAAGCATTTACTCAGGAGAGATGACATTTATTATAGGTGGCAATGGAAGTGGCAAGTCTACACTGGCTAAACTGATTACAGGTTTGTATATTCCAGATAAAGGTAATATTTTTATTGATGGACAGAAGGTAACGTCACATAATAGAGAAGGTTACCGTCAGCTTTTTACAGCTGTTTTCTCAGATTTTTATCTATTTGAACGTTTACTTGGAATCAATTTAGACAACTTAGAGCAACAAATTCAAGATTACTTGACACGGCTTCAACTTAATCCAAAAGTTCAGATTCAAAATGGGCTATTCTCTACGCTGGCTCTCTCTCAGGGACAACGCAAACGATTAGCGCTTCTCACAGCATATTTAGAAGACCGCCCAATATATCTATTCGATGAATGGGCTGCTGATCAAGACCCATTCTTCCGAGATATTTTTTATCATCAGCTTCTACCACAATTGAAGAATCAAGGCAAAACAATCATAGTCATCAGTCATGATGATAATTATTTTCATATTGCAGACAAGGTGGTTAAACTTGATTATGGAAAAATTGTCGAAATTTCAAAGAATATAAATACCTGATTTATCACTGGTTCTTGGCGTAGATACTGACAAGCTTTTGCAAAGAAAATGGGGTCTTGTCCGCTTTTGGTGATGTTGGTTGGGGATGCTCTCAGTTGAGAGATCGCAAAAGATGAATTTTTTTAGTCAATAGCGATAGAAGGAACACCTCAGTAGTTGAGAATGGTGTCAACAAATCAATAACAGCTAGAATGGAGATGAAAAGCCTAAACTTCCTTTTTACTTTAGCTTTTAGGTAATAAAACGAAAATATGTTCTTCAAAAGCTTGTTTTTGTTCTGGGGTCATTGGTAAGTAAATACACTCATCTTATTTATCCTGACTGATTTTCGCTCTCTTTGCAAAAAACTAGGATGCTCCCGTAGCTGATGAATTAGCTTTACCATTTGACCGCATTTCTTTGGAGATGATTTTTCGTGGTTTGTATCATTTTAGTGTTGCCTATGACAAAGGTAAAGCGGATGACCCGATGCCCCAGAGAATCAAGACTTAGGAGTAGTCAAAGCGCTGCGAAAGCCAGTCTCCAAGCTCGATTTATCGCCTTTTCATGCACCCTCTTGACAAATATGCAATTACCTTAACCTCTCACTGATGCTCTTTTCTTGATTCGTGCAAGAGGTCTATTGTTTGTGATAAAGTATAGTACAGTGAATGCAGGAAAAGCTTGATTTTGCGTTAATGCAGCTTGCTCACTGTAGTTGCCCCAATCACCGAAAATAGGACAGTTGCTCTAAGCGACCAAAATTTCTCCACTGCTATACAAAGGCGAGGCATGAGTAAAACTCACCAGATTACTATCCATGATTCGACCCTGCGAGATGGACAGCACGCCGTTGGCCATCAACTTACCTTAGAGCAGATGCGTCTCTACGCTGAGGCTGCCAATGCAGCTCGTATACCCGTAGTAGAGGTTGGGCATGGTAATGGGTTGGGTGCATCGTCGCTACAGGTCGGACTAGCGGTTGCCAGCGATCTAGACATGATGAGAACTGTACGGCAGGCACTTCACCAGAGCCGTATGGCAGTATTTATGTTGCCTGGATGGGGGACAACCCGCGACTTGGATCAAGCCATTGCGGAGGGAGCGGATGTGATCCGAATCGGCGCACATTGCACGGAGTATAATGTTACTGAGCGATATCTAGAACACGCTCGAAAAGCTGGCGTAGAGGCACAAGGAATCCTTCTGATGAGTCACATGGCTTCACCTAAACAACTGGCAAATGCCTGTGTACATATGCAGAATTATGGAGCACAAGCCGTCGGCATTTTTGACTCTTCTGGGCACTATCTTCCCGATGATGTAACAACACGCATTGCCGCGATCCGAGAAGCGGTTGACGTTTCCGTAATATATCACAGCCACAACAACCTCAGCATGGCTGTTGCAAATTCTATTGCTGCGTCTAAAGCGGGTACAGATATTCTTGATGCCTGCGCCCGTGGTTTTGGTGCAGGTGCAGGCAATACTCAAATAGAGGTGTTAGTTCCTGTCCTTCATCGGCTTGGCTTTGAAACAGGAATTGAGCTTTATGGATTGCTTGATGCTGCTGATATTGCAGAGCGCGAGCTAATGCCTACCCCACCGACTGTTACTTCGACAAGTATAGTCAGCGGGTTGGCAGGTGTATTCTCCGGATTTAAGCCAAAGGTCACGGCAGTTGCGACTGAGATGGGTATCGACCCACGTGATATATTTTTCGAGCTAGGGCGACGTCAAGTGGTCGCTGGTCAAGAAGATTTGATTATTGACGTAGCACTAGCATTATCTAACCGCCAAAAAAATGCAGATGAACAAGCTTGCTAAAATTAATACAGTTCGTCGTCGGGAGGTTGAAGTTTTCCGGAATGAGCAAATTGCTATCCACAAGAAAAAATCGCTGTCCAATTTCGGAGATTACCCGTTAGTAAAGCTGAGAAAGCGGATTGCATATGCTTTGTCACAAAAGTGGGGACAGGGATGCTTGGAGCCTCAGTTTGAGCTGATCGAGCGAGAAAAGTTTGGTGGCGACGTTGCGCTAAAGCTTGAGCAGCTTCTAAAAGATGGTGGTCCTAAACGCTTCATCAAAGAGTATCAACCCTGGATTGTGGAAGTGCTGAAGGGAGAGGAATTCTCAGACTCCATAGCACGAGTTGAAACAAAGGGGATGTACATTAATCTCACGCTTTCCGATCGCTGGTTCTTAAATTCTGCTCAGACCATTTTTGACATGGGCAGCCGTTTTGGACTGAGCGATACCCAGGCAGACCGCACTATTATCGTCGATTATTCATCGCCGAATGTGGCAAAAGTTCTGCATGCAGGACATATTCGGTCAACGATTATTGGACATGTGCTGTCCAATTTGCACGAAGCTTGTGGAGCTTTAGTCTATCGGATCAACCATATCAATGATTTCGGTGGGTTTGGCTTCAACCTAGAAGGTTATCGCAGGTTCAAGGATCAATTTCCATCCACGATGGGAAATAACGATCGCCTCCTGGATATTTATCGGATTCGCCGGACAACAGAGCGGATTGTCGCAGAGGGTCTGTCCCTGAATACTCTCAGCGAGGAAGAGCAAGCACTTTTAGCCCGCTATTTTCCGAACATTCAGGACGAACAAGGTTTAAAGACGGCATTTGAGGAATTTGTAGCTGCCTCCGATCGCCGCTTTGCTGCACTAGAAGCAGGAGTCGTAGAGGAAGTCGATCTCTGGGCAGAGATGGTACAGTGGAGCCTTGAGGATTTTGATCGCTTTTACAATGCTCTCGCCATCCACATCGACTTCGTTCTTGGTGAAAGTTTCTATTTATTTGTGGGCGATGCGCTGATCGATGAATGCCTCGCGTCTGGCCAGGCTGTCGTCTACACCCAGACTTTAGCAGAGCAGAACATCCAGGAATTAGACTCGCTTCTCGCTCTGCAGAAAATGACTCAATCTGAGCATGACAGCCGTGTTGAATTAATCCGAAAGGATATTGGCGCAGTCGTTGTGCCTCTGGACGATGGCGAACGGTATGTCGTGCGCCGCGCCGATGGTCGGAGCATTTATGCCACCCGCGATATTGGAGCGATCGCTCTGCGCTGTGAGCTATTCTCTCCAACCGACATCACCTACGTTGTCGGACAGGAACAGAAGGTTCATTTTTCTCGCCTGTTCAAGGCAGCCTACAAAATTGGTATTGCCCCCCCTGACCTGCAGCTCAAGCACTTGTACTTTGGTTTCTACATTGATGCTCAAACGGGCAAGAAGTTATCAAGCCGTGACACAGTTTCAGGTGTTAATCACTTGCTGACCGAGTCGTTTACATATTTTAGATCTCGTCTGAGCGACCGCGGAAATCAAACCGAAGCGGAATTAAATCACGCTGCCCGCCAGATCGCTGTGGGATCGCTGGTGTTCAACGACCTGAAGCACGACATGAAAGGATCGGTCGATATTGATTTGACTACCCTGGAAAATACGATCGCGGGCTTTGAGAAATCTGGCGGCGCATATATGGTCTACTCTGCTTGTCGTGCAAGGAGCATTCTGCGAAAACATGGCAAGGAGCCAATTCCCGCATACCAGATAGAGCAGTTTGAGATTAATGAACAGGAGGCGATGCTTCTTCTCAAGCTTCAACAGATTCCTGAAAAGATCGCAGCCTCTGCCGAACAAGCCAACCCCTCGCTGTTGATTCGCCATTTGCTTGAGACGGCAATGCTTTATAATTCCTACTACACTCGTGCGCCCGTGATTACAGACGGGGTTGCCAATCCAGCACGACTACTCATTACCGTGGCAGTTCAGCAATCGCTGATCAATAGTCTCAGGCTTTGCCATGTCGATTGCCCACCAACAATATAGAAGGGAAAATGGTAGAGAGACTCAGGGGTAAGCGCTCCATCATTACGGGTGGTGCAAATGGTATTGGGAAGGCGATCGCAGAAGCATTTGCATCTGAAGGAGCAGATGTGTTCTTGACAGCTCAAACAGACGAAGCGGCTGCTCAGAACCTTTGTGAGCATCTTTCATCATTCGGTGTTAGAACGTCTTATACTCTGCTTAATGCCCAAGAACCCGATGCTGTATCCCACCTTTTTGCTGCAAGCCATAAACTCTTTGGCTGTGCAGATATTCTTGTCAACAATGCGGCGACAGCTACTCGAACAGCATTCGTTGATTTCTCACTAGAGGAGTATAATCGTACACTTGAAGTCAATCTACGCTTTCCCTTCTTGACCACTCAATATTTTGCTCGTGCCTGTATTGCAGACAGTCGCCAAGGCAGCATAATCAACATTTCGTCGATCAGTGCAACGAAAGCTATTAGCAAAATGAGCGCGTACCAGTGTAGTAAAGCTGGCTTGCTGATGCTGAGCAAGGGTGCTGCATACGAACTAGCATCTCACGGTATTCGAGTAAATACTATTTCTCCTGGGCTGACTGCAACGAAGGCAAATTCGGATCAGTGGCTGCACAACCCATCAGTTTGGGCTGAACGGGGCAAAGACATCCCTCTTGGTCGTACCGGGCAACCAAAAGACATTGCCGGAGCAGCCATATTTCTGGCATCTGAAGAGTCCAGTTGGATAACTGGTGCCAATATCGTTGTTGATGGAGGAGACAGCGTGATTTGACTCTTGAGGGGAGACACAATACCCTGAAATGTCTACAGGCTAAAGAATGTGGCAATTTATGGTAAAACAAAAAGAGCCTTCATTTGCAATAAGCTCTAATTAGGGGCAGATATAGCGTGGCTGACACCAAGGGCAAGATAGGGCGAAAGTAGTACCGTATAAGCTTTTTAGCTATCGCTTTTTCACGAATCATCCAAGTCTTGTTTGCTTCTCTTTAGAGAAAGCTGGCACAAGGTTGCACGAAATAATAAGGGTTATAGTCGTGTTACTGTCATACTACAAAATCCGATTTGAGGTAAAATTGTACTACTTTGCCCCTAGTGTCAGCTACGCTATATCTACGCCTAGCTGGTCAATATGAGATAAGTTTCTTTTGATATATTGAAGCTGCTTTTTAATCGCTTTTTTCCTATCTTTTTGTGATTTGAACCATATTTTGACCAAACGGACACGATACGCTTCACTCCGCACTAGAACAACATATACTTCAAAGTTATAAATAGAGTCCAAAAACCTCAAAACTTAATTCCAGGAAGCAACGTGGGTTTTATAGTTCATTTGTACGTGTTCTTGATCGAGAGGTTTTAAAACCAAGTATCGGGCGATCGCTTAATCACTGAATTTTCGACTAAACATGTTTTTGAACCATATCGTGGACGTTTTGAATCATATTTTGACCGAAAGTTTAAAATTTTCGACGAAATTAGTGTGTCTTACTCGGCATTTTTTACCAAGTCCAAAAATAAAACTTTTGGTCGCATTATGGAACACAAGTAAAACACGCGGACATAATTTGATTCATAAAGTTAGGTTGTTGATTGATTCAAAAGCTTGAAATTACGTTAACTTTTGGTCACGCTATGGTTCAAAATTTGGTCATGCGGGGGGTAAAATCACACTTTTTGGGATACACGACGCTTTTTAGCGACTTCTAAGTAGTCTTTTCTCGCTATTTCCCGATAAGTCCTTGGTTTTTTCTCTAATGTACCTTTTATCTGTTCATAAAGAAGGTCTATGATTCGTTCTGTCTGTTTTCTTGCTTGATTTAATAGCTCTAAATCTGTTGGATAGCTGATGTCTCCTGGCGCACAAGTCGCATCTAATATTAATTTTCCCCGATTTTTTGGCGTGTTATCTTCTTTTTCTAATTCTTCTGTTTTTTTTTGAGTTGATTCAGTTGCTAAAGTTGAAGATGTTGTCTCCTTGCGGGGCTACAAAAAGGGCTAGGATGCAGATAGAATAAGCCTCATAGCCCTCTCTCCTTGCTGGTAGCACTTACGCTTATTAGGACTTAATCTCAATAATTCAGTGACTAACTCATAAGAATTTTCCATGAAATTGACCCAATTGTGGCCATAAAGACCAATATAAAAACTACTATGTCGTCGAACAATCCGCTTAGATTCTTTAATTCGTCCAACATATTTTTGAACACCCATGCGTTTAATTTTTTGACCAGATATAGTTGCAGCAGCAGCCCCACTGGCGGCGATCGCCACCCGCTATGAATGGAAGAAACTATTTTGACGCGACTAATCAGCAGGTATATTAATAATTATCCTGACAGTTAAAACCGAACCCACAATAGTGTGTTGAGCC
>NZ_JAIVFS010000180.1 GCF_020829645.1 Nostoc mirabile CHAB5784 | reverse complement strand
TGCCTAATTATCAACAACAAATATCTGAAAGCCTCATTTTCTCGTACAGATTAGCTAATTTAGATGATTGCATTTACGTGCTCTAAACTAGTCACACAAAGGCTTTGACTATTTTCGGAGATGTCTAATCACAAATAAAAGGCCAAGGTAGAAAGCAGGCAATTCTAGCTCAACTTGAACGTCTGAGCTAAACTGGGTAAGTATGTACCTTGCAACATTACTTACACCAATAATCAGCCAGTAGATCATGCCTCCCATGAAACTTGCAACGGCTGACCAAAAAGTGGAACTGATGCCACCCAGTAGAAACTCGATGGGTCTAGGCACCCTTTCACGAAGAGTCTGAAATGATTTAACTTTAACTGATAAGATAGGAACAATCAGTATACTCAACGTGAGATAAATTAATAACTCATCACGCTTAACTAATATAAAATAGGGTGAGAGTCCTACTAAGATTGAAAATACCACCAAGGCGTTAATAACAAACCTGTTTGCATAACCAGATTCGGGAAATCTGTCAGAACTCACGGTACTCCTTACGTATAAAACGCTTCTTCCTGTCCAACGGTTATCGCCTATCAACAGCAAACTCTCTTAGTTTTGAACTATACCACTGATCGCCCCTTAATTTTGCCCTTAGCTTTCAAGTAACCACATTAAACTTTGTAACTTGCATAATGAAGCAGTATTTTTACTGAAAAATAAATAATTACACATTTCTTTATAAATTACAGTGCGCTTTTTTGTTGAAAAGTGAGAGAAAGAGAGATAAACTCAATAAAAATTACGTAAATGTACTGTTGTAAATATAGTAACCCAAACTAAGTGTATAGGATAAAACATTAAAGTTATTCTCATTTCAAAAGGTTGAACTCTAGTCTTTGTTTTGCTTCAAATACTTGTTAAATTCAGTAGACCGAAAAGTTTGGCGATGCCTTCGGCGGGCGTAGCCATCGCTAAATAATAGTAGCCTGTGATACCGTTTTTGGAGAAAAGTGCAAAAGCTGATTGCTTTGGAACAATGGATAAGTTTGGCTTATTAAGAAGTCCCAAAACCCAACCAAAATCAGCCGGACGGTAAATAAACTTCGCAGACTAACCCATAGTTGCGGTCTACTGCTTGGCGTAAAATTCAAGCATCTGTTTGAGAGTAAATAGCTGAGAAAAAACTTGTCTAGTACTTCTTTTTAAACGGCTAAGATAATGCCATACTAGATAAATTTAAATATTAATAATTAAGAAAGCTAAACCAACAAATAGAAGCCGAATCAAGGGATTTTTAATAGTGGTTTTAATTCGGCATTAGTTTTTCATTCGGTAGCTACTCTCAATCCCAAAACGAAGGCGATAGTCATCATGTATAAGATGGATAGATAATTGTACTTTATAGACTGCATAAATGAAGAACTCGCGCCCATGCGCTCTTCTTTTACCATTTTTATATGTACAAACTATCCACACCGAAAAAGTTACTGAGGCATATTTATCGCTGTTTAAAGTGTAACTAGTCTTGTAACTACGCCTACCTCTAATTAGCTGTTTTGTACCTCCATGTTGCCTCGAATAATAGCTGGCATTTCAAAGGGGATATCCAAAGCTTGTAACCAACGAATCACTGGTACACAGAAGAACTCTCGGTCTAAATATAATCGCTCAATCCTCAGGTTTAAAGGTTCAATCAACGCTAAAAGATATGTGATAACTGCCACCAAAGTGTTTTGTTGTTGAACAGCTTTGATATAACGTTACTCGTTTATTCTTTTTAATAACATAGATAGTAGCGTAAGCATAGAAAGAGCAAGTACCATTTTTTGCTTGACTTCTATAAATATATGGTGCTTCTAATTGCGATGGCTCACCATAATATGGAATTAAGTTGAAATCGATAGCAATTTTCTGCTGTCCTTGCCGTATACCGATGGGCAAGCGACTTTGGAGTGCTTTATTTAAAGCTGACTCTAATGAAATGAGGTCTGAATATTTTTCTAAATGGTAGCGAATATCATTACTGGTCGGAACATTTTTGAGAACTTTAGTAGTATTTTCAATACTATCTCTTTGAGTGGCAGCCCGAATCAAAATTTCAAAAATAGTCTGTTGTTCACACTTACCTTGAGACTTTATCGGAATGTTTTCTGTTAAACAGTTAACTACTTCGTTCAAGGTTTGATTATCAGTTAAAGCTGGAGTAGTAGTTGCAGTCATAGTCAAGCCAGATATTCTTCTAGGCCGATTCTCACGCAACTCTTTGACAAAATTCTCTGCCATAACAGCATAATCATATTCTGGTGTAAGATTTGCTCTTATGCTTGGTTGATTTATTAACTTTACTTATGCCACAAGGTCAACTCATCTCTACAATGCTGGCATTGAAAATTACTAATTTCAAACAAATTTCCACTTAGACAGGTATTCACACTAGAGCGATCGCCAAACTTTTCGGTCTACTGAAAGTGCAATCATTCTAACCTCTCACGAATGGGCTGAAGCCCTTACTACAAGCAAATCATTCTGGAAAAATGAATGACGATTAGCTTACTACTCACAGCAGCCTTAGTACTGCAATCTGTCGCGCCAGCAATTGTTTCACCTCGTTAACTGAACTATGCCGTAGCTCATGGATGGCTTGGTGTAATCCAGTGTGGGCATTGCAAGCCCCATTGATTGCTGTTTGTATCATTTTTTAATTTTGGTGTAAAAATCCTGCTTCCATAAAATCTTTGGGCTTCAGAGGAAGAAATACCTTTGACTGATGAACTAGCAGCATATATCAAAAGCCATACATTACGATGCTTTGTCTTTTGGGTCATCTGGTATTATCGTTCATCCCCTTAGCCCAATCTTCTTAGAGAAGCGATCGCCTCGTTGATTTTTGCTTCTATGACTCAACTTAGAGCAACTTTCCTTAACTAGCCAAGGCGATCACTGTCCTGAGTTGTTGCATAGTGATACAAAGTTGATGACATGAACGGTTATGCCACCTCCCTGTAAGGTACTTTATTACTGCTTACAACAATAAACCTAAAATGTTATGCTGGCAAGTAGCAACGGTAAAAAAATTACTACGATGATAGATATTGAACATATTGCTACATTCAAATGGGGTAATAAACAAGCCCAAAAATTAACAGAATTACGCGGAAATATCCCCCGTCGTCAGCTTGAGCAAAAAACTACTGACCTTGGACTAAAGGTTGCACATCAATATATTCAGCAATTAGAGCAACCTGATTATTACGCTACCCGCCTCAAAAGTGGAACAATCACTGTTTCAGTGGAGGTTGTTAACGTTTTGTGCGAAGCACTGAATGCTGATATTACCGATTTTTTCGATACTGCCAAAATAATTACTGTTGTTGCTTGATTTTTGTCCGTTGATAACGGTAAAATAGAAACATCCAAAACAAAAGGCGACCGCTCAAGTTTCGTAGGCTCTGCGATCACCCTTTGACCCTATTACAGGAGTTTCTATTATGACTTATCCCAAATACACACAGCAAGCCCTCTCTCCCTATAAACTCCCCCGTCTCAAAAGAATCGCCACTGAACTCGGTGTTACACCCACTGGGGACAAAAGAGCGGCCCAAACCTGGATAAACGCAATTATCACCTGCCAATCCAACCAGCTTCATAAAGTCACGGACGAACAAGCCCTCGCTCAAGCCGAACTCAACAACTACATCGCTGACCAAGCCCAAGCTGTTGCACCCGAACCCCTCAGAATAGTCGAAATCTCTTTTGATCATCACGAATATTACGCTGATGACAAACTGGTAGCCAGCATCAGCCATGACGACAACCACCTAACCCAACGCTGGGTAGTAATGGTCAACAGTAAAGAAGTATTTCGTGCCAACACTCTAATGCGTTGCGATCGCTTCATCTGCACTCACTACAAAGATGGCACACTGCTAGTAGAAGCAGAGGTGCAGGGGAGCAGGGGTGCAGAGGGGAAAAACCTACAACAACTTTCTCCTCTGCCCCTCCGCTCCTCCGCCCCCATGCTTTCCTCTTCTACTGAAAACCGAATCATGGCGCATATCTTCAACGAGTGCCAAAATTATGGGTTTGAAATTCTCGATAATGGCATTTACAACAACAACAGCGTGAAACTGGGGCAAGTCGGATGCACTGACCGTAACTGGTGGGTGAAGAAGGGTTGTTCAGGTCAGCAGCAGTATTCTAACTCCGTGTTTGATGCTGTGCGCTCATTGTCGATGGTGGATACATCGCTGGCTGAACCAGTTCACAAATACTTGCAAGACCGACCCTTAGAGCAACTGAGTTCTAATGAATTACAGCAGCTTTTCAACTATGAAGTGCGATCGCAACTTCAAGAATTAGTCAAGTCGCTTCGCTCCAATTCGTAATTCGTAATTCGTAATTCGTAATTATTACCCCACGGATAAATCCGGGGGCTTGAATAAAGTTGGCTTTGCCCTTTTTTTCTTTTTCATAATTAAAATTAGGGGCTTGCACCCTTAATGAATTAATTAATAATTAATTCCTAATTTCTAAGTTTTTAATTACGAATTACGAATTACGAATTACGAATTATTCGGTCACGGTGTAAAGCCTCATGTGGGCAGCAATTTTCATTGCTGCTCACTTTTAGGTATTTTTTGGGCGTTCCTCTTTAAACACACCCAACTCTATTACTTGCTGAAAAACATATTAGTCAAGGAATCAGCATGAGTTTATCTTTAAATCAAAGTGCTTTAATCGAGTCTCCCTCATTGAGAACTTCCACGCTTTCTAACCTTGATGATGCCCGTTCCAGTGATGTTCTAAACAAAGCAAAGGCTCTTGTGTTCGCTCTTTGGAATGGGCAAGGTTGGGCAACAGTTGAACAGTTAGCTCAGTACTTCCAATGTTCTATACCAGGTATTAAGCATATCTACGAGAGAAATAGCAAGGAGTTTCGAGATAACGAAACCAAAAAATTGACTGGGAAGCACTTGTCTGATGGTCGCTCCTTGTTGGGTTTACCATCCAGAACATCACAAGCTAGGGTATTTTCACCTTCTGGAACACTTCGGATCGCAATGCTGCTCACTGAATCCGAAATAGCCGCTCAAGTGCGAACAATCATCTTAGAGCTAGTTGCAGGAGTGCCTAAGATTACACCAAAAGTTGAGACTCCCACTATCCCTGCCCTCCCTCCAGTCGAGCAACGGCTACATACTTTTGTGCAGGCAATGAAGACTTTAGCCGAACTCACTGGTGGCAGACTCAACCCATACATGGAACAGAATTGCAAAGACTTCGCCGCCAATCTTATAGCTGACTACAACAGACAAACTCTAACCGGCACAAAAGAAAAGTGGATGGGCGTGGTGAATTTTGCTGAGATTGAATTCGGCAAGAAAGTCCCTATCAGTGGCCCTCACTACCGGGGACATCTTGGGACATGGGTTCGCACATTCTACCCACAATTGGGCGATCGCCAAGAAACGCGATTGGTTAACGGTGTGCAACAGCCCATCTATGTCTACGCTTGTCACGAGCCGACTGTTGCAGCAGGCTTAACCAAAGCTGTAGAAGAGTTCTTTGCTCACCCCAGCCCTGGTGCAGCGCTAAGAATTGCGGGTGCTTTTACTAGCAAGAAGGAAAAAGTATCAGTTTAATAACCATCAATCTTCAATTATTCAGTTGCCCGAATTTTGAGCGCTACTGGCTACTAAGCTGATACCGACTGGAGAACATCGAAAAATTTGAATCCATCGAAGATGAATGTTCAGATGAGGAGGTGGAAGAAGACGAATCAGAAACAGACAGCACAAAAAAAGTAATTACTTGGTTTCGTGAGTTTTGGAAGTTTGGCGACAGAGAACAAATCAAAGAAAGAGTACAAGATTATATTATTAGCCTAAATTACCTAACTGAGACTGAATCTGATAAGTTAGGCGAGTGGACTTGGAAAGATTTTTCTAGTTTTAAAAGAATCACTAAAAAGTATCCTATGCCGGAAGTAGCTGAAGCCCAAGTTGATTGGAAAAAAGTAGGAGCTTTTATTCATGAATTATTTGGGGTAAGTTTCCATGAAGACGAAGAATTAGAAAATGAGGAGGATTAAATATGAATAAAGAACAGTGGCTAACTCTTGGACAAACACTATTTGGACAAGACACAATGCAATGGAAGTTTAAGTGTCCATGTTGCGGTCACATTGCTTCTGTCCAAGATTACAAAAAAGCTGGCGCTCCATCTTCTGCCGCAGGATTTTCTTGTATAGGACGATGGATGCCAGTTTGTAAAGAGGCTTTCGATGATAAGGATAAGCGCAAGATTCCTTGTAATTACGCTGGCGGCGGATTAATTCAAATTAATCCCGTTGATGTTGATGGAATTAAAGTTTTTGAATTCGGAGTTTAAATTCTCATGAAACTTATTGTTCAAGTAGTAGAAAAAGTCATTAGCGAAGCGCATATTCACATTCCTGATGGACTCACGGAAGATGCAATCAGACAGCACATCGTTGGACTTTATAACAGTGGCGAAATAACTCCTGATTTAAACATATTTCAGGTTGATTTTGAATCCATCAGCGCAACGATTGTTCAACAACCGCAGGAGATAGCATGAGACTCACAACTCTACAAGGCCATTACCAGTGCATTGTTATAGATCCTCCCTGGTTCTACAGACTTCGTTCTAAAGACAAAACTCACCGCAACCGCATCCCCTATCAACCAATGCGGACTGAGGAAATTCTGGCTCTGCCCATTCCCGAATTATGCGGGAGCAATGGCTGTATCCTCTGGCTCTGGTTTACGAACAATCACATGGTCGAAGCGGCTCAATGTTTACAGGTATGGGGATTTGAACTCAAAACCATCCTGACTTGGGAAAAAGTTACCAAGGATAGCACTAAAACACATCTTGGGGTGGGACATTGGCTGCGAAACTCGACCGAACATTGCGCTTTGGCTGTTCATGGGAATGTCAAAGCTTTCTCTGGACGAACACTCACAAACGAGTCCACCATCCTGCACTCTCCCAGGCGTGAGCATTCCCGTAAGCCCGAAAGTTTCTACCAACTCGTAGACAAACTGTGTCCAGACATAACCAAGCTGGAGATGTTCGCACGCGAGTCTAGGGACGGCTGGGACTGTTGGGGGGATCAGGCGGATCTGTTTGATCAGCTTGGTGCAGAAATTGATAACGATACTTCATTGAGTGCTTAATTAACGCTAATTTCGGCACCCAAAACTTGCTGAACCTTGAAAATCAAATATCAAACAATTCTAATTTTCTGGCGGTGTGTCATCTGCTGTCTGATAAATAGAACGCAATTCATCAACAGTATTTGCTGTTTCTATTGCTGACAAGATTGATTCCAGCAATCTGAAATCTTCAAGAAGCTCAATTTCAGGTAATAAGTTTTGTCCAGGTGTTCCAAATTTGAGTTTTAATCCCAAAGCTATGCCTTTTAATAAAGATTCTATTCGAGCAATTCTCTCAAAACTAGTAACGTACTGCATACGCTGTTGTGCCTCCAATTGTTCGACTTCTCTTTTAAACTCTAGTTCTAAATCCAATGGTAACGTTAGCATCCAATCAATGAAAACTAAAAGGTTAACAACAGCCTCGCGTTCAAACCCTTGCTCATACAACCGACGCACTAAATTCAGTTTTGATTGTTTCCTTTGCGACCTATTACTGCGGGTTTGCACTGCTGCCAAGTGAGCCATTACCACCGTAGCAAAGGGGTTGCGACTGGCTTCTAGCTCCGACAACCTTTGTTGATAGTCTAGCAGCTTGATTACAGGAAACTGAAAATCAACCGTACAACCAAACAAATCGTACCCAAACTGCGATGGTCGCCAGTTGATGTTGTCATCCCCCAGTATCGCGCATGATGCAACAGAGCGATCGTAACGGTCAAAAATTCGATAGTTGTAGACAAACATCCGTTTAGGAAAATCGGTTTCCTCTTGACTTTGGATTTCTATATGAATCAACAGCCAAGATTCTTCGCCCCCAATGCGATAGATTTTCACCAATTTATCAATTAGTCGTTTTCCTAATTCAGCATCACGAACTACTTGCTGTAACTCTTGATCTAGAAACTCGAAACCTCTACTCCAATCAATTTGAGCATGGGCTTGAGGAAAAAAGAATTGCATGAAGTCTTCAAAATACAACTGCAACATCTGCTTCCACGGGGAATCATATTCAGTTTGAGGTGTTTTATTAGCCATTTTCAAATGTATTGTCTAATTTCAAATTTCAGAGGTGTTTATGCCAACAAACATAGAATGGACAGACTTAACAGATAATATCATCCGTGCCAAAGTCGGCGGTTGGTGGTGTCAAAAAATCTCAGAGGGGTGTAAAAATTGCTATAGCGAAAAGCTGAATCAAAATTCTTTCTTTGGTGGGAATAAGCAACCCTATTCTGGACAACCACCAGAACTAGTTTTAGATACAGAAGCTATCCGAAAATGGGGATTACAAAGGAAACCTAAGAAGCATTTCGTTTCTTCAATGACTGATGTTTTTGGTGAATGGATTCCGCTTTTTTGGCAACATGAAATGCTGGACGGAATGTTCGCTGCTCCCTTGCAAACATTCCAAATACTTACCAAGCGTCCAGAAATTATGTTTTCATCCGTGGCGGAATGGCTTGATAGTCAAGAGCTAGACAAACTGCCTTCAAATATTTGGGTTGGCACTTCTATTGAAAATAGTCGCACTCTTGAAGAACGTAGTCAATTCCTTGCTCAGATTCCTGTTGATATTCGGTTTTGGTCGGTTGAGCCATTACTAGAAGATTTGGGCGATGTAAGTCCGTATCTAAACCAAGTTCAATGGTTAATCTGTGGCGGTGAGTCTGGCCCAAATTCTAGACCATGCCACATCGAATGGCTCGAATCAATTGTCCAACAATGCCAACAATCGAAAACTAGAGTATTCGTCAAACAGTTGGGGGCGAATGCAATATTTGGGGGACAGCAATTTAAAACCCGCGACAAGAAAGGGGGAGACATTGAAGAGTTTCCCGAATATCTGCAAGTTAGACAATTTCCCTTTGATGCGTGAATAAAGCAAAACCCCCGCCTGTAGCGCAGTGCGGGGGAAAACCAAACCATTTGAGGTTTATAGATATGAGTTTAGCAGAAAAAATACAAAGTGATGCCTCTAGCTACGGCAGAAGAAAACGCCATATTTATATCGATAGTAAGCTGGATGATCTACCACTAACAATGGAGGCATTTCGAGTTTACTCTCACCTGTGCCGTCGAGCCGGTTGTGATAATAACGCCTTCCCTTCATACAAATCTATCGGTGAAGCCTGTTTTCGCGGTTCTTTCCCTGGTTCCTCAACTGAAACTTTAAGGCAAAAAGCGATCGCAGCAGTCAGCGAACTGGTTTCGTGGAACTTAATCACTAAAACATCCATTACCAAGTCTAATGGCTCAGTATCGAATGGCACTAAGAAAAGCTCTAAGCTATACGGAATAAGGGCTACAGCTTTGAAAGTTATTGAACAGTCGAGGAGGGGTCAGGCGGTCGTCCTTGATGCAGTGTCATGGAAGCGATCGCCACAAA
>NZ_JAIVFS010000017.1 GCF_020829645.1 Nostoc mirabile CHAB5784 | reverse complement strand
GAAGCGACCTTTAGGTATACCTACAATGAAAGACCGAGCCTTGCAAGCACTTGTCAAGCTGGCATTAGAGCCAGAATGGGAAGCGCGATTTGAGCCTAACTCATACGGGTTCAGAGCCGGACGCTCATGCCATGATGCGGTGGAGGCAATATTTAACGCAATTAGGCAAAAGCCAAAGTACGTGTTAGATGCCGATATTGCCAAATGTTTTGACCGCATCGACCAAGAAGCGCTGCTAATAAAATTAAATACATTCCCCACCATCCGCCGACAAGTTCGCGCATGGTTAAAAGCGGGAGTGATGGATGGCAAGCAGTTGTTTCCAACATCTGAGGGTACGCCACAGGGCGGGGTCATCTCCCCATTACTGGCAAATATTGCCCTTCACGGGATGGAAGAACGGATTAAGCAATACGCCGATACCCTTCCTGGTAAAAGTGGTTTTGGTAAAAGGGATAACCGTAATGCCCTCAGCTTAATCCGGTACGCCGATGACTTCGTGATTCTCCACGAAAACATAACCGTTGTCCAAAGATGTAAAGAGATTATCTCTGAATGGTTGCAAGGCATGGGTTTGGAATTAAAACCCAGCAAAACGAGACTTACTCACACCCTCAACCAGTATGAGCAAGAAAAACCAGGGTTCGACTTCCTTGGTTTTACGATACAACAACTTCCCCAAGGAAAGTATCACTCGAAACAGGGTTTTAAGACAATCATCACCCCAAGCAAGCAGAAGCAAAAGGTACATTACGAACAAATCGCCAGTGTTATTGAAGCTCACAAGGCAGCACCGCAAGCGGCGCTAATCAGTCATTTAAACCCAATTATTAAGGGGTGGGCTAACTACTACGCGACTGTGGTAAGTAAGGTAGCTTACACAGATATCGATAACCTCACGTACCAAAAGTTAAGAGCTTGGGCAAAACGCCGCCACCCCAAAAAGAACGGGGAATGGGTGTCAAAAAGATATTGGCATGGCATAGGCGGTGATAACTGGGTATTCGCAACCAGGAAGGAAGGTTCAACCCCACTTCGGTTACTAAACCATGCCGACACGCCAATAGTGCGTCATGTGAAAGTTAAAGGCGAATCGTCACCATACGACGGAAATCTGGTTTATTGGAGTACAAGAATGGGAAAAAACCCCGAATTGCCCAAAAGAGTGGCAACACTCCTGAAAAAGCAAAATGGGAAATGCACCCACTGCGGCTTGTTTTTCCGTGAAAACGATGTGATGGAAGTTGACCATAGCATTCCGAAATCGAAAGGTGGAAAGGATGAGTATAAAAATCTTCAACTGCTACATCGACATTGCCACGACACAAAGACAGTCAATGATGGCAGTCCTGGCATAAAATCCGGCTGTAATAGTGCCGAGCCTAAGCCCACCAAAAAGCTTGAAAGAGTTGAGGATAAATGGGTGATGAGGTATGCGTGACAAGCACCAAGTTATTGAGGAGCCGTGTGAGGTGAAAGTCTCATGCACGGTTTTGAAGACCAACGGGGTTGGTGACAACCTCGTTGAGTTTAATGCCTTCAGCCGAATCACGGCCTCGGCGATGGCGCAGATCAAGTGGGTTATGGAAATCATCCACTGCAATATGAACAGAACTTCTTCCACGTCTGGTTAATATCTGCGCTAGCTCCTGTGCCAAAGTGGATTTGCCACTAGCAGTAATGCCTGTCACCGCTACTTGCAGAACACGAGAAGGCAGAGCCTCAGCACGCTCGATTAAAGTATCCGCTATTGTTTCCAAAACAGTAGCGCGTGTATCACCCATGCATCGCTCCTCTGCCCAAGTATGGAACTTGCTTTACTACCAATGAAACTTCTACTTCACAGAGATTGTCTAGCTGGTATTTTATTTTTACGCGAGTCCCTATTACGCAGTCACCGCCTGACGACGGTTGTACTCAGAAGCATCTCCTTTGATAGCCATTGAGAACCCATGTTTTTATCTCCAAGAAGTTTATGTTTTTACAAAAGTAGAGACGCGATTCATCGCGTCTGATGAATCGCGTCTCTACTGCTAAACACCAGGAGTAGAGCCGCCATCAACGATAATCTCTGTTCCTGTAATCGATGCAGCAAGATCAGATACCAAAAATAGCGCCAGCGCGGCAATTTCTTCTGGCTGGGCGATTCTTTTTAAAGGAATACTTTGGATGTTTTGCGCCTTCACTTGCTCGACGGTGATCCCTTGCGCTTGGGCATTCTGCCGCGCTAAAGTCTCGGCACGCTCAGTAGCTGTAGCACCAGGCGAGATGGCATTAATGCGAATCTTGTACTCGGCTAACTCTTTAGAAATGCCCTTTGTGAAGTTGAGCAGAGCCGCATTGCTTGTACCACCAGCTAGGAAGTTAGGACGAGGTGTCCGTCCTGCACCGCCGACTATATTGACAATGCGTCCATCACCGCGACTTTTTTGATGGGGAACGACGGCTCTAACTAGGCGGATATAGCCCAATAATTTTAAGTTCCAAGCATCCAAAAATAAATCATCTGTTGATTCCAGGAAAGATCCAGCACGGGCTGAACCTGCATTATTAATCAAGATATCAATTTGATTAAATTGGGCCAAGGTGGTTGAAACAACATTCTCAACATCCTCTGCTTTAGTTAAATCAGCGCTGATGGCAATAACTTTAGCGCCTGGCGTGGGTAAAGACTGGATGTCAGCTATAGCTTGATCTAAGCGTTCTTGATTGCGGGCTGCGATCGCTACATTTACACCCTCACTATAGAGTGCTTTTGCAGTTGCTAAACCAATTCCCGCACTTCCTCCTGTGACGATCGCTGTTTTACCTGATAATTTTAGTTCTAAACTCATACAACCTTACCCTCAAAAATGTAATTTACTTGCGAACCAATAATATTGCCGATTGAGAGCCTGTATTGTGGATATCCAAGATGACTCGACTTTCCTCAGATGTACAACCCAGAAGTATCTTGATTTCTGTATCTCGTTTTTCCAAGTCAACACCACAAATAACGGCAGTTACTGTTTTACTAAACAGGCTACCTATCCAGACATCAATATCATTTCCATCTCCAGAGCGAGTGTCTTGTAAATATCCATAGTCAAGCGGATAAACTAAGGATGAATAACGTGGATGTGATGACCCTTTTGGGCGATCTATCTTGACATTGCTAGCGGCTACAAGCTGATCTAGCTTGAACCAGAAGTCAGCATAATTCGTAATTGTTAATGACGCTCGAAGACTCGCTAACGCTGCGCTAACGTAATTCGTAATTATCACCCCACAGATAAATCTGCTTGATTGCAACAAAGAAGAACATTAGTCTTTCTCCATAAATGACTGCATGAAAAGAGAATTAATTACGAATTACGTAGCTTGCTTCTCGCCGGAGGCGAGTACTACGAACTTGTACTGCCCTTCGACTACGCTCAGGAACCGCGTAGCCGAAGTATTACGAATTATTTTGAAATGTGCAATACAGCCTTGCCAGGAAAACGCCTGTCGAGTAATTGTTGGGCTACATCAGCTATTTGTGTCCAAGAAGCTTCTAAATCAATGTGAGGACGCAATTTACCTGCTTCTACTAAACTCAAAAGCCGTTTTAGACCAACTGATGCTGATTCAAATCTCAATTCATCGAACAGACGTAAACCATACAGACTCACGCCACCAGTCCCGAAAAATTGAGCAGCGTTGAATGTCACTTCTGCTCCCCCAGATACTCCATACAGCACAGTTTTTCCATCCTGTGCCAGTAAGCCAAGGGCTACCCCCAAAGTCTTGCCACCTACTGACTCTACAATTAGATCATAGGGGCCATACTCGCTGGCGGGTGAGAGGTCTTCGCCAATCACCACCGATTGTGCGCCTGCTTCTCTAACTAGAGTTTCATAGCCAGCTTGACGAATGTGTGCCACGACTTGCGCCCCTGACAGTTGCGCCAATTGGATAGCAAAGTAACCAACACCTCCTGATGCACCTGTAACCAGAACTGGGCGACCTAACAGCGAACCACCTTTTAGCACAGCATGATACGCGGTTAAACCTGCTACAGGCAGTGTGGCAGCTTGAGCAAAGGATACCGATGGCGGCACTTCTGCTAAAGCGTTGGTGGGAACAGACACGAGTTCTGCCCAAGCACCGGCGCGGCGCAAGCCAACTACACGCGTCCCTTGGGGAGGCCCCGACCCATCAGCTGCAGAAGTTTCTACTACACCTGCTAAGTCCCAACCAGGCTGCCAACCAGCCTCAGCAGAAGTTGAACGTTTCACCTCTCCCCGATTGAGAGAAATCGCCGCCACTCTGACTAGTGCCTCATCTGGGGCAGGCTTCGGTGCAGTCACTTCACTCAGTGCCAAACGTCCAACCACATTCGGATCAACAATCACAGCACGTATTTTACTCATAGAGAATGCCCTGGCTTAGAGATGAATTTCTAGAGCGGTGGTTCACGATGTACTGCCTACAAGAATAAACTCGATAGATTTAGCTAGTCCTTTTTAACCCCACATCTCTACAACTAGGTTAATGATATTTAATAAATTACGGTAAGTCGATGGGCTTATAGTGTTTTTAAGGACGTAGAAAGAAAACTATCACAAGACAGACAAAAGAATCAAGCACCCGGTGAAAAGATTTGTTTCATCAATGCTTGCAGTTAAACGGTAATTAAAGATTTTTGGATTAAAGCTATGTCACTACCAGAAACTATTGCACAAGAAAAGGATACCCGTCCCCCGGTGGCGATTGGGCATGTGAGATTATATGTGAGTAATGTACCGGAAGCTAGCGATTTTTTCGTTAAGATAGGGCTGCGGCCGATCGCCCAATCAGAACAATTAGCTGTTTTAGAATTACGGGGAGGAACGCATTTAGTTTTGAGAACAAGTTCAGAGACCATCGCTCCTGGAATAAATGCGCCTTTTGATCTGATGGTAGACGATGTTTTTGTCACCAGAGATACTTTTAGGAAGTGGGGGCTAACTGTTTCTGAGATTGAAACAGGCAGAATCCACAGTTCATTTACTTTGACTGCGCCGGACGGCTATCTATTAACGTTAACTTCCTCACATACAGGCGGTAGAGAAGTTTAAGGGGGTCGCCGCAGGCGGGGGGATCTTAACCGAACCGTATTAGGAGTTGCCTAACAAAAAAGAAGAAAGGTATAAGCCAATACAGTTGGATAAGGTTTTTTGATGACACGCCGCTAATCGCAAAGACGCGATAAATCGCCGTCTTTACAATAATCAGTCCTTTGTCTTGCCTGCGATTTATCGCGTCTCTTGCCTTAACCGAACCGTATTGAGGTATAAGCCGTCAGAATTGGGCATGAATTGGAGTCCGACTTAGTTGTAGGTGCGTAATCAATAGCGATCGCGTTGCTAGAAAATGGATAAAGTCGGGCGTTGCATATTTGCGGGATGATTTTGCTAGTTTTGTGGGATGGGCATCTTGCCCGTCCCTTGTATTTCAGGGCGGGCGAGACGCCCACCCTACAAGAATCATCCCTTGATTCAGCAACGCCTAAAGTCGAGCTAAAAGGTCATAGCTCTCAGAGTATTTTACATTTTTAAACACCATGTTTGCACAACATGACCCTTCAACTGTTGTCCTAACCAAGGTGTATTTTGTGAAAGTGTATAAAGACTTTTCCGTTCGACTTTCCAGGTTTGCTGGGGATCAAATAAAGTAAGTTCGGCTGGTTGATGAGGTAGAATCGCACTGACTTTTTGCCCCAAACACTCTGCTGGACTGGTACTCAATGCCCGCCATAATTCTAAAGCTGTAAATTCCTCAGTTTCAACGAGATATTGCCACAGCAAAGGTAATGCTAACTCTAAACCAATTGCTCCTGGAGGCGCTTCGGCAAAGGCTTGGACTTTTTCTTCGTAGCTGTAGGGTGTGTGGTCAATAGCGATCGCATCTATCACACCCGCACGCACCCCTGCACGTAACGCCGCCACATCACTAGGATTTCCTAACGGCGGGTCTAAATGCAAGCTAGTGTTATAACTCTTAACTGCTTTTGTATCAAGTAAAAGGTGCATCCAGGTGGTGCTGGCGGTGATGGGTAAACCAGCAGCCTTGGCTGAAGCAATCAGTTCCACGCTGCGAGATGTGGAGACGCGCATGATATGGACTGGTGTACCGATGGTTGCAACTAATTCAAGCATTGCTGCTAAGGCAGTAGTTTCTGCGCTGGTGGGTATTGGGGGTAAACCGAAACGCAGAGCATCTGGCCCTTCTCTCATTACACCATTTGCTGTTAACTGGCGATCGCTAGGCCAAAATGCTACTGATTTACCCAACGGCTGGACATACTCTAACACTCGCCGCACCAGCGCCAAATTCTCTAAGGGCTTACCATCGCTAAAACCAACAACTCCAGCAGACGCTAAATCTGCTAATTCCGTCATTTGCTTCCCAGCAACATCTAGGGTGATAGCACCCCAGATATGAAGCAGGGGGAGAGGAGAGGCAGGGGGAGCAGGGGAGGCAGGGGAGGCAGGGGGAGCCGAATTAATTTTTTCCTTCTTCCTCATCTTCCCGTGTCTCTTTTGCTGCAACTGTGCTACAAGTGCAGGGTTATCAATAGCTGGGGATGTATCGGGTAAGATGCTAACTCTGGTAAAGCCGCCAGCAGTAGCAGATTGTAAGAGAGACAACAGGGTTTCCCGTTCTTCAAACCCTGGTTCACCGGAGTGGCTGTACAAATCCACCAACCCCGGCCCGATAACTAATCCCTGACAATCTCTGATTGGAGTATCGGGGCTGATGTCAGTAATGTGCGAAGCCACTTCTTGGATATAACCATCAGCAATCAGCACATCAAAGAGTTCATCGATTTCAGAAACTGGGTCAATTACCCGTACTTTTTGCAGCAGTTCAGTCATAAAACTATTCCTAACTCCTGTACAGACGCGATTAATCGCGTCTCTCTTGTACAGACGCGATTAATCGCGTCTCTCTTGTACAGAAGCGATTAATCGCGTTTCTCCTGTACAGATGCGATTAATCGCGTCTCTTTTTCACAACGCCCCTGCTGCTGTTTTATCTAGTACCCCTCCACCGAAGTGAGTGGTGATGTTCATCGCTTGCAATACTGGTAAACCATCGATTCCAGAAGGGTAGTCAATAACGCTAACTGCACCATTACCCTGGCGGAAATTCCAGAAATTTTCCAGCGATAAACCCAGAATGTGACAAAGTAAAGTTTTGTTAGTTGCGTCGTGAGCTACTACTAAGACAGTTTTAAATTGATTCGTTGATGCAGCTTCCAGAATTGATTGCCAAGCTGCAACGCTACGTTCCCACACCTCTTGCAAATTTTCCCCTTCAGGCATTTGCACTTGGGTCGGTACTAACCGCCAGCGCTGCAATTCTCCGGGAAATTCTTGCTCTATCTCTGTTTCTAATTTTCCTTCCCAGAGTCCGTGACTAATTTCTCTTAAACCATCTTGCAAGTCTAACTTTACATTAGGATGTTGTTTTAGAATAATCTCTGCTGTTTCTTTAGGGCGCAGCATTGGGCTACTTACAGCATAATCAATCGCTACCTCTTGGAGAAAATCGCCTGCTTTTTGCGACTGTTGTCTACCGTTGTCGTTGAGGGGGACATCAATTTGCCCTTGAAACCTGGTTTGGCGATTCCATTCAGTTTCACCGTGACGCACCAATAACAACCGTATTCCTTGATGATCCGGTCGCAAAGAGGGTAGACTTTCCCCAGTGTGTTGCGTTTGATTTAAGGATTCTAGCTGAACTGGTTCTCCCAATCCTCCAGCAAAATTTAGTACAGTGATGCCACAGTTAGATTGCTGTATTGAATGGTAGCGACTTGGAGGAATTCCCAAGGCTGTGCTAATTAAGGCGCGATTAATGCCGTTATGTCCCACTATGAGAATAGTTTCGCCTTGATGTTGGGACAAAGTTTCTTGCCAAAACTGCCGCGCTTGTTCGTATAAAGCAAGAACAGGAAAATGTTCTCTTGTCCCTTGTGCATCATTAAGCAGCATCCGCAGTTCGTCGGGGCGTTGATGCCAAGTGCGGTAGTCTTCGGCAAATTTCTGCTTAACTTCAGCAGTTAGCAGTGCTTCCCATAAAGGTAAGTCGATTTCTAGCAGCAAATCAGAAACTTGGATTACAGCAGACTGTTCAGCATGAGTAGCTAACTCACTATGGATAATATCTGCTGTGTGTTTCGCTCGTTGCAGGGGACTGCTGTAAATCGCATTAAATAAAATATTGCTGAGGGCTTTGCCAACAATACTTGCATCGTTACGACCTTTTTCGGTTAATGTTGACGCATCAGTGCGTCCCTGAATACGCCGCTCGGTGTTATAACCGCTTTGACCGTGGCGCACAATGATGACACGAGTCATCTAAAAGCCCTCCTCTTATCTAGACGATTAATTCTACTGCAAAATGATTGCACATTTAGCGACTTAGAAAAACGGATTTAGTCAGGTACGAAACTTTATTCTTGTAGGGGACGTAGAATGAGCAGCTAAAACCGCCGTTGTGTTGACAATATTTGCTAACAAAACTGTTTTAATTCTATATTAAATTTAGTTTAAGTTAAGTAACTAAGAACAATTCAATGTATAGCAGTCGCCAAAGCCGTTAGGACAGTTTGCGGGAAACGCATCTTCAACAGCGTACTTTGTGATTTTATTGCTGTCTTAAGCTCCCTGTCCGTTGCTATATATATAGGACTAGTATTTGATTTTTGAAATGCACGTAGTGGACTGTCTACGCAATAATAGTGCATTAGACGTAGGTTGGGTGGAGCGGAGCGCAACCCAACATATATCAGGATGTTGGCAATGGCTTAGCCTCCACCCAACCTACAATTTTTTTGCAACTAAAACCGCCGTTGTGTTAACAATGTTTGCTAACAAAACTGTTTTAATTCTATATTAAATTTAGTTTAAGTTAAGTAACTAAGAACAATTCAATGTATATAGCAATCCTAAATCATTTATGAAAATCTCTCTTTATTCTCTCTGCGTCTCTCTTGCCTCTGCGGTTCGTTATACCATTTAGACATAGCAGTGAAAATGAGGCAGGCACAACTTATCAATTGTGCCTACCAAGGATTTTGGGCAATCCGTAATTAATTAAAACTACAGCATTAACCTTAAGAGCATCCCAAATGTGTAAGTTATATCAAAACCACGTTATGACAAACACTTCGTGCAAAATTGGGATGCTCCCATTAGCCTTTATATCTATATCTGATTATTCTCTCTGTAAATCCAACTGTACTTGCAATCCGTCATTGTCACTCCCAGACTGAGCCGGCGCTAATAAAACAGAAGTGTCTGGCTGTGATAATGATTCGTTAAACTGTATTCTGACTGGAGTTTTGTTACCTCTTCTATTATTGGAGATGCTTGCTGGATTAGTTTGCTCAAAAAAGCTTCTAAAGTCTTCTTGGGCTGTTCTATGATCAATTCCAAGGAGAGAATCACCAGTTAATCTGTATTGTTCTAGATTTGAGCTTGATGCTGGTGACTGTGCGTATACTTGGCTTTCTAAGCTTGCAAAGGCTGCCGTAATCCCTAAGAAAGCAATAATTTTGGTGTTCATTTGTTTTATCCAAATTATTTTTTATATTGCTCGTCTCTTATTGTGTGGGAAAATTATTTGAATTAACTCTATCGTTAGGTTCTACTAAATTAATTGTATTGCGTATATACTTAGAGTGTCAATGGTGAATGTTGTTTTAAGGATTACCAAGCTATAACGAATGGCATTTCTTAGGAAATTAGATTATTTGGTTCATTTTCCAAGCGATCGCAGTTAAGTTCGTTGAGATATGCCAGGATGAAATCAGGAACGTTATCAGGTAAATCAATGGTATTCCCTTCTCTGATTGCCTGAATACAATTAACACTCCAATTGTAAAAGGCGATGTCTACGATGGTCACTGAGCGGCTGGTGAGCGGAGTCGAACCATATCGTACCACTTGCCTACGGCACCAGGGCGAACGTGGAAGCAAGCTAGCAAGAGCGTCTCGTAGAGAAGTGCGGGCTACGCCTACGTGCAAAGCCAATGTTTTAATTACGAATTAGTTGTTTAACAAATCGCCACAGCCGGGAAAACGGTAGAATTGCGATCGCCGCAGTAGTTAAAGGTTCCATCTGCTACTTTGACTATGTGTATCCTATTACTACACTGCTTTTGCTCTAAATTTTGCCATTAACTTAATAAATTTAGATTCACTTCAGCATTACTTGCTCAATTAATTGGGTGCGATATCTACGCTTTTTGATTTGCAATCAGTTGTCGTCACTAACATTGCGCTTTAAGTTACTAAAATAATGAGTTTAGTTACCACCACTACGATTTTTGTTACAAACATCATAATTTTCGTTACAGTGTTACGATTTTGTTACTAAAATAACCAGGTTAGTTACCACCACTACGATTTTTGTTACAAACATCATAATTTTCGTTACAATGTTACGAGTTTAGTTACCACCACTACGATTTTTGTTACAAACATCATAATTTTAGTTGATATTACGTAGATAAAAGTCATATTAAACACCAGCTCTGTGGATTTTACCCAACCCAAATCAAGCTTTAGTAAGGCAAGCTAGCTCTAGAACACAATAAAAAGAACATAATTATGCCTCGTCAAAAGCGTACATATCGCGTTCTAGAAAAAGCTGAATTGAGAATGGCCGGACTCAAAGCAATTGATCCCACTATGGATTTTGGCGATGCTCGCAACTTGCAAAGTATCACACAAATAATTCAGCAGTATCGTAGCAAAATAGAAGCTTATAATACTACTCTGGCTGTGATTGACTCTTACAAAAATGAGATGAAAGAGTTGGAAACAACTTTGAGCGACTTGACGGAAAAAATGCTCCTTGGAGTTGCTTTTAAATACGGCAAAGATAGCCATGAATATCAAATGGCGGGTGGTGTTCGCAAAAGCGATCGCATCCGCAAAAGCACAGCGACACGTTTAAAGACGACTTCAAAAGAATCAGTCAGTGAGAATGCTAAAACTGCATCATAGCCTTAGTGGACTGGATGGAGCGATCGCAGAATAAATTGTTGGTAAATTGAATCTAAATTGAGTCTCTGATATCATGTTTGCATAAATAGTTATGCTAACCACAGTCATTACACCCCACCCCCAACCCCTCCCCGATGCCTTGGCTACCGTGTACACACAAGTCTTGTCGCAGCCATATCTTTATTAATAAATCTCGCACTGCGTTTCTATCCCGCCTCGGAATGAATTCCGAGTCTCATAGCTAAAGTCCACGCTTTGTGGACTGAATAATCAATTTAGTCCACAAAGCGTGGACTTCAGCTATTAGCCTTGAACTTTAGTTCTGGGCGGGATGTCGGTAAGTGTGACAGTTTAACTCTGACAAAAATGTGGGTAAAAGAGTTGAAACGTATGTGGACAGCACTTGTGTGTACACCGTAGCCTTACCAAGGGGAGGGGTGATTCGGGTTTAATAAGCAATCAAGCAGACATGATATCAGATACTCAATAAATGCATTCCCATACAGAGTATGGGAACAAAGAAAACTCCCCACTCCCCACTCCCCACTCCCCACTCCTAGACCTTTTTCCACGGAAGTTTGACTGTAAATCGACTACCTTTACCTAACTGACTTTCAGCATGGACAGTACCACCATGCAACTCGACAATCTTTTGCACTATTACTAATCCTAAACCAGTACCTGAAGAACCACGGGTAGAGGGATTTTCAACTTGCACAAAAGGTTGAAATAATTGGAAAAGGTCATCGGAAAGCATCCCAATACCCGTATCTACGACGCTGAAAAAGATATATTCATTTGTGGAATTTGGCTGGACTTCAATCCAAACTTTTCCTCCTTCTTTAGTAAACTTGATAGCGTTAGTCAACAGGTTGATAAATACTTGGCGGATGCGGCGCTCATCGATTTGGATGGGTTCGAGTTCTTCAGGTATTTGTAAACTCAGTTGGATATTTTTCTGGAACGCTAAATGTTTGACAAAACTGAGACTAGAGTCACATAATCCTTGAATCGAAGTAGCAGCTAGTTGCAGTTCTATCTTGCTAGATTCAATGTCGGTAAGCTCAAGGATCTGGTTAATCAATTCTAGTAAATTCTTACCACTGGATTCGAGAGTATTTAAGAACTGGCGCTGTTCTTCATTTACAGTACCGTACACTTCATTTTGGAGTGCTTCTGTGATTCCAAGAATGGAGCTTAAGGGAGTTCTCAATTCATGGCTCATATTTCCTAAAAAGGTTCTTTTGGCACGATTTGCGACTTCGGCAGCTTCTTGAGCCTCACGCAGAGCGGATTCTGCACTTTTGCGATTGCATACTTCCAAAGTTAGGGCGACAAATTCCGCAATTGAGCTAACAAAGTTTTGCTCGCTCAGTTCCCATATGCGGGGAATATCAATCTGTTCATACAATACTGTTCCCACTACTTCCCCCCCAACCCAAATGGAAGTATTAATTAGGGATACAATATTCTTCGGTTTTAGCAGTTCATCCCATAATTCTTGTATCCGTAAATCGGTGCGAGTGTCGGTGACAGCAATGATCCGGGCAGATGTCAGGGATTTAAAGTAGATGGGATAATCTGCAAGGTTGCGTTCTATATCTGCCGAATGTCTCTGGTTGCTACGTTCATAGAGACTTATACATTGTAGTTTGGTGCGTTCGCCATCGAATAACCACACACTGACTCGTTCTATTTCTAAAGCATTTGCTGCTTTCTCGGTAATAACTTTGAATGCCGTTTCCAGCTTTCCTTCTGAAATCGCCTTGTTATTTGCCAGTTCTACTAACACCCGATGATGCTGGCTCAGTCTTTGCTCACTGTTAATTCGTACTTGAATCTCTTGCTGTAATTCTTGAGTTCGCTGCTTAAGTTGCAATTCTAACTCTTCATTTTTAGTTATCTGTGCAGTAAAGGTTTTGCGTAACTGCTGCATCATCTCGTTAAAAGATCCACCCAGCACCTCTAGTTCTTTAATGCCCTGTACTATCACCACAGAGTCTTCGCCATTAGTCAAATCTGCTAAATCTTTTGTCGCCGTGCTGAAGTACAAAATTGGCTGAGTTATCCAACGGGCGGTGATAATCCCCAGTAAAGTAGCTAATCCCAATGCTCCCAAACAGAGAAAAATTGTGGTTTGAGTGTTGCGCTCAATCTGTCCCATAAAGTCTGCTTCTGGGACAGCCACTATTATCAACCAATTCACATTTGGTTCACCCTCGAAGGGTCTAACTTCTAAAAATTGTCGTTTGCCGTCAAAGGAGAAATCTAGCTGCTGTAAACTCTTAATCTCGTCAAAGTTACTAAATTTAGTTGTTAAATATTTAGCGGTTGCTTGAGTCAAGGAATTCCCGCCTTGAGAAGCTGCCAACCTAATGGGTTTACCATTTTGTAAGCGGAATGGTTCTTCAGTTGTAGAACTTGCTATTAATAGCCCCGATCGCTCGATAATAAAAATCTGCCCAGACTTGCTAACTTTAATATTTTGCAGCAAATCCCCAATTTGTGATATATGAGTTAGAGTGCTGTTGACTCCGAGTAACTGACCTTGGGAGTTATATATAGGAAGAGAAGCACTAATCAGAAGTGTTGATTCAGTCAGGGGTGTAAAAATCTGACTAAAGCTGAAGTTTTTGGCGGTAACTGCTGCTTGATAATCAGGACGCGATCGCGCATCATAGT
This sequence comes from Nostoc mirabile CHAB5784, assembly GCF_020829645.1. GTDB lineage: Bacteria > Cyanobacteriota > Cyanobacteriia > Cyanobacteriales > Nostocaceae > Nostoc > Nostoc mirabile. The sequence goes on along the minus strand of NZ_JAIVFS010000017.1, from coordinate 113,539 downwards.
TTTTGATCACTTCTGGTAGTTGGGTACGTTGACCAAGAGAGTCAATTCTGTAAGTGTAGAGGTCGTACCCAGTTGACTTGTCGGCTTTTCTGAGTAAAAATTGGCGATCGTTGAGCTTTTCCACCGCTAGATATTCTTGCTGTTCATTGCTTGCCGTTAAAGCGATGCCTGCGGCGGGCTGCGCCAACGCATCAGGAAAAATCTCTAACTGCTTTATTAAGTATGACTCCCAGGTTGCCAAATTTTCCATCTTTAGCAACCCGGCGTCAATGACATTTTGATTACCGCGTAGTACTTGACGCGGGGTTGAGAGATAAGTCTGTAAATTCTGCTCTACTCGATTAGCGACTTCATAACGTAATTCGCTAGCTACCTCATTGACTGCCTTTTGCCCATTGTGGATTGATAAATATGCAGTTAATCCCACAGCTAGCAAGATTTGCAGCAGAAACAACGCTACCAAAATGCGACGTAGGGGTACGCCTTTAAACAGAGAAAAAACACCACTTTGTTTAGTATTTTTGTTCATCTGCCGACTCCCCCTTCCTGTCCTGTAGTACTGAGTACAATACCTTGACTTCGGACTCCTATGGGCTTATGCATAGTTTGTACTCGGTCGGGTCAAGAGTCAATATAACACTTCTGGTAAAAAACAAAACGTTAGTTAACTGCACTGGTAGATTTTACCATGCGTAGGTTGGGTGGAGGAACGAAACCCAACATTTTCGCGGGTTTGTTGGGTAACACTTAAGTTCCACCCAACCTACGATTATCCTTAACCCAAGCGTATTGCCGCATATCTTTATTAATAAATCTCGCGCTGCGTTTCTATTCCGCCTCGGAATGAATTCCGAGTCTCATAGCTGAAGTCCACAAAGCGTGGACTTTCGCTATCAGCCCTGAACTTCAGTTCTGGGCGGGATGTGGGTGAGTGTGACAGTTTCACTCTGACAAAAATGTGGTTAGAGGATTTTTCGATTTGTGTGTACACTGTAGCCCAAGGGGAGACGCCCGCCGTAGGATGCCCAAAGGGCTGTAGGGCGATAGCGCCACGGAGAGCGGGTCAGACGCTCCTACGTCGCTAACGCTGCGCTATCGAGCGTCTGGGGTCTCCCCAAGTGGAGTATCTGGCGATTAATACCAATGACTAATGACTAAATCAGTGGGCGGCTATTCCTCCCACCCCTTTTATTGAGATGAGATTCCCGCAGATATTCGTTGAAACGTATTCTCGTGCGTCTTGTAGTGTCATCCGTATCGTTTTTACATACCTGATTTCATCTTAGTGGCTATTGTCTAAAAACCATAGGAAAGAGGTATTACGAATTACGAATTACGCAAAGTATGTATTAGTAAATTACTCTAAGAAAGTACGATCGAAAGTAGGGTCGAATCAGACCAAAACTGGTTAGAATTTACACCTGATAGCAGTAATGTTTGTTTAGTGTCTCCAGAATTAAAACTCAAAAGGAGACCATTATTACTATCAATTATATTTCCTTGATAAAACATTTCATTTAACCAAGTCTCAGCGTCAATATCATGCAAGCCCGTAAATTCAATCTTATCAATACCAATTTTAAAATCTTGAATGACATCAAACTCACTTGTCAAGAATTTATCGCTAGTGTTGAAAATATTATCGAGACCGAGATCAATACCAATACCAACTAGTAAATCTTGGACGCCACCAAGCGTATCTGTCAACAAGCTATCGTTAACGCTAAAGTTGAAAACAAATTTGTCATAGCCGTCGCCACCAACTAAAACATCATTCCCCTTACCACCAATCAGAACGTCATCACCCCAACCGCCATTTAGGCTATCATTGCCTTGGCCTCCAATTAGGGTATCATACCCTTCGCCGCCTTCGAGGATATCATCGCCTTTCCTTCCATCCAGCTTGTCATCTCCTAAGCTGGCATAAATTTTGTCTCCCCTGTTACTTCCTTGAAGATCATCTTTCAAAACCGTGCCATAAGTAACATTTTTACCTAAATTGTTGATTAAAGTATCTCCTAAAAAAAGAATATTACTGAGATTCATTTCTATTATTGTTATGTTGATGTCACGCTCCCAAGTTTTTTTATAACTACCAACGCTCTTTGCTTTGAGGGAGTCCTCACCATTATCGCCGTCAATATCAGTAGTTTGCGGGATACTTTTAATACTAACATTACTACTTTTGCTAGATTTCAAATCAGCAATCTGCTCAGAGGAAACTAACTTACCGTGGATACCGAAATAATCTAATACCTTAGGTTTATAAGGATTTGTGGTATCTAGTACCATTAAACAAATTATCCCCTTAGCCTGGTTATATTCAGTACCATAATTTTCAATTTCTTTAGCTTTTAGTGCTAAGTCTGCATTGAAATCGAAAGAGAAGGTTTTATGAGCATCAACTTTAAAACTAGCAACCACTTGTATTTCACTACTGGCAGTTCCTGCTCCCGAACCATCTAATCCGATGCCAGTGATGTCACTAAAGAGCCAAGAAAAAGTTGGGTCATTCTCATAAATAGCTCCGGCTTGAGCCGTAACAATAGCAACTCCACTTTCAACCAACGCCTCTATCTCAGTGGTAGTCAAAGTTCCTGAGGGCTTTTGACTATACTTTGAGGAAGAAGTAGACCCATTAGCGTTAGCAAAGTTAGGGTTGGGATTAGGAATTTGATTTACAGTTGGCTTTAAAAAGAGTGTCTGTGGCTGCATAATATTTTCTGTTCCTGTTAAGTACTTTGTCTACAAAGATGTATGAGTGTATGCAACCCTATTTTGTGGAATTAGGCATAACGATCGCACAATCTCATAATTTCAGCAGTCATGTCAATTATCCAGGGCGATCGTATCTAAATTATTTTTGGCCACAAACAAGGTATTGTTACTTTTATCCTCTGTTGATGATGAGTAACCGCTCAATAATCCAAGGTAAATTGCTCAGTGACAAGCCTCAAATAGCGTAAAATCGTTCCTGAACTGGTAGGTCGCCTCGATTTATTGAACGGATACGATGATGAGCTATACCTATGTAGTCAGGTCAACGTTTGCTACAATCGCAATTAGCTGATTACCGCCAGAAAGTTGGGCGAAAATCAAAGTATCAAGGCTAGTTATCTGACCTCTAGTTTCAAGTCTATAATTCACAGTTGTACTAAGTCCCAACTGATCAATACCCTTCTCAAAGCCCAAAATAAGAGCATAGTCCCTGTCGCCAGCAGCTGTATAATAAGGGGCATTCGTATCCCCAAGCACAAACACATCTCTGACGCCATCGCCAGAAATATTTGTAACGTCGCCCTTATTGTCAACCGCACCGCCACCTATTAACTCATCTCTCTCAAATAATCTTGCTCTAGCACCGCCAAATCCATTGAGAGTGTCACTACCAGCACCCCCTACGAGAAAGTCATCAAAGAATCCTTGAGGAGCAGATGGAGATCCGCTAAAACCTCCAATTAGATTATCATTACCATCGCCCCCAAATATTACGTCACTACCCTCAGCTCCATTGAGGGTGTCATTGCCACCATTCCCAAAAAGCAAGTCATTACCAAGACCTCCATTAAGGCTATCGTTATTGCTACCCCCATTGAGGGTATCATCGGCGTTAGTTCCTTGTAAGATTGCCATATTTTTGTCTCCTAAAGTTGTAAACTTTACTATTATCTGCGTTGCTGCTTAAATATTATTTATATTCTTGGTTTAAGCAGGGCGATCGCATCTATATTACTCTTGACCACAAACAAGGTATTGTTAATTTCATGTTCTATTGATGATGAGCCATACCTATCTAGTCAGGTCAACGTTTGCTACAATCGCAATTAGCTCATTACCGCCAGTAAGTTTGGCGAAAATCAAAGTATCAAGCTGAGTTATCTGAGAGGCTGTTTGAAGTTCATAAGTCACAGATGGACTAAGTTGCAACTGATCAATACCCTTCTCAAAGCCGAAAATAAGAGCATAGTCACTCTCGCCAGCAACTGTATAAAAAGCGCCTTTCGCATCCCCAAGCACAAAGAAATCTTTCACGCCGTCGCCAGAAACATCTGTGACGATGCCGTTTCTGTCAAGCACACCGCCACCTATTAACTCATCTCTCTCAAATAATTGTACAGTATCATCACCACCTGATCCTGTACCAGCGCCAAATCCATTGAGAGTGTCACTACCAGCACCCCCTACAAGAACGTCCGCAAAAAATCCTTCAGGAGCATCAGGAGAGCCGCTAAGGCTTCCAGTTAGACTATCATTACCATCGCCCCCAAATATTACATCACTACCCTGACCTCCATCGAGGGTGTCATTGCCAGCATCCCCAAAAACAAAGTCATCCCCTTCACTTCCAGTTAGATTATCATTTCCGAGTCCCCCATTCAGGGTGTCATTACCGAGACTTCCAGGGAGGTTATCATCGCCGCTATCCCCATTTAGCAAGTCATCACCAAGACTTCCACTCACCAGATCATCACCGCTACCCCCATTCAGGGTATCGTTACCAAGGGTGCCAGACAAGTTGTCATTCCCATCTCCCCCATTCACTAGGGAATTACCGATACCTGTAAATATCTTGTCATTACCGCCTCCCCCAGTCAAAGTATCGTTACCACCAAGACCAAAAATCGTGTAACTCCTAGTATTAGTGTTTCCTCCTGGGACATTTAATAGATCGTTGCCGCTAGTTCCTCGTATACTCCTACCTCCAGATGTACCATTATTACCGTCTCTCCCGGTCAAGATATCGTTTCTACGACTAAAAAGATTCGCGATTTCATCAGCATTATTATTATTGCCTCCTATATTGTTGCTGTCATTTATTTCTACAATTGCCATATTTTTTTACCTCGCAAATTCTTGGTTGAAGTTGCCAATGTGTAGTGGGTAATCATCCTAAGAGGATGTTTTAAAAGTATTTTGCTGTGATTTTAGACACTTCTCGATCCCCCTAACCCATGCCAGTCGGTCAAAATAATTCGTAATTTATAATTCGTAATTTGTAATTATTACTCCACGACTGAAGTCGCTTGCTCGTCCCCCTTTTTAAAGGGGGATTTAGGAGGATCTAAAACGTTTTGATAGCAACAATAGAACTTTTAAAACATCCTCTTAGCTATTTTTGAGTGTTAGGTTCATTGCTAAATTATTGTTTTACTCAAAAATATTTGTAAAAACTGCCCTAAAAATAGGCTAAATTAGCCCCTCACAGGAAACTATCACCTATCGAATTGAAGCCTATAAATCCGAAGTTGCTTAACAGGTTATTATTTATTCCTATCCCAATCCCATCACCTAAAGATGAATTCAAATCAGTGATGACATTAGCACGCCCAGAAGCAGAATTTGTTGTTGTACCTAGAAATAAACTGCGATTAGTACCTCTGGTAAGTGTATCAGTGCCTAAATTGCTGACGAAAGTACCGTTATCTTGACCTCCTAATAGCAAATCGTTCGCGTTACCTGCGGTGTAGGAATTCGTAGCTACCACGGTACTCCTATAGGATGTTGCTCCGGGTACGAAAACTTCTTCACTCCTGTTAATGGTTAAACCTGTAGGAGAAGAAATGCTGACGTTAATGCTGCCGCCGGCACCACTCAGATTGACGTAGGACAGACCTGTTAAAAAAATACTGCTCATTAGATTTCCTCTTGATCTTGCTAGATATAATATATACCGACTTGACCAGAGAGGAGAGGAGCAAGGAGCAGGGAGCAGGGGAGAAGATGGGGTAATTTCCCTACCAAGAGGGTTTCAGAGCAAATAAATTTATTGATGCTTAAGTAAGTAGGCACAATTAAACTGAACTGTGTAAATTTATGTAAAGCGCCAGAAACGCTTTTAATATCAGCTTTTAAGCGATTTACATTTCTTAATCTAGTTGTATTTTTTAGCGCCCACCTACTTAATGTTAAATATTTATTTCGAGATGCATTACGACAGGAAATAATACGTCCAACTTTCAGCAGACATAAATTTATTTATGGCGTTCTCCCCTAAGCTTTGTGCCCCCTGCCCCCTTTCCTCTTCTTTGACAGATAGTTATGATACTAAAGCTCAAGTATGAGTAGCCACAAACTGAAAACGAACGTAATAGTAGAGGTTTGTGCCCTTACGAATCAGGAAGCAAACACCATTAGTAATAGAGCGATAAGCTTGATGGTATGGGTAATGCTTACCGCTTGAAGGTAACTAGGGGTATCGTCTCTTATGCTGAAGTTAACGTTGTTTTGTGAGTTTTGTGATATCCCTGGCTTTAGCTGAAATGTCCAGATGGTAAGACTTCTAAAAATGTTTTGGTTTACTGAGTATGGTAGTTGTTTTGATGCTGAACTTTGGAGGCGCTACCCTAGCATTACTCGACTTGAGAAGAGCCTTCCTACATTAACAAACAGATATCACCTTGCCTAAAAAGGTAAGTCTTGCAACTGTCTAGTTAACTGTGTTAAGATTGAATTTAGAAAATTGCTGAAAACTATAAACCAAGATAGTTTTCAGCAATCTTTGAACATCCAACAGTAGGTTGAGTAGAGTACAAGATAACCCAACAAAACAATTGCTATGGAGTGTTGGTTTTCTTACTCACTCTAACCTGCTTTTGTTTTTAGGCTTAAGCTTAACTAATCCAGTTGGATTAAGTTCCAGGATTACGAATGGTAGCAGCAATAGCGTTAACGAAAGTCTCAGAGCGATCGTCTTCGACTTGAACACCACCAACAACGCTGCTGAAGGTTCTGTTTCCAGTAGCATCAGCACTAACAACTAATTCAGCAGTGTTGCCTTGGATACCATTCAAGTTAGTGTTAACTGTCTTGGTGAAGCTTTCATTAACAACAGCTCTAACTGTCTTGTCTGCTGTGAAGATGTTGGCGATGTTAGTACCACGACCACCAAGAATTTCTTCAGAGGTATTTTCCAAGTAGTTTAGATCAGAAATAATCATTTGAGTTTCTCCTGAAAAGTTTAGCTTTTGGGCGGAACCTTTGGCGTTACAAAGTTGTCTTTGTTAGCCACATTATTACTACTAGACGGTAGCAGCAATCGCGTTAACGAAAGTCTCAGAGCGATTGTCTTCGACTTGAACACCACCAACAACGCTGCTGAAGGTTCTGTTTCCGGTAGCATCAGCGCTAACAACTAATTCAGCAGTGTTGCCTTGTATACCAGCCAAGTTAGTGTTAACTGTCTTGGTGAAGCTTTCATTAACAACAGCTCTAACTGTCTTGTCTGCTGTGAAGATGTTGGCGATGTTAGTACCACGACCACCAAGAATTTCTTCAGAGGTATTTTCCAAGTAGTTTAGATCAGAAATAATCATTTAAGTTTCTCCTGAAAAGTTTAGCTTTTGGGCGGAACCTTTGGCGTTACAAAGTTGTCTTTGTTAGCCACATTATACGGTAGCAGCAATCGCGTTAACGAAAGTCTCAGAGCGATTGTCTTCGACTTGAACACCACCAACAACGCTGCTGAAGGTTCTGTTTCCGGTAGCATCAGCGCTAACAACTAATTCAGCAGTGTTGCCTTGTATACCAGCCAAGTTAGTGGTAACTGCCTTGGTGAAGCTTTCATTAACAACAGCTGTAACTCTCTTGTCTGCTGTGAAGATGTTGGCGATGTTAGTACCACGACCACCGAGAATTTCTTCAGAGGTATTTTCCAAGTAGTTTAGATCAGAAATAATCATTTGAGTTTCTCCTGAAAGTTGTAAATTATTTGCGGAATCTTTGGCGTTACAAACTTGTTTTTGTTAGCCACATAATTACTATAATTCATTTCTCAGGAAAGTCAATACTTTTTTTGAATAATTTATTATTAAAAAAACTAATATATTGCCGCTTAAAACGATCATATATAAGCATATACAAGCATTGTTTAAAACCAAAAAAAAGCATACTAAAATTAGACAGTAATTGAATTTATTACTGCCCATCAAGACTTATAGCGATTTAATTTAAGTTTTTAATCGCGCTAAAACAGCATTTTGTAGATGGATTTACAAAATAGACAAAACGAAAATAATATTAAATTTTTAAGCAAACAATAGCAGCATCGATAAGATTTTCTAACACTAGAAAAATCTACCTTAAATCAGATAACATAGTTAGCTAAAAAAACATTTGGAATTTAATAACCTATTTAGTCTTAGTAAATAAGATATCTAGGAATTCTTCGTGCGATCGCACATAAATTTGCATCTGAACCTATCTGAGCCAATACGGTTCAGTTAACAATACCTTCAGCAAAAACAGAGGTAGTCTAGCTTTTACCGAAATAGCCCAACAGAAGAGTGTGCAATACTCGTAAGGGAAAACCTCAAGCACTAGTCCCGACGGACAGGACATGCAGCAAGCTGCTTATCTACGTTCGCGCAGCGTGTCGTAGACGGAGGCTGATGCATTTGCATGTCAAAAAACTGACTTTAATAAAGTATTTTACCCTTAACCCAAGCGTACTGCTATCTGAGTAACTGTTTTCATAGCCTTAATTTGTTGCTTTAACCAATCAGAAAATGATTTTCTAATGGTTTTTTGACGCAACTGTTCATCATAGTTGGGGTTCAATGATTTCTTTCACCCAAAAAGGGAGAGAGAAGTCTTAATAGGGAACAGGAAAGAATTTTTAAAGTTTAGCTGTGAGTCTGAAGCTCACTCAAAAAAAAGATGTTTTTCGAGACGCGTAGCGTAAGAATTGCGTTGTCCAAGTTTTCAATCCCACGTTTAAAAATGTGGGTTAGTGAGTCGTGATCCCTGCTACCTGTTGGTTGGGAGGATTCTGAATGGTAGCAGCAATAGCGTTAACGAAAGTCTCAGAGCGATTGTCTTCGACTTGTACACCACCAATAACGCTGCTGAAGGTTCTGTCTCCGGTAGCATCAGCACTAACAACTAATTCAGCAGTGTTGCCTTGGATACCATTCAAGTTAGTGTTAACTACCTTGTTGAATCTTTCATCAACAACAGCTGTAACTCTCTTGTCTGCTGTGAAGATGTTGGCGATGTTAGTACCACGACCACCAAGAATTTCTTCAGAGGTATTTTCCAAGTAGTTTAGATCAGAAATAACCATTTGAGTTTCTCCTGAAAAGTGCAACTTTTTTTTAATGAATATTTTTCTTAACCAGTCTGTAACTGGTTATACAAATGCTACAGTTTTTTCCTTGAAAAGTCAATTTTTTCTGATAAATTTGTGATTTAAAAAACTAATGTATTTCCTTAAAAAGGAGCATCTATACTATTAGCTAATATTAAAAAAAGCTAAAATAATTTTAGGCATTAATAACCTTAGTTACTGCCCAACAAGACTTATGAAGATTAAACTTAATTTTTTGAAGCACTAAGCTGGTAAGTTGTGGATATATTCACAAAATACTAAAGAGAACAAATTATTAAATTTTAAGCAAGCATACCAGCATCTATAACATTTTTGAAATTTAAAAGCATCTACCTTTAGTCAGATAAATTTAATAACCTATTTAGTCTTGGTGAATGACATATCTGGCAATCCCTCGTGCGATCGCACATTTGCATCTGAGTCTATCTGAGTGACAATTTTCATCGCGTTAATTTGTTGCTTTAACCAATGAGAAAATGATTCTGTAATGATTTTTTGGCGCAACTGTTCATCTAATTGGGGTTGAATAATTTCTTCCACCCAAATTAAATGCACTCCCTTGGGTGTTGTAATCGGTTTGAGAGCATTTGGTGGTGCAGCAGCAAATACAGCTGCTGCAATCTCTGGACGAAAATCTTTGCGGTATCGGAGTCCTTGATATCCATAAGCACGGCGGAGTTCTGGTTCTGGAATATATAAACGAGCAATTTCAGGAAAATTGATTTCGCCTTCTTCTAGCGCATAAAAAAGCTCTAAAGCCAAGTCTCGATCCTCGAAGACAACTTCGTAGGTAACGGCGGCGACATAATCTAGTTGGTGTTCATAAAAGTGCTTTTCAAGTTGATCAGAAAATAGATGATTTGCCAACTTCCGCGAAAGGATTTTGTTGTAGGCTAATTCTTCAAACTCATTCACAGACAGGTGGTGTTTTTCTAGCCATGTCCAGGTTTCTTTAGCTTTGACAAGCTTCTTAGCAAACCTTAAGGCATCTCCTTCTTGCTGTAGTTCTTCTGGTGTGACTGTAATTCCTAGCTCAAGAGCTGCTTCGGTAATGATGCTTTGCGAAGCGATCGCCTCTACTACATCAGGTATCTGACAGGAGAGCTTGAGACTGTGAATGATATCTGAACTGGAAATTGTCAGACTGTGGGGCATAATACGATATCTCCAATTATTAAAAGCATGGGGCATAAGTTGGGAGAGACGCGATTAATCGCGTCTGTACAGGAGTTAGGAGTTATTTATTTTTCTTATCTCCCTTGTCATATTTCCTAATTTCAGTGCGTAGTTTGCCGCACTTCGACATGGTTCGACTCCGGTTCCATGTCCGCAAGTCGAGATGCTCACCAGCCGCTCAGTGACCACCGTAGGCATCGCTCTGACTAAATCTCTAAACCACCTTTTTGCAGTTTCTTGAACGGATCTAAAACAAAATCAATCACCCGCCTCTGGCGAATGATCACTTCAGCATTTGCTGTCTGACCGGCACCTAATGGAATACGTTTGTTGCCATTTTCGACATATTGCTGATCTAAGGTGATTTCTAACTCATAGTTTTCGATGTTCCCTTGGGGTGTTTGGGTAATTTTCGAGTCAGGAGAGATCCAAGTAACTTTCCCTTGCACGATGCCATACTCCTGGAAGGGATAGGCATCAAACTTGACTTTAACTGGCATTCCTACCTTCAAGAAACCACTATCCTGATTAGGCATACTAGCTCTGAGTACGAAGTCTGCATTATTGGGTGCGATTTGGGCAATCCTTTGACCGAGTTGTACTACTGCTCCTGACTTCGTGGTGGGTAATTCAAAAATCACCCCATTAATCGGCGATCGCACCACTCGTTGCTGTATTTGAACTTTTATAGATGTAATCTGGCTTCTAGTCTGAGCGACTTCCGATTGTACTGCTGTTATTTGTGTCTGTAGGTCTTTTAGCTGTTCCTGATTTTTCATTACAGCCAGTTGTCCGGCTTGCATCAAACTTTCATAACTACTTTGTTCTTCTTGCAGTCGCAGTTTTGCTTGTTTGATATCAGACTCTAACGTTTTGATAGTTACTTGATAACGATTTAGTTCTTCCGCTAAACGGAATTCTGCTTGTTTGATATCTGATACAGCCCTGCTATAGAGTCGTTTACTTTCTTGTTGTTCTTTTTTAAGTTGATCAATTTGGGTTGCAGAAACTGCACCATCCTGAACGAGTTTGCTAAAGCGTTCAATTTGCCTAGAATCTATACTCAAACGGTTTTTAGCCGATTGCTTATCATCGCGAGTGGTGTAAATCTGCTGCTGGGCTTGCTTAACTAATGCTTGTTTTTCTAACTTTTGGAGGTTATGGCTACTCAGTTTGGCATCCAGGTTTTGCTGCACCTGGTTAACTTGAGCCATTTTTTCTAATTCTTGAAATTTATTTTGTTGCTCTAAAAGGTTAGTTGAAATTAAAAGTTGATTTTTGAGCAATTCCAGTTGCGATTGCCGATTTTGTAGCCCTTGCAATTTGCTCTGGACTTGTTGCAGTTCCGTTTGCAGCACATCAGACTCTAGTTCTACTAGAACCTGGCCGGCTCTGACTGTATCTCCTTCTTTGACCAGAACTGTTTTGACACTCCCACCAGCTTGAGCGTCTAATTTTTGAGTTGCGCCTTTAGGTTCTATACGCCCTCTAGCACTACCAGTCTCATCTACTTTCGACAGAGTTGCCCAAGGCAAAAACAGACCAGCAAAGCCTATGAGTATATACAACAAACCACGAGTCCAAATCCGAGGTAAGGCATTAAGCAATGCTTCAGTACCGTAGTACAAATCTTGACTATTGCTTTCTGCCTCAGCAACTTCTACAGATTCCTCTTGCTGTGTGTAACTTTGATACTTATCTGTCTGATCTTGAGGAAGTGGGGATGATCTATTGGGAGATGGCATAGCTTTAGTTCCGATAAAAGTAAATATATATATGAGAGAGGTGGGGAAGAACTATTAATTATTTATTAATGCCCCATACTTCTCTTCTTAGGCTGCGCCAACGACTTCGCTCAGTACAAGTGCCCAATCTCAACTGACTTGAGCCAGTTGTTGTTGATTCAGGTAGTAATAATGACCTTTTTTAGCGATTAATTCGTCGTGGGTACCGCTTTCTACCAAAACGCCTTGATCTAAAACCAGAATCAAGTCAGCGTTGCGGACTGTAGAGAGGCGATGGGCAATGATTACACTTGTGCGTCCTTGAAGAATTGTTTTGAGGTTGTTTTGAATAATTCTTTCTGATTCGGAATCTAGGTGGCTGGTGGCTTCATCAAATAGTAATAATCGAGGATTTCCGAGCAAAGCACGAGCGATCGCTAGGCGTTGGCGTTGTCCACCAGAAAGCATACCGCCGCTTTCACCAATTTGGGATTCGTAACCCATCGGTAGTTTTTGAATAAATTCATCGGCTCCGGCGTATTTTGCGGCTTGGATAATTTCTTCTGAAGAAGCATTTGGATGAGCGATCGCAATGTTTTCCCGAATAGTCCCACCAAAGAGAAAAGTATCTTGGTCTACAACGCCGATTTGAGAACGCAGCGATCGCAAGGAAACACTAGTGATGTCACGACCATCAATCAGTAGTTTGCCATCTGTTGGTGGATATAAACCTAAAATCAATTTACTCAGCGTTGTTTTTCCAGAACCACTGCGCCCCACCACTGCTACCATCTGTTCTGGTTGGATTTCAAAGTTAAGATTTTCTAAGACGTTAGTCTCACTTTCTGAGTGATAGCGAAAGGTGACATTATGAAAGCTAATGTGACCGCGCAGCTTACCCAACGCCTTCCGGGGTTTAGTTTCTAAGTCTTCTTCTGGTTCCGCCTCCAACACATCATTTATGCGTTCGGTGGAAATCACAATTTCTTGCAATTGATTCCACAGCATAGATAGGCGCTGGAAAGGACTCAAGACATTACCCACCAACATATTGAAAGCAACTAATTGTCCAATCGTCAGTTCGCCATTAATTACCTGGGTCGCTCCGTACCACAGCAATGCAGTATTTACAAAAGTTTGGATAACGCCACTGATAATTTGCAGGTGATTACCAATTATCTGAGCATTAAAGCCTTTTTTGATCAAATCATTCAGCAGTTCCTCCCAACGCCAGCGCACAGTCTGTTCAATTGACAATGAGCGGACGGTACGAATTCCACTTAGGGATTCTATGAGATAGCTTTGTTCTTTAGCGCCTGCATTAAAAATTTCTCTGGAGATGTGGCGCAAAATATTTGTGCTAGCCAGCGCCAAGATAAAAAATGGCGGTACTGTACACAGCACGAATAATGACATGCGCCAGCTATAGGAGAACATCAAGCCCAGATAAACCACCAATGTCAGCATATCCAGCAAGATAGAGAGTGTCTGACCGGTAAGGAATTGCTGAATTTTCTGGTTTTCTTGGATGCGTGAGACTATATCCCCAACAAAACGCGACTCGAAATAAGAAAGAGGCAAGCGGAAGGTATGTCTAATAAAACCTACGAGTAGGGCGATGCTAACGCGGTTAGCGGTATGAAATAGAAGATATTGCCGTAGAGCATTGACAGCCACACCAAATAACCCAAAAATAATCATCCCCAAACCAATGGCGTTTAAGGTTGTAACGCTACGTTGCACAAGTACTCTATCGAGCAACAACTGAGTGAAGACTGGCGTTACCAGTCCAAATATTTGGATTAATATCGAAGCTGCAAAGATTTCTAATAGTGCCCGATAGTGAGGTTTGATTAACTCAAAAAACTTCCAGAAGCTTGTACTTTCGTTTTTAGTATTTTTTAATAAAGCTGTAGGTTGCAGTAACAATGCATAACCACTCCAACCTGCTTGAAATTCAGCTTTTGTCAGGCTGCGTTGACCAAGAGCCGGATCACATACAATCACCCGCTTTTTGCTGATTTCATAGACAACGATGAAGTGTTTGCCTTCCCAGTGGACAATTGCAGGTAAAGGTTGTTCTGCTAATTTATCAAGAGTGGCTTTCACCGGACGGGTGGCAAAACCCAGGTTTTCTGCTGCTGTTGCCATAGCCTTTAAAGATGCACCACTGCGGTTGACGTTGGTCAGATCCCGCAGGCGATTGATACTAAAATGCTTGCCCCAATAGTTACCAATCATTACCAAGCAAGCAGAGCCACAATCGGCAGCGCTTTGTTGTGCATAGAAGGGATAGCTCTTAGTGAGGTGTCTCCACCAATGCCCCACTTGTACCTGTGGACTGGGAAAGTAAAAACGTGCTTTTTTTGGTTGTTGTTGTGACTGCTGATCTCGTTGGGGAAAAGGAATGATTTTGGATTTTGGAGATTGGGAAGTTTTTTCCCCACTCTTTACTACAGACGTGATTAATCGCGTCTCTCCCCACTCCCCACTCCCCAGCCCCCAGTTGCCCAACTCCGGCAAGTATTTTAGTGCTGTTTGCCGATGGTCGTTTTTCAGAATGTAAGCAATTGTTGGTTGAGTTGCTTGCCAATCACCTTGTTTTGGTTGGGCAAAGATTGTGCCTGGCGTCAAAAAATGACCTTCAGAATGCCGCAGTTGACCTCTGTACAATAGGCATAACTCAGAATCTTGGGACACTTGCGTAGTTAGAGAGCCAGTTTCTAATTGCTGTCGCTCAAAGAGAGATAAAGCTTTGAGCATCCCTGGTACAAGTGAAGTATGGCACGGTAATTGTGAGGTTTGGCGACATAACAATAGCAAATCCCAAAGTTCTGCACGGGCAAAAAGGCGATCGCGAATATTAGGATACTTGTCTATCAATGTTTGCAATGCGTCTTGCCTGAAATAGCCCAGTTTTAAGCTTGTCGAAGCTCTGACTACATAAGGACTAAAGTCAGCTTCGGGAAAAAGAGTCAATTCGCCGAAAACAGACCATGCACCAAAGGTAGTGATTAAATTCTCAGAGCTATCCAACAGTCGGACTTTACCTGTAAGGATAATATAGATACCTGGATTCGTCTGTGCAGATTGCCAGAACTGCTTTGCTAGTGGTGGCTCCACAATTTCCATTGCTGCCAAGAAGTTTTGTAATTCTTGTTCTGAAAGCTTTGCACCCAAGGTGTACAAGAGCCTTTCGCCTACATCTTCCCCAGAAAGCACGGGTGGCATTTTCTAACCTCCAAGACGAAATTTAGCTATTGGTCTAAATTGAAAAAACAACAATTAGGATTATTTGATTCTCTTGTGTTCTGCGAGGAAACCCTAAGCCTCCTGTTAAGAAAAGAGTTTTTTTGATAAAAAGGTATTTTATTTGACAATCACTAATGTGAATGCTAGATTATTGGGCTAGACGTTTGCCTAACTAAGCCTTATTGCTCGCAAAACAGTACCCCTTGAGGTGTCTTTGGCCGCCACAAGATTCGTGTTTTCAGCAAGAGGTTGAAGAAGAATTTAGAAGCAAAGCGTCTACGGCTTTGCCAAGCAAGGTATTTAAATCAATTTAGTGGGGATGCTTCAGTCTATAGTCCGTAACCTCCAGCATTAAAAGGCTGGCTTTGGGCAGGCTACAGTCCAGAGACGAGAAAAACTATAAAGCACATCATGATTTTTTGAGATTTTACTAGCCAATAAAAATCTCACTTAAACAATATTGCTTGGTTTGCTTAGAAGCTACTAAACTCAATCTTTTTACAGTCATGTTTAGTCTCTTTAAACAACTATGTAAAATTTATTACACCTCCTACAACGGAATTAGTGCGAGTGGTTAAAATGGTTTTGCGAGAAACATATTTACATAATTAAGTAGGCGGGAAAATTTATAACCATGTCATATGTCATTGCGTTCGCCCCTGGCGTTACCGAAGGGTACGCAGCAAAGCCAAGCCAAGCAATCACAAGAGCTTAAAGCTTTTTATATTATTTTGTTACATAGTTAGGTTTATTTGTGCATACCTACTTAGCTTACACTGATTAACTTAAAGTTTGAATATGTTTATGCCTATTTTCGTGTAAATTTTTTGAAATATTACATAAGGGATAATTCTTAGCAAAAAAAATACAATTCTAAGTCATTTATACATCAAATCTTTAAACAAATAGACCACACAGTATGGTGCAAGTTATAACAGCACATAATACTCCCGGTTCGCCCATTTTGTCGGGAGTTAGAAACAAAGTCTACTCAAGGGTAAAAGACTGATCGGCAAGTTAGTTGAGTGTTAATAGCCGTTGAGAACCCAAGCAGAGCAAGAATACACTATAAATAAATACATAAATGCCTGTAAGTAAGTCTGGGTAAAAATTTGAGGTTTTTCAATTTTTTTGGGTACTTCAGTTTTACCCGAAACATACTTGCAATGCTAGGGCCAATATTTGCTTCTCCCCTAGCACAAAGAATTTAAGGCGTTGCAGAATAGTGGGATGAATTGGGGCAAGCTCTTGAGACAGGGGGGAAATTTTGAAAGTTGCTAAATCATCCCGCTTTCTCTGCAATGCCAGAATTAAAAATACCTTGGGTTGGATGCTTGGATTTTTGGCTTTCTGCTTCAATACCTGTAAATTAGATGTAGGGAGTAAATAAAAGCTATGCTTCCCGATAGCCTAAACGCTCATATTCCAGGTTACAATGCGGGTTCTGGCCAAGGTCGAGTGATAGTCATTGGAGCAGGCTTTGCTGGGTTAAGTGCTGCACGGCTATTAAAATAATTCGTAATTCGTAATTCGTAATTCGTAATTAAGTTTTGCAATGGGGATTTTAACCCCACCGCAAAACTTGTCGCGATTTAGAAGCGAGGGACTTAGACCCCTCAAAAATGTTAAAAACTAAGGGATACGATGTTACGGTATTGGAAGCTAGCGATCGCCTGGGTGGTCGAGTCAAGACGAAACATCAGTTAGGTACGCCTATTGATCTGGGAGCTTCTTGGTTGCACGGTGGTTCAGGAAACCCTTTAAAGCCAATAGCCCAGGATAAGCAAATTCAAACCCAAGTCAAAATAATTCGTAATTTATAATTCGTAATTCGTAATTATTACCCCACGACTGAAGTCGGGGGCCTAATTGAGGAATAAATTTATTTGTCTCCATAAACTTTAGTTAGGGGCTTGTACCTTTAATTACGAATTACGAATTACGAATTACGAATTAGTAATTATTTGGTCACTGATTACCGCAACTAGCGATCGCTTTGTGGTGGGTGGTATGGACACAATCATAGATTATCTGGCTCGTGGGCTAGCTATACAGTTGTCTGAGGTACTCTTTATATTAGGTTCTTACGCACGACTGCTAGTTGGGGCAACTGGGCTTGAATCCAGGCAGTTAAGCCAACCCATTGCAGGTCGAGTATACTTCGCTGGCGAGGCTGTACATCCAACCGATCCAGGTACTGTGCATGGTGCTTTTTGGTCTGGTGAGCAAGCTGTATGCGCTCTAGAACACCAATTCAACGAAGAGGCTCTTGGTTGGGGGCTAAAAGCTTGGGGGAAATGACCCCATCAATAGGCGATCGCTATCTTAGTCCACGATAAATTATTATTCCACTTTGTTTGTATTAAGGATGTGTCTATTACAAATTATGAATTAGTATAAGACTCGTATTTGATTTCTGAAAAAAATCAGTACACCCCGAAAAGGCTTCTTCCCCACTCCCCACTCCCTACTCCCCACTCCCTCTCTACACAAATAATCTCAAAAATCAAAGCGGACTGCTATATAAGATTGTTTTGGCAGTAGCGATCGCCTGCTCCACACTCTCCACAATATAAACATTTTCTGGCGATAGCTTTTTGAAGAAAACCTTACTTTCTTCATCGTTAGTCAACAAAATTACTTGCTTACTTCCTTTCAAAGCTAAGGCAATTTCTGAAGCAGTTCCTGCACCCATACCGCAGGCAATTACCACATCACTAGTGAGAACATTAATATTATTTCTAGCATTCCCCATGTCTGTGAAAATAGCAATATCCACTGAAGAGGAAATACTATCTTGATTGTCGCTAGGAAGAATACCAATAGTTAAACCCTCAGCAGATTTTGCACCTTTACTTACTGTATCCATTACACCTACATTTCTACCGCCTGTGAGTAAAATCCATCCTTGTTTGGCAATAAGTTGACCTAGCGTATAAGCATTTTGCAAATCATTTGCTGTCGCATTTTTTCCAGGCCCCATTACCCCAACAATAATTTTTCTCATAGAATTTCGATTTCTAGCAGCGTTTTATAAGTAGTTGCTCTTACTGAAGCAATTACTACATGGGTATAGCTATTCTTACTAGATAATTGTAAAAATTGATTAAATTATAAAATAAATAAATCAACTATTCTCAGAAAACATAAATTAGCTTATCTTCAACTGAATCTGCCTCTAACTCCCAAATTATAATGATTATTATACAGGTAAATATTTAATTTTCTGAAAGTCTTATGTAGTTAGGGTCTTGGGGTTTGCCTGATACTGGCTTTTAAATTTTATAATGCCAATTTTAAAATTATTCGTTTTTTGCATAAAACACAAAATTTGAGGTGAATAGTATTCTAAGCTTGTCTGGGATTTGTTGAAGTTTATACTATGGACTATTCCTGCTGTTACGAGCGCTTGGGGATTGTCTGTATAAACTGTGTCAACTTTTAGAAGTGATTTCAACTCTCTGGAATCATATTTAGTCACGCTGAAGTTATAACTCAACGTTAGTTAACAAAGGATTGATATGCGCTTACCTATTGCTATTGGTGCAATTTTAGTAGCATCTTTAAGTTTGAACGCTCCAGTAATGTCTGTGCCTCCTACGCATGGAGCAAAAGCAGAGATTACTAACTCGAACTTAACACAGCTAAAAATTAATCGCCAATTGTGGAATCGACAAAAAATTAACAACTATCGCTACAGAGTTAGCAATAGTTGCTTTTGTCTTCCCGATTTCAGAGGGCCATTAATCATTGAAGTACGTAACGGCATCACAAAATCTATCACGAATGCTCAAACTGGTAAGCGAGTAAATTCAGAGCTATTACAACAATATAGTACAATTCCTAAGCTCTTTAATTTGATTCGGAATACGATCAACGGTGGAGAATCCGAACTAACTGTGGTGTACAACTCACAACTTGGTTATCCAACCCAAATTAATATCGGTAATCTAGCTGCCGATGCTGGAGTATTTACTACAATTAGCAATTTTGAAGTGCTTCATCATGGTTCATATATAAAGCGATGAGGCTGTTTTTGACAATCCGATAAATCCCTACTAAAAAAACCTCCCTGTGCTTTTAAGCCAGGGAGAGGTTAATGCTACAAAAACAAATAAATAACCGTGATTTATGATTGCCAAGATGTGCTGCATTATGTTAATCACCTTCAGCGCGGAGTAGATTAAATAATTCGTAATTCGTAATTCGTAATTCGTAATGACGCTCGCGGACTCGCTAACGCTGCGCTAACGTAAATTTTGTTTTGTAATAGGGATTTAACCCCCAACACAAAACAAAATTTTTATTGAACCGGGGGACTTAAACCCACGGACAGGAGTTAAAACATCTGTGTTAACCTACAAACTGTGAACAAGCGGTTGATAATTAGATATGCGATGTTTGACGACAAGCCGCTCTGTATCTACGCATCCTTTGGAAATATACTTTTTCAGCAACTTACCCACAATCGAAATACCTTGCTCAATCTCCTCTGGCGAAAGACAGAAAGTCAGACGCATCGCCCGATAACCTTGCTTATCGGGGAAAAATGCCGAACCGCACGCCAGAAATAAGCCACCCTTATTAAATGTCTTTACGCACCAGTTATGGAATAACGAACGGCAGAGGCGCAGAGGGCACGGAGAAATGAGAGTTTGAAAGATATTTTGTGTAAGTCCTATAATTACGAATTACGAATTACGAATTACGAATTACGCAAATAGGAGACTTTACCAAATCCGCCTCCTCCAGGAGTTTCTATCACAAAAACATCCCCAGGTTTCATCTCTACTGTTGCTGTGCTGTCTAAATTCTCTTCAATTCCATTGTGACGTTGTATCCAGTTGCGTCCGACAATTCCGGCTTCCCCACCATTTAATCCAAATGGAGAGACAACCCGATGACCAGAGAGAATATTAGCTGTCATGGGTTCTAAAAACCGGATGCGGCGCACAACTCCATTACCACCGGAATATTGCCCTTTACCACCGCTATCGGGACGAAGATTAAAACTTTCTAAAAGTACAGGATAACGGGTTTCTAAAACTTCTGGATCGGTCAAACGAGAGTTAGTCATGTGAGAATGAACACCATCAGTTCCATCAAAATCAATTCCTGCCCCAGAGCCGCCGCAGATAGTTTCATAATATTGATATTGCTCATTACCAAAAGTAAAATTATTCATCGTTCCTTGAGAAGCAGCCATGACACCTAAAGCGCCATATAAAGCATCGACAATGGTTTGAGAAGTTTCGACATTACCCGCTACTACTGCTGCTGGATAAATTGGATTCAGCATACAGCCAACTGGAATAATAATTTCTAGAGGGTTAAGACACCCGGCATTAAGTGGAATATTATCATCAACCAAAGTCCGAAAGACATATAAAACTGCTGCTTGAGTTACAGCTTTGGGAGCATTAAAATTACTATTTAGTTGCTCAGAAGTTCCAGTAAAATCAATGGTAGCGCTACGAGTTTCTGGGTGAATCGTCACTTTAACTTTAATTCGTGCCCCATTATCCATTTCATAAATAAATGAGCCATCTTTGAGAAGATTGATAGCCTTTCTCACCGACTCCTCAGCATTAGCTTGCACAAACTTCATGTAAGCTTGAACAGTATCGAGCTTGTATTGTGAAACCATTTTACGAAGTTCTTGTACTCCCCGTTCATTTGCGGCAATTTGTGCTTTAAAGTCAGCGATATTTTGGTCAGGGTTACGAGCAGGATAAGTATGAGTTGAGAGGTGCTGTCTTACTGCGGGTTCTCGGAAATTGCCCTCTTCAACCAAGAGAAAATTATCAAAAATAATTCCTTCCTCTTCTACTGTCGTACTGTGGGGAGGCATTGAACCAGGAGTAATTCCACCGATATCTGCTTGGTGTCCACGAGAAGCAACAAAAAAGAGGGGAGTAGGGAATGGAGTATTTTCACGACTCTTTAGAAAAACAGGGGTAATTGCAGTTACGTCAGGAAGGTGGGTTCCCCCATTATAAGGATTATTAGATAGATATACATTCCCTGGTTTTAAGGTGTCGCGTTTTTCGTTAATTAAACTGCGGACACTTTCACTCATTGAGCCTAAATGTACAGGAATATGGGGGGCATTAGCAACTAATAATCCAGAAGAGTCAAAAATAGCGCAGGAGAAATCTAGCCTCTCTTTGATATTTACAGATGCTGCCGTATTTTGGAGAACAATTCCCATTTGTTCGGCGATAAATTGATAGAGATTTTTGAATATTTCTAAGCGGACGGGATCTGGTTGCGTTGTTGTGTACATTTTTAACTCCTTTTTATAAAAAAACACAAACATTAATACTTAGAAAGTAAGATACTCATCCTTCAAATCACTAATAAACATATATCCAGGAGAATGAGTAATTGCTAGTTCAGGTTTTGCTTGCATAATTGCAGTTTGAGTAGTGACTCCGCAAGCCCAGAAAACGGGGATCTCTCCATCATGAACCGTGACAGCATCACCATAATCAGGTTTTTCTAAATTTTTAATTCCTATCACTTCTGGATTGCCAATATGCACAGGAGAACCATGTGCTTTATAATATCGACTCGTTACTTCTACAGCACGAACAACTTTATTAGCCGGAAGTGGGCGCATCGAAACTACTAACGGACTGGAAAACATTCGAGTCGGTATACATTCAATATTTGTTTTGTACATTGGGACGTTTTTTTGCTCTTCTACGTGCCTAACTGGTAGTCTAGAGTTGAGCATGGCATTTTCAAAGGAAAAGGAACAACCAATTAAAAAGGCTACTAAATCTCTTTTCCAAAATGATTTGATATTGGTTGTTTCTTCAATTAATTTACCGTGTTGAAAAATTCTGTAGCGAGGTAAGTCTGTTCTAATATCGCCACCTGGAGCGATTATTTTAGGTTCATAATCTCCAACTTCTGTGACATCAAGTATTGGACAAGCCTTTGAATTTCGTTGACAAAAGAGTAAAAATTCAAATGCTAAAGAGTATGGCAATACAACTAAGTTCGCTTGAACAAACCCTAGTGCAAGCCCAGAAGTAGACGTATCTAATTTTCCGTCTCGACAAAGCTGGCGTATTTCGGAAGGAAGAGAAGAAAAGTTTAACATTGAAAATCTCCTAAGAATTTTCAAACAGTTAGTAGTTTTGGCTAATGAAATTTAAATAATTCGTAATTCGTAATTCGTAATGACGCTCTCTACGAGACGCTGCGCGTAGCTTGCTTCTCTGTAAGAGTACGCGGACTCGCTAACGCTGCGCTAACGGAAATTTTGTTTTGTAATGGGTATTTAACCCCAACACAAACTTGCTTTTTTATTGAACCGGGGGACTTAAACCCACGGAAATAGTTAAATTGAAAAGCTCTATACAAGACGTTGCAAAATTAAATGATTACGTTCAGTTAATCTTGCTTCCCAGTTAGGTTCTACTACAATTGTGCTAATTTTTTCGACAACGATCGCAGGCCCATTAATACTATCTTCTGGTTGTAAATCTTCTCGTCGATAAACAGGCGTATCATACCATCTATCAGCAGTAAACATCCTTACTATCTCAACGGCTTCGGTGGCTCCAACTATAGAACGTGTACGAGTAATTAAGGGTTCTTCGGGAGTCTCCATTTTCTGAATTACTTCTACTGAGACGGATTCAACAATTAAAGTTTTATCTAATTGAATGAAACCATAGCGGGATTTATGTTCATCCTCAAATTCTTGCCGCATCAATACCACATCATCGGCAAAGTTAACGGTTAAAGTAGAGTTAGTTCCTTCATATTTTAAGTTTACTTTTTGGACTATTTCTGTTTGAGCATTAACTTCATTTATTTCACTTATAGCTTGAGCTTCTAAATATTCCATTAACTGCTGTAATTTAGGAATTAATGCTTGAGTTAAAGGCTGTTCTACTCCTCCTTCTCTAATCGCCCGGACATCAGCTAATCCCATTCCATAAGCAGAGAGAACACCAGCATAAGGATGTAGAAATATCTTTTTCATTCCCAAGGTATTGGCAATTAAACAAGCAACTTGTCCGCCTGCGCCGCCAAAACAACAAAGCACATATTGGCTGACATCATAACCCCGTTGCAGACTGATTTTTTTAATTGCGTTCGCCATATTTTCCACTGCGATCGCAATAAATCCAGCCGCTACCTGTTCGGGAGTACAATGAGTCAATGTAGCGGCTTGAATATCTTGGGCTAATTGTGTAAATTGCTCAATTACAGTATCTTTATCTAAAGGTAAATTGCCATCAATTCCAAAAACCGAAGGAAAATATTGCGGGTGGATTTTGCCTAACATCACATTGGCATCAGTAACCGCTAATGGCCCCCTACGTCGATAACAAGCAGGCCCAGGATTTGAACCAGCAGATTTAGGGCCGACACGATAACTAGAACCATCAAAAAAGAGAATTGAACCGCCTCCAGCCGCAATGGTATTAATTGCTAATACGGGAACTCGCATCCGCGCCCCAGCAATTTCCGAATCTAGTTGCCGTTCATACTCTCCTTTAAAGTGGGCGACATCTGTACTTGTCCCTCCCATATCAAAGGTAATAACTAACTCAAAACCTGCTCTTTTACTAGTTTGGACTGCACCGACAATACCCCCAGCCGGGCCACTTAAAATACTATCTTTGCCTTGAAATTTTTGGGCTGAAACTAAACCGCCGTCAGATTTCATAAACATTAATTTGATAGGGGAGTAGGGAGTAGGGAGTGGGGAGTGGTTATTTTCCCCATTCCCTACTCCCCATTCCCTATTCCCCATTCTCAATTGACTCGCTATTTGCTTGACATAGCGACGTAGAATAGGAGTTAAATAAGCATCGACTACTGTTGTATCTCCTCGGCTGACTAATTTCATTAACGGACTAACTTGATGAGATACAGATATTTGTGTAAAGCCGATTGTTTGGGCGATTTGGGCGATTTTTTGTTCGTGTTCAGGATAGCGATCGCTATGCATAAAAACAATAGCACAACTCCGAATTCCTGTGTTATAAACTGCTTGTAAGTCATTTTTGGCTAGTTCAATATTTATAGGAATTAATTCATTGCCATGAGCATCATAACGTTCATCGATCTCAATCACCTGCTCATAAAGCATGGTTGGTAAAACGATATGACGAGCAAAGATTTTAGGACGGTTTTGGTAGCCAATTCGCAGAGCATCTTTAAAACCTTTGGTGATGAGAAGAACAACTCTGTCTCCTTTCCTTTCTAACAGCGCATTTGTTGCTACTGTTGTCCCCATTTTTACTACTTCCATCGCTTCAGTAGGAATGGGTTCGTTGCTGGAAATACCCATGATCTCCCGAATTCCTTGGATAGCTGCATCTTGATATTGTTCAGGATTTTCTGAAAGCAGCTTGTAGACTATAATCCATTGCTGATTAGGCAGAGCCACAATTAAAAAACGTTCAGGATGTCTTGAGAGTCTGTCTACAATTGCTTGATTATTAGTAACAGCAACAATATCTGTGAATGTACCACCGCGATCGGCAAAAACCTTTAACATAATTCTGTTTCCTCAAGGCTATACAGGTAGCATAACAATGGGTTATAAAGTCTTTCTACTTTAGGTGTGGAATATTTTTCTACAGATGTGGAATCTTAGATATAGTCAATTCACTGGGAAACATAAATCTTAAATTGTCCACTGCCATTTAGACTGTTTTGCATTCCATTTTACGGCTACTATTTCTGCTGGGGGATTGATGCGATCGCCATTTTTTTCAAATTGGATAATTCCTGTAACTCCTTTGACTTGTTTTCTGTCTTCTTTTAAATATTTATTCATATATATCAGTAAAGATTGACTATCTGAAATGTTAAATTGCTCTAAAATTCTCAGAATTATTAACACTGAGTCGAAAGCTGTTGCACTACGCCATGTTAAGTTTTCTTCTCCCCATAATTGAGTGCCTAGTTGACAAAATTTTTGCCCTAGTTGATTTTCACTATTGCACCCATTTGTTTTGCTGTGCCAATGCCAAGGAACACAAGCTATAATTTGACAGTCATTTTTATTTACCAAATTATACTGACTTTGCTCATCAATCCAATGTAAAACATTCTCATGGTAAAAAGTTGCTGAACCAGCTATTAGACAGTTATTGATTTTTAATCTACTAATCAGTCCAGCATTATCAAGGGAATTAGGTTCAATTCCTCCATCAGGAATTATGATAATAATATCAACGCCATTTTGTTTAATATCTTCTAGATAAGCTTGAATCTGATAATATTTTTCGCTAATATAATTACATTCTTTGAGAAAAATAAGCTGTTCACTATATTGCTCTAGACATTTTTTGATAGTATTTCTGTATGAAGTGCTATAACTACTATTTTTATTATAGATAATAGCTACTTTTTTATGATCTTTTTCGGGCAATCCTTCTGTCAAATAATGAGCTAACTGTGTGGCATTTATGCTATCTTGAGTAGTCAGTCTAAAAAAGGATAAGCTTTCACCCCTAGATAAATAAGAAAGTTCATTAGATGTACTGCTAGAGTTTACTAAAATTAGTCCATTTTGAGAATATAAATTTAGTGCCTTTTTAGTCATTTCACTTGAATAGTGACCGATGATAGAAATCAGGTTTAGTTGTGGCGCTAAATTGGCTAAATTCTCTGCTGTTTGGCTATATGGTGCATATAAATTATTAGGATCATTGACAATTAGAATTTTCAAGACTAGTTGACTATCTGTATTATTTATAGTAAAAAATTTGTCGGGTTTGATATCATCTAAATTTATCTCTTTTACTAGTGGAATTCTCTCAAAGGTTTGAATATTTACTTGGAGTTGAATTTGAGCAATACCTCGTAAAATTTCAGACGCAACATGACCTTGATTATGATAAAATGGCACAACTACAGCAAAAGTATAAATCGTAATTTTTTTATCTCGTAAAACAGATTGTTTATATTCGATTAAACAGTTATTAATATAAATTAAAATTTCTGGATTACCTGTACCATAAATTTCTATTTCTTTTTTCCAAGCCCAAATAAAGCACTTTAATGCTTGATAATAAAGTCCTTGCTGATAAAATTTATTCCCTTGGATTTGTAACTCCACAATATCTTGGTTTGGGGGAGAAAGAAAAATTTGTCTACCAAAACTACCTTGAAAGTTATCGTTGTTTAATTGAGGAGCAGTCTGCAATTTATATCCGTTACTAGGATGAAGCAAGAAATTAAGCAGCTTAACCCACTTACCAGCTATCTGTTCTTGGTCAATTTGCATCAGTTCTGCTATTCTAGGATAAATATTATTACTCAGCCTATCTCTAATTTGTTGGTCAGATAAATTGAAGATTTTAGCTATATCTTGTCGAGAATGTCCTAATAGAGATTGACAAATAATTTCCTTGTCAATTTCACTAATTTGCCTTCTATTTGAAGCTATCTCTAATTTCTGAAAGAAAAGGTCAATATCAATATTTAGCTGTTCTATAACCTGTTGACAGTTTTGACACACCATAATTATCTATCATCCTTTTTTCAAAATGATAGTCTAATTCCTAACTTAGGTGATCCTATGGGTGTCGAACTAATTTCTATTTATGTTGACAATTAGATAGCTTGCTGGTTTAGCGGAATTACAATTACAATAAAAAAACATGAGTGGCAAATTAATTGTATTTGAAGGGGTAGAAGGCTGTGGTAAAACCAGCCAAATGCAGCTTTGTTCTGAGTGGTTGAAAAGTCTGGGTATTTCTGTAGTTCTTACTCGTGAACCAGGAGGAACAGAGTTAGGCTTACATCTTCGCCGCTTGCTATTAGAGAAGACGGAGGATAAACCAGTTGCACAAGTGACAGAACTTTTGTTGTATGCTGCTGACAGATCGCAACACGTTGAACAAGAACTCAAACCGCAACTGCAAGCAGGGAAATATATTTTATGCGATCGCTACACTGACTCTACCATTGCCTACCAAGGATATGGTCGCGGTCTTAACATGAGTTTAATCAATCAGCTTAATCATATTGCCACTGGTGGTTTAGAGAGTGACTTAACTATTTGGCTAGATGTTGATGTCGAAGTAGGACTAGCCCGGAAACGGGGAGATGGAATAGGATTAGACCGCATTGAACAAGAAACAATCGCTTTTCATCGGCGCGTTCAGCAAGGATACGCAGAGTTAGCAGCATCCTATCCCTCAAGAATTATCCAAGTAGATGGCAGCTTGAGTAAAGAAGCTGTACAACAAGTAATTCAAGGAATTTTGCGCGTACACCTGAAGGGGTTGCTATAGGCATCGCCTCAAATTTTGAAGGCAAAATTTTTTGAACGTAGGCACGATAGAGGAATATTACCAAAAACACCTCTAAATATTACAGGTTTCTCAAGTAAAGCGGATCGCCTTTACCCCAATGTCAACACTCCTGCTGGAAAATCTGCTACTAGTCGTTTTGTCTGCAACCAACGCACACCCAAAAGAATGCTACCCTGATCATCTCCACCCAGAACTTCTATGGTGAACTTTTCTCCATCTAAAAGCACGGTTCCCTCATAAAGACTAAGAGGCTGTTTGAAAAGTCCTTTTGTTAGTAGCAAAAAGTTTTAGATCCCCCTAAATCCCCCTTTTCAAGGGGGACTTTGATTCTAATTCCCCCCTTTTTAAGGGGGGCTAGGGGGGATCAACGAGTACTTAAAATCACAGCTAACCACTTTTCAAACAACCTCTAAACCGTGCTTCTCCCCATGCTGTTTGCATATCTCGTTGTTCATTTGTGTTAAGAATCCATCCTAAACTTAGAGCATCTTGGTTATCAATTGCTAGAGTGCCAGTAAATCCTGTATCTAGTAGCGCCTGTACTGGGATAATATCACCATCAGCAGCTATCAAACTAATTTCAAAAATTAACTCGCCTTTACTGTTAAACTCTCCGAAAATCATATTTTGCCACAGGCTCCAGTCTCATTGATTCGCATCATGAGACGCAAAGTATCACCAAATTTATCACGAGCCTTTGTTCTGGCAACATCCTCATTTGGATCTATAAAATAGTCTCCACTCTCAGGCTCAATGACTATAAACCAGTCGTAGTGTTCTTTAATTAACTCTGGTTGAACTCTATCAAATACTACTCGACAACGCTGATAAAATACCTCATCTTCAGCTTTGCGTCTGGCTCTTTCTTCTGGTGATAGTTGACGTTCTGGAAATACTCTTCCTCGACGTGGTGTGTGATTAGAAGATAGCTGTGTCATTTGGTTTACTATTTGATTGGATAAGAGCCTCTTACTTTCTATATATTGATTATATCTGAAGCGATCGCCAGAAATTAGTTATAGCAAGGGACTCAATACTTGGGACTCAATACTTGGGACTGGGTGAAAAGTCTTTTTGTGTCTAAATTTTATCATCTGTTGATGTCCTAATCACCAAGGCTTTTGCTATATCAATATTCTTTCAGATCAAGCTCTCTTTTTAAAACCTCATATTCATCAATCAAAATTAGGACTTACGCAAAATATCTCTTAAACTCTGATTTCTCCGTGTACTCTGCGCCTCTGTGGTTCGTTATTCCGTAACTCTTGCGTAAGTCCTAAAAATGTCAAAAAAAAAGCGATCGCTGCTTTTAAATAAAGAGCGATGCCTGCGGCGGGCTGCGCCTACGCTAATTTGTAAATTAAAAAATACAGCTTAAGCAGCAACAGGTTCCAACAATTTAATATCAGAGAAGATAAATTCTTGAATAGAAACTTGTCCTGCTGTCTCGGTGCGAATCTCCCGACGATTTAGAATGAAATAGTCACCAACTTTTTCATATTCATCGATAAATTCGCTTCTACCGCCCTTTTGTTCCCCTGTTTTGGGATCATGGTACACAGAGTCATAGCTGTGGGATAGGTAGCCTGACCCGGTGTCATGACTGCTGAAGGTGTCAATTGTCACGTAAGTACCGTGGATTAACCGGTGAACATGGCATACTTCATTATTGCGGACTTTGTATTTATCGCCCTCAGCCTTACCACCCATTAAAAGCTCAACCGCACCAGTTTCGTCAGTTTTACCATAGCTAAACGTATTGGCGCTGTGGGTGTCTTCAAAGCTGCGGCGGATGCGGTGAATTGCTATCTCCCAGGCTTGACCATGAATTGCTTGCTTTGCTGGCTCGTCATCTACATCCAAAACTTCCGCTTTCAGATTGGCGTTGATGATCACTTTACCTGTAAACACTTTATCATCTTGCTTAAAGGTAATATTTGCGGTATAACCAGGGAAATTTTTGTCCCAAGTGTAGCGGTTCTCATAAGCAGCCCGGAAAAGTTCCTGAGCAGAGAGTTGTGTAACTGTCATGTGCTTCTCCTAGTCGCTACTGTAATTAGCGTTTTAGTTTCCTTGGTATTAGCATAGAAGTAATTGTTGAGGCTTGGATAGTCCCCAACTGGGTACACTTATGGTTAATTCTCTCCACGCTGTATTTCATGCGATCGCCAATGTCCAAAATGAGCAAGAATTAAGACTAGCTCTCACGGATAAAATTGGTGAGCATTTTGGCGTGCAAAATTGGGGCATTTATTTCCTAGATGAGCAACCAACGGCCCAAATCGATGTTCAGGCTATTCCGGCAGTATGTTTAGAAAGTAATCCTGTCGGGCGCTACGTGGTTGAGCGTCACGCTCCCGCCCATGAACAGTTATTATTATCACCAAAAGACTGGAAGCATTTTTGTTCGCGTTCCGATCACGAACATGTGATGACTGGGCCAATTGTTTGCAATGGTCGTCTTGTAGGAACGCTTAATTTGGCTCGTGACAAGGGAAATCCTGCTTTTAATGGCAACGATTTAGCTGATTTGAGTGCCTTATGCATTCATTTATCAGCAAAAATGGCAACTCTACGGACAAAACCAAAAATATCCCATTCTCTTTTAGTAAATCCTCTAACAGCGCGTGAGTTAGAAATTGCCGACTTAGTGGCGCAGGGGTTAACAAACGCGGAAATTGGGGAAAAACTTTGGATTACGCAAAATTCCGTCAAACAAGCTTTGAAGAGGATGTTTCGTAAGTTGAAGGTTTCGGCGCGTGCAGAAATGGTGGCAAAGCTACAAGATATACAAGTTTCTTAAACCCCTTGATTCATCTCCAGTCGCACAGAAAGCCAAACTTAAACCTCATCTAAGTTGAGAACCGTAGTTTTTGCCCTCACCCTAAATCCCTCTCCCAGATATGGGAGAGGGACTTTGAAATTCTGGCTCCCCTTCTCCCAAATCTGGGGGATAGGTTGGGGGATGAGGGCAAATCCTTTTCATCACCGAAGAACTACAGGTTTCAAGATAGACGCGGTTTAATTCTAGCTGCTGAATTATTTATTGATAAAGATAATTCAGAGAAGCCTAAAACGATGTATTTTCATTAATTCACACGATCAGAAATTTTTCGAGTGCGTAGCGTAAAGGCAAAATTGTTAGAGATGTCTCTACCAAAGATTTTGGACTTAACTGAACGGTATTGCTGCTTAAACCACAAGCGTTTTTGCTTTTTTTAGTGCCATTCGATGCAGGGGTGATAGACTCAGAGATCATTTATAAAGCAATACGCTTGGGTTAAGGAAAATTGTAGGTTGGGTTAAGCAAAGCGCAACCCAACAAAGCCCCGGAAATGTTGGGTTTCGTTCCTCAACCCAACCTACACAATTTAAGGTTTTTGGCGCTAACTGAACTGTATTGATTTATAAAGTAAACCTTAAATTGTAGGGTGCGTTAAAGCAGCGCGTAACGCACCGTATTTAGTGGTGCGTTACGGCTAATATCATGTCCGCTTGATTACTTATTAAACCCGAAGAACCCCACCCCGCCAAAGCGTAGCTTTGTCTCCCCTCCTGCTTGCGGGGAGGGGAGATTTTGGGGAGCCAGTGCGGTCTTGGGGTCTCCCCAAGTGGAGCCGGATAGCGTGTGGGGTGCAATGACTGTGGAAATCATAACTAATTATACGGACATGATATAATTCATACTCTCAAACGCTTAAATCCTTACATAGCCGTAACACACCCTACTTAATATTTACTTTATAAATGGCCTCTCAACTCTAGACTCGACTATGCAAATATGATGTCTTCGGCAAGAATGAAACTAGAATTGGTATTCAAAGTAGCAAACTGAGTGGAATTAAAGCTCAAAGCACCTGTAGTGTTGTTGTAACGGAACTGGCTTGTGGAAGTTGCGCCAAAGGTAGAGCGAATAAAAATTTTATCTCTGGACAAATGAGAAAAGTCTGTAATAGTATCAATCCCCTCTGATACAGAGTTGAATAAAAATCTATCAGCGCCAGCACCACCAGTTAAAATGTCATTGCCACCAAGACCGCTAAGGTTGTCATTACCAGCGCCACCACGTAGCGTATTATTCCAACCTGCATCACCAACAATAGTGTCGTTGTATTGGCTACCAATGATATGGTCAATTCCGCCCAATCTGTCTCGTGTACCGAAACCATCATTAGTAGCGAATCCTGAGCCTCCAAGTGTAACATTTATCCCTTGTGTTGCACTTGAGTAGTCCCCAGTATCTTCACCTAAGCCACCATCTAGAGTGTCATTACCAGTGCCACCATTAAGGGTATCGTTACCATTACCGCCGATGAGAGTGTCATTGCCACCAAGACCACTAAGGTTGTCATTACCAGCGCCACCACGTAGCGTATTATTCCAACCTGCATCACCAACAATAGTGTCGTTGTATTGGCTACCAATGATATGGTCAATTCCGTTCAATTTGTCTTGTGTACCGAAACCATCATTAGTAGCGAATCCTGAGCCTCCAAGTGTAACATTTATCCCTTGTGTTGCACTTGAGTAGTCCCCAGTATCTTCACCTAAGCCACCAATTAGAGTGTCATTACCTGCCTTGCCATCAACTATGTCATTGCCAGCGAAAGCATAAATAATCTCAGCATCTGGGGTGCCCATGATGTTGTCATTGTTGGGAGTACCGTAGATTCTACGAAATGGATTAACCGAACCAACACCTGTTCCGTAGATGTCTCGAATTCCCTTAATGTCATCATCATACAGGAACGCGGTTCCTAAACCAGAATAACGACCAGCGACAAATGGATTCATGATAGCATTAGTGCCGCCCTCCTTAGCTGAAGGTTCATGGTCAAGCCCTAGAGCGTGACCAATTTCGTGTACTGCTACTTCTAAGATGTCAGTTTGATTAGAATCAAATTTTAATGTCCAGGTCCCACTGCTGTCGAAGTGAATATCACCACCTACACCATAACTTGAACCGGGGGAGGGAGGATAGGCATGTGCCACCTCAGTACCATCATCTATCGTATGGTAACCAAACCGTATTTGAGGATGGTTAGCTGCGGGGTAAGGATTGTCCGATGGTGGAGGGCCACTATCAGGTCTCTCCA
This sequence comes from Nostoc mirabile CHAB5784, assembly GCF_020829645.1. Taxonomy (GTDB): domain Bacteria; phylum Cyanobacteriota; class Cyanobacteriia; order Cyanobacteriales; family Nostocaceae; genus Nostoc; species Nostoc mirabile. The sequence continues at coordinate 80,886 of NZ_JAIVFS010000017.1, read as the reverse complement.
CAAAAATTAGCGGTGCATAAGTTGCCCACAGCTTTAATGCCTCTTCTATTGCTGAAGTCAGTGTACTTACAGCAAGACCTCCACGTAAGTTGCCGTCTAGCAGATTACTGTAGCTATAAGTAATAGTGATTGGTGTTCCTTTTCCAGAGGGTTGTGGCCATTTGGAACCGCTCTTCTTGAAGTTCTCCGGCTCTAGAGGTGTGTGTACTAGGTCAATGCCCTTACCGCCAAAAAGCTGGTGATTGCCGTCGCTGCCAGAGACGGTATCATTGCCAGGCAAAGCATAATTAATGTCAGCGCCTGGGGTGCCGATGATGTTGTCATTGTTGGCAGTACCGTCGATTCCACGAGAAGCAAGTGGCTCAACCGAACCAACACCTGTTCCGTAGATGTCTCGGATTCCCTTAATGTCATCATCTAGCAGGAACGCACTTCCTAAACCAGAATAACGACTAACGTCAACTGGATTCATGATACCGCTATTGACTAGTTCATGGCGAAGCCCTAAAGCGTGACCAATTTCGTGTACTGCTGTTTCTAGGATGTCTTCTTGATTAGAACCAGGTTTTATTGCCCAAGTCTCACTGCCGTCGAAGTGAATATCGCCACCTTGACCATCTGTGGTTGAGGGATAATAGGCTTCTGCCAAAGCATCACCACTACTACCATCTATCGTAGAATAACCAAACCGTATTTGAGGATGGGTAGCTGCGGGGTAATAATTGTTCGATGGTGCAGGGCCACTATCAGCTATCTCCACAAAATTTAGCGGTGCATAAGTTGCCCACAGCCTTAATGCCTCTTCTATTGCTGAAGTCAGTGTACTTACAGCAAGACCTCCAGGTAAGTTGCCGTTTAGAAGATTACTGTAACTATAAGTAATAGTGATTGGTGTTCCTTTACCAGAGGGCTGTGGCCATTTGGAATCGCCATTAGGGAACGTACTCGGCTCTAGAAGTGTGTATTCTAGTGGGTAAATTGCATCAGCATGAGCTTGGCTAGTTCCAAGGCTTTGTTCCTCTCCAGTTCCCGGCTCAACTAATAAATCAGACTGACTAACTCTTTCAGAAACAACAGATTTAACCGAATTTTCTGGTAATATGCCTAATAAAGCATCATTTTTGGGAAATGCACTAAGCATGAGTTGTGTTTTCTCCTAATACCGTTTATCTGTGAAGCTGCACCATATTTACCCCCCGCCTTTGGCGTCCCCTTTCCCAAGCTACGGTGTACAGACAAGTATAGGCCACAAGGGTTCCAACACTTCCAGCCCCATAAATACCCAAATTTGGGGCAACTGGAAACTCCATTTATCCCGCTAATTTTTAGGGCTAGGGCAACGAAACCAAGTTTTAGGTAGGATTTCAATACTTGTGTGTACACCATAGCCTTACCAAGGGGAGCCAGTGCGTTGGGCGGCTCTGCCGACTTGAAGCATCTGGCGTGGAATTACAGGGGTCGAATTCAGCGCATCTTTATATAGAATTGGTATAACCCTTGCAGAATATTTAGCTCTTTCTAGCTCGCTTCCAATTGACCGGAACCGAAAAGGATACAGAGCAAGTAAATTTATTTATGGGGATCAAAAATGTTTGAATGCGTGAATGCGTGAATGCGTGAATTCGGAGCGTTCGCGCAGCGTCTCGTAGAGAAGCGACGTGACCCCCTTTTTTTGAGTACCCGTCTTAATCTGTCGGGACTCAGTTTAAAACAGTTATCAGTTATCAGTTAAGCTGTTACGTATACAACTTGCATTATCAGGGCGGGCAAGATGCCCACCCCACAATCATATTGAAAAAAATATTAGTGCAAATTGAAGGCGCAACAGCTTATCAGTTATCAGTCCTCAAGGCATACTGTGGGGGATAAATGTTGCGCCACCAAGGCCTGACACCTGTAGGTGGGGGACAAAAACTTGCGAGATAAATAGATAACTGTTCACTGTTCACTGTTCACTGTTAACAGTCCTAGACTTGTGTTCTGAACCAAAGTCCTTGTGTTCTGAACCAAAGTCCTTGTGTTCTGAACCAAAGTCCTTGTGTTCTGAACCAAAGTCCTTGTGTTCTGAACCAAAGTCCTTGTGTTCTGAACCAAAGTCCTTGTGTTCTGAACCAAAGTCCTTGTGTTCTGAACCAAAGTACTTGTGTGTACACTGTAGGCTTGCTAAGGGGAGGGGAGACGCACTCGCGTTCGCTATCGGCATCGCTTCTCAAAATTAGCATTCTTTAGATGCAACATGCAGTAGGGGCGCACAGCTAGCTGTACGCCCCTACTAAATGACTATATTTTATGCAACTGAGAAAGACTACAATCTATCATCTGCAAGGGTAAGCGCGTTACCCAAGTATTAGAATTCGGTGGTTGAACACCAGCGTCCCTATTATTACTCTTTGTATTGGCGAAAAGTTATTAGTACTTGCTGCCAATAGAATATTGTAACGCATCTAGAGTCCAACTTTGTTTGAGACATCTTTGGCTGCCTCTGCCGCACTGTCGCCTACATCACTAGCAGTTTCTTGAGCGCCCTTTACGTATCCAGATCCAAACTCTTTAAGGGCTTCTCCTGACTGTTGCCCAATCTTCTGAAGTCGTTCACCAGGAGAACCTTCCGTTTCACGAGCGTCCTTATACCACTGCCCTACTGTTTTCGGTCTTTGGGCATCATTTTGCTCTACCTGTTCGCGAACTCTCTCCTTTAAGCCTTTATCATTCTCCCCAGAACTAACATTCGTCGTCAGCACTAGAAAACCAACTACGACAACAGCCAAAAAAGATTTTACCTGAAGTCCTTTAAGTAGGGAACTGATGTTAGCAATCGTCCCAGAAATCAAATTTATCATGCCAATTAGCTTTTTTTTGACTACAAATAAAGATTAACTATAGAAAGGTAATTATCCTTCTAGCAAAAGGCATATTTTAGTTAGGAAAAATAAATATATTTTAAATCTTTAGGAAGAGGCAATTTGTTTGACGTTAATTGGTCATTGCGAGCGGAACGCAGTGAAACAAAGCAATTGCAAAGTACAGATGTTGCGATCGCTTCATTTTGCAACTCTTAGAAAAGCTAGCGCGTTAAGCGAAGCTATGCCGTTGACTTTACTCTTCATTCGCAATTGACTTGTAACGATTTTGGTAAATTTGCTTGCATTGGGATGCTCCTATCTTTTCAATCTACTAAAGAAAATCATTATGTTCAAAAAGCTTTTTAATGCTCAATAACAGCTTTTTTAGGAGTCTCTCTTTCTGTTTATAAGACCTCTTGCATAAATCAAAAATAAAGAACCCCACCCCGCTCTTCGGGAGGGGAGCTAAAGCGCAGCTTTTGCGGGGTGGGGTTCCGGTTATTATGGTTAATTACCCGGACATCATATGAGTGAAAGCCTTGATATTTACACCCTAGCCCACTTAGAAGCTTCTGGTGATCGCATCACCAAAGCATTAAATGCACAGTTAATTTCTAAGTAGATATTTGTCATTTGTCATTTGTCATTTGTCATTTGTCATTGGTCATTTGTCATTAGTTCTTCTCCCCCTGCCTCCCCTGCTCCCCCTGCTCCCCCTACTCCCCACTCCCCACTCCCCACTTCCCCAAGATACCTTTGCAATAAACCAATGACAACTTCTGGTATTTCCAAATGAGGTAATATTCCTGCATCTGCGATCGCATAAAAATCTTTAATTGCACTTGTATTTAAATTTGCCAAGCGTTGTCCTAATTTGATGCTGGTAAATTGTGCCCTTTCTCCCCAAAAGATGACAGTAGGAATTGTCAGTTGTTTAATATATAAACTCAGATCAAAGTAAAGATCGCCCCGCAAAAATGACAAAGCGGCAAACTTGGCATTAGGCTGTTGTGCAGAGATTAAATAAGCCTCCACCATTTCTTGAGAAACTCGTTGTGACTTGGCAAACAGAAAACTTTGTAAAAAATTTCGGACTGCAATTTCATTTTCAGCACCAAGCATATAAATAAAATTGTCCAACAGAGGCGTATTGATCACCGAAAGCGGAAGTCTGCGTCCAGCACCCTGCCCAAAATCATCAAATCCAGAAGGGGACACCAAAAACAGCGCTTTGAATAAATTGGGTTGAACAATAGCTAAACGAATAGCAAAAGCGGCTGTCAGAGACGATGCTACCACTGTCACTGGTTGACGACAAGTTTCAATGATAAACTCTGCGATCGTGCTGAGATAATCCCTAATTTTATAATCCCGGACTGGATGAGCCGATTCTCCCCAGCCGATTAAATCGGGAGCTAAAATGTGGTAATTAGAGGCAAAAGCCGGGTAAACTTTAGACCATTCATACGCAGACGCCCCACCACCAAAGTTATGGAGAAACAGTAGTGGAGGTAAATCTTCAGTATCAGCAAATGCCCAAGGTGCATTCGTTTGGGTATAGTAAACCATTGCCCCCAAGGATGTATGGATAAGTTTATGTCCAAAGCCAGGAGGTTGAAACTGAAGCATAAAATTAAAAAGTATAGTTTAATGGCACTTTACCCGAAGGCAAAATTACGAGGTATAAAGTCAAGCTTACCGATAAATATCAGAGTAAGTAAACTTTTTGTCTTTTAAGCTATTTCATATTTAATTCGCATACAATTCATCCTTGCTTTTGATTACTATCTCCTGTGATCTGAACAACTTGATTTAAGTTATCACCACTGATGTGATAGGCTGCCCCAAAACCAACTACAAAACGACCTTCACTCGGAGTTAGCTGGAAAATCCTAAAGTCAGACAAGCCGCGCAAAACCTCGATAATTTGACCAAACCGCCCTTGAAATTGCTCAACAATTTGATTCCACTTGTCAGTTTCACGCTCTATCAAATTTGCTGTACAATCAAAACTCAAACGACGACGGGCAAAAATTAGATTACTCTTGGCTTCATCCTCGATAAATAAGACACTAACATGAGGATTGTCATAGAGATTTTTGGTATGAGTTGAAAGACCACTGACGTAAATGTAGATGTTTTTGGAATCATCTATTACAAAGGGAGTATAACTAGCATTGGGTATTGCCTGTGCGTTCACGGTGCTAATAATTACACTCTCTAATTTTTCTGGAAACTTTTCGTACTCAGCTTGAATGTTTTCAAGTTGGCTCATAAATAAATTACCGTTTGATTAGGAACACCTCATTAAGTATCCTAACGTGATTAAGCGATGTCTACGATGGTCACTGACTTGTACTGAGCGACTTGCCTTGAGCGAAGTCGAAAGGAGTCGAAGTAGCTTGTCGTACCACTTCGTGGATCTTGCTACGCGCAGCGTCTCCAAGAGTTGTGCGGGCTATTCTGCGTCGCATGGAATGCCAAAGAGTTGGCTTAATTGTAGCTAGTGTCCCTCATTGAAGGGAATAGGTTACAGGTATCTCCTGTACCCTTTCCCCTAATTAAAGCAATTCAGCATTATCCAAGCTCTGAGTACCGGAGGATTTGGAGAAACAAACATTGGGCTAAACTTAAGAAAGTTATGAGGACGCAAATATGACTGACAAAAATCGTTCTCAATGGGATTTAGGCAGGTTTATCGAAACCCTGACTTACTTTGAGGTAATTCCTTTCCTTAACTGGGTACAGCAGTTAATCCAAGGCCGTCCTAAGGATAATCAAAATAGACCCAATGGAGGAAGAAATGTGGGTGTAATATTAGTAGCAGGTGCAACAGGTGGTGTAGGTAAACGAGTGGTGCAGCGATCGCTCGAACAAGGTTATAAAGTTCGCGCACTAGTTCGAGACATTGACAAAGCCCGGACAATTATTGGTAATGATATAGACTTAGTAGTTGCGGATATCACTCAACCAGAAACTTTAACTCCTTTAGTTATGGCTGATATCCAAGCTGTAATTTGTTGTACAGCAGTACGCGTGCAACCAGTTGAGGGAGACACAGCAGATAGAGCCAAATATTATCAAGGTGTTAAATTTTACCAACCAGAAATTGTTGGCGACACCCCAGAAAATGTAGAATATCAAGGTGTTAAAAACTTAGTCCAAGCGGCGGCAAAATATCTACCCCAAGCAAACGAGAAACCGATATTTGATTTCACAAAGCCATCAGCAGAATTAAAAGATTACTGGGGGGCGCTGGATGATGTTGTCATGGGTGGCGTGAGTGCCAGTAATATTCAATTAGTAGAAAATACAGCTTTGTTTGCTGGTAATGTCTCCACCGCTAACTCTGGCGGATTTGCTTCTATCAGAACCAAGAATTTTGATCCACCCTTCAACTTATCTGATTGCGAAGGTGTGAAATTGCGCGTCAAAGGTGACGGACAACGTTATAAAATATTCCTGCGGACAGATACAAAATGGGATGGTATTGGCTATAGCTATTCATTCGATACCATAGCTAATACCTGGATAGATGTTCACATTCCCTTTGCAGATTTGATTCCCGTGTTTCGGGCAAAAGTTGTCAAAGATGCGCCGCCAATTGAGCAGAATAGAGTTTGTTCATTCCAACTGATGTTGAGCAAATTTGAATATGATGGCGCTTTGAATCCTAAATTTTCTCCCGGTGGTTTTGCTTTGCAGTTGGAATCAATTAAAGCTTACGGCGGTGCAACTTTACCACAATTTATCCTCGTCAGTTCAGCAGGCGTGACTCGTCCTGGCCGCCCTGGCATTAATTTAGATGAAGAACCGCCAGCAGTGAAATTAAATGACCAATTGGGAGGAATTTTAACTTGGAAGTTGAAGGGAGAAGATAGTTTAAGAGAAAGCGGAATTCCTTATACGATTGTTAGACCTTGTGCCTTAACTGAAGAACCAGGAGGGAAGGAATTAATATTCGAGCAAGGCGATAATATTAAGGGCAAAATCAGCCGTGAGGATGTGGCAGAACTTTGCGTGCGATCGCTAAATTTAGCAAAAGCTTGTAATGTCACGTTTGAAGTAAAACAGGGAGATAATACTGTTAACTCTATCGATTGGCAGAAGTTATTTTTTGATTTAGTAAAGGATAAATAAGTGAAGTGACTACAGACTTATACTCTGTAGCCATCCCAACATATCCTGTCTAAATAGACTGTTATGAAAAAAATCCAAGTGCTAATATTTGCCGGGATTTTAGCAACAATTCTCTGGGGTGGGTTATTTGGAAACACTGCTTCATCCCAGCAAGTGCAGTCCCGCATCTACAACCTGGAAGCGGATTTAAATCGTGTTGAGTCACGATTAAACCAGATAGAGTCTCAACTGGGTTCAAGTCGCCAGTCTTCATCCCCAAGAACAACACTTACCCCACGCCAGTCAACTGGTTCCAGAAGGAACTTATCACAGCAAGATCCGATGTTTGATCGGCTGGCAACTTTGGTGGTTGAATTGAAGCAACAAGTCAACAAATTAGAGGCGCGAGTTTCTAATTTAGAAACTCGCTGAATATTTCAATTATTCTATCTAGTTTTCAAAACTTAACCTCTGCCTTTAACACCTTGTTATTACCAACATTTTTTAAATCTTGGGCTTCGTCACCATTCCCGCCTCGGAATAAATTCCTCTTGCTTATAGCTAAAGTCCTCTAAAGAGGACTAAATACAAAGTTTTCAGCCATGTAGAAGGCTATCTTATGTAATATCAAGTTCAGGTGATTTATAATAAAATCTATCAATGTAGGTTGGGTTGTAGCAAGATCCCCATAGGGGTACGGCAGTGAAACCCAACATGAACAAGGATCAAGTATTGGGTTATCCTACAGGATCTTGCTACGTTCCTCAACCCAACCTACAGATGTTATAAGTGTTTAACCGAACCTGATATAAAAGAGAAAATTTCAGTCCACTTGAGTGGACTTTAGCTATAAGCAAGAGGAATTTATTCCGAGGCGGGATATCGGGTGAGCGCGACACTTTGACTGTTACAAAAATGTGGGTAACGACAAGCTATAAAAGAAAGGAGCGGTAGAACCAGTTTTCGTAATTACATCGTGTAAGCTGGCTTCAACTTCCGCAGGAAGTTAAGCATAGCTGAAACCACAGCATCCGGGGACTCAATTAAGAAGCCATGACCCCCACCGTTGAGGACTAAAAGTTCAGCGTTAGGAATGCCTTGAGCAAGTTGCTGGGAAAACTTTAGCGGGGTGAGAATGTCTTGTTTAGCAACTAGAACTAGGGTAGGACAATGAATTTGTTGTAGGCGGTCTGTTGTGTCAAAGTCAAGCATGGCTCGGCTGTGATGATAGAGTGAATGAGCCGCAGGTGGGAAAGGATATCTGATTGCAAATTCAATCAAACCTTCGATCATCCCAGGAATCGAGTAGAACGTATCTGTAAATATCCAGGGTAATACGACTTTTTCATAAAGTTTCAAGTCTACATTTTTGCAGAGGTCGCCCCAAGTCTCGATGATGCTGTTGAATAATCCATCACCCTTTGCCAAGGATGAAAGTAGTATCAGACTTTCTACCTTTTCAGGATGTGCTAACACTAACTCTTGGGCTATCTGGCCACCCATTGAATGACCTGCTAAATGCACTTTATCGATCGCAATATAATCGAGCAATGCTGCAACGTCATTAGCCATCTGTTTCAGACTATAAGGGTTTTCGGGAGCAGAACTTCGCCCCATACCTCGGTTGTCTAAGCGAATGACTTGATACTGCGAAACCAGCGATGGCATAATCAGCGACCAATAGGCATGATCGCAAAGGAAGCCAGCTATTAATAGCAAAGGCTCACCAGTTCCCTTAATGTCGTAGAACAAATCAATCCCGTTAATCTGAACTTTGGGCATAGTCAATTATTCTGCTAAACCTTTTCTTAAGGGATTTCCAAGAAATAAATTATCCAAATAAACGAACCACTCCAGACACAGAGAACACAGAGGAATAAGGAGGAGAGAGTTTTTTCGCCAGTTTTTTGAGTATTTTTTTATTCAGAAGTCCCTAAGCAGGGATGGACAAGGCTACACTCCTACGTCTTAAATCTCTCGTCCACTGGAATTTGATAGCCGTTGGCGAGGCGATTGGTCATGTTGGCAGTGGCTGCGATCGCCATGAGTTCCCCGAACATGGTATCATTCATGCCCTTGGCCCGCGCCCCTGCTGTGTGCGAGGCAATGCAATACTCACAGCCATTCGTCGCACTCACGGCGATGTAAATTAGTTCGCGCATCAGTGGATCAATCTCACCAGGGCCAGTCATCACTTCCTTCACCGCTTGCCAAGTTCGTTGCAAGGTAGGGGGATGATTGGCTATAGCTTTCCAAAAGTTATTGATATAGTCATTCTGCCGTGTAGCGCAGATGTCGTCATATACTGCCCGGACTTCGTCGCTGGCTTCTTCGTATTCAATCAGCTTAGTCATCGAAAATTTGGGTAGAAACCCCGTCCTTTTATAGATACCAAAATGTAGGATACTACGTTTTTACCTGCGAACATTAGCGGTGATGAAATTCGACCTCTTTTTCCAGAATCTTAATATCATAAGTGCCAAAGAAATCGTGACCCAGTAAGCCGATGCTTGCTTTTGGTGCGATCGCTATAATTCGTAATTCGTAATTCGTAATTCGTAATTCGTAATGGGCTTCTCTTCGAGACGCTAAACGCGAACGCCCCGCAACGCTTTCGTAACCTGAGTTCGGGTTAAGCCAGAAGCTAAAAAGCTTATTCTGTAAGGATTGAGCAAAACTCTAAGTGATAAAGGAAGCGATTAAAGTGTAATCATTTTGTCAATAAGGCTCACAAATAAGTCTAATATCAACAATATGCCTTATTGAGAATAGATTAAAACAGAGCTTCAGATCGAACAATGATAAATCAAGGGTTTTGAGGATTTCTTATCCCGAACTCAGGTTAACGTAAATTTTGTTTTGTAATGGGGATTTAACCCCAACACAAAACAAAATTTTTATTGAACCGGGGGACTTAAACCCACGGACAGGAGTTAAATCTAGCAGAGTAAGAAGTTAAATAAGATACATTTGTGATTATTCAAGGGTTTCTGCTGCATGTACAGCAGTTGCGATCGCATTTTTAACAGCAATATCCTTTTGTTCTAAGATGATATTTTCACTAACAGTACGCCCAGCAACTACACCACAAACAGCAGCAGCAGCAAAATTATACACTCCTGCCATTTTGAATAATGTGCCGCATTCCATCTCATAATTTAAGATATTTAATCGCCGATATTCTTCTGTAATACCATGCAGCGATCGCATTAAATTTGGATTCGCTGAATCAGTGCGTTCTTGTCCTTCGTAAAAAGTATCAACTGATGCTGTAATTCCTATGTAATGTTCAACCTTTAATTCTCGCGCTGCTTTAACTAAAGCAACTGTGAGAAACGGATCGGCTGCGGCTGGATACTCCACAGGTGCAATGTCATTTGCTGCACCTTGGCGACACAATGCTGCACTGCTAATAACAACGCTACCGACTGCTATATAAGATTGAATGGAACCACAAGTTCCAATGCGAATAATTTGCCGGATTCCTACTTGTATTAACTCATTGACAACAATACTTAATGAAGGCGCACCCATACCACTAGTAGCTGATAAGATGGTGCGACCATTAGGTAAGTATCCTACGTAGCTATTGAGTCCGCGATTCTCCGACAACAAGCGCACATCTTGTAAATAAGTTTGGGCAATTAGACGCGATCGCTCTGGATCGCCAGATAATAGGGCAATGCTGGGAGGCGATGAACCTAAATCGTCTTGTCCAAAGCCAATGTGATAGAAACGTTTATTTAGCATAGAGTGAAAAATTAGCGATCGTTTTTGCTTGGGTTTAAATCATCTCCACCATTTAGAGGATCAATACTATCTAGTTGATTTGGCGATATATTGGAAGCGACTGTACTATTTTTTAAACCACTAATAGCTAGTTGATTTGATAACCTGTTTAAACTACGTACATCGGTTGCTAATTCATTAGTAACTGGTTGATATTCAGGGTTATCTCGGTTACCTCCTGCTATTTCTTCTGCTTTGCCTATAAAATCCTTTGCAAGCCTTTCACTAAAACCAACAACGAATGCTATTACAAAAATCAGAGACCTTTGTTGGTCTTGAGATGATTGTTGGTTGGTAGTTGGATTTAGCTTAAATACACTGGGATTAATAAACATTAATATTATTCCAGAGTTAATCAAGGCTAAAAACAAAACAGCAAATGCTCCTCCGATCATTGGTTTAAAAGCACCAACAAGGAAAGGAGTTAGTGGATCAGAATATTTCTTCTTCTGAAATTCTTCAATTCTGATTAAAATACTGATAATGCTACCTAATGTTCCTGCCGAAATAGCTAAACTTAGTTGAAGAAGAAATTCATTATACTTCTCATTTACAGATTGCCTTTTGCTATATTGTGCATTTAATTCAGCAAGATTATTATTGAGTGTTGTTAGCTCTGTACTTTTAAATTCAGTATTCTTTTGTGAGATTATAGTTAACTCTTTAATTTCCTCTTTGCTTTGTTTCAATTTATTAACATCATTCTCGGAAGTAGAATTTGTGTTTTCTGATTGGTTTTGTTGTTCAGCTTTGTTTTGAATTTGCTCTACCCGGCTATCTGTATATCTCTGGATCTCTTTGATTTCATTTTGTAATGCCTTCTTGTTTGTATTATAATTATTGTTATTATAATAATTAACAACTTCTGAAAAAATCCAAAGTCCGGCAAGAGAAGAAGAAGTAATTCCTCCATATATAAAAACGGCACTTATAAGTCCAAAAATTACTTTAGTCGTTGTTGATGGTGAACGGTGGACTGATAAAAATGGGTTGATGATAAATCCTGTGAGAGGATGTTCATATTTGCAAACAATTTGTTCAACATCAAATCTAATAGCCTGAGCAATATTTATATTCGATGATGATTCACGCAGAGCTTCTATTGCAAATATTAAAGCTTTAGAGAGTTCAGTCAGTTCTCTTTGAATTTTATCCCTATTGTCAGGTATAACTATTCTCGGTATTTTGTTCCACCAAATATTTTGCGGTGTATTTCTATTAATGAGTTTTTGAAGCCTATTAAACAATATAATGATTTGAGATATTTCTTTTCCTGCTGCTACTAAACCTTCTTGCTTAATTGGATCTGCAAAACTATTTAAATTATTTTTATAAAAATCCTTTATAAGTGCCTGAATAAGTGTCCTACTTTCATCTAAATTCCAATGATTATCAGTTATATTTTGATTAGAAACCATTTTGCCTCCAATTATTTTCTAAAGTTTATAGGTGTATCTGTGAATAGGTTTGAGGGAATTGGCCAAGATACTCAATCACTTTGTTTTTGCTTATTTGCTGCTTATATCCACATTATTCTTAGCATGGAATATACGATTGGGCAGTGAATAGTACACTCAAGGGTACTTTTTGTGTAGACGCAAAGAAAGCTGTTTGTCGCCAGACATCGCTGCGGTTATTCTAGGTAGAACCAGCTTCACAGGTGGCATTGCTATTATTCCCAGAACTGCTTCTTCGGTAAACTGAATGGATACTCAGGAGTTTTTTGTGCCTACTTTGAGAACCCTACAACCTGGAGATGAAGCATCGCTGGAAGAATTTCTCTTGCAACACAGCGATACTTCTATGTTTTTGCGCTCTAATTGGCGAGTTGCGGGACTACTTGACCAAGGTGCCAGATTTCAAGGAACTTACATAGCAGCCTACATAGATGAAACTATAGTGGCAGTTGCAGCCCACTTTTGGAATGGGATGATCGTAGTCCAAGCCCCTGTACATCTGCAAGAGGTGGTGCAAGCAGTTGTGGCACAATCTGGACGTGCTATTTCTGGAATTAGTGGCCCAGCAGCACAAGTCGAAGCGACAAAAAGCATTTTGGGACTTAGCAACCGACTGACTCAGCTTGATGAGGCTGAGATATTGTTTTCTCTAGCATTACGAGACTTACAAATACCTGAAGCTTTAGCATCAGCAAAGGTGCAGTGTCGTTTGCCACATCCAGAGGAGTTGGAGTTACTGGGCGAGTGGTGCGTTGCTTATAATGTGGAAACTTTAGGACGAACAGATACTCCCAGTTTAAGACTTGCTTGCGATCGCATCATTGAAGCCCGTCAAGCTACGGATATGCATTGGGTTTTAGTAGCAGGAGACACCCCAGTTTCCTACTCTGCTTTCAATGCCAGCTTACCTGATATTGTGCAAATTGGTGGAGTGTGGACACCGCCAGCGCTGCGGGGTAAAGGCTACGCCAAAAGTGTAGTAGCAGGCTCGTTGTTAGATGCGCGATCGCTCTTAGTAAAACGTGCCATCCTGTTTACAGGTGAGAATAACCAAGCAGCCCAAGCCGTTTATCGAGGAATTGGCTTTTTGCCTACTGGCCAGAAGTATGGCTTAGTCTTATTTGAAGAAACTCAGGCTTGAGAAATATTGGGTTAAACGTTGGAGGCGCAACACCTTACGCCCTTGTTATCCATTTATAATTTCCCTTTTTCTGGATTTGCTGGAATTGATTTTGTATTCTTTACTGAATTGATCGTAATACTTGAACTATGAGCCAGTATCGCTTCAAACAGTCCTTCTCTGATGATCCCACCTTAAGCGATAAGCTTTTTGACTTGATGGAAGTCACATTTCCCGGACTCAGCAGTTTAGCAGAATGTGCAAGAAAACTTGGTGCATCTTGGGAAACAGCTTCAACTCCGTTTATTCGCTTTCATGATGATATAGCTATTACCCATGTGGGAGTGTTAGAAATTCCCATGCAAATTATGGGACAAAAGCTCACTGTCGGAGGAATTCATGGAGTAGCTACCCGTCCAGAGTTTCGCAGGAGAGGGTATTACCGCGAAGTAATGAAAGAAGTGCTGGAATATTGCCATCGCCTTTATGAAACCCTGGTACTGACAACACCACAACCAGAGTTTTACTTACCTTTTGGCTTTTGTGTAGTCGAAGAACACATCTTCAAAGTTAAGTGTAACTCTACAGGTAGCACTGATAGCTTCAGAACACTGGATTTTACAGATACCAAAGATTACACATTGTTACACAGACTTTTGGAAACACGCGCCCCTGTCTCTAATATAGTTGGCGTAGTCAAGGAAAAACCTGTGTTCTGTGTCAATGAAGGAAGTCGTCCCTTATACTATGCAGAAGATTTAGATTTAATCGCCTGTCTGGAGATAGAAGATACCCGACTTCATCTTTTTGATCTAGTTACAACGCAGATATGTCCTTTGAAGAATATTCTTGCTAAGATACCTCAACCCATTGAAGAAGTAGTGATTTACTTTAGTCCAGAACTTCTTGATGTCAAAGATGTGCAATCATTCCCCCATGTATTTGATGAAACTGTGCTGATGGTTCGTGGTAAATTTGCAGCCGAGGGCGAGAAATTTATGCTGCCGCGTTCTGCAAGGTGTTGAGTTATATCATGTCCGTTTAAATAACCGTCATTGCGACCGTTCGCGCAGCGTCTCCCTTAGGAGAAGGGAAGCAATCCCAAAAACGCAAGTGAATTGCGTCGTTTCACTTCGTTCCACTCGCAATGACATATTTTGGGTGATTTGCCGGACATCATATTACTCAAAAACAATTGAATCATAATAGAACTGAGAGTTTCATCATCAGGACTGCTTTATGATGTATCAAACCGACCCGCCGCGATCGCCAAAAGATGTATTGCCAACCATGTATGATCTTCCCAGTGAAGATCCTAAGGAGCCTGGTTTGCCCGATCAGTTTCATTTATTGCAACCTCGTCTGTTAGACGAAACCTTTCGTCCACCGAATTATCCCAGCGACGAGATATTTGTTGCTAGCGATTTGAATCTTTATTATGACCCGCGCCATCCACTGTGGCATAAACGGCCTGATTGGTTTGCCGTTTTAGGTGTTTCCCGTCTCTATGAACAACGAGATTTACGCTTAAGTTATGTCCTTTGGCAAGAGGGAGTTCAGCCTTTTATTGTGGTTGAATTGCTGTCTCCAGGTACTGAAAAGGAAGACTTGGGGCAGACATTGCGAGATATCAAGCAACCACCAGGAAAATGGGAAGTATATGAGCAGATTTTGCGTGTTCCTTATTATGCAGTATTTGATCGCTATAAATATGAGTTAAGGGTATTTAAGTTAGACGGTGGTCGTTATGCTGAGATAACACTGTCAGAATCACGCTTTTGGATACCAGAACTAGAATTAGGTTTGGGTGTGTGGCACGGACGCTATCAAGATGTAGAACAGCCCTGGTTACGCTGGTATGATTGGACAGGCTGCTGGGTATTGACTTCTACAGAACAAGAAAGTCAACGGGCTGAACAAGAAAGTCAACGGGCTGAACAAGAAAGTCAACGGGCTGAACAAGAAAGTCAACGGGCTGAACAGGAAAGACAACGGGCTGAACGGTTGATTGCACAATTGCGATCGCTCGGCGTTGAACCCGATGTTGATTAGCTTTTTTAGAAACTAGGACTTACGCAGAAGAGATCCCCCAACCCCCTTAAAAAGGGGGCTTTTCAGATCCCCCCCTTTTTAAGGGGGGTTAGGGGGGATCGAGGTTTCAGGTTTTCACAGCGTAAGTCCTAGAAACGTAATAGAAAAATTGCACATTCAAAACTCACAAATTTTGACTTAATTCCCCACAAGTTTGCTCTTTTGTGAATAGTCTGTATAGCCTTGAATATTTTCTGGTTCAAATTGACGCAGTACACGCGTAGCTTCGCGTATTAAATCCTCATTTCCGGTAACTGCAATTAAGTATTTGCCAGCATTCAGACGGTTACGATAGGGTAAAGCATCGCCACTGCTAACTGTAAAGCCGACACTTCGACCGATTAAACCAGCGCCCAAAGCACCGGCTATACCTCCTAAGATCCCAGCAAGAAATTCATTGCCAAATCGAGCAAACTGGGGAAATATTTCAATTTTTGTGAGATAGTTGAAGGCATAACCTGCAACAAATCCAAAAGGTACAAGCCACCAAAAGAGCCGATTTGATTGTTTGCGGGCTTGCTTGTCGGGATCAATTAGTCCAAATTCATCAGCACTTAGATAACCATCGCCCAAAATATTGACTTGTGAAGCTGGTAAGCCTGCTTTTTCCAGAGCAGAGTAGGCGGCTTCTGCTTGTATTCGATCTGGTAAAACTGCAACAAGGTAATTCATAAGACCTCACTTAATAAAGTTTTTTTGTGCAGCAATAAAACTGCTTAATACAATCTGATACCAATTTGAAAAATGATTGCGACAGATGAAGGTCTAAAAGCGATTACCACTAACTCTTTGCCAATCTAAAATCTAAAATTGTATGAGCTATTCTGGCTTTTTGTGCCATTGCCCATCGTTGCCTTTTTCGTAATCGCGTTTCACAGCGCTCCAAGCAACACGAAAGGCACTTTCTTCTTCCCCATATTCTTCTTGAGCATTATTAAATGCAGCCCGAAAAATTTCTTGAGCGTGCAAGGGTTAAGTGCTGTTTGACTGAATCAGGTAAGTCTGTAATCTGTTTGTAAGGCATAAATTTAGTTTCCTTATATGGGTATGGGGCATTGGGTTTAGTAGTCTCCCTTGTCCCCTTGTCTCCCTCATCTCCCCAATCTCATGTCTGCACTTGGCTTTGAGGTGGAAAGCCATGCTGGATTCTGCCTTCATCGCCATCAAACTTCATGGAGGTTTTGAAGAGTTCAAAACGCCCATCAGTTGCATATTGGACGCAACGATCGCGCAACGCTTGCATTTCTTTTGCCTGCATCGGTTGAAAACCACGAGCGATTGCTAAATTTTGCCGCAGTACTTCCAGCGAATCAATACCGCTAACAAGTGTAGCGATCGGTAAACTCATAACATAGCGGATGGCTTCTTGGGGAGTCACGACACCTTTTTTTACTGCATCAGCATTGCCACTGAGACTTTTCATGCCAATTACGGCAATTCCCCGTTTATTGAGTTCCGGTAGTACTTGCCGTTCAAAGCTTCTAAAACTAGCATCAAAACAATTAAGCGGCAATTGCACCGCATCAAATGGGTAATTGTAAGAGAGCATTTTTAGATGAATAGCGGGGTCTTTGTGACCCGTAAAGCCAACGAATCTGACTTTACCTTCTTTTTTCGCCTGATCCAGAGCTTCAATTGCTCCGTTGGCACGAAAAATCCTTTCTGGATCGTTGTCGTAAACAACTTCGTGGATTTGCCACAAGTCTAGGTGATCAGTTTTGAGACGACGTAGAGATTCTTCGAGTTGCTGCATTGCCACTTTGCGATCGCGTCCGTGGGTGCAAACCTTCGTCATCAAAAAAGCCTTGTCTCGTCGCCCTTGCAACGCCTCTCCCATCCACTCTTCACTACGATGCTTGTTATACTCCCAAGCGTTATCCATGAAAGTGATGCCATTGTCAATAGCTTCGTGGGTGATGCGAATCGCCTCTTCCTTGTTCTTTGCTTGCCCTAAAGTTGCACCTCCAAGTGCGATTGCTGACACTTTCACCCCTGTTTTTCCCAGTGGACGGAGAGGGATTTCAGCACTGTTTGTGCTATTCGTTGGAGTTACAGATAATGCTGGAACCTCTGCTGCTTCCACTTCGGGATTTGCATTGAGGATGTGATCAGCAAAGATTGCCCCTGCACCTGCACCGATAAAGCCTATTCCTTTTAAAAAATTTCGCCGCTTTACCTCTAAAGGTAGATGCTTTTGGGCGGCTTCATCATTATTTTTTCCTGTCACTGATTTTTTGTAATTAAAAATACTTAATTCTTGCCAATTTAGTTTAAGAATTACACGTCTGAAAATAATTCGTAATTATTAATCTATAATTGAATTATTAATTACGAATTACGAATTACGAATTACGAATTAGTTAAAGCCGTGATGATGTCAATAAATTAATTGTTTGTGGCTTGAAACTCGATGTGCTATCCCAATAATTAACCTGGTTAATATTCACCTTAAGCAAAGCAATATCGGGTTCGTCCAATCCTTTAGGAAACCAGGTTTGAAGTTCCGGCTTCCATAGCTCTCGCATCTTGTTGCGGTCTTTCACGAGTTGTGCTGTACCTGAGATAGAAACGTATCGCTGCTGTTCGGGTGACGAGAAACTAATATTTACCTGCTCATGGTGTTCAATCTCAGTCACCTTATGGGAACCAGCGTATGTAAAGAACCAGAGTGTGGCTTCAGAGTTAATTTCACCACTTTTTGACATGGGGTAACTATGCAAACTGCCATCATCATCGACTGTGGTAAACATACCATAATCAATATTTTTGATTAGTTCATGCAGCTTTTGAATCTGTTGATCGCGGTCTGTAGAAGTTGCCATTGTTTGTACTCTTTTCTCTATTTGCTTTTCGTTGACTGTAATTTTTGATTACAATCAGGTTTCATGCTGGTAAAGTTATTTTTCAGTATTAACCTTTTTTGTTTAAATTGCGTGAGCCTACAGATGGAATTATCCTAAAATTAGCTTTTTTAGTTATATCTATAGAGATATTGGTTAAAAGTGACTGTTCTGTGCATACATAACCTTTAGGCATAGTCAGGTGAATTTTGGGCTTATTTCTTTAGACATAAATTTAGGACTTACGCACTGTACAAATGCATCGTGATGTGCATTACCTATCTTGAGGAAGTTTTCAGGCTTTTCTTAATTATCCTGCGATCGTAAATAGACCATGCTGTAGGGGCTAAGCATTGCTCATTGGTGTCAACTTAACGTCAAACCCTTGTCAAAACGTGATATTCAGTTCTCTGGCTTCCCATCACGATCCGCGTTACCCCACCCTAACCCTCCCCTTTCCAAGGGGAGGGAACTGGATTTTCTTGTTTCCCCCCAATAAACGGGGGGATTAAGGGGGGTAAAACGCCTGTGGGATAAGCGTTTGAGTTTAAGTTGACACTAATGAGCAAAGCTTAGCCCTTACAAAAGATATGGTTTTTAACCTTCAAACATATTTGGTATTCATTGTCAATGCGTAAGTCCTAAAATTTTATAAATTTTTTCAGTCCACCAAATTGGAGATTTTGGTGTGGGACTTAAACCATGCACCCTAATTGGTCGCGGCAGGAGACTGATAGCGCAGCGTTAGCGAGTCCGCGAGCGTCGGGCAGTATTCCTCCCCGATGCTTTGGGGCTACGGTGTACACACAAGTCGAATTACCCCCTTAATCCCCCCTTAGAAAGCTACGGTGTACACACAAGTGCTGTCCACATAGGTTTCAACTTTTTTACCTACATTTTGTCAGAGTTAAACTGTCACACTCACCAACATCCCGCCCAGAACTAAAGTTCAGGGCTAATAGCTGAAGTCCACTTAAGTGGACTGAACGATCAATTTAGTCCACTTAAGTGGACTTCAGCTATGAGACTCGGAATTCATTCCGAGGCGGGATAGAAACGCAGTGCGAGATTTTTTAATAAAGATAGACTGCGACAAGACTTGTGTGTACACCGTAGCCTTAGAAAGGGGGGAGACCGGAAATCTAGTTCCCTCCCCTTTATAAGGTCCGGGTTAGGGTGGGGTAAAACCTTGGTTAATCAGCTATTTCAGACTTGTGTGTACACCGTAGATGCTTTGGGGAGGGGAGCGTAAGTTTACTCAAATGCGGGGTGGGGTTCCTTATTTTTGATTTATGCAAGAGGTCTATTGAAAAAGCATTTATGAGAAAGTCAAATCTCATTTTGCTTGCGGAAAACACTGAAATAAGTAAGTAAACTGGGGTTTGAGAAAGTCAAATGTCATTTTGCTTGCGGAAAACACCAAAATGAGTAAGCAAACTGGAGTTTGAGAAAGTCAAATGTCATTTTGCTTGCGGAAAACACTAAAATGAGTAAGCAAACTGGGGTTTGAGAAAGTCAAATGCCATTTTGCTTGCGGAAAACACCAAAATGAGAAAGTCAAATGGCATTTTGAGAAAGTCAAATGGCATTTTGAGAAAGCATTTAAGTATTTTGAGAAAGTAAACAGGCTTTTTGATAAAGCAATTAGGCTTTTTGATAAAGTAATCAGCAAATATACCTGACGATTAAAACTCACGGCTGCACATACCAACATCCCGTTCGCCTTAGCGTGGTGTCCCGTAGGGAAGGGTACAAAGCCGACGCTTAGATATTCTGCAACTGTGAAATTTTATATGACACGGCAATAGCGATCGCTCTCGTATTGCAAAATTAACAAAGGAAATAAAAATTTAACCTAGCTATCTGTGGTCAGCAACAGTATCTTTTTTTACTTTACAGTCCGCTTCCTATTCATAGCACGCTATGAATCTTAGCAAAATTTGTATTTATCGGAAATTAAAGGGTTTAAGACCCCAACCATTACACGTAGCGCAGTTTCAGTTGGGGTTTAAATCCCCATCTGAAAATGTCTAAAATGTTTGAATTTTGAATGCGTGAATTTTGAATTGTTAATTGACCTGCTTGATATAAAACTGATAGATTGTCATTGCGAATGAAGCGAAGCGGAATGAAGCAATCACAAAGTCTAGATGTTGCGATTGCTTCTCTACGAGACGCTCCGCGAACGCTTCATTTCATTACGTACCCTGCGGGAACGCCAAGGGCGAACGCAATGACAAAATATGTTTTTACACATTTGGGATCCTCCCTTCTGCAACTGTGAAATTTTATATGACACGGCAATAGCGATCGCTCTCGTATTGCAAAATTAACAAAGTAAATCAAAATCAAGCCTAGCTTGCTATGGTGAGCAATAGTATCTTTTTTTACTTTACAGTACGCTTCCTATTCATAGCGTGCTATGAATCTTGGCAAAATTTGTATTTATGACAATCAAGGTCGAAATTATTAGTAATTGGATTGTATAAGATCCTTGTAATAATTTAAGCATTAATCACAATTAGAAATTGACAATGGCAAGTACATCCAACGTCCAGATTACCATCGCCCTCCAAGAGCCTGATTTAGATGACGATGAACTGCAAGCCCAAACGCAGAGACTATTGCAACAGTTGCTAGAACTGGATGAAGTAGAAGACGCTAGTCTTTTTGGTGAAGCAGAAGCACCAGAAAAGAGCAAGTCACTCACAGGGCTGGCCGTGGGTTGGCTAACAGCGCAGGTGAATGCCAAGAATATTAAAGCACTGATGGGATTTTTAGGCGATCGCCTTGGTAACAAAACCATTGAACTAGAAATTGAGGCCAATGGCAAGAAGCTGAAAGTCAAAGCCAGCAGTCGGCAAGAGTTAGAAGCGGCAATTGAGGCAGCAGAGAAATTCGTAGCAGGATAGAGTATTTCAAATGGCTAAAGTAGCGTTGCTGATTGGCGTGAGTGAGTATGAGCCTGGGTTAAACCCGCTACCTGCTGCTATCAAAGATGTTGAAGCGATGGAGCAAGTGCTGTTACACCCAGAAATGGGCGGCTTTGCCGAAGCAGATATTATGGTGCTAAAAAATCCCCAGCGCCAAGATATGGAGGAAGCTATCGAAAATCTATTTGCCCATCGTCAAAAAGATGATCTGTCCCAAACCAAACAACTCAGGTAATTCCAGACACAGAGCTTCCCAAAAGTCCCCAAGTACTGCTAAAGTGGATTGTTCCGTTAATATTTGTGGTAGGAGCAGGTGTTTTAGGATTGTTCGTGAGGCAACTGCGATCGCCATCAGTCCCCTTGATTTCATCCACTCCGATACCAACTTCAAATCCTACCATCGAACCGACACCCGCAGCGCGATCGCTTGCTAACCTTTCTCCTGGCTGGGTAATTAAAACCAACAATCAAATTGCCTTGGGAAACAACCAATCGCTTCCCCCTGGAGCTTTTTTAGAAGTTATCAACACAAAACCAAATTCTAAACCTGCTTCTCTTAATTTTTCCGTGTCTATGCGAGTCTGTGCTAATAAAAGCACACAAACTCCAGCTAATACTAATAATCCAGCAGTAACTTCCTCAGTTCCATCAAATTCAAAACCTTTGCCGGAAACAGTATTGCTGGACTTATCCCAGCTGAAACGCTTTGGCGTCTCTATTTTACCAGAAGATGTACCAAGTCCATGTACAACCGTCACACAACCACCAGTTACTCAACCACCCGACGACGATAGCAGTCCAACTTAGTCAAATACTCAATACAACTACAGGTTTGAGTACTGTATAATTTCAATAATTTTATTAATCACCTCTGTTAATTTTTCAGTTTTTATTTGACCTGCTTGATATAAAACAATTTGTTTGTCGGCAGTAAAAATCCGATTTGGTCTGATATTACTTGGCTGATTTAAACGGCCAGAGTTAAAATTACTATTCTCCACTTCAATAGCATAGATATCGCCAACAGATTGGCTAGTAATTTGGCAAAGAATCAGGTCATTACCCTGAAGAGTAGCAATAACTAAAGCAGGCCTGCGTTTTGTTTTAGTTAAGTCTGAAAAGGGAAATGGAACAATAACAACATCTCCTTTTACAAATCCTGCCATGCGGAATCTTCCTCTGGTTTTAACCAATCTTTTTGCAGTGATGATTCACTCATAATGGTGATTTCTAAAGTTTTATCTTTCTGGTATTTGGCTTGTAAAAACTGAACAAAATCTAAAATTTCCTGTAACAGAGGTTCAGGTAATTTTTCTAGTTCTTGTGTAATCTGTTTTTTAAGCATAATTGTCTTGTTTTGCGTTTTGGCAATATCTAAAATAATATTTATCATATCGGTTTTTAAATTAAAATATAAAACCAAATAAATACTGCAACTGTGAAATTTTATATGACATCCAGCAGCGATCGCCAATAATCACCAAAGTTATCATACTTGCGATCGCTACTCATGACTTGTCTCAGTGTGCTAATCTATCAAGTCCTGCTTAATAGAGTATTCTTACTCAAAGATTCTGTTAAATTTGTACCTTCTGAATGAGCCTCTTCAACCTATAGCAGGAGTGTCATTTTCCATTAAGCGCCTACTATGAACAACTAGGGAATCAAATCGCAGTATATCTGCTTTTCAAATTATGGACTTGAAGTACAGGTGGAAAAATGGCTATCGACCAAGCCGAGATGAAGCGGCAAAAAACCCTCATTTGTTAGATGAGAGTCAGTTCGATAACGAGCAAGACCGAAAGCTAGCTGAAGAATCTGCAAGAAAGCATTTGGGTATACCAGCACCAACCTTAGACGAAGATAAGCCAATACTACCTCATTAGCTTCGCCTAACGAAAAGGCTTAATAACACCATTTCCAAAAATCTTTGCAACAAATTGCCTGTAGGGGCGTATGGCTGTACATTGGTGTCAACTTAACGTACCCGCAAGGAACTGAAGTTCCTTGCTAATAGCAAAAGTCATCTGAAGATGACTAAATATAGCCAAAAATCTTTAGTCTACTTCAGTAGACTTTAGCTATTAGCCTTGAACTTTAGTTCTAGGCGGTTGAGTCAGCCAACAGTTAAGCTATTTTTAGCTTAAGTTGACACGCATGATAGCTGTACGTCCCTAACATCTATCTGTAGCAGGAATTTCGTGAAAGAATATAACGCTTGGGCATTTTGTGCATATCTACACTCCGCACCATTATTATAAAGTTAAACAGAATGCAGATCTATCAACTTTTCAACCGATTAAACAATAGGAAACTCACAAAGTTACTCACTCAAACAGTAGCTTTAGCCGTAGGCGCTATTGTTCTACTTTCAACTACTAATGCTGAGGCTGCCGAGCAAGTTGTTTTAAAGTATGGTACTTTTCAGGGGCAAATATCTGTTCAAGAATTAACTCAGTTTACAGAAACTGGTAAAACTACCCCGACATTAAGAGCTTATTTACAGGCGGCTCAACAAGACCCCGCAGTAGCTCGTAAGGCACTAAAAGCCCCAATAAAAGCCGATGCTGCCTTTTTAAATAGTTTACTGTCTAGCTGGGCAGGGCCAATTTTAGTTAACCAAATTGGTGAGGTAGTTCACCCTCCCGGAGGACAACTAAATCAGGAGGCACTGCGAAGTGCTTTAAGTACATCTATTCAACAAAATGGTGAAGTTACACTGCTTGGAGCCATTCAGAATTATCCAAATACTTCTGTTGAACTTGAAGGAGATCGTCTCATCGCTGTTTATGAACGCCTAAGCAATCTTGCAGAAACCTTATGAGGGTTACGTCATCAGATGATTGGTTTAGTGTCTCAATAGTCGTGGATTTTAGTAGCGATCGCAATGAAGTTAATACTGATGAGTCTATCTTAGGGTTCATACCTTGTTACCTAGAAATTCCCTAACCTAAATGTAGAGTTTAGTCTAAGAATAGGGAGAAGAATTGTATGACAACCGATGTTTCTAAAAATATTAAGAAGGATGTTAATGGGTCACTGATAAGTGGTATACTTTTGAGTATTTTAGGGTTTATTGCGATCGCAGCGCCTAATTTCACCACCTTATTCGCCGAAAGTTGGATTGCGGTGATTTTGATTTTCGCCGGATTTACAAAACTAGTTTATGCCACTCAAACCCGCCACCAAGGAGGTTTTATTTGGAAACTTCTATTGAGCGGACTCTATATTGCAACGGGTATAATGCTGTTTGTTTATCCTTTTACAGGTATTCTCACACTAACTCTGTTGCTTGGCAGCTTTTTACTGGCTGAAGGCACATTCGAGTTAATTCTGGCATTTAAGTTACGTCCCCAAGATAACTGGACGTGGATACTAGGTGATGGTATTATTACGCTGGTCTTAGGCGCAATGATTTGGTTCCAGTGGCCCTTTAATGCGCCCTGGCTTCTTGGCACACTAGTTGGTGTTAGCATTATTTTCACTGGCATTTCACGCATCATGCTGTCATTGAATGCGCGTTCTACCTTGAATCCTAGTAATGAAGCTGCAAATCCTACTTAGTAGATAAGGAATGGGGAGTAGGGAATGGGGAATGGGGAATGGGGGAAGAAATCAATTCAAAATTAAAGAACTTCTGCCTCCTGCCTCCTGCTTCCCAATGTTCAAACTTGAGTAGTGACAGTTTACTAAGACATTGCAGCAGCGATCGCTCTGATATTGCTAAATTAGCTAAGGAAATCAAAATCAAGGCCAGCTAGCTGCTTTTCAACAATGGTATCTATTCCTACTCCCTTCTCGGATATTCAAAACCATTGGGCACGCTTATTTATTACAGCCTTAGCCCAACGTAGTATTGTCAATGGATTGCCTAACGGCACTTATCGCCCCGATAATTCTGTTACCCGCGCTGAATTTGCCGCTATCATCGCTAAGGCATTTCCCACAGTTTCTAAGAAGCGGCAGTATGTCCCCTTTGTTGATGTAACTACTAATTATTGGGCAGCAGCAGCCATTCAAGCAGCTTACGAAAAAGCATTTCTTAGCGGGTTTCCTGATAAAACTTTCCGTTTTGCTAACCGAATTACTAGGGTGGAAGTTTTAGTTTCTTTGGTAGGAGGCTTAGAAATTGCCACCAAAGTAAAACCTGACCTCCTCTCACAACTTCCACAAATTTATCAAGATTCTGTTCAGATTCCTGGGTATGGTAGAAATCAGGTAGCTATTGCCACCAGCGCTGGACTGGTGGCTAGTTTCCCAAATATCAAATTACTCAATCCCAATCTCGCAGCCACCCGTGCAGATGTGGCAGTGATTATTTATCAAGCTTTGGTGTATTTAGGGTTTGCTGAAAAAATTGCCTCTAGTTATCTAGTGCAGCCGCCAATACTTACGCCCACGCCAATACCAACACCAATACCAATACCAACGCCGACACCTACACCTGTCGGTAGCGTTAGGGTAAATCATAGTCGGGAATTCCGAGGGGCATGGGTAGCATGTGTGTGGAATAGTAATTGGCCTTCCAAAGCAGGACTTTCTGTTGCCCAACAAAAAGCTGAACTCAGCGAGATTATTAGTAAATTACAAGCGCTAAACTTCAATGCCCTTATCTTCCAGGTGCGACCAGAGGGAGACGCTTTATATGAATCTCAATTAGAGCCTTGGAGTGCTTGGATTACAGGAACTCAGGGTCAAGCACCAGAACCATTTTATGATCCTTTAGCGTTTGCGATCGCAGAATGTCATAAGCGCAATATTGAACTTCATGCTTGGTTCAACCCCTACCGCGCCAGCACTTCCACCAACCCAGCTAAAACAGTTCGTCCGCACATAGCAGCTACCAATCCAGAAAGCGTTTATTTGTGGAAAACTCAACGCTGGATGGACCCAGGACTGAAAATAGTTCAGGATAGAGCTTACAACGTAATTCTTGATGTAGTGAAGCGCTACGATGTTGATGGCATTCACTTAGATGATTATTTTTATCCATATCCCATTGAGGGACAACCTTTCCCCGATGATAAAACCTACGCTGCATATAAGGCAGCCGGTGGTACACTCAGCCTTGGCGACTGGCGACGAGATAATGTTAACAGAATGGTACAGCGCCTCTGGCAGGGAATTAAAACAACCAAACCTGACGTTAAATTTGGTATTAGCCCCTTTGGGATTTATCGCCCCGGACAACCCACTGGTATTACTGGGTTGGATGCTTATAACGTGCTGTATGCCGACGCCAAGAAATGGCTAGCAGAAGGCTGGATTGATTATATCGCGCCTCAACTTTATTGGCGCACAGACCAACCACAACAAAGTTATTCGGCGTTGCTAAAGTGGTGGACACAGGTAAACACTAAGCAAAGACACGTTTACGCTGGTAACAATTTGACAGAACCAAGCAACAAGAGTCGGGAGAGTGATGAGATTGAAAAGCAGGTGAAAATTAGTCGTAGCCAGGCTGGACAGTTGTCACTAGGGAATATCTTCTTTAATGTCGGTGTTTTGACAGAAAATAGTCAGGGCATTGCTGATAAATTCCAAAGTCTGCTTTATAACAAACCAGCGTTACCTCCAACTTTGTCTTGGGAGGATACAACACCGCCGCCTCCGCCTATTCAACTACAAGTCAATAACCGCAAACTGAGTTGGCAGCCTGGTGATAATCAGCCAGTTCGTTCCTGGACACTTTATCGACAAACTGGCGATACTTGGACAATTCAACGAATTTTGTCTGCTGGCACAACCTTCGCTACCGTCCAACAAGCGGGAACCTATGCCGTATGTGCGGTGGATAGATTGGCGAATGAAAGTGTGGGAACAATTATTACAGTTAGTTGAACCAAAGTGCTAAGTGGTTACGCAAAATTATTTATGTCATTGCGAACGAAGTGAAGCAATCCAAAGCCCTTGCGATTGCTTCGTTTCGCTTCGCTCCACTCGCAATGACAAATGTATATTTAATTTTGCACAACTACTTATCTATGAGTGCGTAGGTGCAGCCCGTCGTAGACATCGCCTGCGACGGGTAAAGTCATAGCTTCCCCCACAATAAACCAAGAGGCTGGTCAAAATTTGGCTCTAATGCTAAAAAACTATGTAAAATTAGTCTATTTCCACCATTACCTAGTTGAACCATATTTTTCTCGTTTATCTACTATTTTTTTGTAATCGAGAAAATTAAAGATGATGAAGGGATTGCTTATACGAGTTAATACTGTGCCATAGTTGCTATGAAAGCTTTATGACAAAATTAAATCTGTCACATGGCAATTGAAATTGAGATTAATGGAACGTCAAACGCAGATGCGCTCTACATCGCTAACGCTCCATCCCCTTGTCGCATCCGCCTAGCTTCCCCGACCACAGAGAATTCTACGGTGACATTGAGCAGTCGCCCTGCACAGCCCGGTGGTGGTCAAGTGGTTTTCTATGCATCTCGAAGTCAACCGTCGAAAGAGAGTCTGGATCTCACGCTGCCAGCTGATGGTTCATGGGTTTCTTTCGAGATTGGGGGTAAGTTTGGTTTTCCAAGTGTCAACGATCAAGACTGCTTGCTTGTCGTGAATGGGATAGGGGATGAAATCACATTGCCTCTAATGGTACGTGTTCGCAAAAATGCGAACAACCTCACTGTAGGCGAGCGCGATCGCTTCCTAGAGGCTATCTTCCAACTCAACCTTTCAGGAACGGGTATCTATCAGGACTTCCGGGATATCCACGTTGGTCCCTCTGATCCAGAGGCTCACCGAGGACCACAGTTTTTACCCTGGCATCGGGCTTTTCTGCTGGATATTGAGCGCGAGCTTCAGTCGATAGATCCTTCAGTTTCCTTGCCCTACTGGCGCTTCGATGAGCCAGCACCACGGATCTTCCAGTCCGACTTTATGGGGGCAACGCAACAAGTTGCTCAAAATGGTTCTGCCAGCTTGGCTGTATTCAACAGCACGAATCCGCTCGCCGCATGGGTAACTGATGGCGTGCCTGGGATTCTACGCAGTGCGGTTTTTGATACTGCAACCAGCCCTGCTCCTGGGCCAATAGGATCCCCTGTACTATCCCAAGCGCAAACCTTGGCGCTAGGCGATTTGTATTCAGCCTTTAGCACTATGGAGGGTTTGCCCCACGGAGCCGCACATGTGTCATTCAGAGGTTCTGTCTCCTCGGTTCCTCTTGCAGTTAAGGATCCTCTTTTTTTCCTACTTCATGCCAATGTTGACCGTTTATGGGCACTTTGGCAGTGGCTGAACGAACGCATAAATCCTCAGGAGTTAGAGACCTATACCCCAGAGAACAGAGATGGACGCCGCCTGACTGATACAATGTGGCCGTGGAACGGTGTTGTTACCCCACCCCGTCCCAACTTCGCTCCAGGAGGTCAGCTTCCGGGTTCGCCAGTTACATCATCGCCAGGTATGATGCCAATGGTGCAAGATATGATTGATTTCCAAGGCTTTGAAACATCAACTGCGAGACTTGGCTATGGCTACGATGATATTCCCTATGAATTCAGCTGAAAAAACATATCAATTATGAAACACCAACCATGAGTAGCATCGAAGATTATCGACGCCAATTAAGTCAGCAGGTCGCTGTAGAACGCGCACACAGCAACGAGCCGCGCTGGAGTTCAAGACTCGAAAGCCTAGGTGCTGAGGATGTGCTTGGGTCGCCGCAAGGCGATATGACCGATGTAGATAACTTGCGGGAGGCAGTTGTCGGGCGGCAATTGAATCTCGACCCTGCGTTCCGTGTAGAGGCTCTAGGGCAAATTGTTTCCAAGAGTGAGCCATCAACTGCACATCAACTGCCTCTTGAGATCCTGTCCAATCCACAAGAAACAGTGCAGGTTCGTCTAGCCGCGCTGAGACTTCTGGAGTTGTTAGCCATCTCAAGTCCCACATTTCCTGAATGGCGTCCCGCCTATTTGGAGTCCCTGCGTATCGCCATCGAGACATCCGAGTTACGGCTTTCGGCCTTTAGTGCACTCATCTCTCAGGGTGACCGACGTGCCCAAGAACTGCTGATAAGGGGCCTTGAAGATTCTGAGCAGGCGCTGGTGAGTCCTGCTGATGCCCTGAATCTTCTCAGTGAAGATCCTCACGCAGATGTGCGTGAGCTGGCACGCCAGATTGTGGATCAGCCTCCTGATGAACGAACGCTAGAAGCCGCCATCCGCCATCTTGCTGGTGATCCCTCATCTGTGGATCGTCTCAGGGCGCTGGTTAGCGATCAACAAAAAACAATTACTGCACGTAAGCTCGCGGCGACGGCACTCAATGCGCTTGCGCCTGAAGCATTGCCTGTGCCTGAGACCCGACGTTCAAATGATTTTAGTGCTGAATCGGCTGATGTTGAAGCAGCTGAAGATCCAGTGGAGGAGTTTGTGCGTATCCTTGCCAGCCGACGACGGAGGCCATCATGAGAATAGATTCGGGAAGTGCGATCGTTGATGTGGAGGCAATCCGCTCCGAAGAGGAGGTGATTGATCTTATCCAACGCGGTCAAGGGGATGCGAGCTTCACCCCCTGCTTTTTAGCCCTCCTTGAGGAACGCCACCCTGTCTATGACGGTGCCGATCCAGCAACCGTGACGCGAATCCGAGGTTCCCTAATTCGCGCCCTTGCTCATCGAGCTCTCCCGGAAACGGCCCTTCCATTTGTGCTTGCAGAGCTGGAGAGTGCCTTCGACCCTTGGCTGACCAGCGTGGCAGCCGCCGCTCTTCGCAAACGTCCAGAACCCTCCTCCCAATTTGTAGAACCGCTACTTGAGGCCATCCTCTACATCCGCCATCGTGATGATCTGATTCGTCTTGATACGTATGGTGGCTACGGAGACAACGGGGAAGCGACTACCGCCCTAAGGGAGATTTTGCGAACAATCGCGTGGCTCGGCAGTTGTGGGCGTAAAGCTCTGCCGCGACTGCGGCAGCTAGCTGGTGAACTCAACAGTGAAAACTTACGTTCAGACTTGAACAACGCTATTGAGGCGCTGGAAGCTTATCCCTCGGCAGGGACGGAAGAAGAGCTAGACCATGGATCAACAATCACACGGCTATTTCAACCACTCCCCAGCAAGCTAACCCAACTTCGTTTGCAGGATCAATCCGGTTGCACATTTCTACTACCGGATTTCTTTCGGGGTCAGCCAACAGTCGTGGTCTTTTTCTTTACACGATGCGGTAATCCTGCAAAGTGTCCACTCACTATATCCAGGCTTGGTCGCCTGCAGAAGCGACTTAAAGACATGGAAAGCCGGGTTCGTACTGCCGCTATTACCTATGACCCCGAGTATGACGATCCGAGGCGACTCACACAATACGCTCGCAGTTGGGGCGCTCAAGTCGATGAAAACCACCGCTTCCTAAGAACTCTAGACAACCATGCCTCTCTACGGGAGTTCTTTGAACTTGGGGTGAGTTATGGCGGAACCAGTGTGAATCAGCATCAACTAGAAGCCTTTGTACTCAATGCCGAATGCAGCATAGTTGGTGCAGTGAGGAGAAGGCGATTGGATGCCTCAGAGATCATTGCTGAGATAGCAGAACTAATGGCTTGATGGGAAAAGTTTAATAAGAATAACCCCGACCTCGCAACAGAAGCGAACCGCATTGGCAACTACTGTTTTGGTGCAACTGTCCGTTAATGGCGGCTATAAAAGGACACTCCCCATTCTCCCAAGGTTAATCCTCAAAACTCAGTGGTTTACCGTTGAAATGCTGGTGAATTTTCTCAGGGTGAAACCAATCGGGTTACAACATCTCAACAGGTGTACTTTTAGCTGCTGATTTCGGTACTCCCCAGTTAAGGCGGCGATTATTTTTTCTTGGTTGCCGAAAGGACATTGGTAGTATTCGCTTACCTTTATCTACTCATAGTCCTGAACTTGAATTATTTGGGTTACTACCCTATGTAACTGTTGCTAAGGCTTTTGTTGACTTGCCAGAAGCAGAGTTCAGCCGTTAATTTTCTAATCGGAAGCTTGACCAGAAAGACTCTAGTACCGCAAGGCGGAAGTCACGCATTCAAAAGTATTATGGAATGGGGTTTTTAGGGATTTTAAATGGCTGCTCTATTTACTCCGTGGCGTACTAGAGGGATTGAGCTAGGGTCAACTAGCTATATGATTAACTTATATTTTGACTAAGGCAGATCACCGACTTTTTACAGTGCAATCATGGGTATGCCAGCATCACCAAAGCTTGTCCATGATAACTGGATGAAAAATTGGGGATTCACCTTTCGGTAGATTTAGACGGAATCATCAAAACTGTATATTTGGATGGGGTAACACATAATTTGCCACAAAACCTCATGCCAAATCAGTAATTTCCATATCAACAGATGAAATATTGATTGAATTCTAGTTAATTTGTTCCTTAAGTTCCTCATAAGCCATGACATCCCCTGAGCCTCAAACTGATTTTGGAGACAAAGCTCCACAAAACTCATTTGAGCCACCTTCTGGAAAACGGCGGTGGCTTTGGGTTTTAGCTGCACTACTATTGTTAGGGGGCACAGCAACTCTAGTTTGGCGTTTGCTCACTCCGCAAAATTCAGCACCTTCAACTGTTAATGCTCAACCTCAAGGGGTAAGAGTCAAAATATCGACAGTACAAAGCGGCATTATTGAGGAAAGTTCAGATTTTATTGCTAGCCTAACATCCCAGCGCTCAGTCACACTCCAGCCGAGGATTCAGGGCCAAGTTACCCAGATATTTGTCAAATCGGGAGATCGAGTCGCAGCAGGAGCGGCAATTCTCCAAGTAGATCCTACATCACAAGCAGGTATCAGTGGAAGCAATGCTGTGCCTCAAGGATTTTTAGTGCAACTGGAAAATGCCCGCGCTACACTCAAATCTCTGGAAGCACAACGACCATCCTACGTTGCAAATGTGCAATTGTACCAGCAGAATTACGAAAAGTTTGTCACCCTAGCCCAGGAAGGAGCCGTGTCTCGACAGACTCGCAATCAGTTTGGTAATAGGCTCGCCAATGCTAAGGCTAATCTTGATGCAATTGATTCTAGAATTCAAGCACAACGAGCCAACATATTGCAGGCTCAACAAACTTTGCAGCAAGCTAATGTAAATATTCCAAAACAACAAGGGAACCTCCAGTCCGACAAAATTACCGCTCCCTTTAGTGGCACAGTTGGCAACATCGCTGTGAAAGTAGGTGATTTAGTTAATACTTCTACACAATTAGTTAATATCGCGCAAAATCGACCTTTAGAAGTCAACATCTCTGTGCCATTACAGCAAGGGCCCCAACTGCGTAAGGGAATGCCAGTGGAGGTTATGAACACACAAGGTCAAAAGCTTGGTAGAAGTAGGGTCTTTTTCATTGCACCTACTGCCAATAATGAAACACAAGGAATATTGATTAAAGCACTTTTTGACAACCCTAATGGTCAGTTACATGCAGATCAATTGGTAAGAGCTAGATTATTCTGGAATCAGCGCCCCGGAATTTTAATACCCACAACAGCAATGACTCGTGTAGGTGGAGACACTTTTGTTTATGTAGTTGAAACAGAAAAATCTCCCCAAGGTG
Organism: Nostoc mirabile CHAB5784; assembly: GCF_020829645.1. GTDB lineage: Bacteria > Cyanobacteriota > Cyanobacteriia > Cyanobacteriales > Nostocaceae > Nostoc > Nostoc mirabile. The sequence continues at coordinate 48,139 of NZ_JAIVFS010000017.1, read as the reverse complement.
TATCTCAACAAGTAGCTCGGCAAAAGCGAGTGAAGCTAGGCGAGATTAAAGACAATAATTACCAAGTTATTGAAGGATTACAGCCAGAAGATAAAGTTATTATTTCAGGGTTGCTCAATCTCAGGGATGGTGTTGCGATCGCTCCAGAATCTTAAAAATGGATGCTAAATTGTAGTAACTTACAACTAGCATACTACCAAATACCTACCACCAATCCCCATGTTTGTTGATTTCTTTATTAAGCGACCTGTATTTGCAAGTGTTTGCTCTATTATCATTTTGTTGGTAGGAGCCATCAGTATCCCGACACTACCCACAGATCAATATCCAGAGATCAGCCCGACTCAAATTAACGTTACTGCTAACTATGTCGGTGCTAATGCTGAAGTTGTAGAAAATACCGTTACGACTATCTTAGAGCGGCAGATTAATGGCGTTGAAGGCATGAAGTACATGACTTCAAATAGTAGCAACAATGGCAATAGTACGATTACAGTTACATTTGACGCATCGCGCAACAAAGATATTGCAGCAGTCGATGTGCAAAATCGTGTGTCGATCGCTCAACCGCTCTTACCAGAAGCTGTACAGCAAACTGGAGTCACTGTCACTAAGCAGTCTAACAACATTCTCTTAGCGATCGGGCTGTACTCGGATAATAAAGAATACGACAACGTTTTTTTAAGTAACTATGCCGACCTCTACATAGTAGATGCCCTCAAAAGAATCAAAGGGGTGGGTGAGGCGCAGATTTTTGGTGAACGCCGCTATGCGATGCGCTTGTGGCTCAACCCCAGCAGCCTTGCTAGTCGTAACCTCACTCCCCAAGATGTGATCGATGCACTCAATGAGCAAAACTTACAGGTGGGGGCTGGGCAAATTGGGCAGCAGCCAACATTACCAGATCAGATGTATCAAATCGATTTGCAAGCTATTGGCAGACTAAGTGGGGCAACAGAATTTGCCGACATGGTGATCAAGACATCTGAGAATGGCACGCTGGTAAAGTTGAAAGATGTGGGTCGGGCGGAATTGGGAGCAGAAAATTACAGTACTTTTCTGCGATTTAGAGGCAACGAAGGTGTGGGCCTAGGGATATTTCCCAGTCCTGGGAGTAACGCTTTAGACGTTGCTAGGGCAGTTAAAAGCGAAATGCTGCGGCTAGAGCAAAGTTTTCCCCCAGGACTGAAATATCAGGTGGCGTTTGATACAACACTTTTTGTGGAAGCGTCGCTAGCAGAAGTAGTCAAGACGTTGATAGAAGCGATCGCTCTGGTCGTTTTAGTAATTTATATCTTCTTGCAGGACTGGCGGACTACGCTGATTCCGGTGGTTGTCGTTCCCCTAACCTTGATTGGTACTTTTGCCTTTATCAAGGTTTTTGGATTTTCGATCAACACCCTGACCATGTTTGGTTTAACTTTGGCAACGGGATTGGTGGTTGATGACGCAATTGTGATTGTTGAGAATATCTCTCGCTTAATTGAGAATGAGGAGATGTCGCCCCGCCAAGCTGCCTCTGAGTCAATGCGGGAGCTGTTTGGGGCAGTGATTGCAACTTCCCTAGTAATAATGGCTGTATTTGTACCCGTGGCATTCTTCCCAGGAGCTACGGGACAGATATATAAGCAATTTGCGCTGACGATCGCTTTTTCAATGGCGATTTCTACCTTTCTAGCCATTACCTTAACTCCTTCCCTCTCAGCGTTGCTGCTGCGTCCGGGGCAAAGACCACGCGGTTGGTTAGGCTGGATTTTTGAGCGGATTAACAGGTTTATTGATTGGACACGCAGACAGTATGAGGAAATACTCAAGCGCTTGACACGGGTGAAAGCGATCGTAGTGGGAGTATTTATATTGTCCTTGGGGGTGACGGGCTGGCTTTACATCAGCGTACCTACAGCGTTTATCCCTGATGACGACCAAGGTTATTTCATCACCATTATCCAAGGGCCAGAGGGAGTTTCACTCAACTACACTAGCGAAGTCATGGCTAAGGTAGAAAAAGAAATCCTCAAATTGCCAGAAGTCACAGGTACTTTTGCGATCGGTGGTTTTGGTTTTAGTGGTAACTCTGCTAATAGTGGGGCAATTTTTTCGACTCTCCAGCCTTGGGACAAGCGTCACGAACCGGGACAGTCAGCACAGGCAATCATTGGTAAGTTGGGTGGAGTGCTAGGGGGAATTCCCGAAGCAAGAATTTTTGCAGTGAATCCACCATCTATTCAAGGTTTAGGTAGTTTCGGCGGCTTCCAATTTGAGCTACAAGACAGAACAGGGAACAGTGGTTTAAATAACTTAGTGCAAGTTATGGGTCAGCTACTCCAACGCGGTAATCAGACACCAGGATTGCAAGCTGTGTTTAGCACTTTTAGCGCAAATACACCGCAGATGTTAATTGAAGTAGACCGTAACAAAGCTAAATCCCTGCAAGTTGGAGTAAACGATATCTTTAATACCCTACAGGCTTACTTGGGTTCGCGGTATGTCAACGACTTTAATTTGCTACAACGAACTTATCGGGTGTATGTTCAAGCAGACGCTCAGTTTCGCTCTAACCCGGCAGATATCGGTAAATTATACGTGCGTTCTGCTAATAATCAGATGATTGCCCTGAGCAATCTCGTGAAAATTACTTCTGCCACCGGGGCGCAAACGATCAATCATTACAACTTGTTCCGCGCCATTGAAATCAACGGTTCCGCCGCTCCTGGTTATAGTTCCGGTGAAGCAACAGTAGCGATGGAGCAACTAGCAAAGAAGGTTTTGCCAGCAAGTATGGGCTATGAATGGTCGGGAATCGTCGCCGAAGAAAAACAGTCTGGCGGTCTAGCGCCCCTGATTTTTGGATTGGGACTTGTCTTTGTCTTCTTAGTGTTGGCTGCTCAGTATGAGAACTATGTTGACCCACTAATTATTATGCTGTCAGTTCCTCTAGCTATTTTGGGGGCGTTATCGGCGCAGATGTTGCGGGGTTTAGCTAACGATGTATTTTGCCAGGTTGGTTTAGTAATGCTGATTGGTTTGGCAAGTAAAAATGCCATTCTGATTGTGGAATTTGCCAACCAACTGCAAGAGCGGGGTCTTTCAATTACCAGAGCAGCAGTGCAAGCATCACAAGAACGCTTACGACCTATCCTGATGACTTCCTTCGCTTTTATCTTGGGTATTTGGCCATTGGTAAATCCCGAAGGAGCAGGAGCAGCTAGCAGAAAATCTCTTGGTACTGCGATCGCTGGCGGTACAATTGTCTCTACTTTCTTGACTCTGTTTTTTGTACCAATTTTATATATCGTAATTGGCAAAATTCGCGATCGCTTGAGTCCACGTCGTCAGCCTCATGAGCTAGATGTTAGTCAAGATAGCAAAGTTCCTTCTACCACCCATCGGTAAGTTAGGAGAGACGCGATTAATCGCGTCTGTACGTTAGGAGTTAGGAGTTAAAATGTTCTCCTAACTTTTATCTTTTGTATATAGCAATACGCTTGGGTTAAGGCTTAACTGTTGTCAAAGTTAATTTTTTAACGAACCGCGTTGGCGAGTGCGTCTCGCAGAGAAGACGCAAACACGAGTGTGTCTCCAAGAGTTGAACGCAAAGGAAGAGAAGAAAGAGAAGGAAGAAATGCTTAACTCAACTGTATTAGACCTCTTGCAAAAGTCTATCCCCTTTTCCACATCCCGTAAAAAGTCAGGTTGAGCGTACGCATTTGCTTGTTGAGCGTACGCATTTGCTTGTTGAGCGTACGCATTTGCTTGTTGAGCGTACGCATTTGCTTGTTGAGCGTACGCATTTGCTTGTTGAGCGTACGCATTTGCTTGTTGAGCGTACGCATTTGCTTGTTGAGCAACAGCATTTGCTTGTTGAGCAACAGCATTTGCTTGTTGAGCAACAGCATTTGCTTGTTGACTTCCCTGTTCCCTTTCTCTACGAGTGCTTCAGGAATCAAATGTGATTGCTATATATTAATAACTGAAACAAAAACAGGTGAATCTATGGCATCAATAGCCGGAAAAGTTGCAATTATCACTGGTGCATCGCGGGGAATTGGACGAGCGATCGCACTCAAGTTAGCTGGTAACGGCGCATCTATTGTCGTTAACTATGCGGGTAATGCAGGCAAAGCACAGGAAGTTGTTGCAGAAATTGAAAAGTTGGGAGTAGAAGCGATCGCCGTACAAGCTGATATTAGCAAAGTACCCGACATCAAAAGGTTATTTGAGCAAACACTTGAGCGCTTCGGTAAAGTGGATATTTTGGTCAACAATGCCGGAATCGCCTTTTATAAACCAATTACTCAGGTGAGTGAAGAAGATTTTGACACGATTTTTGCCATTAACGTCAAAGGCACTTTTTTTGCTTGTCAACAAGCCGCGCAACATATATCAGAAGGGGGGCGGATTATCAACTTTTCCTCATCAACTACGGCGATGATGCTGCCAACTTATAGTGCTTATGTAGCAACCAAGGGTGCTGTTGAACAAATCACGCGGGTACTAGCTAAAGAATTGGGTGCAAAGGCGATCGCAGTCAATGTTATTTCTCCTGGCCCCACCGATACAGAACTGTTTCGAGAAGGCAAAACACAAGAACAGATAGACCGTTTAGCCCAAATGGCTGCGTTTGGCAAACTGGGAGAGGTACAAGAAATCGCCGACGTAGTAGCATTTCTCGCTAGCGACGAAGCTAGGTGGATCACTGGGCAAAACATCCGTGTAAACGGTGGAATCGCTTGAATTTAAGGAGATTGACGACTGGGCATTGGGCATGGGACACTCAGCATTAGTTATCGGAAATTAAAGGGTTTAAGAGGTTGTTTGAAAAGTCCTATTGTGGGTATAAAAAGTTTTAGATCCCTCTAAATCCCCCGATAAATTGGGGGACTTTGACTCCGGTTCCCCCCTTTTTAAGGGGAGCCAGCGCGGTCTTGGGGTCTCCCCAAGTGGAGCGACTGGCGTGGGTTAGGGGGGATCTAAAAGTGCCTAAAATCACAGCAAAACACTTTTAAAACAACCTCTAAGACCCCAACCATTACACGTAGCGCAGTTTCAGTTGGGGTTTAAATCCCCATCTTAAAATGTCTAAAATGTTTGAATGCGTGAATTTTGAATTGTTAATCCTCTTGTCTCCCTTGTCCCTTTTGTCCCCAGTCTCCAGTCCGCTTTAAGAGGTATCAAAATGCCTATCATAGCCAAGAACAACGATGTAATTACGGTCATAATTATCTTTGCAGTCGAACCTGAACGTCAGCAGGAACTGATAGATAATATTGTGGAATTTCTCGAAACAGGAGTAAAACACCAGCCTGGTTTTGTCTCATCCAACATTCACAAAAGTATAGATGGCGTGCGGGTAATGAACTATGCCCAGTGGAAAACTCAGGAAGACTACCAAGCATTTGTGAACAATTCCGAAATCCGAAAGCTAGGAGCAAAGGTTTTCCAGTTCCATATCCACGAGTCCCATGTCTACGAAGTCGTCGTTTCCCTACCAGATGATGCCACACTCAAAATTACCAAAGGTGGTTTGATTCACCTTGCAGAATTCCGGGTAAAGCCAGAAAATCAGCAACGCCTAGTGGAATTGGAGAGGGAATACTTACCACTTGGATTACAAAATCCAGGACTTCTATCTGGTAATTTCCACCGTTCCCTGGATGGCGTACACAATGTGAACTATGGTCAATGGCGCAGCTTTGCAGATTTCGAGGAACTACTGAAAGATCCAAAGTATGCGCCCTTGGGTAAATATTGGCAAGGTCTGGCTGAAAACGAGTTTCATCTCTACGAGGTTGTGTTCACTGAACCTGCTGATTGATTGGAACCTAAGTTAGTAGCGTAGGAATTGTCAATTTCCGCCGTAATTCCCGAATAGCAGCGCTAGTATTACGGTCATAGGCAATTTTTAAACACTCTGTGACTACCTCTGACACATTGATGTTGGGGAAATAGCGGCTACTGGTTTCAACAGTATAGCGATCGCCTTGCAATCTGTAAATCACAAGCTGGTTCTTCCTAAACAACCAAACTTCTGGTACTCCATAAGGCAGGTAGTCATTTACATCGGTGTAGCTGGTGATGTCTATCTCCACCACTAAATCGGGGGATGGATCAACGCCCCAATTGATGGGATCTTTACCTGCGATTGCTTCCCAGTTTTCAATATAAAAACAGTAGTCTGGTTCTATACCACTTTCCTGTGGCAGTTCCATTGTGATTGGGGTAAATGCCTCGTATTCTCGTCCCAGATGATCGAGCAAAACTTTGACTACATCTGCAATTACACTTACTTTACGCCCATGTTCTGGTAGCGGTGCCATCAAAAGAATTTCTCCATCTCGATACTTAATGCGAGGAGAGGAGCGATCGCCTAGTTGTTCATTGAGTGCTTGATAGTCTTGCCAACTTCCGGGTAGGCGGACTACTGCGCCTGGAGGCAAATGGATTGTATCGGGTGTGACAACAGCAAACATAGAACTGAACCTCCACCTCCACAATAGTTAAATATCAACTGCTGCGGCTGAAAAATACAGCAGCGACAATAATCAAACCTAAAAGTGCTAAAGGAACCCAAAGATTAGGGATATCTGACAAACTCATATTTAAATTACGAATTACGAATTACGAATTACGAATTACGAATTACGAATTACGAATTACGAATTACGAATTACGAATTACGAATTACGAATTACGAATTACGAATTATCTTAAGCCAATACCTCCTTTAGCGAATTCTTCAACAGTTTTCTGTGAGAATTCGTGAGTAGCGATCGCTTGCAACATTGCCAATGGTAAAGTCAAATGATCCGCCCCAGCTTGCAATGAAGCGGCTGCTTCTTCGGGAGATTTGATACTAGCTGCCAAGATTTCCGTATCACTGCCTTTGAGGACGCTGGCCATATCCCGCACCAAAGCAATACCATCACCTAACAACCGCGTAGCTCGATTTACATAAGCTATGGCAATTTTAGCTCCTGCTTCCCGTGCTACTGCTGCCTGTGCTGCACTGTAAATCGCTGTCACTGAACAGGTAATTTCTGATGATAGACTCGCCACGACTTCAAAACCTAATGGTGTTGCGGGAATCTTTAAAATTGTTTGTGAACCAATAATCTCAAAAGCTTTTCTACCTTCAGCTAACATAAGAGCTTTATCAGATGCCACAAGTTGATAGTATAACGGGCCATTCGTCAAGGCAACCAATTTTTTGAGCGTGGTTTCTGGTGGGGTATCGCTTTGAGACAACAGCGTGGGATTTGTTGTTATGCCTTTCACCCATCCCCAAAGCTTAACAACTTCAGCTTCAGATGCGATCGCCGAGTCTAGATAAATTGCCATAATTTCTCCCGATTAATTCCCCGATATCAATATGCAATAGCTGTATATGATTCGTGACAAGTTGCAACAGTTTTTAATTGGATAGAACACAGGTTAGCTGTAAAAGCACAGCAATGCTGTGTCCTTACCGTCTGGTTTGTAGTTTATGGAAATGAAAAGCGCTATGAGAAGGAGTCAGAAGACAGAATTCAGAATTCAGAATTGGTGAATACCCCAGCAGTCAAGTCAGGGGTAACAGCTACGGAAAGAATTTAATTAGGACTTACGCACGATTTACGGAATAACGAACCACAGAGGCACAGAGGGCACGGAGAAATCAGAGTTTGAGAGATAATTTGCGTAAGTCCTATTAATATCACGCGCGTTTAAAATTGCTTGCTCTAAACCTCTCTTATACATCGAGCCGCACAGAATCCCCAAGCTGGATTCTGGCTCACCTCGACTGCGCTCGGCGACCACCTGAATTCTGAATTCTTCTTCGGTAATTTTTCTACTTAATAATCCAGAAGCAAGTATTTATCTTAGTGTGATTCAGCTAATGTGTACAAATATCAATCGCGTCTAGCCAGTTATGGCATTATCTCATGAATCGTTACTCGTTAGCCAAACGATGTTTTGCAGAAGCTCTAGGTACAGCTTGGTTGGTTCTGATGGGCGTGGGTACTGCGGTTATTTCTGGTACAGTACCTTGGGTTGGAGTTACTGGGGTGGCGATCGCTTTTGGCTTAAGTTTGCTGACTGCTGCCTATACTTTTGGTTCTATTAGCGGATGTCATATCAATCCCGCAGTCACAATTGGTTTTTGGGTAGCCAAGCAATTTTCTTTCCGAGACGTTTTGCCATATATAGGAAGTCAGATTCTCGGCGGAATTTGGGGGACTACTATCCTGTTTTTGATTTGCATGGGCAAGCCTGGGTTTACAACAGCCGACTTTGGTTCTAATGGGGTGGAAATTCACTCCCCTGGTAACTATAGCTGGTGGGCTTGTGCATTAGCCGAATTGACTGTTACCTGTGGCTTTGTGCTGCTGATCTTGAGCGTAACATCTTCTCCCGCTTTGAAGCTGTCTGCACCCATCCCCATAGGTTTAGGGCTTACCTTGGCGCATCTTATCCTGATTCCGGTGACAAATGCCAGCGTCAATCCCGTGCGATCGCTAGCCACAGCTATCTTTACTCAAGATTGGGCATTGGCTGACCTTTGGATTTTCATCGTGTTTCCAATTTTAGGTGGAGTTTTGGCGGGTATGGTCGCCCGATGGCTGCAAGAACCAGACATTTAATATTACTCACAACTTCACTCTAGTAATTTAAGGGAATTTGCCATCATCCCTTGGCTGCTTTGGAAGCCGCTCCCACCAAGCCTTAGTTTTGCCTTGATCATCCAGTACCAGCACCTGTCAAATGCTACTCAAAAATTGGTCATTAAGCATTTAAACCCTAATTGTGAGGTAGTCTATTTTAGTTAGATTATTTTGTATCTAAAAACAAAACAAAGTTATCTTAGCTGTAAAATATAGGTGTAGAGCCAGTAGTAGATTAAACCTCGGCAAAAGCAATCCCTAAAAATGCCAGGGGAATTTTATGCTTGTTTTGTGTCTAAAAAAAAACCAAGTTATCCCAGCTGTAAAATATGAGGGTGGAGCCAAAGGTGACTAGTATTGAAAATTACAACTTCTCTTTTTCAGGAGAAGTCACAATTCCACAGGCTCCTCCTGAATTCAAATCAGGTTTTATTGGCATTGTTGGTCGTCCTAATGTCGGTAAATCTACTTTAATGAATCAATTGGTAGGGCAAAAAATTGCCATTACATCACCAGTAGCGCAAACAACACGTAACCGTTTGCGCGGTATTTTAACTACACCAGAAGCCCAGTTAATTTTTGTAGATACGCCAGGAATTCATAAGCCCCATCATCAATTGGGGGAAGTGTTGGTGCAAAATGCCAAAATTGCCATTGAATCGGTAGATGTAGTGCTATTTGTGGTAGATGGAGCGGTAGCTTGTGGAGCAGGCGATCGCTATATTGCCGAATTGCTGTGTCGCAGCAAAACACCAGTGATTTTGGGCGTGAACAAAATCGACCAACAACCGTCCGATTCTCAGTTTCTAGATGATAGTTACGCTCAGATGGCCCAGTCCCATGAATGGGAAATCGTGAAATTTTCTGCTAAGACGAGTGCAGGATTACCGCAACTTCAAGAATTATTAATTGAACATTTAGAAATTGGGCCGTTATACTACCCACCAGATTTGGTAACTGACCAACCAGAACGCTTTATTATGGGTGAATTAATCCGAGAACAAATTTTATTATTGACTCGTGAAGAAGTACCCCATTCAGTTGCGATCGCTATTGACTTAGTAGAAGAAACTCCCAGCATTACCCGTATACTTGCTACCATCAACGTCGAGCGTGATTCCCAAAAAGGCATACTCATTGGCAAAGGTGGAGCAATGCTCAAAGCCATTGGTAGCGAAGCCCGCGAACAAATCCAAAAGTTAATCTCTGGTAAAGTTTACCTAGAATTGTTTGTCAAAGTCCAGCCAAAATGGCGACAGTCGCGGATCAGTTTAGCAGAGTTAGGCTATCGGGTAGAAGAATAAAACAAATTTGTCATTAGTCATTAGTCATTGGTCATTGGCAGGGAAAAAAGCAAAGAATAAAAGGTAAAAGGCAAAAGATTAATAACTAATGACAAATAACAAATGACAAATGACTCTTAATTAATAAAAATGTCTTTAGATACTCGCTATCCTTTAAATCTGCCGGCCAATGCTTTGCCGTTGCGCGTGTTAATTGTCGAAGATGATCCGATGATGCAACTGGGATTAGAGCAATCGTTAATGGCTCATCCTCAGTTAGAGATTGTTGGACAAGCAGAAGATGGTTATTTGGGAGTTCAAGCCGCACTGCAACTGAAACCTGATTTGGTGGTTATGGATATTGGGTTGCCGCGATTGGATGGCATTGCAGCAACACAGCAAATTAAGGCGGCGCTGCCAGCAACTCATGTGGTGATGCTAACATCTCATCAAACGGAGACAGAAATTATTGCGGCACTCTCTAGCGGTGCAGATGCATATTGTATTAAAGGTGCAAGTGTGGAACGATTGTTAAGTGCGATCGCAGCCGCAGTTGATGGTGCAGCCTATCTCGATCCCCAAATTGCACGGCGAGTAATTGATAATCTCAAACCGCCCTCACCCGTCAGCAACAACGCCAACTTATCTGGGCGCGAGTTAGAAGTGTTGAAACTCATGGTAGACGGCTTGAGTAACCCGGAGATTGCCGAAAAACTCTATCTTAGTCCCAACACCATCAAAACTCACGTCCGAGGGATTATGAATAAATTAGCAGTAGACGATCGCGTACAAGCAGCAGTTGTGGCACTGCGTTCTGGGTTGGTTTGATTGCTACAATCTGTGAGCGCTGTAGATGAACACCTGATCTGGTAATCTTTATCTGTGGTGCTGATACTTTAATTTCATGATTAACTAAACTCTGGTTTTTTGATGTCAGAAGAAATTCAAATCTTCACTACTGAATATCTTGATAAGTGCGCTCATTTATATATTGAAGTGTTCAATGGTGAACCTTGGAACGAGCAATGGACTTTCGAGACTGCAAGAGCAAAGTTGTTTGAAATTCTGAATACACCAGGTTTTGTTGGATTTGTATTCAAACAGAATGAACTGTTAGGATTGGTGGCAGGTTATTGCAAGCAAGGGCAAAAAAGTAAAAGCTTTTATCTAGAAGAAATCTGTGTCCGACCTCATAAGCAGAGTCAAGGAATTGGGACAAAGCTACTTAACCAATTAATGCATAGTCTAACCGCAATGAAAGTTACCTGTGTTTATCTTTTGACTAAAAAGGATGGACAAGCAGAGGCTTTTTACACCAAGCATGGCTATCAAAGAAGCCAGCATCTGATTTTTATGGCAAAACGATTTTAGAGAAGATGAAAGTTTTGCATCAATTACGTATTGAACATAAAACAAATGCAGCAAAATACAGAGATAAACCTTAGCAAAAGTAAAATTACTGGTGTATCTAAACTTAATAATGAATTCCTCACTTTCTGCCCTCAAAGCCTCGAAGAATGGCGGAAATGGTTAGAAGAAAACCATCGCACCTCTCTTGGTGTGTGGCTCATTTACTACAAAGTAAAAAGCGGGAAACCAAGTGTTAGATATAGCGAAGCGGTAAAAGCAGCCCTATGTTTCGGTTGGATTGACAGTAAAGTTAAATCCTTAGATGAAGAACGTTATATGCAAATATTTACACCTCGAAAAGCGAAAAGTGTGTGGTCAAAATTAAATAAACAATATATTGAAGAACTTATAGAACAAGGTTTGATGACTACAGTTGGTCTAGAAAAAATTGAAGCTGCAAAACAAGATGGCTCATGGAAGACGTTAGATGCGATCGAAGCATTGATGATTCCCTCAGATTTAAAGCAAGCATTAGAAGCAAACACAACTGCCAAGGATAATTTTGAGGCATTTAATAACTCATCCAAAAAGAATATTCTTTTTTGGATTGACAGTGCAAAACGTCCAGAGACAAGGTTGAAGAGAATTCAACAAACCGTCAACTCAGCAGAGGTGAACAAAAACCCATTAGTACGATAACAAACAATACGGTTCGGTTAGCTTACGTATCTTTTGACGCGTAGGCGTAGCCCGCACAACTCTTGGAGACGCTGCGCGTAGCAAGATCCACGAAGTGGTACGACATGGTTAGACTCCCTTCTCCTGTCGGAGACGCTAACGCGAACGACTGCGCTACTTCGGCTACGCTCAGTACAAGTCAGGGCCAGCCGCTCACCAGCCGCTCAGTGACCATCGTAGACATCGCTCTTTGATATCATGGCCCCTTGATTGCTGATTAAACTCGAAGAACCCCACCCCGCCAAAGCTATGCTTTGTCTCCCCTCCCCGCAAGCCGGGGAGGGGTTGCGGGTGTAATGACTGTGGTTAGCATAACTAAGTAAACAATATAAGTAAATATTTCAATACCTCCCATTTACAAATAAAGGCGTACATAAGTACGCCTCTATAGCCGATTTATTTGTTGCCAAGATGTTTGAAAAATAGTCTACCTCAATGCATTTTAGTTAAAAGAGTTTGAGAGTTGATTAGGGTCTAAATTAACAGGAAATAATAAAATTTCCTTGTCTTCTAATTTTGCCTTATGGTGAAGCAAAATTGCCTTTTCCAAAGAACAATATTTAATTGGAACCCATCTGTCGCTATAAAAGTAGACAGTTACTCGGCTCATTGCATACTCTTTCAACGGCAGTGGAAGAGACCAGGAGGAGTCCCCAGTTTGAACCTTACCTGTTGAGTCCATGCTTTGAACCTCAGTTATTAAGTATATATACTTTCACTCATCAGAATGATTTAAAGTAACTGTCATAAGTAATAAGAAACTGCCTTAAAAGTCAATCTTTAGATAAAAATTAGAATAATTAGAAATAACTAGGACTTACGCACTGTACAAATGCATCGTGATGTGCATTACCTATCTTGAGGAAGTTTTCAGGCTTTTCTTAATTATCCTGCGATCGTAAATAGACTATGCTGTAGGGGCACAGCATTGCTCATAGGTGTCAACTTAACGTAAAAGCTATGTCCCGCAAGGAACTGAACTTCCTTGGCTTTTAGCGGAAGTCTTCTGTTGATGACTAAATATAGCCAAAAATCTTTAGTCTACTTCAGTAGACTTTAGCTATCAGCCTTGAACTTTAGTTCGAGGCGGGTGAGGAAGCTTTCAGTTAAGCTACTTTTAGCTTAAGTTGACACCAATGAGCATTGCTGTGCCCTTACGAAAGATATGGTTTTTAACCTTGCTTCATGTTTGGTATTTCTTGTCAATGCGTAAGTCCTAATAACCTAAAGATATGGGAGAAGCGAGTCTAAACTTACAGCGTATTTCAGGTAAATGAAGTACACGGGTAGGGACACAACATGTTGTGCCCCTACGATTATCTGTACCTCACGCCTGTTGCAATCTGCTGTATCATTTTTGGGTTAAAGGCTCACGGAGTTCAAAGACTCGTCAACGAGTATCTAAGGTGGATGAACGGAGTTCAAAGACTCGTTCACGAGTATCTGAGGTGGACGAACGGAGTTCAAAGCCTCGTTCACGAGTATCTGAGGTGGATGAACGGAGTTCAAAGCCTCGTCAACGAGTATCAAAGACTCATCAGCAAAATTTTGATCCTCATTGGGATTTACTCATCAGTCAGAATTCACCACTCAGTATAAGCTTTTTAAATTTTATGTAGCGGTACTAGTGTTGATGCACTCGCTCAAGTAACCATAACGAAGCGATAGTACCCACAAAGTGAGCAGCAATCCCGTTGATGTTTGCCACAGCCACAAAAACATCCAGCGCCCGAATAATTCTGTAGGGATCAGTAATTGCCACTCCTGGAGGTTGGGATATAGATTTTGCTACTAGCACTAACACAGTTGATCCAGCACCCAAGAGAGTTAATAATATTCCCACCAAACCTGCAATTATTCCCAATCGGATTATTTTAGTTGTATCTGCCTTACTGAGATGCAGCGCCGGATTAGGATTTTCTAGACTTTTGCCTATGCGAGTGTAACGAAAATCCCAATACACAGAGAACAACAACACTACAACACCGCACACAGCCCAAAAGATACCTACCCCAAGACCAGTATTCGGTTGTTCCGCAAAGCTACGGCCAGTCAAAGCAAATAACAAAGCTAAACCAGAAACTACTGCAAGTCCCAATTGTATCCAGAAAGCAATCCAGCCTGTGAGCCGAATAGTATTACCAATTCCTCGAGTTTCTGGTGCTTGCGATCGCGTTTCTGATTTAGTTTGCATATAAATTACCATTAAATCTAATTACCTTATTCCCCTATTACCAAGAATATTTCCACGCTTCGACCCATACCCCCACCCCCAGACATAATTTCCTGGGGAGTAGGGAGTGGGGAGTGGGGAGTGGGGGATGAGGGAGCAGGGGAGGCAGGGGGAGAAATAACCAATGCCCAATTCAATACAGTTCAGTTAGCGCCAAAAACCTTAAATTGTGTAGGTTGGGGAGCCACTGCGCCCTTGCGGTTTCCCGACTTGAAGCAAGTGGCGTTTGAGGAACAAAACCCAACATTTCCGGGGCTTTGTTGGGTTGCGCTTTGCTTAACCCAACCTACAATTTTCCTTAACCCAAGCGTATTGATGCCCAATTCCCAATTTCCAATGCCCATAATTTAAAATCCTGCCAAACGATTTGAAGGTTTCAAACTCAGGGATGATGAGTAATTAGCAACTAAATTGACAAAATCACACTATAAAGAGTGATATTAAGCGATAGATAGCGCTTATAAAGGAATAACGGCCATGATTAAATCTTGGATGGTGATTGGGGGTGTGGCTTTCTTAGTTGCTTTAGCGGCTAACTTGATTACACCTAGCGATCGCCAATGGTTCAAGCGCTTACAAAGACCGAGATGGCTAACTTTTGAGGGTGCGATTCCAATTATCTGGACTGTAATATTTATTTGCGGTGCTTGGTCAGCTTATATTGTCTGGGAAAAAGATCCAGGAAGCACCTCAACCCGGTTAATCATGGGTTTATACTTGCTTTTAGAAATTATTACCATTGCCTATACGCCTGTAATGTTTAGGCTTCGCAGCCTGAAAGTCGGTACTATTCTTGGTGGCACAGGTTTTATCATTTCTGCTTTATTAATACTTGCAGTCTTAAGTATTTCTGGCTGGGCAGCACTATTACTAGTTCCTTATTTGCTGTGGAGTCCCATTGGTACTTATACCACTTGGCAGATGATCAGTCTCAATCCTCAAGATGCCTAAGATTCGCACCAGCGAATGATTCAAACTATGCCCTAAATTGTCAAACTTGCAGTGTATGACTTGACAAAATACACAAAACTTGAGTGCATTATGATTCCATCTTGGATAATAATTGGGGCTGTAACTTTCTTGGTTGCCCTTGGTAGTTTCTTGATCACGCCGCGTGATGTTAAATGGTTTGCAAATTTAAGTCGCCCGCGCTGGCTAGTTTTTGAGCCGTTGATTCCGGTGATCTGGACTGTGATTTTTATTTGCGGTGCAGCTTCAGCTTATGTTGTCTGGGAAAAGAATCCAGGAGGCATAATTACTTGGCTACTAATGGCTTTGTACCTCTTGGTGGAAATTATCACCGTCGCCTACATACCTGTAATGTTGAGGTTTCGCAGTCTTAAAGCTGGAGAAATCCTTGGGCTAATCGGTTTGATTTCAGGCGTTGTTCTCGCAATCTGCGTTTTGCCGATTTCTCTAATGGCGGCGCTGTTACTCCTTCCCTATCTAATTTGGACTCCTATTGGTACTTACACTACCGACGAGTTAAAAGAGTTAAATCCTCAAGATGCATAACGCATCTATGTAAGACGCCCATAACGTGCTGTGACAGGATTGGCTGGATTGGATTGATTATTCAGCCAAGCCCACATTTGATCGCCAAAAGAAAAATGCCACCACTCTCTAGGATTGCGTTGAAAACCGGCTTTTAACATTACATCTTGCAATAGCTGACGGTGAGCATGATACTTTTGGGCTTCTGGGCGATCGCTATTGGCATAATAATCGGGATGCGATCGCTCTGACATTTCATCAATGGGCGAACCCATATTTACTATTTGCCCTGCATCATCTACTAGCGTTACATCCACCGCCGCGCCTGTACTGTGAGGAGGGGGAGTTTTTTCATTCAAACTTGGTACAGCCCAAATTTCATAAACCGCTTCCCAAATTTCTTGGCGTTGGTTTGGGGATAATTCCACGTCAGTTAATCCCCTATCCTGCACTGCTTGGGCGAAGCTGTAATCTACCATAAACTGCTGGACTGCGATCGGGCGATAAGCATCAAAAATTTGGATACGCCAGTTGCGATGCAGTAGTTGAAGATAATTTTGCGCTTGGATCAAATTTTCAATAACACTTTGACGGAGATAATAGGGGGAGCGATCGCCATAGGTAGCACCTAATTTTTCATAAGGATGGGGAGATTCCACCGCAAAAAATTCTAAAGGAATCTCCACCAGGGGTTCACTACACTCAAAAATCGGGATTTGATGATAAGGTCTCATGTGAGTAATTCGTAATTCGTAATTCGTAATTCGTAATGACGCTCTCTACGAGACGCTGCGCGAACGCGGACTCGCTAACGCAACGCTTTCGTAAATTTTGTTTTGTAATGGGGATTTAACCCCAACACAAAACTTGCATGATTTTTGAACCGGGGGACTTAAACCCACGGAACTAGTTAACGGTTTGTTTTTTCTAATTACGAATTACGAATTACGAATTACGAATTATTTTAATGCTCAATCAAAACCAAACACCCTTATTAGATGCCTTAAAAGCCAATGCAGCAAGATCCCATGCGCCTTTTTACACCCCAGGACATAAACAAGGTGAGGGAATTTCTCAACCCTTGGCTGATTTACTTGGTAAAGCTGTCTTTCGCGCTGATTTAACCGAATTAGCAGATTTAGATAATCTCTTTGCACCCCAAGGCGTTATTCAAGAAGCACAACAACTAGCAGCTGAGGCATTTGGCGCTTCACAAACATGGTTCCTTGTCAATGGTTCTACCTGTGGGATTGAAGCAGCAATTCTCGCTACCTGTAGCACAGGCGATAAAATCATTCTGCCTCGCAATGTACATTCATCTGCGATCGCTGGTTTAATTCTCTCCGGTGCAATACCCATTTTTCTTAATCCTGAATACAATCCAGTTTTAGATATTGCCCATAGCATCACGCCTAATGCTGTAGAATCTGCACTCCAACAACATCCAGATGCTAAAGCAGTGTTGACAGTTTACCCAACATATTACGGCGTTTGCGGAAATTTGAGTGCGATCGCCAATATCACACATCAATATAATATCCCTCTACTCGTAGATGAGGCACACGGCGCCCACTTTGCCTTTCATCCCGAATTACCCACTCCAGCCTTAGCCGCAGGTGCTGATTTAACTGTACAATCTATCCACAAAGTACTTGGTGCAATGACACAGGCATCGATGCTGCACATCCAAGGTAATAGGATAGATTGCGATCGCATCAGTAAAGCTTTGCAACTCGTACAATCTACCAGTCCTAGTTATATACTTTTAGCTTCTCTAGATGCAGCGCGTCAGCAAATGGCACTCCACGGCAAAATGCTAATGTCTCGTACTTTGCAACTTGCTGATGAAGCTAGAACCAAAATCAGTCAAATTCCTGGATTATCTGTTTTACAAATTCTTAGCCCCCCTTTTGAAGGGGGGTTGGGGGGATCTCCTGGTTTTGTGGCTTTAGACAAAACCCGACTAACTGTGACTGTTTCTAATTTAGGTTTAACTGGATTTGCAGCAGATGAAATTTTGGATGAAAAATTTGCCGTTACTGCTGAATTTCCCTCCCAGCAACATCTGACTTTTATCATTAGTTTGGGCAATACCGCAGCCGATATTGAACAATTAGTCCAAAGTTTTACCATTCTCGCCAAAGAATATCGCCCAACCAACGCTACTGTTAAAAACTATATTTGGCAGGATTTTGTCAGAACATTCGGTACTAATTTGTATTTGTCTCCCCGTGAAGCTTTTTTTGCTATTAGTGAAATATTACCTTTAGCAAAGACTTGCGATCGCATTTGTGCCGAAATCGTCTGTCCCTATCCTCCGGGAATTCCCGTATTAATGCCAGGGGAACTCATCACCAAACCCGTTCTTGACTACTTGCAACAAATCCAGGCGATGGGAGGATTTATCAGTGGTTGCAATGACACTAGCCTCGAAACTTTGAAAGTTGTTAAATAGCGTGCTAATTTAGTTGAA
This sequence comes from Nostoc mirabile CHAB5784, assembly GCF_020829645.1. Taxonomy (GTDB): domain Bacteria; phylum Cyanobacteriota; class Cyanobacteriia; order Cyanobacteriales; family Nostocaceae; genus Nostoc; species Nostoc mirabile. The sequence goes on along the minus strand of NZ_JAIVFS010000017.1, from coordinate 29,926 downwards.
CGGCTAGAAGCCCCACATCCTACCGTTAATACAAAACTAGTCGCAAAAGCTGCTTTTCAAGTCGCAAAAGCTGCTTTTCAAGTCGCAAAAGCTGCTTTTCAAGTCGCAAAAGCTGCTTTTCAAGTCACAAAAGCTGCTTTTCAAGTCACAAAAGCTGCTTTTCAAGTCACAAAAGCTGCTTTTCAAGTCACAAAAGTTAGTTTACGAGTTCAAAAGCTGCTTTTCAAGTCACAAAGCTCTAGTATTTGGTGTATTTTGCTACAAACGCAATCAAACAACTTGCTTAAAATGCAATACGCTTGGGTTAAGCCAGAAAAATAAATTTGCGTAGGTTGGGTTGAGGAACGAAACCCAACATTTTCCGGCATTTGTTGGGTAACACTAAAGTTCAACCCAACCTACAATTATCCTTAACCCAAGCGTATTGGCTTAAAATGAGCAGAAATTTTTGGCAGCATGGCGCATGAAGCGAACTCGTTTACAGATTTTCGCTCATGCGCTATTTCCTAGTCCCCACCTTCTACAATAAAGATAGACTTTATTGAGATTTGTATAGTTGGGGATAAGCTGTCATGGCTCCCGCCGTTTTCATTCAAAATTTGCAAAAACGTTACGGTACAGTGGTTGCCGTCCAAGATGTTTCCTTTCAGGTAGAACCAGGAGAAATTTTTGGTTTACTAGGCCCCAACGGTGCTGGTAAAACTACTACCTTGCGTGCTTTATGTACACTTACCACACCGGATGCTGGCAAAATCGAAGTATCTGGCATCTCTGTGTTAGATAATCCGAGAGTGGCAAGACAGCGACTAGGCTACGTAGCTCAGGAAGTCGCTATAGATAAGGTGCTGACTGGAAGAGAACTGCTGCAACTGCAAGCTGCACTTTATCACCTCCCAGGCACAGTAGCCAAACAGCGCATCGAGACTGTATTAGATTTACTCGGTTTGCAAGAATACGCCAATAAAAAGACAGGAACCTATTCCGGCGGTTTACGCAAGCGCCTAGACTTGGCTGCTGGGTTACTCCATTCACCGGATGTTTTGGTGTTAGATGAGCCAACAGTAGGACTTGACATAGAAACCCGTTTTGTGGTATGGGATTTCCTGAGAAAATTACGCGCCTCTGGGACGACGGTAGTAATTACCAGCCATTATCTAGAAGAAATTGACGCTTTAGCCGATCGCGTGGCAATTATAGATCGGGGCGTTGTAATTGCTGGTGGGACACCTTCGCAATTAAAGGATCAAGTAGGGGGCGATCGCATCACCTTGCGAATCCGCGAGTTTTCCCCCATTGAGGAAGCAGAAATTGCCAAAAACCTCTTGCAACCTTTGCCGTTTGTGCAAGAAGTGATCATCAACAGCGCTCAAGGTAATTCCCTCAACTTAGTAGTGACACCTCAGAACGATGTTCTGATTAACATACAGCAAGCGTTGAATACTGCTGGCTTGCCCATATTTGGCATAGCCCAATCTCGCCCCAGCCTCGATGACGTTTACCTCGCTGCTACAGGACGCACACTGATGGATGCAGAACTGGCAGCCGTTGCCACTCGCGATCCCAAAGCTGAGAAAAAGCAGAATATGAGATAGAAACTGGGGCATGAGGCATGGAGATAGTTACCAATCCCCAATCCCCAATCCCCAATTCCCCACTCCCCACTCCCCACTCCCCACTCCCCAATTATTTATGAGCCTTACTCCTAAATCTGATATCAATTGGCAGCCGTTAGCATCGCCACAAGCAGATGCGAATGCTGCACCTAACTTTTTCGGTGAATTGGTACAAGAGACGTTGGCTTTAACTCGTCGCTTGTTTATTCAATTGCAACGGCGTCCCTCCACATTGGTTGCCGGAATTATTCAGCCAGTAATGTGGTTGGTGCTATTTGGTGCTTTATTTCAAAATGCACCCAAGGGATTGTTCGGCAGTACGACAAATTACGGTCAATTTTTGGCTGCTGGAGTAATTGTGTTTACAGCCTTTGCTGGGGCGCTGAATGCTGGTTTGCCCGTAATGTTTGATCGCGAGTTCGGCTTTTTGAATCGTTTGCTGGTAGCACCGTTAGCATCACGGTTTTCCATTGTCTTTGCTTCGGCAATCTTTATTATCAGCCAAAGTTTGCTGCAAGCAGCCGTGATTGTTGCAGCAGCAGCGTTTATTGGGGCTGGACTACCAGATGCAACGGGTTTATTTGCGATCGCTCTAATTGTCTTCCTCTTAGCTTTAGGCGTAACAGCCATCTCCCTTGGTTTAGCTTTCGCTCTACCCGGACACATTGAATTGATAGCAGTGATTTTCGTCACTAACCTACCATTATTGTTTGCTAGTACTGCTTTGGCTCCTCTATCCTTCATGCCTCAGTGGTTGCAGGTTGTAGCTACCCTAAATCCTCTCAGCTATGCGATCGAACCCATTCGCTATCTGTATCTCCACAGTAGTTGGGAACTAGGTAGCGTAGTCATGCAAGCTCCTTGGGGTGATGTTACCTTCGGGGGAGCGTTGCTGGTATTGTTTGGCTTTGCCCTTGTCGCCTTAGTGAGTATTCAGCCCCAACTACGGCGGACTCTTGCTTAAAGAGATAAAATAGAGCAATTTTAGGGTCAAAATCCCATGAAAAAATCATTTTTACAAATTCCTAGACTCATTGTCGCTACCGTGGCAGGAATTAGCTTTGCTTCCTTGCTCATGGCTCAACCCAGTTCGGCTCAAATCAGCAGCCCAGCAGATTCTTTTCCCAGTAATAGTACAACAGACCAAAATACCGATCCTTTCTCCCGCACGAACTCAGATAATTTCAACATGTTTGACCTGATTCATCGGGCGAATTTCGGGACTCTTAACTGGAATTCTGACCAACAGAACGAACAACTAGACTCAGCCGCAGCAGCTTTTAAAGCAAGGCAACAAAAACTAATTCGAGGTGAACAGCAAGCAGCTCCCAGTTCGCCATCGTTTACACTACCATCAGCTACGCCGCCATCGGTTACACCACCATCAGGTAACTGAATTCAAATAAAGTAACCCCAAGCCTCTAGTACAATGTCTAAGCTAATTCTGAGGGTTTGTAGTAAGCACTTCAGTGCTTAAAAAACAAGGACTAAAGTCCTTACTACGAACTTGTTGACCCATCAATTTAGGAACTTCCAAGTAATAAAATATCCCAATATTTCTTGTAGGATGGGCGTCTCGCCCGTCCTGTGAACTGGGCGGGCAAGATGCCCACCCCACAACATTGAATAATTTATTTGTTGGAGTTCCCTTAAACTTGACAGACTATAAGAGCTTGGGGCTGAGACTGTTTAAAAAATCCTTAGTTCTCAGGTAAAAAACTACAGCCCCAGTGCAGCTAAAACATCGCTAGCATGGGTAGTGGTATTTACACTAGTGTCAACATGGGTAATTTTGCCACTGGGGTCAATTACGTAGGTGACGCGCTTGGCATAACCGCCGCCATCCACATCGAAAGCTGTGATGAGGGATTTGTCGGTGTCAGCCAGTAGGGGAAAATTCAAATCATACTTTTGGGTGAATGCCTGATGGGAGACTTCATCATCAGCACTGACTCCCAAGATGACAATATCTTTACTTTGATATTGAGACTGGGCATCCCGAAAACTACAGGCTTGTTTGGTGCAGCCTGGCGTGTCATCTTTGGGGTAAAAATACAAAACGACCGTCTTCCCGGCAAAATCAGATAGCGAGACTGTGTTGCCCTTTGTATCTTTAGCGGTAAATGCAGGTGCATCCGTACCAACTGCTAGAGGCATAATTAACCTTTCCTGTTTCAGATTGTTGATGCACTTGAAATTTTACATTAATTTATAATCATTAAATATAATTACTAAAAAATAGCATAACTATACTTTAGGTAAGCAATTTTTGCTTAAATGAGGTAGTTGATACAAGAAAAAATATATTCTTACATTAATTTTTATCAGAAGAAAAATTACTCCCCATACACAATGCCTGCTGTTGATTCCCAAAACCCAAATATTTTTGTTTATCCTCAAAGCACAGTAGAGAGAGCGGAGCGATCGCTAGTGTGTTCGCCCTTCGATTTATCTTTATTTGAAGTCATGGGACACCAGAGTGTGTCATTAACTGCGATCGCACTGGAAAATGGCCTTAAGCAGGGCTATACTAAACGCCCTTTATCAGAATTAGCCTGTGACAACGCCTTGGGCTGGCTGATCCAAGTGGGTGTATTACGGCGAGAAGTCGATGGTCAGGGGATTACAGATAGTTTTCGCCTCACTCCCTTGGGTCGCCAGTTAGTGGAACAATATCAGGGAAAAAATTGGCGGACACCTTCATGGCGCGATCGTTTATCCGATGCTGTGACTCGTTGGTTGCGGATACCTTTTTAGAATAAAAAACCAAAAAGTTAGGATTAGGGAATCAAAGGGAACAATATATACGGAAACGTCACATCTATTCATGAAGTCTTTACGATAATTACCTAATTGAAATTTCTGATGGTGCTAGTAAAGAGATGAGGTAGAGAAGAAGGGTGCTGCTCTTGCAAGGGGGATAAATTATACAGGAATTCTCCTCCTGTTATCTGCTCCCGTTCGGCTACGCCCTTCTCTACGAGAGGCTTCGCCAACGACTACACTCAGGACAAGCTCACGGCAAGCCTGCTCCCCTGTTTTTTAACTGATGGACGGATTGCCATATAATTGTTCACTCCTAAAAATTCACTCTGTATCCTGAAAAACTAACGAATAGCAATTATGAAATCAATTATGGTGGTGGGGACAACATCCCATGCAGGGAAATCACTTTTAACTACAGCTATTTGTCGCATTCTGTCGCGGCGTGGCTGGCGAGTGGCTCCCTTTAAAGGTCAAAATATGGCTTTAAATGCTTATGTCACTGCCAATGGTGGAGAGATTGGCTATGCTCAAGCAGTGCAAGCTTGGGCGGCGGGAGTCGTACCTTGGGTAGAAATGAACCCAATTTTACTCAAACCTCAAGGCGATATGACTTCCCAAGTAATTATCAAAGGTAGGTCTGTTGGTAAAGTAAGTGCCTCAGATTACTACGAGCAATATTTTGACCTGGGGTGGCGGACAATTGAAGAATCGCTACAGCATTTAGGAACAGAATTTGACATGGTGGTTTGTGAAGGTGCTGGTAGTCCAGCAGAGATTAACCTCAAGCACCGTGACTTAACTAATATGCGGGTGGCAAAACATTTAAATGCGCCAACGATGTTAGTAGTTGACATTGATCGGGGTGGTGCTTTTGCCCATGTCGTTGGAACCTTAGAGTTATTAGAACCAGAAGAACGCGCTTTAATTAAGGGTGTAGTAATTAACAAGTTTCGAGGACAGCGATCGCTCCTAGAACCGGGGATAAAATGGTTAGAAGAACGTACAGGTATCCCTGTTGTCGGTGTTATACCCTACTTACAACAAGTGTTTCCAGCAGAAGACTCCCTTGATTTGCTAGAACGTGAATCCCATAAAGCCCAAACTGACCTCAACATTGCTGTCATCCGCTTACCCAGAATTGCCAATTTTACCGACTTTGACCCACTTGAATCAGAAAGCACTGTTTCAGTAAAATATCTCAGTCCAAAGCAAGATTTAGAACATCCTGATGCCGTAATTATCCCAGGTACAAAAACCACAATTGCTGATTTGCTACTGCTGCAAAAAAGCGGTATGGCAGAAGCTATCCAACACTATGCTGCTTCTGGGGGAACGGTTTTAGGTATCTGCGGTGGGTATCAAATGCTCGGTCAAATCATCGCTGATCCTGAAGGGATAGAGGGACAAGCAGGCAGGTATCAAGGGTTAAATCTTTTACCAATCAGAACCGTAATTACCGGACAAAAAATCGCCCGCCAGCGCCAAGTTAGCTCAAATTATCCGCAACAGGGCTTGCCAGTAAATGGCTTTGAAATTCACCAAGGGCGATCGCGCATCGAACAGCAAGGTATAGACCCTCAATCGTACCATGCCCTATTTGACGATATTAATTTAGGATTAGTGGATAGTTGTCAATCAGTCTGGGGAAGTTATCTCCACGGGCTTTTTGACAACGGCCCTTGGCGACGCGCTTGGTTAAATCGCCTCCGTCAACAGCGCGGTTTAAAATCTTTGCCTACAGGTGTTGCTAACTACCGGGAACAGCGAGAGCAGATTTTGGACTCCCTAGCCACTGAAGTAGAAAGCCATTTAGACTTAACTCCGTTTTTGTCTTAAACTAAAGTGCATAAAAATCGCACATTTTTTCCTTAAAACTGTCATTGGTCATTAGTCATTTGTCTTTACAAAGGACTAATGACAAAGGACAACCCTTACAAGTCAATACTAAATTAAATGCGTAACATTGATGATTGTTCGTGTCCGCTTTTTACCAGATGATGTCACAGTAGATGCCGAAGTGGGAGAAGCCCTTTTAGATGTAGCAGATCGGGCTGGGGTATTTATTCCCACCGGTTGTCTCATGGGGTCTTGTCACGCTTGCACCGTGGAGTTAGAGGATGGAGAAATCGTCCGCGCTTGTATTACGGCTGTACCATCACGAGAAGGATTGACGATTAATTTGTTTAGCGACCCAACTTGGTAGTTTTTTAACCCTCTAAGTTCAGAATGTCAGACGAAGAAGTAGAGGAGAAGAAACAAGATGAGTAAGCTTAAATACAAAATGGTTATTCAGTGGTCTGAGGAAGATGATTGCTTCTTGGTAGGATTTCCTGATTTTCCAGGACAACGCTGGCGGACTCATGGGGATACTTATGAGTTGGCTGTGGCAAATGGAATTGAAGTTTTAGAGTCTCTAATTATTGCTTACGAAGCTGTAGGTGATCCACTTCCAGAACCAACAGTAAGTAGGGTCTGATAACCCACTTTACTAAGTGGTGACTAATGCTAATTTGTGTGATCGCAGTTTTTTGGTTTAAATAGTATTTTTACGTGTTATTACTGGTTTTTTGCTGCTAGATAATTTGTTAAGTTATGAAAAATCCAGTTAACTAGGTAATTTACATGACATCAGAACAAAGACAAAAAGTAATCGAAGGCGACCTAGAAGCAAAATTAGCCTTTCTTAAGCTAGCGAATAATGCTGCAATTTTCGTGAATAACGTAATAAATTCATCCGAAACAGTAGGTTCACAGGAAAAATTAGCAAGATTAGATGCTGCTTTAAAAGTTTTAGAAATTAGCTGGACATCAAAGAGTCTGAAACCTGATTAACGGATGTTTATATTCCAAATCATAATAATGCATACTGAATTTGTACTAAATTCACTGAAAATGTTTTATAAAAAAGTAGAAATTTATGCTAACAAAGAAATTAACAATTAAAAAAATAATCGAAGTTGAAGTTGAAATCGAAGTTGAGCTAAACGAAAATGAACATAATCCAACCGATTTTGGTATAGATAAAAATGAAGATGAATTTACTATACAAGATTCGGAAAACTTTCAAGAGTGTTTAAATGAAAAAGCTAATGAGATAGCAATACAGATAGCAAACAAAAGACTAACAGAGGCTGTGCAAAAATCAGAAGAGAATATAAAAACAAAGGGGCCATTGTATGAATGGGGCCATCTAGAGTTGCTTTATATAACAGATTGTCGGATAGAAACTAATGATAGCGATTGGAAAATTATTAGCGAAGAGGGTGGTGATTACGTATAAATATTTTAAAAAGAAGCTCCATTAAGTAATAACGCTATCGCACCTCCTCCAACCATTAAAAAATCCAAACTTCCCAGGCAATAAGAAACTTTTACACATTGTTTCCTACTGCCTCTTTTTGCCATATATATCAATTAGCTTTAACATTCAGCGCATATTCTTTAAACCTTTCTAAATCAGCTTGAATTGTCGATTCAACTATCCGCCCTAAAAACAAGTTATCCATAATTTTGCCAATAATACCGGGGATAGCATAGGAAATGGTCATTTTAACAATACTACTATTGTTGCGATCGTAAAAGCGAATCGCTCCCTGATTCGGCAAACCATCAATCGATTCCCATTGGATAATTTGGTTGGGAATAACTTTGAGAATTCGGGATTTCCAAGTAAATTCTAAACTGCCCGTCTTTAATTTCCAAAGTGATATGTCTGGATTATCTGGCGGAATTTTCACCGAATCAATCCACTTCATCCACCGGGGCATTTGCTCCAAATCAGACCAAAGGCTCCATACTAAATCTATAGGAACTTCTACTTCTACCTGTACAGTATGCTCTAACCAATCTGACATTCTCTCTTCTTCCTTCGCGCCCTTTGCGCCCTTTGCGGTTAGTTATCTCTTCAAACTATCCAAAATCACTTTTGCCGCCCGCCGTCCAGAAATAGTAGCACCTTCCATGCTGTCGATGTAATCTTGCTGAGTATAACTCCCTGCAAGGAAGAAATTATCTACTGGTGTCTTTTGGTTGGGACGGTACGCATCCATCCCTGGCGCTTCTCGGTAGAGAGACTGAGCAAGTTTCACTACACTGTACCAAGTCATATTTAGCTCCCGCGACGAGGGAAACAGTTCATGCACTTGCTTGAGGACATGCTGTGCGATCGCTTCATTACTTTGTGCAATAAACGGATCTCCCGGTGTCAGCACTAACTGTAACAATGAACCCTGTCCTGGGCGATAATAATCAGCAGGGCTAGTCAACGCCAAATCGGCAAAACAAGAAAAGTCAGCATCGGCTGTGTACAGCAAATTATCAATTCCAGCCGCGTGCAAAAGCTGTTTACGTTGCTCTCCATCGTTTAGTTCAGTTACCCAACCATCGAAGCGTAACTGTACTGTAGCCACTGGCACTGCATCTAGTTTGTAAATATTGTCAAATTCTGACCACTTACGCCACTCGTGGGGTAGGATGCGTTGAATTCCTGGAACATCACAGGCAAAGACATAAGCATCAGCAGTGATAGTTTCTAATGTATCACCTTGGGCAACTACTATACCAGTGACACGGGTTTGTTCGTCTAACTGTGTAAATTGAATTTCCCGAACTTGCCGACGCGTGTAAACTTTCGTGCCTCTGACTTCCAAATATTCCAGAATGGGCTTGTGTAAATACTCAGATGGAGACCCTTCCAGCATTCGCAAAACTGAGGCTTCAGTTCTGACTGCAAATAACTGGAATATCGTTAACATACAACGGGCAGACATATTTTCGCAATCAATAAATCCCAATGCGTAGGCAATGGGGTTCCATAAGCGTTTGATGCTGCCATTACTCCCACCGTGACTGCGGAACCAGTCGGCAAAGCTAACTTTATCTAAGTTGCGGATGGTTTTCATCGCCCCGTTAAAGTCTACCAACCCGCGAACTATGGGACTAGTACCCAAAGCGATCGCATTTTGCAGTTTATCCTGCAACGATAGTTGAGAGGTCGTGAAAAATGCCTTTAAGCCATTGAAAGGCGCACCTGTAAAGAAGCGAAAATCTAAACCACCAGTGCGGCCTCCTTTATTAATAAAAGTGTGGGTATGTTCCTTGAGGCGTAAGTTTTCTAACACCCCCACTTTCTTCATCAAGTCAAATAGTTGGTAGTAGCAGCCGAAAAATACATGCAAACCCATTTCTACATGGTTGCCATCTCCATCAACCCAACTGCCAACTTTACCACCCACAAACGGACGAGACTCAAAAATCTCTACTTCACAACCAGCATTAGCTAAATCTACTGCGGTTGCTAGTCCAGCCAGTCCCGCACCTACTATTGCAACACGCATTCCGTCGTTCCTTTTCAGTTTCTTTACAGATTGTAACTGGGTTGGTGTCGGAATTTGCTACTTAATATCAACTCCACCAGCATATTAAACCATCGCAATGTCAATACTAAAACTTTTTTGATCACTGGTTTTAGTCCCGGCAATTGACCAGACGCGAGAAAAACGCGTCTGTATCAGCTAGACAAACTCTTGTCCATAGCGGCGCACTCAAAAAAGTATCATAGCTATTTTTTGGTAACAAAGCAGTTATCTGGTAAGTCGTAAAAGCAACTTCTTACTTGTTTACATCTTTGTCGTCATCGGAGACAGGCAAACTTCTAATCAGTTCGCGAATCACATCGGTTGCGGGTCTACCTGTTTGTTGACAATATTTTTCTAGCTTTTCCGCTTCTTGTGTTGCGAGATTGACAGTTATACGTTTAACAGCCCATTTTTTATTTGTCATTATCATGCTATCTGCTGGATATTTAGATCGTCGAAAGATTCTAAATCAAAGAGGGAACCGATAAGGTTATCAGAATTTGTCTCAGGAAACAAGTAATATCATTAATATTAAAAATGTTCGTTTTGTCAAAGTATTCATCATTTCCTAAAAAAATTAAAAAACTACACTTTATTTGTTACTGTTGTGACATGATAAAGACCACATAGTTGCTTTTGAAGATAATAACGCTACTAATAGCATGAGTAAAGCCTGACAATGAAATTTTATAAATGAATTTGAGACACCTACTGTTAACTCAATCAAGATTTACAAAGTTATTCTCCATCGAAAGCATTTGACCTTCTCTCTTAACCAAGTTCGCCAAACCCACTTGGAGAGAACATCTCAGATAACACCAGAAAATAAACCTTCAAAATCATTATCATGCTGAAATGCTTTCTGACAGGCGGGTTCCAATCGTCTATAGAGGTCGTGAATAATCACTTAAAAGTAGGCAAATAAGCGATTGCTCTAAAACAAACACCCATCTGCACCCATTACTGTAACCACGAAGTTAAGAGCTACTTGAACGTTTATGAATTTTGGCTATCCTCGATCAAGCTGATTGCTTCTTTGTGCCAATATAGTAACCACCAAAAAGGGTATAATACTCAGTTTTCTGGGTGTAAATAACTGAGTGTTTTGGTAAATTTTAACAGCAACATCTGTAATTTTACACAGATGAATGCTCACCAAACAGAGATGATGTTACTTGACTGTTGTCGATAACAATATTTTATTTTTGTTTCATGCTTGTACACTAACTCGCCGTAAAAATACGATGCAATCTGAGATGTGTTTTATCTTCTCTCTAGCGATATACTTTGTCTTAAAGTCAGTGATTTGTTTTTCGATTCATAGTATTTATGTATCGGGAGGTTAGACAATTCATTTTTTGCACATTTTTGTACCATAAATTCGGCAGTAAATTTTTCACAGCTAAAAAATTACTGTCAATAAACTTTTTATTTTGCAAACATTTATTATTTAGTAAGTATACTCATAAAAGCAATTGTAGATTTAATTTTTTCCATTATGTGTTCATTATAGCCATTGTTTATACACTTTAAATAATCTTCATTTAGAGAACAAATAAACTCATTCTCATGCTTTATAAAAAAATTACAAAGAAAAAGATATATTCTGATATTTTGCTTAATTATATTGATACATGACACGATGAAAAACTCAGAAAATTATTAAAAAAATATTTTGATATCTAAGTACCTCACCTAGATTTTATTAAACAGAACCTTGCAGAGAATTTTTGGGCGTTTTGTACTGATTTATACTGGTAAATATCCAAATGAAATGACTGGAAAAATTTCCAAATACAGCTACTTCATGAAATTGAGGTAAAGTTAGCTTCTAATCATTGGTAATCTACTGTTGTTGACATATACATACAGCAGAATTCAAAGAGAACTCTAAGTTAAAGGAAAATCCAGAGCGGAGATTTGCTCCACTCTGGATTTTTTAATCTTTGGCTTTCTTAGAATTAGAAGTTCGGAGATTGACATCCTCACCGTCCTGAAGGAGCGGTGATTCCTCACCAGGCCACACCCACGAGTCGCCGAATGGGGTTGACGCTTCACCAAGCACAACCTGCGAACAGGTCTTACAAGCTCTTGACAGAAGAATTCCAGAATCTTTCTCCCCTGCCCCCTTGCCTCTTGTTCAATTCAGCAATCCTGAAGGTTCCTCCAAGATTAGCTCTAGTTGGTGTACAACACTTTCCTTGAAATCCACTGTAAATGTGGATTGCAAAGTGCTGCATCTTAAGAGCTATGAAGAGTGGTGAGTTAAAAGAACATTTACAAAGGTTGAAGCATATACAAATGCAAAAATCCTGAGTACTTTTTACTTTACTCAGCACTCAGTTTGTAAACCTTAAAAGGTAAAGCTTTCCCTTTTTCCTCTCCCGAATCCAGTTTTAGTCAATATGTAAATCAAATACACATCAACTTACAGCAGTTTGCAAGTAAGTAAGGTGCAAAATGCAGGACTTACGCATCATAATATAAAGAGTTTATAGCTCCTGCCTCAAAACCCGTAGTTTTGTACTTCATGACGAAAACTGTTGTAATTTTTCATAACCACAATTTGAGATTGAGGATTGGGGGAATTCGTGCAACTATTCAAATTTAAGTTGGGGCATCAGTTGAAGAGTGCCAATACCTAAATCTTTAGGTGAAAGCGATCGCGCTTCAAACAAAGCCATCATATCTCGTAATTGAGGATTGCCACGAGAGGCTCCCGTTAGTCCTTTAGCAATGATTAAGCCACAGTAGCCCTTAGTATTTTTACATCGCTGATTCCATTTTTTCCGGGCTTCTACATGAATAGGATCTTCATCTAAAAATTCCCCGAATAGGAACAATTCGCCATTTTGAGTTTGCAATAAACCCAGGTCGTAGCGATCGCCATCGAAGGGGTCGGCACCTGGATTAAAGCAAATTGCTCTCAGTCCCCCTATTGCTTCAATTCTTTCAATTACAGTTTTAGCCTTGGGCCGGGAAGTTTGAATTAAAATCACCGGCAAACCGTCACCCACTTGTTTGATTTCACCAGCCGGATGGTAGCTGACCCCTTTACGCAGGTACTCCAACATTTCCCAGGACACTACACCTAAGCTGAGGAAGGAATCTTCTGGTATCAAGTCATCTTGCAATGATTGGAAATTTGGGGAGTCAAGATTTCCAATGTCCTCGTCATCGACATCAAAGCCTGCCATTTCCTCTAACTCTGCTGCTAACTGCGGCATGGTAGAGACTGTAACAGGCAGAGATTTAGTTGCTTCTTCTGACTGCGGCAGAGAAATGCGATAGCGACGGCTCAGGGGAGGGAAAATGTCTTCATGAAGCTGGCGCCGGTGATCGCGAATAAAGCGGCTTAGACTTTCGATCGCAACGAAGATTACAAGTGCTTCTTCGTCATACAAAACAGAACGTAGTCCTTCTAAGGGGTGGATATTACCGAAAGTTGGGTCAATTTCTGATAATGGCAGATCCGCCAAATCATTTTCTTCATCCTCATCTTCATCGGTTTCGTCAGTACTCTCAAAGGTGAGAAACAGGCAATCTTGCTTGAGGAACGCTTCTTCTAGATGCTCCGTTGATTCTTCATCCGTTAAAACGGCGGCGCGAAACTGTTTTAAAGACTCTTCTGAGCGATAAAACAAAATCCCATACTCCATTCCCAGCATTCCCATGACTGAGGCGTAGAGTGTGCCAACATCCCAGTTATTAATCTCGATTGACAAAATTTGCTGTTCTTCCAAAAATTCCCAAGGTGCTGCTTGCCAAATTGCAAATGCTTTTTCTCGCAAGATTTGTGCATACTGTGGGGGTAAGTCGGGGGTTTGACTATCGAGGATGTCGGCGAACCCGCGAAACAGTTCGTCAATTAAAGGCAGTTCTGGTGCGTAGTCAATGGCAATATCTAAATCTTGCAGCACCCCCCGCAGGTAAAATTGGATCTCGCGGTCTTTGACTACAATTCTTTGGGGTCTGGCAGGTCTTGCCGGACTGTGAGGATGCTCCATTGCTTGCATTAAAGTCCGAACTATTGCTTCTGGGCCGATATCTGAAGCTACCACGTCCATTCCTCGAACCACACCTTGGGAGTAATCTACCCAAAGGATACATTCTCCCTTTTCCTCTGAGTCTGAGTACTGGTTTGGTGATGACAACGGACGGCGATCGCCCTCCCATACAGAAGGAATTTGAGTTAATTTCTTCAACCGACGACTGGTAGAGCGATTAAAACTTGTCATAGAATAAGTTAATCAAAAGAAGCAATTTGGAAGTAGACTTTGGGGGATAGCTAGCCTCGGATTAGGTTTTTATGGCTGCACCTGAAAGATAGTTGCTTCTGGTGACTGCCGCCAGGCTTGAATTCCAAAAATACCGAATCTCTAAACACACTGAGTCTCTCAATTCTAGAATAAAAATTTTTGGCTGCTTTTAACGGAGTGTTTACAATTTGGTATCTAGCGACATCTAAGCCGCTAGAATGAATACAAAAACACCAACGGCAACCCAGAGGCATTAACAAGCCGATATCGGGTAAAGCTTAGACTAATTAAGGAGTTAAAAAAGCAGATGACACAAGCAATTGGGTCTCAACAACGCGGAATTCTGTTGAGCGAAGCCGCATTGCACCAGGTAAAATCCCTCCGGGACAAGCAAGGCACAGACTTCTGCTTACGGGTAGGAGTCCGCCAGGGTGGCTGTTCAGGGATGTCTTACATGATGGACTTTGAAGACACTAGCAAGATCACCCCTCATGATGAAGTTTTTGATTATGATGGCTTCAAAATTGTCAGCGATCGCAAGAGTCTATTATATCTCTACGGTTTAATGCTCGATTACAGCGATGCCATGATTGGCGGTGGCTTTCAATTCACTAACCCCAATGCCAATCAAACTTGTGGTTGCGGCAAGTCATTTGGGGTGTAATATTGTCATTTGTCATTTGTCCCTTGTCATTGGACGAAAGACAAATGACTAATCACCAATGACTAATGACTAATGACCAATGACTAATACAGTTGAATCCCTGTTTGATACAGGTTTAGAACGCTATAAAGCAGGAGAGGCGGTAGATTCTTTAATCCCTGTGTTTAAAGAAGTGTGCGATCGCGCTCCCAAAACTAGTGCTGCTTGGATTTGTTTGGCGTGGTTATATTTACTCGATAACAAACCCAATTTGGCTTACAAAGCTGCACAGAAAGCAGTCAAGTTAAATCCACAAGACCCACAGGCTAGAGTCAATCTCGCCTTAGCAATGCTGGACACAGGTCAAAAAGGTTTACGAGAACATATTGATATAGCACAACAGCTAATTTTTGTCAACGAAGAATGGCGCGATGAAATAAAAACCAGTATTGAAGACGGTTTAAGTAGAAAACCAAATTGGCAGAGTTTGACAAAAGTAAAAAATTGGCTGTTTGAAGAATGAAGATGGGGAGTGGGGAGTGGGGAGAGACGCGATTAATCGCGTCTGTACGGAGTGGGGGAACAAGGAGAAATTATTGAATAAGTCTTCTCCTTTGTCTACCTTGTCTCTTGCTAATACCAACTCCCCATTCCTCATTTCCCATTCCCCACTCCCCACTCCCCATTCCAATCATGAAAGATAAATTGTTAAATTGGCTAAACACGATTTTAGTCGCAGATGTTTTTTTGGTTTTGTTTGGCTTTATCTGGTTAGCGATCGCTGCGATCGGTGATTCTGTAGGAGTAAACTTGGGTTTGGATTTGTGGCATAAGCTGTGGCAACCCGTGTTTAACCCAGCGATCGGCATCCTTATGGGCGGTGCTATTCTCAGTGGTATTATCAGTTGGGTTTCCAAAAAATTTCTTTCTAGTCAGTAGCGCAGCAGGAGAGCAATAATTTGTTCCGCTCTTTCTAGAGCAGAAAGTGCTTGCTCATATTGAGATTCTACACGTAACAAAGCATACGCAAAAACCATCGTCAATCACCATCAAAGTCGTCCTTGTTCCTTCCACTCTTGCATTTGACTGCTCGGCTGAATCGGCAATATCTGCCAACGTTTACGGATTCGAGCGATCGCTGCTTTTCTTGTTGACTCATTTAGCTTCTGGTTCAACTCACTTTTTGGGTAGTTTAACAAATCCTCTAGACTCGCAACCGACTTAAGGACTTGGCGGCGTTGTCGATGCTATCACCAGTCGGGGCGGGGATGCCGTCAAAATTAAAAATCACGACGCTGCTAAATACATTCTCACTATGGGTACTCTATGTTTAAGTAGACACAAGAGAGCCACTTATGCGAAACCTTTTTTTATTTTGGGAGCGCGGCGGGAACCCAATTAGATGAGGTGATTTTATTCGCGGTCAGAAATTGAAATTCCAAAAGTTACGCCAATTTTCCTGATATTAAAACTGGAGTTGGTGAGTTGCTGAGTTGGTGCGATCGCTCTTGAGTGGGCTAATCTGAAATTGAATGCTGTACTGTAAGCGCTTTTAATCCCATATCGGTATGTGACTACAACGATTTGACACCGATTAGTCAGAATTTGCTTGACCGAGATTAGGATAAAATAAAAATCCACTTTCAAAAAAATTCCAAAAAGTAACTTTTATGAATGACTTTTTAGAGGAATTAGTGTAAATTAAGATATAGATATAACCAGTACAGCAATCAACGCTCTCTAGCGTCTTGGAAGAGGTAGCAGAATGGTAGGGTGTGTAAAATTAAAAACAATACCTTCACTTACTTCACTTAGTCCCCAACCTGAAAGATTTGTAACATTGTTGCATGGAATCTCGAAGCAAAGAATCGCTAATGAAACCACACGTTTAAAATCAAGTAAACTAATTGAAGCAATTGAATCTGTCACACAAAGAGTTTCTGAACTAGAAGGAGTAGAGGGAGTACGACATACTTTCAATGGAGGAGATATTCACAGAGTGACATTTCAAATAAAAAACAATTGTGAATCTTCAGAATCACTATGGAAAGTAGCCCAGTCTTTGATTGTTGAAACTTGTATGAATTTAAGAGATGCCACAAAAGAAAGATGGTATTTCTACACAGAATTAGTAGAAGACTTCAACGAAAACATATTTGATTTCTAGTGTGGCAAAACCTACTGAAATTTATACTGAACAAGCCCAGCTTAACGAAAAAGCCGCTACTAATGCAGCCCAGTCAAAAGATAATGACTGGGCTGTTACAATATGCTTCTACTCTGCGATTCATTATGTAAAAGCTTACGCTAGTTATAAGCAAGAGGACATTTATCAACTTTACTTTAATCAAAACAAACCAAATACAGAACATGAGCGTATCTTGGATTATGTTTACGATATTAGTTACAACAACGATAATGATAGGGGTTTATCATTTAGTGCATACGAAACACTTTTTCATGCAAGCATGAAATCTCGATATTTAAAAGGAATAAGAACTACCGCAAGACAGTGTTTTAATAGAAATATAGATCAATATTTTGAAAAGTTAGCAACAGTTAAAAAGTTTTTTAAAATTAATAACAACCCAATACCTCATCCCGCTACACAGCGACCTGCTCCTAAACCACGCTCATAATTTCTACTAAGGATTGAAACGATTTTCCCATACCGAACAGAAGTCATCTACAATTAGCGAAATTTAATGATTATATTTATCTGGATCATACATACCTAACATTTCATTTATTATTGGAATTTTTTTGCTGTAATTTAACAGTGATTTCTCTAGGTTCTGACACCATGTCAAAAACTAATCACAGAGGAAATAAAATTTTTTTTATTGTTGTGGGAATATTCTTAATAGCTGTAACAAAATAGCTTCTAAAAACTTCTCTCTAAAGAAATGTAAAAAGAGCGAAGTAAGGCAACACTACAAATGAATATTGATTTTGAAGCAATAAAGTAGTGGTTTTAACAATGTGCTGTGGAGTTTTTCGATTTGTGGGGAGGCGGTGCGATCGCACTTGCAGATAAAATTTAAAGAGAGTAACAAACTACTCTTGTTATTTTGTGCTGGAATCATTTCCCCCACTCCCCACTCCCTTTTAATTAAGAATTTGCGTTAAAGCTGATTCCAAATTAGGATATTTGTACTCAAAGCCTGTTTCCACAGTGCGCTTGGGAAGGACTTGCTGACCTTCTAAAACTACTATAGCCCCGTCTCCTAAAAGAGCTTCGATCGCAAAACTAGGAACAGGCAACCAAGAAGGGCGATTCATCACTTGTCCCAAGGTTTGGCTTAAATCTGCCATTCTGACTGGGTTAGGGGCAGTGCCATTATATACACCTTTTATTTCCGGTTTAGTTAAAGCTTGCAGAATCAGGCTAACTAAATCGTCTACGTGAATCCATGAGAACCACTGCCTACCACTGCCAATGGGACCACCAGCGAACAGTTTGAAAGGCGGAATCATTTTACCTAAAGCACCACCATTACCCAGAACAATCCCAAAACGCAGAATTACCAGCCGCACACCAGCATCTTTTACCTTTCTCGCTTCTGCTTCCCAGGCTTGGCAGACTTGGGCGAGAAAATCGTTACCAGATGTACTTGTTTCATCAAAGGTTGCCGTTTCACTGGTGCCGTAGTAGCCGATAGCCGAAGCGTTAATTAACACTGTTGGGAGGCAGCGCGTTGCGGGGGTTCCCCCCGTTGTAGCGACTGCCGTTTTGGGGTTAGCGTTGGCTATCGCTTCAACTATTTTTTGTGTACCTAGCTTCCGGCTATTGAGGATTTCTTGTTTGCGTTCTGATGTCCAGCGTCCTTCACCAATAGGTTCTCCTGCCAAATTAACTACGCCATCACAACTAGCGATGACACTTTGCCAAGAACCAGATGTATTTGGTGTATAGGCAACAATTTCTACATTTGGGAAAGCCTCAGATGGAAAAACCTTTTGAGCAAAGGTGGTGTTCCGAGTTAATACTACTATTTGATGAGCTTTTGCGTGGAGTCGTTGTACCAAACGACTACCAACAAATCCTGTTGCTCCAGTAATTGCGACTTTCATGTTCTACCTCAGCCAAACCTTTATTGTAAAGTTTTTAATCAAACTTTCAGCTTACGGCACTTTCGTTGTGGATAGAACAGATGTGACTGTGTATCTGGTAATGCCTGATCTCAAAAACTTTGCTTTTTGAATCACTTTTCGTTTAGATACTTCGGTATTATAGGATGGACAGAGTGTTGCAAGGCGTGGGGCTATTATGGCTCGCTATACCTGTTCATTTACAGTTTCTGTTCCTAGTGACCATCTGTTGCCGTTACTTGTAGAACTTCTACAGGACTGTCAGTTCGATATTCAATACTACACTGGCGATTATATTATTGCTCGTGAGGTTCCGGGCCATGTTCCTTTTCCTAAATTGATCACAGCAGAAGTATTGATTGATAAATCAAAATCTACTGAAGCAGAAACCCGGATGAGCATTGTGATTAAAAATGAAGAACTACCACTCCAACTAGATAATTACTGCCGACAAATGTTTGAAGTCATCAAGCAGGCTATTGAAAGTAGCCGCCATTGGCATTTGATTGAAAGTCTTGCAGGTTAG
Organism: Nostoc mirabile CHAB5784; assembly: GCF_020829645.1. Classification (GTDB taxonomy): domain Bacteria; phylum Cyanobacteriota; class Cyanobacteriia; order Cyanobacteriales; family Nostocaceae; genus Nostoc; species Nostoc mirabile. The sequence goes on along the minus strand of NZ_JAIVFS010000017.1, from coordinate 10,670 downwards.
TTTTGGTGATTGAATTGACACTCCCACGCCTTCAAGTCGTGGGATTATCAAGCTCTTATTGATATTTATAATTTACTCTCCCGCATCCTCTAAATCCTCGGCCATACCGGGGTTTATTAGTGTAATATCGTACTCACTTGAATCCGTTTGTCCCAAACGCTGAGTATTTCTTAAAAGGTAATAAATGGCACGTACTTGAGGGCCAAAAACAATCTCGTCTTCATTTCTGAGATCGTGAGCTGGTATCTTACGTCCATTAATCATCAAACCGTTGGAACTAGGCTTGCCTTTGGCATCGCCATCTACAATCCGGTAATAGTAGCTATGACTATTATGATCTCGTGGCAATCTCACTAATGTGGCATGGCGGCGGGAGACAAACTGCGACATCAAACGGATATTACACTCACGATCTCTACCGATAGAGTAGACGGGGTGCTCCAGAGAAAATTCTTTGCGACCTTGATCGTCTTCAATAATCAGTAGATGGTTTTCATTGGTTTCTGCTGCCATTGACAAATTGGTGGAACTGTGATTGCTCAATATTGGTTTAGTATTGTATCTTGCCATTTTCGCGCACCATAAGTCTGTGGTGCTGATCTAAATAAGCTTTAAAGTTGCATAATACCTTGAAAGAGTAGAACATATTCGTTCTACTCCACTAGCTATGATAGCTTTGGTAAGTGTCCCAAGAGGCTTTATGCGCTGCGTAAAAGCTGACGGGGCGACTCAGTTTAACTTGAGATGGTTGAGATGGAAATTCTACGGGTGATGAGCTAATCGCCGTAATAATATTGAGTTTGTGACGACGCTAACAGAGCTAAAAGCCATTAATGCAGCAGCACCAGAGGGGTTAAGAACAAAACCCAGACTAGGGAACAAAACGCCTGCTGCTAAAGGTATCCCAACTGTATTATATGCAAAAGCCCAGAATAAATTTTGGCGGATTTTGTTGAAAGTGGCGCGACTAAGTTGAATAGATTCGACGACATCGTTTAAGCGATCGCGCATTAGGACAATTTCAGCAGTTTCCATTGCCACATCTGTCCCAGAGTGTAAAGCAATTCCTACATCTGCCTGGGATAAAGCTGGAGCATCGTTGATTCCATCTCCTACCATTGCGATTATTGAGTGGGGAGTGGGGAGTGGGGAGTGGGGAGTGGGGAGTAGAGACGCGATTAATCGCGTCTCTACAGGAGTTTTCTTTGTCGCCTTGTCTCCTTGTCCCCCTTGTCTCCTTGTCCCTTCTAACTGGAGAGACTGTATTGCAGCTGCTTTTTTGGCTGGGGGAACACCTGCTATTACATCAGCAGTATCTAATCCTAGTTGTTTGGCTATGGCATTAGCTGCTTCTGGGCGATCGCCACTGAGCAACATTACCCGTAAGCCCATCTGACGTAACTTGTCTACAGTGGATTGGGCATCTGGTCTGAGGGTATCAGAAATAGCAATTAACCCGGCTAAAGTTCCCCCAACAGCTACGCAAACGACTGTTTTACCATCTGTTGCCAAATCCTGTACTACCTGTTGTGCAGCTTCGTTAATGGCAATGCCGTGCCAACTCAACCAGTCCCAGTTACCCAATAGTACAATTTTGCCCTCTACCACAGCAGATACTCCTAGTCCTGGTTCCGTGTGAAAGTCCACAGCCTCTGGAATAGATAACTGTTGCCCCTGTGCTTCTTGCTGAATCGCTTTTGCTAGGGGGTGGTGAGTACCGCTTTCTACGGCTGCTGCTAGTTGAATTAGGGAGTAGGGAGAGACGCGATTAATCGCGTCTGTACTAGGGAGTGGGGAGTGGGGTTCCTTACTCCCTACTCCCCATTCCCCACTCCCCATGTCCTCAATTAACAGACAATCTGTAACGATGGGATTACCCGTGGTCAAAGTGCCAGTTTTATCAAAGACTACGGTGTTTAACTGGTGTACTTTTTCCAAAACGTCGCCACCTTTGATTAACAGACCCCGTTCTGCGCCCATAGCAGTCCCGACAAGAATGGCTGTTGGTGTGGCAAGTCCCAAAGCACAGGGACAGGCGACTACCATAACTGCGATCGCTAGCTTTAAGCTGATTAATAGGGGGGAGTGGGTAGAGACGCGATTAATCGCGTTTGTACTGGGTAGAGACGCGATTAATCGCGTCTCTACGGAGTGGTGAGCGTGGCTGATCATTTCCATGTCACCAGATATGCTGATATCAGTCCAGATGTGAGTACCGAAAAAGTACCAAAAGACAAATGTTAATACAGATGCTGTCAGCACCCCGTATGTAAAGTAACCAGCTACTGTATCTACTAATTTCTGTACTGGGGCTTTCCGAGTTTGGGCGGCTTCTACTAGAGCGACAATTCGAGCTAAAGTTGTATCACTTCCAGTACGGGTTGTCTGAATAGCGATCGCTCCTGACTGATTTAGCGTCCCTCCTGTCACCGGGTCGCCTGGTTGCTTAATTACTGGCACGGCTTCCCCAGTCAACATGGATTCATCCACCGTTGTTTTACCAACCACCACTTCACCATCGACAGGGATTTTATCACCTGGCAACACTTGTACCCATTCACCAACACGCACCTGTTCAGCAGGAATCTCTACGCTAGAAGATCCCATTCCTCCTTTCTCTGGGTTGGCAATCAATCGCGCTAAGAGTGGCTGGAGTGCTAACAATTTCTTAAATGCAGCAGCAGCACGACCTCTAGCTTGTTGTTCTAATGTCCTTCCCAAAAGAATAAAGCCTAGCATCATTACTGGTTCGTCAAAGAAGCACTCCCAACCCATTTTGGGAAATAGCAGCGCTACTAAACTAGCAATGTAGGCTGTCAGCGTTCCCAATCCCACCAGGGTGTTCATGTTAGGCGCATTTCGCCGCCAGCCCAGCCAGCCATCTACTAAAATCGGGCGACCGGGAATTAATAGCGCTACTGTCGCCAGTCCACAGTGAAACCAGATGTTATTTAGCACTGGTAGCACTGAGCTACCAAGATTGCCAAAATGTCCACTTCCCGACAATAACAGCAAGATTGCAGCGATCGCTAACTGCCTAACAGAAGAGCGCATTTCTCGGCGTTGTCGTTCTGCTGGGTCTAGTAAGGTAGATATCTCGCCTGCTACTGTGCCACTAGGTTTTCGGGGTTGAGTCGGGAATCCAACGACTGTTAATCTCTGTGCTAGTGCATCTGCATCTACCGCACCAGTTTCTGACTCTATAACTGCTACCTCTGTGGCCAGGTTCACACAGGCACTCTTGACTCCTGGATGTTGGGTTAGCTGTCGTTCTACTGCGTTCACACACCCAGCACACTTCATACCCCCAACATCGAGAATAATTTTCTCTAGGATTGGGTCAAATTCTGGGGCTAGCTTAGTTTTTGGGACAAGTTGCATGGCAAGTGTTTAGATTCGCTACAGAAATTCAACGCCTGACTAAAAGCGTCTCTAATTTGAGCGTAGGCGAAATATGGAACTACGACTGTATGTCAACCCTATTAAATTTCTTAATTTATCGTATCTCGCTGAGGGTCAATGACGGCTCCAGCGTAGGTAAGTTACATAAATAATAGCTCCAACCTGCATTGGCATGAGGACAATCAGGCTTTTTAAGAAATAGTTTATTTCCAAATGAGACATAACGCTGAAATACCCTATGCCCAACAAGAAGAATATTGCCCAGTTAAGCTGTTTAGGTTTGAGAATGAGCATATTAAATAATTCGTAATTCGTAATTCGTAATTCGTGAATTTTGTTTTGTAATGGGGATTTAACCCCAACACAAAACAAAATTTTTATTGAACCGGGGGACTTAAACCCACGGAACTAGTTAATAAATCAGGAGTCAGAATACAGAATTAAGCTCTACCCATAAAGGGATAGAGGTTTAAGGCGAGAATATTTAATAGTAGTTTTGCCCACCAGGGGCGAAAGCGCGTAGCAGGACGAAGTACGGTTTTAACCAATATTCAGACGCTCTCTACCAGACGCGCAAGGGACGCAGCTCGTTGGCGCAGCCTAAGAAGAGAAGAGGCTACGCTATTACCCACTCGTACAGAATTCATTGAAAGCGACGGGATACTCCATCCCAAGAGTGGGTGTTCCGGGATAGTCGCCCCGTCGCTTGGGGCATAGGGCATAGGGCATTGGTAGTTTCTTCCCCATGCCCCATGCCCGATTCCCCATGCCCAAAAACTCCACGCCACTTGCGGGATGGAGTTTTTTATACTGAATTCTGATTTCTGAGTTCTGAATTCTTCTTATGAAAAGAAATATAATCTGCCTCTAGCATGAACTGCCTTTTTGCACTAAAACCAGCCCTGTTTATTCACAAAGTAGGTATTTACAAATTCTTCAGGGGATTTATTCAAGTAGATCATGCCTTCAATTAAACCTACAAGTTGCATAATTAACAAGGCAACCCCGTAGGTGAAAGAACCCCCGACTACAGAAATCACCAACATGATAAAGCCTTCTGGAGCGTATCCTAAAATAAACTTATGAACCCCAAATCCTCCAAGGATAATGCCACAGTAACCAGCTAGAAGTTGTTTGGTAGGGTGAGTGGGGTTGAAATTTGACATATTTTGTGCTGCTCCTTGATAAGTGAGGTATAAAACAAAGCAAATACATTTACTTGCTTAATAAATGTATTTTTAATTTTTTCAGTACAAGTAAGCCCCAAGACAAATAACCAAAATCAGCGTACTTCTATTCCAAAGGGGACGCTAAAATGTCTTCCGGCTATGCCGGAAAATCTGGCGCTCCTTAGTAATACCAATTTGAAAAAAGAATGCGACAGATATACACTCTCAAACCCTTGTGATATCTAGTTTTATTCATTTTGAATTTTGAATGCGTGAATTTTGAATTGGTATAACTTTTGGTAGATTCGACGGTCGCAAACCCTGGTGCGGCAATTTTGCTTTATCTTGAAAAGAATGAACCTCAATAATCAGCGAAAACTGCTACACCACTTTTTACAAGTCCATCAGTATTATTTCCGGATTTTTTTGCGACGCCGAATAGTCCGTCGTAGACATTACTTCCATCGGGCGTGAAACGCGATCGCACCAATGACAAGATCAGTTAATGACTCTCGCGTTGCGGTTTGATTTGCTTTTGCCATTATCTGAATTGGCTTTTGGGCTACTATTTATGCTTGTGAGCAATATAACTAGTAAATTGTTCTTACTAATGCAGATAAAATCAAATATTTATCTTTTTCGCAACAGTACTAAATTAGTTTTAATTACTACCTAAAACAAATAAACTTAATAATGTACCACTATTCCACAGGCTGTGGAGGAGCATAGGAGCAAGGAGGTTGCGCGATCGCGTATAAACGACCCCTAAGACAATCCCCAATGCAGTGAGGGGAAGAATTTCCGACAAACTGAGGTGAGCGATCGCAAACAACAAACTACTGATCAGAATCGCTCCCCACACGGGTAAGTAGCGAGTCAGAGAGGGTAACAAAAAGCCGCGAAACAGAATTTCTTCAAAAAATGGAGCTGCGATCGCTGCTGTGGAGAAAAATATGCCAAGTGCTACACCATCTTGGCTTTCCAGCGCTAATTGCAACAAAGGGTTACTACCACCCTGTCCTTGCCATAGCTGTTGATTGATCAAAGATACCACCACAACTATAGGTAAAGCCGCGCAATAGCCTCCCAGTCCCCACAAAAACCAGTTATCTTGAAAACGGAAGCGAAACCAAAATTCTGGTAATGGAAAAAAGCGCTTGAGAGAAAAATACAGCACTAACAGCGCACCCGATGCTACCAGTAAGTAACTAACTAAAACATAAAAAGCCTGAAGTCGCACATCACCCACAGGACGAGGGATGGGGAGCAGCGATAGCAATAAAGGGACAAAAATTTGTCCCATGAAGAAAAAGCCGACGATAAAAACCTGCAAAATCGTTTCACCATCCCAAGGTGTTGACCAAAGGACATCAGCATTTTGAGCTAGTAACGAGGCTTTTCCTTTCAACAAGCGTTGAGCAAATAAGAAAATCAGCAGTATTAGACCAGTTAAAGCTGCCAAAGTGGGGATAGTGCCAATAACTGCTAATTTGATCACCGCTTGAGTAGCAGATTCTTGTTGTGCAGCTTTAACTGCTGATAAAGCGTCTTGTCGTTGCTGGAGTTGGTATAGCTGAACCAAAGCATTAGAGCGAAACCAACCTTCTAAATTCTTTTGAATCCGTTCTTGAGAATTTTGGAGCAGACGGGGAGGATTGCTCCACAGTCCACTTAATACAGCTGCGGTTTCTCCAAATTCTGGATTGATATCTGAGCGTTGTTGTAATTCGCTCCAAGTTTTGAGAGCTGTATCCGTCTGTCCTTGCTGTGCTTGTAAAATTCCCAGGCGCAGGTCTAATTCAGCCAGTAATTTTTGTAATTGCTTGAGGGACTGCTGTAACTGTTGCTGTCCCTGCTTAGAAGTTTTAGTAGTGGGAGGAACATCCGGTAAAGGTTTCGGAGGTATGGGAGTTATTTCAGGTTGAGAGCGTAATTGTGCAAGTTTGTTGTTAACTTTGTCTAAATTAGCTTCAACTGATTGACGCGCCTCTTGATACTGCTTTGTGGCGCCCTCCAGGGGTTGCTCACCAAGTATTGCTTCCTGAACCGCTTTGAGATTGTCATCGCTGCTATCTTCTGATTGCCAAGCTTGGGCTTGTAGAGCAATATTGGTTTGGTATAGTTCTAGGCGACTTTGGAACTGAGGTTCTTGCCAACTACTGAATAAAGCCGAAACTGCCAACAGAACTGCTATTGGCGTCAGTATAAAAATTAAAACTAATCGCTTGAGTGTCATCTATCCCTCTTTTACTAGCCAATGGAGAGCGCGTCCCCTTGGGAATTATCGCAAGAAAAAGTCACGTTGCTTCGCTCCGAATTCAAAATTCACGCATTCAAAATTCAAAATTAATAATCTCATAAATAAATTTCGGGGCTTGTCAGAGGTGGATAGATATCATCAATATTATGAGTTTGCAATCGCACCCACCATGTTAAATTACAACCCATTGCACTGCTTACCCTCCGCCGAGGATCTGCCAGATTCTGACGATGAACCTGTGGATAATCAACTACAACATTTGATTCCGGGCTTGCTAGAAGCCATCTTAGCTTGGCTGTGGGCAAACCGAATGGATTGGTTTTTTGGCGTTGATATGGGGATATATTACGATCCCGAATTACCGCCGATTGTGCCTGATGGGTTTTTAAGTTTAGGAGTAGAGCGAGTTTTTGATGAGAACTTGCGTTTAAGTTATGTGTTGTGGGAAGAAAAGGTGATGCCGATTATGGCATTAGAAGTTGTTTCTCACAGACGGCGTGGGGAATACACCAGCAAAAAGAAAATGTATGCGGAGATGGAGATTTTGTATTATGTTGTCTACAATCCCCAACGCCGAAGAAAACCACCTTTAGAAGTTTATCGCTTTGTAAATGGTGAATATGTATTGCAGCCAGGAAATCTAGTTTGGTTATCAGAGATAGGTTTAGCAATTGGTTATGAACGGGGAACCTATCAGGGAATTACGCGGGATTGGTTATATTGGTATGACAAACAAGGAGTCAGATATTTAACACCAGAAGAACGAGCGATCGCTGCCGAACAACGTGCCGATAGGCTGGCACAGGAATTGCAAAGGTTGGGGATAGATCCAGATTCTTTGAGTTGATTTTTTGGGGTGCGATCGCTTTATTAACTGATAGCTTATTCAGTTAAACTTAGTCTTTGCTTGACAGATTGCCAGGTTTAACCTTGGTTTTTATTTTGGCAATGCATCTCCAAGCGTCTATCTAATTCTTGTTTTTGCTCATCGTTGAGAGGAACTTTATCGGGTGTGGTAAGAATGCTGTCCCATAAGTCCTCGGCAAGCTGTATACGTTCAGATACACTTAGTTCGGAAATATTGACTTTTGATATGGGGTGCATGGTTGTTGTTAATATAGTTGCTCAATATAATCTTCTTTTTAGATTATAAAAGACTTATCTTCTTCCCAATCAAGTAAAGCATCAAGTTTACCTGATTCGGTAAATGTTCTAGCAGCTACTAAACAGTGCAGCAAATCAACACACATTTTCGCAGGATAATTTTCTTCTTGTCCACCGACTACTAATTTTTCTATTTCATTAGATTTTGATAAATCAACTAAAATATCAAAACTTTTATTATTAAAAGTTGCATTTACAACATATTTAGCTGACTTCCCCCCTCTAATATTCATGTAAGTCTCATCATCAGATTTCAAGGTTACTAAAGTTTTGCTTTTGCCATCTAACTCGCGGATAGCTGCTTCGATTTGAATCCAATTTGAATCTTTTCTTAATTCAACTTGATTGTTATTACTAACCCATTTTTCTGCTGATAGCTTGAATACTAAACTTGTTTCGCTTTTTTGTGGCAAATCTGGCCAGCGATCAAAACCAAGTAACTTACCAATCTCAGAATTTTTCCAAAAGGCTTGACGTTCAGCATAGGTCATTATCACATTTGTTCCCACCCGAATTTGCTCAGGAGTCAACAAACGTGGGGATTCCCCATTGGCTTTCGTGTCTTCTGATGAAGGCTGCGGCGTTGTCTCTTGAGAATTTAAACACATATAGGACTTACACACAAGTTACGGAATAACGAACCACAGAGGCGCAGAGGACACAGAGAAATCAGAGTTTCAGAGATATTTTGCGTAAGTCCTGACATAGCTATCTTCTCCTGGGGCAATATTTGTTGCTCCCATATACTCCATTTCTATTATCTCTCTATAGTAGTCAACAGCTGAATTCAGTTAAGCAATTAAAATTAGTTGATCTTTTTCCTGATATAAGCGCGAAATGATTTAAGCAAGGCAATTTCCCCGCTTGTTTTACTCTGCTCAATAAATCGGCTTATCTCACTCACTGAAACTATAGGAAAAGCAATACTAAACTTACACTCGACATACTGCCCATCTATCAACTGATAAAACTTTAAATTTTGCCCATCATATCTCCAAAGTTCAGTTATACCCAACGCTGAATAAATCCCCAATTTGTTAACTGAACTGCTGGTAATGTCAATCTCAATTGCTAAGTCAGGGGGCGGATCATTTTCTAAATCTAAAGTTTTCTTACCTCTAATAGCTAGTTCATTCTGGATATAGTAGCAAGTATCTGGTTCTATTCCCCGCTTTGATATTTTCCGCTTCAATGTTGTTGAACCAGCACTTCTCACTTCAATTCCCAATTCTTCAGCTAAAGCAATAATAAAATTACCAAAATTACTTTTGGGGTTTTCGTGTTCAAAAAGTGGAGTCATGATTTCTAAAACACCGCAGTCATAAGCAAACCGAGAGCCTCTATCTTCACCTGTATCTCTCAGCAAGGCTTCAAAGGTTTCCCAGCTAATGTTATGTAGCACTGTTCTTTGTTCAGCAGACGTTGACTTGACAAGCATATTAAAATAATTCGTAATTTATAATGACGCTCGATGACTCGCTCTAAGCGAAGCTATGCCGTTGGCGCAGCCTCTCGTAGAGAAGGCTTTACGCTACGCTAACGTAATTCGTAATTAATTCATGATTTTAAGCTATCTTTCCACGCACCCAAGCGCTGAAGGATTGCACCAAATCAATTTCATCCATAGTTTTACTTTGCTGGATAAATCTATTCATATCACTAACAGAAATTAAAGGAAAAGCTATACTCAACTTAATCTCAATATACTGGCTTTCTACTAATTGATAAAATTTTAAAACTTCACCGTTATATCTCCATAATTCTCCTACACCTAAAGCCGCATAAATATTAAATTTATTAACAGAGCTGCTAGTAATATCAATTTCAACTGCTAAATCTGGTGCTGGGTCTGTTGTTAAATCTAATTCTTGTTTACCTCTAATTAGTGGCTCATTTTGAATATAATAGCAACTATCGGGTTCTATTCCCTTTGTTATTGGTTGACGTTTTAATGTTGTAGAACCAGCACTTCTAATTTTAATTTTTAATTCCACTGCTAAAGCGAATATCAATCGGTCAAACTGAATTTTAGGATTTTCGTGTTCAAAAAGTGGAGTCATGATTTCTAAAACACCGCAGTCATAAGCAAAGCGAGAACCTCTATCCTCGCCTGTATCTCTCAGCAAGGCTTCAAAGGTTTCCCAACTAACGTTGTGTAAGACTGTTCTTTGTTCAGCAAGGGTTGACTTGACAAGCATATTAAAATAATTCGTAATGACGCTCGATGACTCGCTCTAAGCGAAGCTATGCCGTTGGCGCAGCCTCTCGTAGAGAAGGCTTTACGCTACGCTAACGTAATTCGTAATTAAGATTTGTAACGGGATTTAGACTTCACCACAAAACTTGTTAAACCTCCAGAATTAGTTAAAATACTTCTTCTGTCAGGATATTAGATAAAATTCCGATAATTTTACCTATGTCATTAATATAATACTCGCTCAAGTCAATTTCAACTACTTGCCCAATGAGCTTTAAAAATTTCCAGTTAGTTCCAGTAGTGACAGTTCCATAAATTGTCTGAATGTGATTTCCCTCACGTTGATTAAACGTAAGGATTCAGGTGGCAGAGTATTGACAAGGAGGACACTTGAGGGTGAGTATCACAAATATGAACCAAAGCCAGCCTGAAGAATTAGACCGAGAAAGTTTGAGCCAGTTGCCCAAAGAAGAACTGG
>NZ_JAIVFS010000179.1 GCF_020829645.1 Nostoc mirabile CHAB5784 | reverse complement strand
GTGCAGACTTGTCGTCGTCAAGGCAAGTCTATTATTGATTTTTTTGTACAAGCACTACTGGTTGATTCTAATAATTATCTGTCTCCCCCATCTCTACTTCCTAAATATTAGACCTGAATCCTTACGAATTTCTTGCTTCGAGAACCCATAATGTTTCTCCTCAAACAGCTAAGGCTGCATTGCAATGGTGGACAAATAATGAAATCAGGCCAATGTGATACTCAAAGGTCACAAAACAATGAGCGGCGTGGGGTATCCCTTCCCTAGCCGCTCAAAACAAAGCGACCACAGGCAAAATATCCCCGTAGCCGCGATTGTTATCTCTTATAAATCAAACGGCCACGAGTGTGGCGTACACCCGTGGCCGTAAATGTTCCCTTCATAGTGCGTGAACGAGTAGCGGTGGAACAAACGCGCCGACGCACCTTTATGGCACGCCATGACAGCGTAATGCTGTAACACCTATTCCGTGATTACTGGAGGCGATACACCAATATGTCAGTAGGCAGCAAACTGTTCTCCACAAGCCACTGTTACATCTATGGCGACGTGAAGGCGACCAGAGAGCTATGAAATCGACACAATTGGCAGATGCTCGCTAAACACCTCAAATAGATCAGGGGTTGTTCACACGACTGAAGGCACTCTTTTGGTTAAAAGGCGCACTCCACAAGCGAGCTGGTGATGCCACATGAAGCAGCATTGGTCAGCTCATGAATTTTGTGGGTAAAAGCTGTCATTTTTGCGCCTCCTTAAAAATTTCAATATGTAGTATACAGTAACATGGAGGTTACCAGAGGTCAAGTTGGTTGTTCAATGAATTCCAACTATTTAAGCCCATAACTAACAACTTAGGTTAAATACTAATTTCTTTCTAAAGGTTAATCTAGCGTCAATCCCTGAAAGCTGCTACTGTATATTGTCGATCTTACAGTTGAGCATCAAAAAAGTGGCTGCTGAATCAAAGACAATCGCGATCGCACTCAATAATGACTTCATTAACAATCTGGATCTGTCGCCTGCGTCAACGGTGATTGAACAACTGCTGCAAGATGGGGCCGCATCCCATGAACAGCAGCTACGCTTTGATATCAATTATGAACTCGAACCTGGCGATCCACGGGAACTCTCAGAAATTCCAGAGGTGCGGCTGTGGTTTGTGCGCCTAGATGCCAAATATCCTTGGTTGCCATTTTTACTAGATTGGAAAGCTGGAGAATTTGCTCGTTATAGCGCCATGCTTGTACCACACCAGTTCAGTTCCAAAGAAGGCATTCAGTACAATCCTGAAGCCTTAGAAATATTTTTGATGCACAAAATCTTTATTTTAGGTGATTGGCTCAAACAACAAAATATCCCCAGCCTCTCGCGGCTGAAGTCTATGGCCCAAATGCTAGGTTATGAATTAGAGGATGCTTTTTTTGAGATATTTTAACAAGAAAGAATTCAGGTGTCAGGAGCCAGAATTCATACTGAATTCTGGGCGACTGGGAGATAGAGAAGTGTCTCGTAGAGAGCGTCAAGATTGCTGACTTCTGTATTCTGAATTCTGTATTCTTCTTCTGAATAACCGCAAAATCTAGCTGTCACGTCCAGGTTTTGCGGTCATTCAGTAAACGCATAACTATATTGGATATCCAATAGACTAATTGCAGAAATTGAGACAAACTGCTGGTTTAGCCGCCCCAAATTTTCTCCAAAACTGCGTTTGGTGAAACATCCGCCGTTTTTCCCGTGGGGGATTCAATGGCCAGGAATTTATCGTTTTTCGGCAACAACTTAGCTGGATCAGTGGGGCCAAATAGGGCGATGGTATAGGTTTTGACTCCAACACTCAGTTGTAGTGCCTCACTATCAGTAGACAACATCAGATTTGCCCCGGCAATTATGGCAGTTAACTTACCGATATCATCTGGGGCAGTCACCTTGATATCTGGAGAAGACCCCAGAAGCGATCGCACAAACTGCTCATCGTCAGTCCCCTTAATCACCACCACAGGCAGATCCGGTTGCTTATCTTGGAAGCTTTGAATAATTTGATGCCACTTCTCGACAGGGTAGATTTTATCCAGTTCTTTAGCCTGGGATAACTGGCCAGAACCGCCATGAATCAAGATATAGCCTGTTTCATGCACCCCTAAGCGTTTTTGTTCCTTTTCTGCCCAGTCAATATCTGTTTTTGGCACATTTACAGCTAATTCTGGGACAGGGGTTTTTATGCTTAATGGTTGCAGCAAATCATGATATACTGCCGCCGCATACTGGGATGGTTTGAATGGGACAGCGTTGGTAAGAAAAACCGCTCCTTTGCCTTGGTAGCCAATGCGTGTGGTAATTCCTGTCAACCAGAGTAAAAGACCCACCAACCAATTTTGCTGAACAGCAATGGCAATATCGTATTCGCGATCGCGAATTGTCCCCACCAAGTTACCCCAATCTGCCAGACTGTTACGGTCTTGAAAATCAAAGGGCAGTACCTCGTGAACTGACTTGCTCACTCGGTAGGCAGCCTTTGACCGGGGTTCAACAACGACATCTATCTGAGCGTTAGGGTAATGGCGCTTGAGGTCATCTAGAGTCGGAAAGAAGAGAATTTGGTCGCCAATTCCGCCAGGTACAAGGGCTACTACTCGCATAATATTTATTGACGCTTACTCGCTCCCTATTTTAGGGGAAAATATATAGCTTAAAGATTGAGGAATTCTGTGTATTTACTAATTCCAGCTGCGGGAATAGGGAAAAGAATGGGGAGTAACCGCAATAAACTCCTTCTAGAAGTGCGATCGCAACCAATTATTGCTTGGACTCTATTAGCCGCGGAAGCCGCCAGTACAATCAGTTGGATCGGGATTATTTCTCAGCCTACCGATTGGCCAGACTTCAACGCAATTCTCGCCGATCTGAAGCTGACTAAACCAGTGGAATTGATTACAGGTGGTTCCACCCGCCAAGAATCTGTTTACAATGGCTTGCAGGCGCTACCAGTAGCCGCAGAACAAGTGTTAATTCATGATGGGGCTAGATGCCTGGCCACACCAGATTTATTTAACTCTTGTGCCCAAGCCATTCGCCACTGTCCCGGTTTAATTGCCGGTGTACCCGTCAAAGACACCATCAAAGTTGTCGATGAACAAGGCATAATTCAACAAACACCCGACAGACGGCAATTATGGGCGGCACAAACTCCCCAAGGATTTGATGTCAAGTTGTTGAAACAGTGCCACGCTGAAGGTGTCCGTCAAGGTTGGGAAGTAACTGACGACGCGGCTCTATTTGAAAAGTGCGGTATTGAAGTGCGAATTGTCGAGGGAGAAGAGACAAATTTAAAAGTGACAACTCCACAAGATTTAGCGATCGCAGAATTTATTCTCACAACTAGAGGCTTTTGAGGGAGTAGGGAGTGGGGAGTGGGGAGTGGGGGGATGAGGGAGTGAGGGAGATGAGGGGGATGAGGGGGATGAGGGAGAAGAATTAATAACCAATGCCCCATGCCTCATGCCCCATGCCCAATGCCCCATTTGAGAGTATCAAACAATATTTTGACAATTTACGATATAATGCCACACACTTGTTGATTGTTAGTTGTCATGTACTAATGACCAATGACTAATGACCAATGACCAATGACTAATAACTAAATGATTACAGCCACAGCGACGAAGATAGAAGCAATTCTCTATTTAAAAGGTAAACCCTTGTCGCTCGGCGAAATCGCCGAGTATGCCGCGTGCGATCGCGCCAGTGTCAAAGAAGGCATAATTGAACTAATGGATAACTATGCCCACCGAGATAGCGCCCTAGAGGTGGTAGAAACCCCAGATGGTTACAGTTTGCAACTACGGTCTGATTTTCAGGAGTTAGTGCAAACTATGATACCAGTAGAACTGGGTGTAGGTGCATTGCGAACTTTAGCCGCGATCGCCCTTAATAGTCCCATACTCCAGAGCGACTTGATTAACCTGCGCGGTTCAGGAGTATATCAGCACGTTCCAGAACTCGTCGAACTTGGTTTCATCCGCAAGCGCCGAGACAGCGATTCTCGTTCCTATTCACTCCAAGTAACCCCGAAATTTCATCAGTATTTCCAAATCGAACAACTCCCCCAAATACTTTCCACTAGCCAGAAGGAAGAACAACTAGAACTAGAACTGGAGGGAGTGGGGAGTGGGGAGTAGGGAGTGGGGGGATGAGGGGGATGAGGAGGATCAGGGAGATGAGGGAGCAGGGGAGGTAGGGGAAGAAGAACTATTGATTATTCCCGATTCCCGATTCCCGATTTCCCACTCCCCATTCCCTATTCCCCATTCCCCACTCCCCTCTTTTTGACTTATACCTGTGGTGAATGCGCTACCCTTGTACTATGGTTTAGAGTAGAGTTAGCAATTAAGCTAAATAAAACTGCCAATGGTGTTTAATCCTGACTTTTTAAATGACAACTCTGAGGAACACCCTAATCAACTTCTTTCAGACCACTCTGAGCAATACCCCAATCAGTTACTCAAATATCTACAGCATCAGTCTCCTGATGTTTTAGCCAGGATTGCTCAGTCCGCGAGCCCCGAAATTAAACAAATCATCTCGCAAAATGTCCAAGGGCTTGTGGGAATGCTCCCGCCAGAAAATTTTAACGTGCAAATCACAACAGATCGGGAGAATTTAGCTGGGCTTCTAGCGTCGGCCATGATGACAGGGTATTTTCTGCGCCAGATGGAACAAAGAATGCAGTTAGAGCATTTGTCTAATGGTCAATAATCAATAGTCAGTAGTCAAATATTCTAGGACTATTGACCAAATAAGTACTAATTCGTAATTCGTAATTCGTAATTCGTAATTAAAAAGGGTATAGCAGCCCACACTAAATTAAAAATTCAGTGGTTAACAAGACATGTGTGGAGAGTTCAAGCTTCCACTGATAGCGACGCCCAAAGCGAGTCCGCCAGGGTCTTGCAACTACGAATTACGAATTATCAATTATGAATTATTTTGACTACTTCCTTTCAGGATAAGCTCCTGATTGTACTTTGAAGGTTTGAATTTTACCGCTACGGTTGACTTCGATGGCTATTATGTCCCCAACTTTGCTAGACTCTACCAGCTTCTGAACTTGGGCTGAGATTTTGACTGGTTTACCGTTAACTTTTTGAATCACGTCTCCAGGAAGCAGTCCTCCACGCTTGGCTGGGGAATCCTCTGAAACTCCTTTAATTACAATCCCAGCTTCCTGCTGAATGTTCAGTTGATTTTCTTGATTAATCTGCTGTTTTCTAATGGGAGAAAGGTCTGCCATTTCAATACCCAAGAAGGGATGTTCCACACGCCCTTTGGTAAAAAGTTCGTTGGCGATGCGGGCGGCGGTTTCAATGGGGATGGCGAAACCGAGTCCTTGAGCATCAGCGCGGATGGCAGTGTTAACACCAATTACTTCCCCTTGGGCGTTTAACAAGGGGCCACCAGAATTACCAGGGTTAATTGCGGCATCAGTTTGGATAAAGCTGACTCGCTTATCTGGGACACCAACTTGAGTGCTGGTGCGATCTGTAGCGCTGATGATGCCGATAGTGACAGTATTATCTAAACCTAGAGGATTGCCAATAGCGATCGCCCATTGTCCTGGTATTAAGTTTTGCGAATTGCCCAGCTTCACTGTCGGTAAATGATCCGCTTTTATTTTTACCACTGCCACATCTGTCACCGAATCAACTCCTACCACCTTCCCCTCTAAACTCCGACCATCCTTGAGGGTGACTTGTACTGTATCTGTATCTGCTACTACATGAGCGTTGGTGAGTAATTCTCCATCTTCGCTCAAAATAAACCCCGATCCTGTACCGCGCTCAATGCGTTCTTGGGGAATTGGTTGCTCATCCTCTCCAAAGAATCGCCGTAAGAGGGGATTTTTCAATGCGTCAGAGATAGGATTGGCGACTTTGCGAGTGGCATTAATTCGCACCACAGCCGGGCCAACTTTTTGTACTGCCGTCGCAATAAAATTCACATTATCGCCCCCAGTAGCCCCAATCGCTCCGTTAGAAGAATTTGGCACTACAGATTCTGGAGGCGAAGCCATTGTTACATTTTTTAACTGTTGGAACGAAGAATTTTTGAGCAGGAGATAGCGACTGCCAAATAAACCTGCACCACAGCCAAACGCCAGTAAAAATACATAAACCGCCAGTTGCTTTAAGGATAACTTCATAATCATTCTGCTTAAGGACAGAAATGCAGTTGCTAATTTCTAAGTGTAGTCAAGCTAACGGCAAGTGGACAGATCAATTTACGAGGAATTGGGGATTGGGCATTGGGATTAGGGGAGAGGTGACAGATGATAGGAAATAATCTGTACCCTGTAACCTGTACCCTATTCCCTTCTTCACTCCCCCACTTCCCACACTCTCCATCTAAAATTTAATAATGCGCTCTTGACCTGTATACATGACTTTACCCTTTCGTCAACTGATTCTCTGTAGCTTAGTTAGCGCCTTGAGCTTAGTATCCATACTGCCAAACATCAACAGCGCCAACGCTGCTGTGGGTGGTTGTCCAACTCCAGCCCTATCTCGCTTCCAACGCCATAAAGTTGTTCGTGGCGAAACTCTAGAGAGCATAGCCCAGCGCTACAATCTCATACCTACAACTATTATCGGCATGAATCCAGCTTTGCAGAGCGGTGCAATCGCAGCCGTTGGTAGTGTACTTCAGATTCCTCCCTACAATGGGATTGTCGTCGAAGTACCTCGTGGTCAAACTTGGCGACAAGTGGCAGCGAAATACAAAGTTCGTGCTGATAGCCTTTTTGAGGTAAATGGCTGCCAACAAGACCCCAGAATTGTGTTTGTTCCGGGGGTAAATTGGTCGCCCAATGGTGTTGTAACTAAGTCCGCTTTACCTACTAATGCAGGTACGCCAAACCGTGCATTCTTGTCTGGATATCCTTTGGGGGAAGTGGCAAATGTGGGATTAGCTTACGGCTGGCAAATTAATCCCGCTACAGGTCAAGTTTTCTTCCATAGTGGTGTTGATTTATTAGCACCAGTTGGTACAAATGTGCTAGCGATCGCGCCTGGAACCGTAGCCTTTGCTAATGACCAAGGTTCATATGGCAAGTTGGTCATTATTAACCACAGTGGCGGACTCCAAAGCCGCTATGCCCAGCTTGACAGTATCAAGGTTACTGTCGGTCAACAAGTAAAAAAAGGAGACTTACTGGGAACAGTAGGCACTAGTGGACAACCAACCTCCAGTCAACCGCACCTCCATTTTGAAGTGCGTTCTAGCTCATCTCTGGGTTGGGTAGCGCAAGATCCAAAAAGTTATTTAAAGAAATGAGGTTTGTTTTGAAACGCAAAGGAAAGCGCGTAGGCGCTTCGCCTTCCCGCAGGGTAGGAACGCAAAGGAAATCTCTGTGTTCCTCTGCGAAACCTTTGCGATCCTTTGCGTTAAAAAAAAGATGCTATATTTTCGCTAGATTTTACAATGTGCATTCCTGCCTCTGCAAACCTTGTAAATGCTGCATCTGCCTGTTCTGTGTAGTCCACAATATCTGGAACGACAACGGGGGAAGTGCAATCTTCTAAGAGATAGATTTTTTGAGCAAGGGTGGCATCTACCTGTTTAATTTCTGTTAATAAATCGTCAATTGTCCAAGCGACGCAATGACTTTTAGCTTGACCACCAATAATTACAGCATCAAATTCTAAAAGTTGCTTAATCAGGCGCGTGTTCTTTAGAGCAAGTGGATGTTTATCAAAGTCTTCCAACACCTCTGGACGCAAAATGGAATAGTTTTCTGTTAAGGGATTTTCACCTTTAATTTCAAATTGCGTCTGACTCTGACGAGCAATGCCGTGGAAAAATATGGCTTCTTCTACTGATGAAACTAAAGCATGACCAATACCACCCAACATAGAATGATAAGGCCAAACTGTCAGGGGATATTTACCGTCTTGACTAAGTTGCTTAACGTAATGGTAAGTATGTTTTTCTAATAATTCATAATTGCCATTAGTAACAGTGTCAGCAACTGCTGCGTTGACTTTCCAAATACCTTGTTGAATATCTGCTGGGGTGATGCTAGTCGCTGCTGGAGTGGGATGTTCTCCGGCGGCATTTACCCAAAAGATAGGATGGAAGATTTGTATTGCTGTGTGGGTGTCCAGGGTAGGTACAATTGTTGTAATTATTCCCAAATTTCGATATATAAATTCGCACAATCTGACGTTATCATCCACAGCCCCATTTCCAGATTTTCCACCTACAAATAATTCAAATTCAGGGATGCAGAAGGTGTTTTGGACATCAATTAACAGTAAGCAAATCCGGCTTTTATCAAAAGATGCAGGTTTAATATCGTGTTGTTTTGCCCAGATTTCAGCTTCGGCGGCACGTTCTTGGTAAGATACGCGCCAGACTTCGCCCACTTCTTCAGGGTTAAAGTGTGGGGGAATTGGTCGTTGGGTTGTTGTTTGGGTATTCATAATTACAGTCGCTTTTATTCTGTAATAACATCAATAATTCCAATACCCAAATTTTCCAAGTTCAGTACCTACTTCAGTAAACATCATCATGAGAACCTAAGGTCAATAAAGAAATTACTAATTCCCCAGAATCGGGATGAGGAACAAACTCAAATAGAATACGATTGTTGTAGTCTATGGAACAAGCCCATGTACCCAATAAATCCCCTTTAAGTTTATGAGTACGCAAGCTAGGGTAAAACGGATCTTCAGCAAGTTGTTGTAATCTTTGCTCAACTACAGAGCGTAATTCTGAATTCCTACGCGCTAAACGCTTAAAATCTCGAATAAATCTTGCACTCCAAAGCAGTTGCATCAATCATCTAACTCCGCCATTAAATCAGCAACAGTTCCACTACGTACTTCCCCTTTAGCATAGGCTTCACGAGCTTCTGCAACCGCCTTTAATAAGTCATCCCGTCGCTGTTGTTTGAGGCGCTTTTGGATAATATCTACAAGAATAGCCTGAGCTTCTGGATCTAATGCTTCTACGGCTTCTATGGCTTTCTGGAATGTAGATGTTTTTTCTAGCATGGGCGTCAAAGAATTTGATGATAAGTCTAATTTAGCTGCTGGTGTGTGTAATCTGTTTACTCAATAGTATATTTGTATTAAGTAAAACTGCGTAAATAATTAAAGGTTTGTAGTAAAGACTTCAGTCCTTCTTTTAGGACTAAAGTCCTTACTACGAACTCGATTACAATAATTTTACATTACTTAACATAGTTCGATTTATTTGCACCGACTTACTTATCCCTGTTTTGTCACTCTCGGAAAACAATAATCGAAGCCAAGTTCTGAGACTTTGATTTAATCTAGGTTTGAGGCTTGATTTTCTAACAGAACTAAAATTTATAGACAAAAAGTGGAAATTAAAGCCCTGTAACCGTTTCGGCGATTGGATTCTCCAACTCTGACAAAAGAGGGTTATCCCTCTTTCAAGAAACACTTGACGTAAAGCTTATGTAGAAAGGGTTTGATAAAATGAAGCTTCCTCCTTATCTTGAGATTTGGGGACAAGTTGAAGACCAAAAGCTTGCGCTTTCTTCTGGAGATGT
>NZ_JAIVFS010000178.1 GCF_020829645.1 Nostoc mirabile CHAB5784 | reverse complement strand
GATTGCAGTTGAGCAACTTCATCTTCACTCAAGTCAACGATGTACTTCTTTGCCATGTTCCACCTCGTTTTTGGCTATTTTACCAATTAGAGGTTTTACTTAGCAAAGTTACCTTGGCAGACTACTAGCGACGGCATTACTAAAAGAATTGCACTGGCTCCTCGCTCTGTGGCAGATTTTTACCAAATGGTGCTAACTACATTGAGCGACATCGGCATAGAAGTCCAAATCTGGACGATGCCGCAAGAAGTGTCAGAACCAATCCCGTTCGATCAGGACTATCAACACGCAGCTTATGATCCGGAATATGCACAACGGTTCTGGCGAATTCTTGTGCAAGTCGATCGGGTCATGACCTTATTCCGTTCCCAGTTTATTGGTAAATCCAGCCCTGTACATTTTTTTTGGGGCAGCTTTGATCTTGCTGTGACTCGTTTCTCTGGTCGTCGTGCGCCAGAACACCCAGGGGGAGTTCCGAATATGGCAGATTGGGTCACACGAGAAGCCTATTCACACGAAGTCAGTAGCTGTGGTTTTTGGCCAGGGGGTGGGTCAATTGTGGAGCCTGTTTTTTACGCTTATGCTTACCCTACGCCGGAAAGGTTCCATGATTACCCGATCCAACCCACAGAAGCTTTTTACAGCTCAGAGATGCAAGAGTTTATCCTACCCTATGAAGCCGTGAGACAAACTGACGATCCAGATGCAATGCTCCTTGCTTTTTTCCAAAGCACCTATGAAGCAGCAGCCAATTTAGGACATTGGGATCGAGTTGCGCTGGAGCATTACTCAAAGTTGAGTGTTGGAACTTACTAAACTCCAAGTTGGCTAAAACAAAGACAACTTGAATAGAGGAGAAATTCAAATGTCAGACAAAAATAAAGCCATCTTAGAAGAGGCAAACGCGGCGATCGCCCAAGGCAACAATGAAGGATTCTTGTCGTTCTGCGCCGACGACATGGAATGGACATTTGTAGGTGACAAGACCCTTAAAGGAAAAGAAGCCGTTCGCCAATGGATGGCAATGACATACATAGAGCCGCCAAAGTTTAGGGTCGCTAACTTAATCGCTGAGGGTGATTTCGTCACGGCACTCGGCGACATCACCATGAAGGACGAAGACGGGAAGGCGGCTGATTACTCGTACTGCGACATCTGGCGCTTTCATGGCGGCAAGATTGTCGAATTAAGAGCTTTTGTCATCAAAACCGAGGTCAAGGATGAAACCAGCAGCGCGGCGTAAATCATCTGCAAAAGTCAGGATGTATTCTCATGAAAAATGCAACTGCTGGTATCGCGTCGGGCAGGGGTTCGTGGCGTGGTTCGTGCCATTCTGCCTAATCGGTGGGCTGGGACAGTACCTCTTCTACCCCGACACCTTTTCCTTTAACTCCGACCTGGCAGCGTTGGCGCTCTTCGTACCGATCGCACTGATCTTCACCGCCATCCAAACCACCACCGAGGAGCTTTTCTTCCGTGGATACATCGTGCAGGGTGCGAGCCTCATCTGGAGTAACCGTGTCTTTCTGGCGATCGTGCCAGCCGTGATCTTCACGCTGCCGCACCTTGGCAACCCGGAGGCGATAACTTCGTTAAGCTTTCCTTCGGAACGCTGCGCGAACGCTAACGCGGGTGGCTGGCTGACGGTCTTTTCCAACTACTTCCTCGTTCCGGGTCTGTTGTGGACTGTGGTCTCGTTGATTGACGGAACCACTGAACTCGCCATCGGCGTACACTTCGCGAACAACATCGGCAGCATACTCCTGTTCAACATAACTGGAAGTGCTGTGACCACACCGACTCTGTTCACAATCAGCAAGTATCACGCCACCTACGGGGCGCTATCAGTGCTGGTTGCAATACCCATGTTCCTGGCGATCGCCTACAAGGTGTTCAAACGCGACGAGGCATCCGAACCCGTTTTCCAGAGCCATCAGAAGGGTCGTCGGTGATCTCGTCAGTTCGTAGAACCATCAGCAAATGGATCAAAGGAGTTGATTATCATGTCTAAAGTGCCTTCTAACTACTCGCAGCAGCCAGGACATCTCCCCGCCGCGTCCTCGGTTCAGCTTAAGGTTTCCCGTCCAGGCTGGCTTGAGATCATTGTGGGTCTTGTCGTCTTGGCGATCGTCGGGTTCGTCGGTGTTTCGCAGCTCAAGCGGCTCGGTCTTGACCCCGTGGTCTACGGACTGATCTTGACTTCGTGGACAGGTGTCGCTACGCTAACCGCGTTCGCGGTGGCTGTGCGGCTGCGGATTCGTTCCCTGAACGCCTTCGGTGTGCGTCCGGTCTCTAAGCGCTGGTTGCTCATTGCGATCGGAGTTGGACTGGTTGCCTTCGTACTCAAGGGGCTGGCAGTTCTGGGCTGGATTCAGATCACCGGGAACACCAACAATGTCCAGGGTGTGTACGCAGAGGGGGGTAGCAGCGGAGTTTTATCTCTGGTTTTAGCGACATTTTTCATCGGAATCGTCACGCCCCTGGGTGAGGAGTTGCTCTTCCGGGGTGTCATCACTAACGCACTGCTGGGCTACGGCCCGTTCATCGGGGTCGTGGGTAGCACCGTGATTTTTGCCCTCGGTCACGGCATCAACATTGTCTTTCCCGCAGCCGTAGTAGCGGGTCTAGCCACTGCCGATATCTTTCGCCGCAGCGGCTCGGTCTGGCCCTCTGTCGTTGTTCACGTCGTTTTCAACCTGCCCACAATCCCGGTGATGGTAGCCGCTGGCATGGGCTGATAGGACGGATCGGAGTTTGATTTTGCGCCGAAGCTCATATTCGATTGAAACAGGAGAAGCACGATGATACTGCAAAATAAAGTGGCGTTAGTTACAGGAGGCACATCGGGAATTGGCAGAGCAACCGTGATCGCATTCGGTGCTGCTGGAGCCAAAGTGGTCTTCTCGGACATACGCGGTGTAAAAGGTGAAGAAACTGCTGATTTGATTCGCGAGACTGGGGCGGAATGCTTGTTCGTGAAAATTGCGATGCGTAGACTCGTGAGTTCACCAGATGCCGTTGGCAACCTCACCTTTCAAGACACTGAAGTTCCTACTCCGAAGGCTAACGAGTGCTTGATTCGCGTCAAGGCATTTTCGATGAATCGGGGCGAACTTAAGCGATCGCAAAACGATCCACTGGGCACTCCAATTGGCTGGGATGTCGTTGGCGTTGTTGAACAAACGGCACAGGACGGTAGTGGTCCACCCACAGGGACAAAAATTGTTGCCCTTTCTATCCGCTCGGAGGGCTGGGCAAAATATGTAGCAATTTCGACTCGCTTTCTGGCTATTATTCCCCAAAGCATATCACATACCGATGCCGCCACACTGCCCGTCGCGGGGTTAACAGCACTGTATGCAGTGGAAAAGGGATCTCGTTTACTAGGAAGTCGGGTGCTGACCACAGGGGCAACAGGGGGAGTGGGACTCTTCGCCATGCAGCTTGCTCGGATGATGGGAGCCAGCGTCGTTGCCCAAATTCGTCAGCCAGCGCAAGAAGCATTTGTGCGAGATTACGGCGCGGATGAAGTGGTGGTGACCGAGACTGGGCAAGAAGCCGAGCAGTTCGCGCCTTATCGACTGATTGTCGATGGAGTAGGAGGTGAATTGGTCGGGAAGCTAACTGCGTTTTTGGCTCAAGGAGGCACCTGCGTTTGTTATGGCAGTAGCAGCGGCAACGAGATGAAGCTGTCCCTAGCAGACTTCTTATTCCGAGAATGGAGGACAGCGCACGCTTTACGGGTTCACGCTGTACACCGAAGTAGAGCTGGAAAGTGCTAGTTCTGGGCTGGCTCGTCTGCTGAGGTTAGTTGAGCAGGGGCGGCTCAAAACGCATATTGATCGAGCAGTTTCGTGGCGTGAAGCAGACGTAACGTCGGCTGATTTGATCGGGCGCAGATTTTCAGGTAAGGCTGTGCTGCATGTGGACTAATTGTTGTTCATCGGCTGAGTCATGTCAGCCACCTAGGAATAGATTATCACTGAGCTTTATTTACAAAGAATGAAACAATTTACCTTGTTTACTTTCCTGTATCTGGCGCTGGGAGTTTGTCTAACGGCGATCGCGCTTGGATACCCAAACCTGCCTTCGGGTCTTCAAACAAGCTTGTTCATTAGTGCAGGAGCGTCCTACATTGCTTGTATTCTCAGTACCTTTCCATTTTGGCGTGAGACAGCGATTCGCTTCTATCGCAGGCGGAATTCATCGGTAATTCTACCCTGGTTGGTGATTGGATTCAATATTGTTTCGATGCTCTGGGAAGTTCAGAGTCAGAACTGGGCAATGGAAGCCATTTTACAAGCGTTTTCGCGGCTAATAGTTGTCTTACTGTTTGCAGAAATCATTGTGATTACATGGCAAGTGAATTCTGAACATTAGGGTCTAAATCGGATGATGCCGAAACAAACTCGTTTCAGCAACGCGAGATAGAGTCAAACGTACTACATGAGGAACACCATGAATAAGCCCAAGTTTTTTGTTACCCCTGGTTATGGGGAATATCTGTTAAATCAATTGCATTACTCGCAAGCGGTAAAAATTGACAATCGAGTGGAGATATCAGGGCAAGGCGGCTGGGATGACAATCTGCAAATTACCGAATCGTTTGCAGACGAGATTGCTCAGGCGTTCCGGAACGTCGAGCGAACCTTGGCGACGGCTGGTGCGGGTTGGGAGCATGTGGTTCACGTTAATTCTTACCATGTTGGCGGGTTACCCCCGGAGGTTAACGAAGTGATGTCCAAGCTATTTCGTCATTATATGCCCAACCACGCTCCAATCTGGACACAGGTAGGAGTCGCGGCGCTTGGACTACCCACGATGCGGATTGAAATTCGCGTGACTGCAATTGTTCCGTGAGTTTTGCAAGCGTTAATAACACAATTTATGCTGCTCGAAAACTGGTCTATTACTTAAAAGGAGAACTCAAGACTGTGAATTCACAAACAGCTCAAACCACCACTAATGCTGACGAGTCGGCAATCCGTGCTTTCCTTTACCAGATGATTGATGCTTGGAATCGAGGTAGCGGGGAAGGCTTTGCTGCCCCGTTCAGCAAAACTGCCGATTTCCTCACGTTCGAGGGCACACATCTCAAGGGTCGAAAAGAAATCGCTGCATTTCATCAGCAAGCGTTCGACACAGTTATCAAAGGAACATGCCTGGAGGGTGAGGTGAATTTTGTCCGCTTCGTGAACTCGCAACTCGCGCTCATGTACGTAGTTATCAGGGTAATACTGCCCGGACAAACTGAAACTTCACCGTCACGAGATTCGCTGCCGCTATACGTCGTAACGAAATGCGACGAAGGTTGGCAGATCGAAGGGTTGCTCAATACCCGGAAGTTAACGCTAGAACGTCAATTCTTCTTAGACGACTTTGACTCCCTGAGTACAGAGGCTCAACGTCAAGTGACCGACCTCGTTGCAGGTCTCAAAGCGAGTGGAGTAATCACTCCGACGCAAATTGATGCGAAATAAAACCAATCCCCATCAGGAGGACAATCATGAAACCTCAACTCATTTTCGGAGTACTAACGATCGCAACAGGATTGCTCGGAGGTTCATTCACTCATCCCGCGATCGCACACCGCATTCCTCCACAACAAACCTCCCCCATTCTGATCGCCACTGCCTACACTGATTTAACCTTACCTACCTTGCGCCAAGGCGATCGCGGCAGAAACGTGCAATTGTTACAGCGCATCCTTCAAGACAATGGCTTTTTAGGAGCCGCAGGTGTGAGGTTAGGCAATCCAAGAGAGGCGCTCGTCGATGGCATCTTTGGTGCGGTCACAGCGTCTGCGGTACGCGATCTCCAGAGACGATACAGAATCCCAGTTACAGGGCGAGTCAATCCAACCACCTGGGAAGTCCTGGATATGCACGAAAACCCCTATCGATCCCCGCTTCCCTGGAAACAACAGAACATTACACAACCATAAGCCACAGAAGATTTCTAATGAACCGAAAGATTCTTTCAACCAAAATCACAACTACAACCACAATCGCAATCACAATTCTGTTCGGCGTACTCCTACTGTTCAATTTTCCATCCCTGGCTCAAGTCAGTTCACAAGTGATTCCCAGAATCGAAGTGATCGAAAGTTCTGAAGGGATTCCACCCAGCTACCGTTTAGTCATTAGCCGATCTCAGGACAATGTTTATGTCTTCTGTCCGACTGACTTCGAGCCACAGTTGGACTATCTGCGAAATGTGAAGGCGATTCAATGTAAGCCGTTTACCAGTCCCTAGAAGTAAACCAGTGAGGGGCAACAGCATAACAACTCACACCACTTTGTTGCTTTGAACAGAGGAGAGATTCAGATGTCAAAGAACAATAAAGCAATTTTAGAAGCGGCAAACGCGGCGATCGCCCAAGGCAACTATGAAGGATTCTTGTCGTTCTGCGCCGACGACACGGAATGGACATTTGTCGGCGACAAGCCCTGAACGGAAAAGAAGCCGTTCGTCAATGGATGGTAACAGAGTATGTGGAACCGCCTTTGAATATCGTTGCGAACTTAATCGCTGAGGGGGATTTCGTCACGGCACTGGGCGACTTCACCCTGAAGGACAAAGACGGGAGGGCGACTCATTACTCGTACTGCGATGTCTGGCGCTTTCGCGGCGGCAAGATGGTTGAATTAAAAGCATTCACCGAAGTCAAGGATGAAACCAGCAATGCAGCGTAAAAGGAATCGATTACTGTGAAATTTTTTTCTGATCACCTACGAGAACAAAACCTGAACAAGGTAATCGAATCCGATCGGTTGCGGTCAGACCTTCCTTTTAGGCGATGGCGATCGCCAACATTCGCGGCGGCTCTGAATATGGCAAGGCATGGCACGAAGGCGGCATCAGCTTCGCCAAGACGCTCGGCGCGAGCCTGCTGACCGTCGATGGCGAACAGCACGGTGTAGCCCTCACCGTCGGCAATGCGTGTGTCAACGACATCGTCGCTGACTACCTCATCGGTCTCAAAATCCCCGCAGACGGCGTTCGCTGCGTCCTTTAGGCGCGTTGGGACACTGAGTCCATCTCGCAACAGCTTACGCCATAAGCTATTTAGAGCATTCTGCAATTCCTCATTCCCAATAACTCAAATTAGGATCAATAACTCATGTCTACATTCAAGTACAACCGGTTAGACAAAAATAATGCTGCGGTGCTGCTGGTCGATCACCAAACTGGACTGTTCTCACTTGTGCGTGATATTGGTGCAGCCGACTTCAAAAATAATGTGTTAGCACTGGCAAGTGCAGCCAAGTTTTTTAACCTGCCTACAGTTTTGACAACTAGCTTTGAGGATGGCCCCAATGGTGTCATCATCCCTGAACTGAAAGAGAAGTTTCCCGATGCTCCCTTTATTCCCCGCCCCGGACAGATCAACGCTTGGGACAACGAGGACTTTGTGAAAGCAGTAGAAGCCACAGGCAAAAAGCAATTAATCATTGCCGGGATTGTCACCGATGTATGTGTTACTTTTTGTGCGCTTTCGGCATTGGAGGCAGGTTATGACGTTTTTGTTGTCACCGATGCCTCTGGAACCTTTGATGAAGCCTGTCGCTATGCAGCTTGGGATCGAATGTCTCGTGCTGGAGTTCAATTGGTCAATTGGTTTAGCGTTGTGGGTGAATTGCACCGTGACTGGCGTAACGATATTGAAGGGCTAGGTAGTCTTTTAGCAGGGTTTATTCCTGACTACAAAAACCTGATGACCAGCTATGCAGCAAACTCAAGTGCTGGATCTCCCAGTAAATAATGAGAAAGTGTCTATTTTAGCTCGTGTGTAACTGAGTTGGTATTGTCATCGCTAGGTTATCAACTTTACTTGAAACATAGCGGTGACAACTACTTCTTGGTAAAAAATTGCCGAACAATCTGGTGTCTCTAAGGTGGTTGTTCTCAATGAAACTTTTTTCTCAATTAATTCTCTCGTCATCTCTGATCTTTGGAGTATGCCTTACTCAGCAATGCCTTTCTAGGTCTGCTACTGCCAAAGATACGTTGCCCGAGCAAGTCACATCTGTGAATCAGCTTACTGATGTGCAGCCTACAGATTGGGCATTTCAAGCATTACAAGCATTAGTCGATCGCTACGACTGCATTGTTGGTTATCCCGATCAAAAATTTCAAGGCAATCGCTCAATCACTCGCTATGAATTTGCTGTCGGGTTGAATGCTTGTCTCGCTCGGCTCAATCAGCTACTAGAAAGTACGACAGCAGATGTGATTAAGAGAGAAGATTTACAAACTTTGCAAAGACTTCAAAAGGAATTTGCAGCAGAACTCTCAATATTGCGTGGACGGGTAGATTCCTTAGCAACACGCACAGATCAATTCGAGTCTCAGCAATTCTCGACGACGACAAAATTTACTGGAGAAGTAGTTTTTGCGGTGAGTGGTGCATTTGGCGATGATAAAGCTGTACCAGCAGGAGAAACACCTGGCTCCAGGGGTAAGGTCGGTGATAATATCATTTTTAGCGATCGCGTGCGGTTGATATTTAACACCAGTTTTACGGGGCAAGATTTACTGAGAATTCGATTTCAGGCTGGCAATATTCCCAACTTTAGGGAAGCCACAGGCACAAATATGGCTCGCCTCAGTTTTGATAGTGATACAGGTAATCAGTTAATTCTCAATCAACTCTATTATCAATTTTCCATCGGGTCTGCTGTTAAGGTGAGTGCGATCGCTCAAGGTACGTTATTTGATGTGGTCGATACCATTAACCCTTTATTGGGAAGTGATGGCAGAGGTTCTATTTCTGCATTTGGGATTCGCAGCCCTATCTATCGTGAAGAAACAGGTGGGACAGGCATTGGTATCAGTTATAACTTCAACTCAGCCATCAATTTGGCACTGGTTTATCTTGCTAGTGAAGCCAACAACCCGACTGCGGGATCTGGATTATTTGATGGTTCCTACTCTGCCCTAGCACAACTGACATTAAAACCTACGAAATCCTTAAGTTTTGGCTTAACCTATGCTCGTTCTTTGAATGCGATCGATATCAGTACAAGTAGTACCATTACCAATGACCCCTTCAATGGAGCCAGTAAAAACATTGTTGGGAATAGCTATAGTCTTGCAGCTTCCTGGCTCGTCAACCCTGCCTTCAGATTAGGGGGCTGGGTAGGATATCTCCAAGCATCGGCACAAGATATCCCCAATGATCCCAGCGCTGAGATTTTTTACTATGCTGTTAATTTTGGATTCCCAGATTTGGGCAAAAAAGGCAATCTATTGGGCTTTGTCTTTGGACAACCCCCCAAAGTAATCAGCAATGAGTTTGGGGTAATAGATCGCAACACCTCATTGCATTTTGAAGCCTTATATCGATTGCAAGTGAACGATAATGTCTCAATTACCCCTGGTGTGATTGCTATTATCAACCCCGATCACAACAGCAATAATGACACGATTTTTGTTGGCACCATTCGGACGACGTTTCAGTTTTAGTAGTCTGCCAAGGTAACTTTGCTAAGTAAAACCTCTAATTGGTAAAATAGCCAAAAACGAGGTGGAACATGGCAAAGAAGTACATCGTTGACTTGAGTGAAGATGAAGTTGCTCAACTGCAATC
>NZ_JAIVFS010000177.1 GCF_020829645.1 Nostoc mirabile CHAB5784 | reverse complement strand
TCGAGTACTTCAAACGATGTTGCCTCTGGTTTTAAACTTTTTCTTGCCAAGTTTTTGCACCATTATTTCGCTACAAGGTCAAGATTACAGGATTTCCGCTCTTCTCTAGTAAGTTTTGCCACGCTAGCTAATAACTGACTGCCCATAATCGATTACTGTTTGCAAATCGAATAAAGAACCTTGAGTGAAAAGTTGCTGTACCATTGGACTATATGATTTTAATTTTCACTCTTGAAAAAGCGAAGCTAATATGTGAGCTTTATTAGCTATCAAACAGGCACATAACGTTCACTATTTTTCAGGAAATAAGTTAGCCTCCGTTGAGCAGTTGGAGGCTAGGAATAAATTATTAGTAAAAAAGGAAGAGAGAAAGGAAATTTTTATCCCTTTCCCCTTTTACCTTCTTAGTTTTATGCAGTTGTACGCGGTCTACTTGGCTTGCGCTTGCCTGAAGAATTTAGATCAGCCTTTTTACTACTCCAAAGATTGGAAACAAATCGCCACTGCTGTTAAAGATGCCTCCAATTGGCGCTGTTCTCGTTGCAATCGCCTCTGCTTGCGCCCTGGCGAGAACCCATCAGAGCTATCGAAATCCCAACGCCGGGTTTATAACCTTCAAGTACACCATTACGACTTCGACCCATCCGATTCGGGCGAGGCAATATTTCACCTGGGCAATTATCCCTGTTTCAATCAAATGGTGCATGAATATATTGATGCCTAGAAATTATCCTTATAAATAGAACACCGATTACAGAACCGATGCCCAGCAAAACTATTGAAGTCCGAGAGTATACCGTCAGAGCGCACAAGCGGGAAATTCATACTCGCGTTTTCAACTTTGTATGTAAGCAATGCGAACAGCCCACACAACGAGAAACCTTTGGTGTCCGACCACTCTACTGTGAGCAATGCCGTCCGCCACAAGCACCCAAGCAATCCAAAATAGTCCCTATAGGCAAGAGGAAACCCAGAGCTATGAACTACTTGAGTGGTAAAGACATAGCTGGATGATTTGTTGTCTCAAGGGTGAGTGAAGCAGTGCGCTCATTCGCCCAACCTAATTCAAACTGGTAAAAGGTAACTCTAATGAATTCACATTAAACATATTTTCTTCTTCGATTTATCTGTGGGATTAAGAAAACTTTCCAGATTAAGATTAATTGGTAAGCAACTTCAACACAATTCTCAAATCATACACTGGCTCACAAGTAGTAATACAATCAGGGGCGTGAGTTCGAGATGAACGAGTATGACCAATACCAACCGTCAAACCGAATATGATTCGCCGTGGAAACAGATACTACAACTGTATTTTGAAGAGTTCATGCTGTTTTTCTTCCCCCAAGTACATGGAGAAATAGACTGGACACGACAGCCTGAGTTTTTGGACAAAGAATTAGAGCAGGTAGTGCGTGATGCAGAACTTGGAAGCCGACTGGCAGATAAGCTCGTAAAAATCTATCTCAAAGATGGTTCAGAAACCTGGGTATTGATTCATGTGGAAATCCAATCCCAGGAAGAGTCGAACTTTGGGAGAAGAATGTACACCTACAACTATCGAATCTATGATAGATATAAACGTCCAGTGGTATCTTTGGCAGTGTTAGGTGATGAACGTGCCAACTGGCGACCGAATCAGTTTGGTTATGAGTTGTTCGGTTGTAGTGTGAATTTTCAATTTCCAGTGATCAAACTGATAGACTATCAACAAAGACAGTCTGAATTAGAAGCTAGTCGTAACCCGTTTGCTACAGTAGTAATGGCACATTTAGCGGCATTAGAAACCCGTAATGATAGGTTACAGCGCAAGCAATCCAAGCTGGCTTTAGTGCGACGACTGTATAACCAAGGATTTGAGCGTCAGGATATTCTAAATTTATTGGCTTTTATAGACTGGATGCTAACGCTACCATTAGATTTAGAACGAGAGTTTCTTTTTGAAGTAGAGCAATTGGAGTCAGAGCAACGTATGCAGTATGTTACTTCTTTTGAGCGCAGTGGTATTCGTCAGGGATTGTTAGAAGGGATTAAATTGGGTTTAAAACTGAAATTTGGTACGGATGGGTCAAGCCTATTACCAGAAATTTCAACAATTGAGGGTGTGGAGCAATTGAGAGCAGTTCTTACAGGACTGGAAGCAGCCAGCACAATTGAAGAATTGCGCCAAATTTACCACTCACCCACAACAGACACCTAATCAGATTAGCCAACCGCCACCAACCAATCGCACACCACAGACCTACAGTCGCTCCCAAACTTAACCCAAACTTGCCACTGCCCAAGATAAGCATTCCAGTAAGGCTCACCATCAGCAATTCCAACAGCCTCACCAAGCTGGTTTTCCAGCTGTTGGTAGAACTGTCCAACACTGCCGAGTCCTTGCCGCAGCTTTAGGTGTAACCCCTTCCATCCAAGGACTTCAGGATCTTCCTGGGTAAATGTTTGGGGAATGTCATCTGATATTGTGCCAGTCACTTGTGTTGGGAACTCTATATTATTAGTGACTGACACCGACTCACTAAGAAACAGTTCATCCCGATTGAACCATTGGCGAAAAACCGAATCACGCTCATCATCAGGGGCAACAAACCGATAAACGCACTCCCGATTTTCACGCTTGCCCAATCGACCAACATAATCCAGTTTCAAATCAATTTTGGCAAGTAACTTCTGAGCGATCGCTATGGAAGTAAGTTTTTCTGAGATAGTCACATTCAAGTAATTCTTGATAACGTGTCTGTGCTGAACAGCCAGTGCCTTAAACTTCAGCATCTTCTCATCAGACCCCCGCAACTGAACGTCTGGTGTAATAAACTGCAACAGATTGAGATTTTCCAGTAACAACACAGCAGGCAATAACTGCCCCTTGTTAAAATCTGGTTTCCAAACCGAATTCTCTCCTGCCTCTAATTGCGCCTTAGCCCGTTTCGCATCACGGTTGGTTAGAAATTCCCGCCCCAGCGTCAAATAGTAGTGCATCCGCAATTGAGGATACCAGCCGTCGTCATCTTTCTCGACTAAATCAGGGGTTACATCAATTTCGTAACGACGGGACAATTCAGCCTTGCGTTGCTGGTGTCGCTCGGTTTTCGTTTTCGCCCTTGTGTCAAGGAGCTTCTTGAGTTCGGCATCAGAGATGGTTGAAGAATCCGCGATCGCTTTACACTCCGCAGCATACAATTCAACAGATGCCGCCTTAACCGACTCGATTACAGCCCCACTCACATCGTCATCAGCATCGTCGGCATCGATAATTGTATAACCATCCTCGACCAAACCCGCAAGCACAGACTCTCTATAGCGCCGCATCTCTACGTTGATGACAGAGCCACGCTTGCCCCAAGTCTGCAAAGATTCGGGCTGAAAATTCTGATCAACAAAGCTGTAATCGTCATTATCCGCCGCCGATAACAGCGCAATGTTCGCTTGTGTGGCAACGTGTTGACTTCTGAGTAATCCCCCTATGGATGTGGAACCATTGCCCACAACCGACATCCCCCACTCTCTTACCCAAATGTGACGGTCAACTGTCTCCCTAACCCTTGCCAACATTTGCCGCACAGAGTTAACCGGCTGCACTCCCTGAAAAATCCCCCAAACAGCGCTGAAATGCCCTCGAATGTCGATGGATACCCCAGTTTCTAAACTTGGAGAAGCAATAACTAAATCATACTGGGTGAGAATTTCGTTCAGATGAGCGATACAGCCGAAAGCTGCATGAGATGGATCAGCAACGGATTCGCTGTCAATTCTCAAGATTCGCAAGTGTGGGAATTTGCGGCGAAAACGTTCCTCAAGCGCCTGGGTTCCCCATTTAGACTTAGCTTTTTGAGCAGAGCAGCACAATAGATGATGCCCACCAATGAAGATCGCCCGATCAAGAGCAGCAATCAAATTCTTCGGATTACTACCAGAATAGTTGTAACAGTTTCCGGCTACGTGACGATAATTGTTGACGATGACGAACGGGTTAACTCGATATTCACCAGCGAGTGATAAAACATACTTCACATCTGTGTCAGAAACATCGGCACTAGACAGGTAAATCTTTCCCCTACTGCTGCCCAAAACATTCTGCACTAACTGCTTGAGGTTTTTGAGAACAGATACCCGACGTTTCTGCACTTCAGTACCAGAGTTAAGCAAATGCCAGAAAACTTGGTCACATTCATCGATAATAATGACATCATTCGCCCAGCCATTAGGGTTGAATCGCGCCTGACTTTCTTGATGCAATGAATCAACGCACACCCCGTATCCTAATAATGTGCCTGTTTCATTCGTGCGGACTTCGGTAACATAGTTAACACCGAAGCGGTTACACAATGCCTCACCTAGCTGGATGCGGTGGGTAATAATTAATACCCGTCTTTCTTGGTCATGGGCTTTCGCCACCTCAGTTGCAAGCCATTCGGTTTTACCAGTGCCTTTGGGGGCTTTGAGGATAATTAGCTTTTCACCTTCGGGTACGAGCAACTGACCCAGGAATCTTTGGTTGAGTGTAATGGCAGGGGGATAGGTCAACAGAGTGAACAGCTTTATTTCCCACAACTCCAGTGCAACGGCAGTGTTGTAGAGTGCATCAAATGTCGGCTGACCTTTGGCAACGATAAAATCATCAACCCCTTTTTCTGCCCCTAACGGTAAATCAATCACTCGCAGCGAACAACCCTCGTTTACCAGCAGCCGTCCCATGCGACTGATGGCGGTTCTGACTCGCTGGATTGTCTCAGGTTTGTTGTCCTGGTCAAAGCAGATGTTAACCTGTCTCCCCTGTGTTGCAAAATGTTTCAAGTCGGGAATGAGGTTTGGTTTACCGATGGCAGTACCGTACTCATCCTGGGGTGTGCGGTATCCAGCGTTTACTCCCGGAATTGCGATCGCAGCATAACCAGCAGTCAGTAATGCCCCTGCTTTCTTGACACCTTCCACGATGGTCACTGGTACATTATGTTGCCAAACCCAGTGCCAGAAGCCACCAGGATGCTGTAGGTCTTCTTCAGTAATGGGAATACCGCTACGATTGGAGACTTTCACCCAAATGCGATTCGGCACTAGGAGGAAGAAAGCGCGTGTCTCTTCTCTAAATGGGTGTTCGTACTTGATGAGCTTGTGGATCTTCTGGCGGTCGCGTCGGGGATGGTCGGGTTTGAAGCAGCCCCACATCATCAGGACGTAGTTGTTGAGCGGGTCAACTCCACTGCACCACCAGCCGCCTAGTTCAATGTGCTGGTATTTCTTTAAATCGCGATCGCGCAGTCGTCCATCGTTGCGACGAGAGATTTTGGGACTGTAGAGCAGATATTCGTAGGGTAAAGTCCCAGACAGCGATCGCACATTCAGATGAAAGATTTCTTCGTCAACCCCGCTACTGAGCCACTCTTGTAGGTGCTTGGCTTGAGAATCGGTCGGTAAAAATGTCATATTCCCTCTAATATTTTGACGCATGGGAATTTTGCGGTATATGGTCATACCGCTTTTAAGGTTTGTTACGCAGACACGGGTTAAAGGACTGTTGTTTTTAGTTCAGCCGTCAGATGAGAAATATCTTGTTAGTTGGAGTGATTGGCTTTAAAACAGACACAATAGTACATCTGAACTAAGCGAGGAATATAATACACCATTTTGGAAAATTGGATTGAAACTCAAAACAAGCTGCCTTCTTCAGATCCTTCTCCCTGTATGCGGTCGAAAAGTCAAATTAATACGTGTGCTAACCACTTTGTTGGTCTTGGGAACTTGGTGAAGATGTGTAGACTGACAGCCTGGGTGCATCACGAGTAAACTGCCGTGTTCGAGCCAGAAATCCGTTGGTTTGCCGCCGATGGGTTTTATCTGGAATTTGCGACATGAACCCAGGCTTATAGAAGCAATCGCAGGGTTAAATCCCATTGATGCCTCGCTGTCAGAGTGCCAGCCGATAGAATCTTGGCCACTCCTGTACTGATTGCCGATGACAATGCGGAAGTTGTAGCCAGTAGCAGCAGTAATCCTATCTCGCAGTTGGGCTAGCGATGAAGTTCAAGGCAGTGGTTTGAGTAATACACTTTTGGAGTAAAGGTAATCACAGCCCTCATCCCCGTAAATGCACTCCAGACGCGGAACGGGCATAGTTTTACCCAACATCCTGATTTGGTTTTGCTGCCATTGCAGTCCTTGGCAATGTTGGTAAAGTTCGTCGGCTTCTTCCTTGTTCAGAAATTCTGGATAATAGTTGACTGGTAAAGTAGGAGCAGATTCGGGAAATAAAGTTAGTTGTTGCATAATTCTCCTTTAGCAATCGCTTGAACAATTTCTTCTGCCCGTTCTTGTGAAATAGCCTGTTCTGGATTTTTGTAAAACCCAACGATTTGAGACTTGGGACGAATAATAATTTGCTGCTTTGTTGCGCGTTTGTCCCACACAAAGCATGAGATGGTAACGTTATCGGTAGCCCAACGAGTACCCCGTTTGTCTTTCCGAAAGCAGAAGCGCGGCATGATTAGAACAAGTGACGGTGGGTATTGCTGCAAGAAATCCGCGCGGTCGTCACAAGGTTCGAGAAAGCTGGTAAGTAAAAAAGCAGCGACACCTACACGCGCATTCTGGTAGGCATTCTTGATAATTGGTGCAGCAAACTCCGAATATGGTGGATTAGTACAGATCCAATCGCACTCTGGCAAAGAACCCCATGACTCGGATAGTGTCGCATCCAGATGGTAATCAGCCGCTTTATGTGGATCAATATCGTTCGTCCACATTTGCTTGGTGTAGGGCCACACTCTAAGTAAAGAAGCGATCGCTCCATGCCCCACACACGGCTCACCAATCACACCAGACAATCTGACATGACGCAATAACTCAGTAGTAAACCACGACGGAGACTCGTAAAAGTTCAGTGGATGTCTACCAACAGTTTCTGTTGATGCACTTGTATGTGGTTGTGGTATCAGCAGTTGTGTGCCAGTCATACTGAATCCTCACTAAATTCAATGTGGCTTAAAATCTGAAGTTCAGCAGCTAATCCACTTAAGAAATTTTGGAGTTCGACTGTTGCTAATTCTTTGGATATCTCCTTTTCTGATGTATAAATAAGTTGCTTGCAATGCCCAAAGTAAACTTCTGTACGAGTTAAGTTTTGCTCTGTATCAGTTAACAGAGTCAAAGTAAATCTTCCAAGTTTACAAAAGTAATACTGACGGGTTGCACAAGAAGTATCTCCTTGATGCCAAGTAATATTGGTTTTTGAACCAATGTGAGCGCTAATAGATTCAAAATCTACTTGGTAAATATTCAAATCTGCTTGCATTTCTCCACTGTTGTAGTAGCCAACAATGTGTTGCCTGATTCCATCAAATGATAGGCTATCGGGGATATTAATATGGGCAACAGATGCAACTTTTTCAACTACTGTGACTACGACTTCCATATCTCCTGCCTCAAACTCCAAATTCAAAAACTTTAATTCCATCAACATCAACCGGATTCAGGTTAATTAATCCGCCGCCAGCGTAATTACAAGGAATCTTGCGCTTATCCTTATCATCAAAAGCATCTTTACAAACTGGCATCCATCGTCCTACACAAGAAAATCCTGCGGCAGAAGATGGAGCGCCAGCTTTTTTGTAATCTTGGACAGAAGCAATGTGACCGCAACATGGACACAAAAAAATCCATTGCATCTTGTCTTGTCCAAATAGTGTTTCTCCAAGAGTTAGCCACTGTTCTTTATTCATATTTAATCCTCCTCATCTTCTAATTCTTCGTCTTCATGGAAACTTACCCCAAATAATTCATGAATAAAAGCTCCTACTTTTTTCCAATCAACTTGGGCTTCAGCTACTTCCGGCATAGGATATTTTTTAGTGATTCTTTTAAAACTAGAAAAATCTGACCAAGTCCACTCGCCTAACTTATCTGATTCAGTCTCAGTTAGGTAATTTAGGCTAATAATATAATCTTGTACTCTTTCTTTGATTTGTTCTCTGTCGCCAAATTTCCAAAACTCACCAAACCAAGTAATTACTTTTTTTGTGCTGTCTGTTACTGATTCGTCTTCCTCCACCTCCTCATCTGAACATTCATCTTCGATGGATTCAAATTCTTGAATAGCAAACAAAGCCATAGCCACACACGCTCTTTCTGCTGGATGTGTAGCTGATTGCATTCGATATGATTCGGGGACTACATAGCCTTGGATCGCGTAGAATTTCTTAGCTAGTTTTTCAATCAATACATCTTTCTGGAAGTAGCCGAGTTCCATATCTTTTCCCCTCAAGGTAAAATTTACCTTTGTTGTAAAAGTCTTAATTCTTGATTACTGGCCGATCGCTGTGCTTGACCAATGACCGATGACCAATATCTAATGACCGATGACCGATGACCATCAAGCAGTAACTACAGCTTTCTTACTAGCGAAAGCCCCCGCCTGCCTTAGCGCTGCACCAGGACTGGGATGAGCGAAGAACTCTTCTATAGCTTTGGTCAACCCAGCCACAACAGCCGGTTCGTGGCAAGCGTAGACATAGATGGGCTGTTGCACACCGTTAACCAATCGCGTTTCTTGGCGATCGCCCAAGTGTGGGTAGAATGTTCTCACCCATGTGCCCAAGTGTCCCCGATAGTGAGCGCCGCTCAGGGGGACTTTTTTTCCAAGTTCGCTCTCTGCAAAGTTGACTACGCCAAGCCACTTTTCTTGTGTGCCGGAGAGTGACTGTTTGTTGTAGTCAGCTATCAGATTGGCGGCGAAGTCTTTGCAATTTTGTTCCATGTATGGGTTGAGTCTGCCACCGGTAAGTTCGGCTAAAGTCTTCATTGCTTTGACAAAAGTATCTAGCCGTTGCTCGACTGGAGGAAGGACTGGTACATGATTTTGGTTTTGAGATGCAATTGTGTTGGGTATCGCTGCAACGATTTCAATAAGTATCGTTCGGATCTGTGCGGCCACCTCCGATTGTTGTAGTAACATCGCAATCCTGAGAGCGCCTAAAGGACTAAAAACTCTCGCTTTTGGTGTTCTGGGACTTAGACAGAATGTCTGTCTAACATCCTTAAGCGATTGCCCCACAAGGGTTTCAGTCTCTTGGAGGTTAAATTCTTCTTGATTGCTTCTGTACAATTCTTTAATCGCTGATTCACTCACCTCGAAGTATTCTGCAATCTGTGCAGTGGTGGCCCAACCACTACCATTCCAGACAGCGAAAATTATTGCTTTAGCCTTGGAGAGAATAGATAAAGCTTTGTCGCTCTCAAAATTCGTTAAAGCTGAAGTCCTCAGTGTTCTCGACTCCAACAATACGGACTGATTTAAAGGTAAATTCATGTTGGCTCCTTGAAGAGGTAGGGGAGAAATCGGTTTATTAGTAAGCGGCTTCGGTTGTCCAGGGAAATCGGCTCAAGTCCGGGTGTTGAGCTTCAAAAAAGATGAACTCGTTCTCGTCCCAGTCGAGATGAAGGGCAAGACGAATTTTGTCAGGGTCTAATCTTTCAACACTTTTACCCCGCCAACAGTTAGCCCCTGTTAGCTCCCCTGACTTTTCCCGTTAAGTCTGTTTTGCAAGCTGCCAACCTTCACAGAGGTCGTGTAATTTTAACCAACCTCGCCACAGTACCTGGATACCAATTGGTGTTTTGCTTCGATGTTCTAGGTAGCCGC
>NZ_JAIVFS010000176.1 GCF_020829645.1 Nostoc mirabile CHAB5784 | reverse complement strand
TGATTTCTCTGAGGAGATATTTAGTTCAAAAGTACTATAAATTAAGAGGTTAAGTTTTGGATGGGTGCGCTTATATTTGATGTATAGCTGTTGCCATAAAGGTTTGGAGTTTCGCACCGCGAACTAGACTAAAAGCAGGCGATCGTTAACAAAGGAGTGTACGTGTCGTTAGTATAAAATTTTTGGAAGGACAGTCTGCGCTTAACACAGACCCCCAACGCCTGTAGATGAGAGAAGAACCACCAACTCTCACCTGCCAATATGAAACTTGCCAAACTAGAAGAATTTCGTCAAGCCGCTTATGAGCATTTAGGTAGAGCGCATGATGTGACTTTTGAACTGACGGATGCAATATTGCTGACTCGTAACGCCTACAGTTTGGCAGATTTATCGCTATCACCAATATTTAGACGTAAGTGGCCAAGCATCTACGAGGCATTACAAGATAGAGACCACAGCGACAAAAATTGATGCAGTTAAGTAGGTCGTGGTGAATATTTATCGTTAGGATAAGGCAGGAGGCAGGAGGCAGGAGGCAGAAGGAAAGAGGGTTTAAGCCTATTTCATATTTCTTTACATAGTTTGGTTTTTCTTACTCGTTCTACTTATACATTAAACAGATGCCAACGCAGAGCCGTCCATTGTTAGCCAATACTTGTCGGTTAAGGGGAAAAGGGGAATGGGAAAAGGGAAAGAAAAAACCTTTAACCTTTACCCTTTAACCTTTTCCCCAAATCCAATTCCGACTTAAAAATGCTTAACCGAGCAGTATTGCATTGTTAGCAGGCGACCACACTGCATGGTCGCGCCCGGATGCGGTAACTTTACAGGAGAGGACAATTGAACACAGCAGCGCCACAGTACCTGGAAATAAACCGATTACTATTGGTCAGGGATATAGCACCATTGCGTGGATACCAGAGGATTTAGGCAGTTGGGCGTTACCCTTGAGACATGAGCGAATTAGCAGTTGGGAAAACCCGATACAGAAGGCAACTTGGCAGCTACAACAAGTGTGTGAACATTTACCAAGTAGACCAATTTCGGTTTGGGATAGTGAGTATGGGTGCGCTCCCAATACGGTTCGGATAAGCATTTTGAACTCAGAATTTGGTTTGGGGTAAAGGTTAAAGGGTAGCCCTGTCAAGGTGACTTTTTTGCAGTCGCTAAAAGTTTGGCAGTGGAAACATGTGGATGCTGAGGGTCATACTTTGGAGGATCTTTCTTCTTCTTTGGAGCACGGGTATGTTTGAGAAAAGACTTCAAACGAACCCTCGAAGCCAAATCTTGGAGAATAGAAGCAAACTGTTCGGGTTCAAAATCGGCAAATACACTCCAATGCTCCGGAGCGATCGCAATCATCATTCCTCGATAAGTACCTTGTACTTCGTCAACCATGTAGTAGTCAGAAAGTCCAGCATCGATTTTTCCGACACCATGTACGCTCGCTAAAACCCCACGAACGGTTGCCAAAATGTTGTAAGCTACTAATGCCAGGCAAAAGGAGAATAATGCAGCTTTTGGATAGCCCAAAGTTTGAATTTGGCACTCGTAATTTTCCGTCACGGTTTGAAACAAATTCTCGACGCTACGGCGTCCAAGGTATAGTTCCGTGACAACTGCTGCGCTAACAGCAGAAGTTGGAAGCATTGTAAAAATGGCGATTTCATTCTCAGCGTTGCGAGTTGGTTTTTTGAGCTTCAATATAACTCGTCTCACACGTAAGAATTCCCCTGCATCGCTCAAACTAACAGTTTGCGATAAATTTATCTCCTGTTTCAACGCTATCAACTGCTTGTAATGAGGTGATTGGCTCCCAAGGTATTGATTTATGTTCTCTAATCACGAAGTTTGCTCCACTTCGATGCAAGCCAAACAAAAATCCAACGGTACACATGTTACGGTCAGCAATCCATAATTCGCCTTCTTTTACAGTTTTGAGTACCTCGGAAAACATAGAACGTTCTTGGGCGTGTCCATCTTCACAAGCAAACACGTTGATTGCCAATCTTGATTCCGGGTCAAGAACTACCAATGACTTTCCTGGTAGCGCTCCTGCGGCGATTGTTCGCAGTATTTCGAGGCGATGGTCCGTTTTTTCCAGACAGTTCCCATCTAGGATTCTGATTTTGTACCCATTTAATATTTGTGGTGATTTACCACCAACAAACTCTATCAAACTTGCCAGTGGGATGGCTGTTTCTCTTAAAATCGCCGCACTAACTGGAGTTTCGACTCCATTTAATTTGTCGTAAACAGCCGTGCGAGTAACATTCATTTCTTCGGCTTTTGCGCGATAGGCGGCGCTAACTGATGGGTGAATCCCGCATACTACTAAACTTATTAGTTCCACAATGCTGGAAAAAAGTAGTTCTCTCGTGTACTGGGATGAAGCGTTTTCCTCAAATATCCGATTGATTGTTTCTGGTGCGAATACTCTTTCCATCAGCCCTCGAACCATCACACTAATTGGACTCTCTTTTATAAAACGCTCAAATATTGCTCCCAGCATTCACCATCTCCTCCGCTACTTTTTAGTTTGCGATCGCATGGCATTATTATCCGGTTATTTGTCACCTTGACAGGGCTAGGGTTAACCCCTAACGTCTTATCGACTATTGCCCAATATGGTGCAATTGCTGGCTCGTTTGAGGCAGCGCGAACAACATTAATTGATTGGGGCATAAATATCAGCCTAAAACGCATAGAACGGCTAACATATTACTTTGGTAAAATTGGCATAAATTTACGCCAATCTAAATTAACAAGTTTAGCTTTGGGCAGTTTAGCTACAAATAATGTTCTGAAAGACCAACGTGAAGTCAAAAGCTGTGGATGGCGGTCGTACCCGGATTCGGATTAACAATAAGGGAAGGCGTAAAGTAAAGACTAATCGTTTAGGCTTTACAGGAGAATGGATTGAGCCAAAGTTATTAACAATTTATGTAGTAAATGAGGAGGGTAAAAAAATCATTAGTGGAGAAATTCCTATTACCAATGATGGAACGTATTCAGGATATCAAGGATTTTTACAGATATTAGAGATGTACTTGGTTAATTTAGGGATTAGTCAGGCGAAACAAGTGTTGTTAATTGCAGACGGTGCAGATTGGATTTGGATACATATTCCACCTTTACTAAAAAAGTTAAAATGCCCACCTGACACTTATCAATTATTAGATTTTTATCATGCCGCATCACATTTACAAGATTTTGCTGATGCTGCATTTAACACAAATAATGAGCGTCAACAATGGTTTAAAAAGGCGCGAAAAACTTTAAAAAAAGGTCAAACACTAAATTTAATCAGAAAGATGGACGAATTTATTCAGGGGGCAACCGGAGAGCGCCTTAAAAATTTGTTACGAGAGCGAAATTATATTTTAAAAGCTTACCGACGGAGGCTTTTAAAATATAATGAAGTTGGAGCTAAAAAACTTCCTCTTGGTAGTGGTGCTGTTGAAAGTTTAATTCGTCAAGTTGTTAATTTACGTATGAAAGGTAATAGTAAGTTTTGGCTTCAAGATAACGCAGAAATTATGTTGCACCTCCGTTGTCAATGGATAGCTAAAAGTTGGGATAATTTTTCTGACTCTATCTTTAATTCGTTTATCAAACCCCAAAGTGCCTGATAAATTTTATACTTCAATTCGGCATTTAATTTATTTACTGCCATAATTGATACTAAGTCTTAAAGAATTATTGCAGATATATTTGGAAATAATCGTCAAATAATTTACTAGCAATCTTTTTGAGATATCTCATCAAGATGATTTCTCGTGCAATTACGTATTCTGATGGCAAATAAAATTACCTCATACAGAAATGCAAGTTTTAGCGATCGCACCTTTTTCACCCAACCTCACAAAATCGCGTTGCTCCCCTGATGGGTCGAGGTACTTTCAATTTTGCCCCTAGTTTGTAGCGCACTAAACTGTAAACTGTCTTGTATTTGACTTGGACGTGCCATTCTTGCTCTAGCCATTCCACAATTTGCCTATAACTGCTAAACCCTTGGGGGGATTCTAACTTTGATATTAGTTGTGATAGCATTTCACCTTGTATTAAAGGAGTTGCCCCAGGCGCAGTTTTTACCTCTAAAAGAGAAGATAGTCCTCCTTTTCGATACCTTTGTAACCATCGTGTGATTGTTGACCCATCTCTGCCCAATCTTCGGCTCACTTCTTGATGCTGCGTTACTTGTTCTGTTTTTATCCACCACAGCATTTG
The DNA here is from genome assembly GCF_020829645.1 of Nostoc mirabile CHAB5784. Classification (GTDB taxonomy): domain Bacteria; phylum Cyanobacteriota; class Cyanobacteriia; order Cyanobacteriales; family Nostocaceae; genus Nostoc; species Nostoc mirabile. Next base: position 5,533 of record NZ_JAIVFS010000176.1, on the reverse strand, counting down.
TAAACGTTCTTTATCTAATGCTGTCCGCGCATTTTTCAGGCTTTTTGACAAATACTCAGCACTTTCTTGAACTTCTAGATTGAAAGGGCGTGCCATTGCTTCCTCATGAGTCTTTATCTTCCATGTTCTTTATTCTATAGTTCTATGCACACTCATTTAGACTTGGTATTAATGCGTTGTTAACAGTTGTCTATTAATTATAAAGTCTTTCCTAAAACAGCCGAAGCTAGTGTGAACTGTCCCAGTAGCAAATTGTTATGAGACAATTCACATAATTTATGAAGGCGTTAAGTTTGGAGAGCGTTAATCAACCAAATGTCTGCTGTGACTTGATTTCAGTACAGATAGTTTTCTTTGCGACCAAAATCTTTCCAATTCTCTATACAAAATGTATTTCCAGACAAGAACCCAAAAGGTTTGCCGCACTGAAGCTTTTTCAGCAATACATAGAATACGACGACCCCGCTTAATGTAGTTGATTAACTGCTTTTGCCAGTTTGGAGTAAGAGTAGCGAAAAAAATTATGCGTTTGACGATCACCGTTTTGATTGGTGTTTTCATATTTAACTCAAACGCAAATAAAAAGTCTTCGATGTTGTCAGTAATGAACCAGATCTCCTTATTAGCAAGGTCAGTATTAGTTTTCACAGAATCGCAGTGTTGGGAAACAAGCTGCTCGATTGTTTGAGGATTCATCCCACTCGTAATGATAATTTGTATATCGGATTTGGATAATTGCATCGCAGTTATTTCTCTCTGAAGTTAGGAGGGAAACGCTCCTTATAGGGGCAGGTTGGTTGGCTTTATATAGGATGTAGGTGAATTCGCCGTTCGCTTAGCGGCAGGGCCGATTGTAGGCTCTGAGCTAGAGCAGCATTTTTTTCCGTAAAAGTGATCGCCACTGACAGACCTTGAAAGTCATAGGCAGTCATAAAAGCCCAGTCGAGCCAGGGATAAGCCGCACAGAAGTAAGCATTTGCGGCTCTGTCGTGATGGGGAAGATGGTACAAAGCGTTCACTTTCCAGCGACCGAGTGGTGCTTTGAAAAATGGGCTACCATCTTTGTTCGCCGTGAACGCTGTTTGGTGTTCGGGCGTTACTTTGTACCATAAGTCGATGTCACCAAGTCCAATTTGGATGGCTCGCAAAAGATGAAAACGCCCAGCATGGTACAGTCCGTAAGCAGCAGCCCACCAGTAGGGACAATCTAAGAGCCAAAGGAAGGCTATTAGTGCCGTGACTGCTAGCAACATGAATATGGCTTCTGGAAATTCGTTGTACCAGTGTGCTTGAGATAACTCTTCATAAGAGACACGTAGTTCGTACTCCTTCAAGTAGGTGCGATGATGCCAAGTTATGTGCCAATCGTGAAGCCACTTTAAGCCACGAAGGTTGGCATGAGCTAACCAGTGGTAAAAGTCCTGCGCTATTCGGAGGATTAACCAACTGAGTAAGACATTCAACAGGGCAATTATCATCAGAGGCGATGAAGCCTGCTGAATGAGGTAAAGTAAATGCATAAGTAAAACCTCAATTTTGAACAGTTATCTGGGTTTAGGGCTGTAACCTAGTCCCAAGTTTTTTTAGAACAGCCTTAGTTTATTAACTTTGCCTGACTGTGTTGCAAAGATGAACTGTTATTGCCTAGTTGAAAGTTGTTTCAAGCTATGACAATAGTCTGGTTGATATATCAGAGGCTTTCAATGAACTGGGCTGATTTCGCAATCGGTAATATCCTTAACTAACACCATGATTCTTTTCTCCAGAATATTGTGACTTTTTCGGTTCGGCTCGGTTGCAAGGAAGTTTGCTTTCGAGCCGTTAACCATAGGTTTTCCTGGGGGTAGTACCCCTAGCTATCTAATTGGTATTTCAGAGCTTGAGACTCAAGCACAGTAAGAAGTTCGGTATGTTGATTAACTAAATCTTGTATGACGCTAATTGGATCATGATGAAGGCGACGTTTGCGTTGGCGAGTTGGATCATGATGAAGGCGACGTTTGCGTTGGCGAGGGGCTTGGGCCAACGCTAATCTACGACGTTGAGTTTTATACTCATATGCCAAGATGGAAGACTAACTAATGTGGTGTCGCAATGTATACACGAATTTAGCTCACATTTCACAATTATTCGTTTGGCATCCGGGAAATGTCTTTTTGGGCGATGGCGAGGATTTTTTTCGATCACTGAGGACTGGCTGCTGCTAGATGTTTTTTCAGCTTACCTGCAAACAACACCGATTAGACAGCCAGGGCATTGAACGTAGTAGCTGTACGCTCGAAGTCTATAGCATACAGAACACCGCCAAGGTCAAAAATTATATTGCGTATGGAGTTCATTGCCATTTTCGTAGATTAATCCTTATTTCTTAGAGGGTGTTTATAAAATAAATATTAAGCAGTAGAGCAACGACGATTGCGGGCTAATCTACGTAACATAAGATTCGTCATAGCCGCATATATCATCGTTTCACTTGTTTGAGGATAATATTCGTAATCCTTACTGAGACGACGATAGCGACCAAGCCACGCAAGCGTACGCTCTACTACCCAACGTCGAGGTAAGACTTTAAACCCGTCTGTGCGCTCGCAACGTTTAATAATTTCGAGTCCACAACCAATGAAATATCGAACCCAATTGACTAACGAGCCAGCATATCCGGCATCTGCCCAAATCAAATGTAGTTTAGGGAACAAGTGGTCAATTTTGTCGAATACAAGCTTTGCACCGTCACGATCTTGAATTGAAGCTGTATGTACGACAACCATCAAAATTAAACCCATCGTATCAACAAGGATATGGCGTTTGCGACCATTAATCTTTTTTCCGGCATCGTAACCCTTGACCCCTCCTTTCTCAGTCGTTTTAACTGTTTGTGAGTCGATAATTCCTGCCGATGGCTCTATATCTCTTCCTTCCACCTGACGCAATTGCGATCGCAACACTGTATGAATTTTTTCCCATACCCCTTTACGCTCCCAGCGACGGAAATATGAATATACCGTAAGACAAGCAGGTAAATCGTGAGGCATCATTCGCCACGAGCAACCTGCACGCAATATGTAAAAGATCGCATTTACTACCTCCCGCATGTCTACTTCACGCTTTTTTCCACGTTTTCGCTGACGTTCTGCTGGAATCATTGATTTTATTAAATTCCATTCCACATCATAAACGTCTGTAGGATAAGGTTTTCGAGCCATTTCACCCGATTCAAATACTATGACTGTCTCTTTTAAAATACCTGTCCTGGGGGAATTACTATGTTGGTCTTTATTTTTTATTTATAAACACCCTCTTAGAGTTTGGGCTGCTGACTTTTGGGGCAAGTACGGCGATGATTACGCTTAGAATAACAACAATACCTAAGGCAGCACGAAGGGTGAGCAAATCAGCAGTGAATCCAATGAGGGGTGGACCTAATAGAAATCCAAAGTAGCCAGCGGTTGTCACTGCTGCGATAGCAAGACTAGGGGTCATGCCCGGAGTATGGCCAGCAGCGCTGAATGTAATCGGAACAATGGAGGAAAAGCCTACACCAACACAGGCAAAACCAATAATCGCAACAATAGGTTGGGCAGTTACTAAAGATATCCCTAGCCCAACAGCTGCTATAATACCACCAAGGCGTATCATCCATACAGAACCCAGATATTGAATCAGCCGATCTCCAGTTAAGCGACATACAGCCATAGCTAGTGAGAACACTGCATATCCAGCAGCAGCTATTCCGGGTTCAGTCTTAAGCACTTTTTGGAGATAGATAGCGCTCCAGTCAGCCATTGCCCCTTCTCCCAGCAAAACGCAAAACGCCACTACCCCTAAAAAAATAAGTGATCGCGTTGGTAGAACAAACATTGGTTTCTGAGTGGCGCTGTCGAAACTTGATGGTAGCAGCCAATGTGATGCAAAAACCACAACCATTCCCAGAAATAATGCAGTAAAAATAAAGTGTACAACGGGAGTAACCCCTAAAGAAGCCATTACTCCGCCGCTAATTGCACCCACCATGCAACCGCTACTAAGTATACCATGAAATGACGACATGATTGGTCGATGGTAGCGTTGCTCAACAGCAAAACCTTGTGTGTTCATTGCCACAAGCATTGCTCCATTAAAGGCACCAAACACCGCCAAAGCCACTGTCAATAGTACCAGGTTCGGAGCTAACGCTTGTAAAGGTAGTGCCATACAGTAGGCTATCGCCGCTATTTTTGTGATTGGGCGGCTACCCACACGAGCAATCACCCCCCCCGTTATAGGCATAAACACTACGGCACCGATCGACATACCTAGTAGTGCAACTCCGAGTGCGCCATTACTCAACCCAAGTTTATTTTGAATAGTTGGAATGCGTGCAACCCAGTTAGCAAACACGGAACCTTGAACGAAAAACATTGCCGCTACCGCCAGCCTGGCATATCTTGGTACTGTTATCTGCACCTGTTTATCTGTCAATCTTTTACTATTAGACATTTCCTACCTTCCCTTGAATAGTTGTGTTAGAAAAACTGGCGTTGCATAAGTGCGGGATGAATTGGCGTTTGAAACCCTTAAAAATTCATTCCAAATTGGGCTAAATCATCCCATGATTCAGCAACGCCTAAATGTATATCTGGATCGCCTTCTGCATAGTTTCGGAGTTCAGCTACAATTTCTGGAGATCTTGTATCATCTAAAGCTTCTATTGCACCCACGAGAGCTAATTGGACAGATGGTATTTGATCTTTAACCAAACGATAAGCATCAATGGCTTGCCAAGGGTTTTTCCACTTATCACAACGTGAAAATTGTGAAATCAAAGGTCGTGACATATCAATTCCACATTTGGTTAGTAAATCTATTGCAACGCCAAGCTTCTATTTCTATATCAGAGAAAAATTAGTGAACTATGAAAAATACAATGTTTGAGCAATTTACCGCAAACATAGCGCTTCTTTGCTTGCATAGTGAATACACTAAAACGGCGTTGTTGCGTGAATAGGCAAAATGGTAAATTTTACCTGTCGCCTATATTCTCTTGCTGCCTAGCTCAACGATGAAGACGAAAGCCCAGTATAAAGTTCGGAATTGGAACGCTTATGATGCTTCTCTAAAGCAACGAGGCAGTATCACCTTCTGGGTAAATGAAGAGATAATCGAGCAGTGGCGCAACCAGCAGAAAACTGGGAGAAAGGGAGCATCGAATTATTACTCTGATACGGCGATCGCCACTATGGGAACGATTCAATCGGTGTTTCATTTACCAGGACGACAAGCCGAGGGGTTTTTGGAATCGCTATTCATGCTCATGGGAATTGAACTAGCAGTGCCAGATCACTCTACCCTATCGAGACGTTTAAGCAAGTTATCGGTAGAACTGCCAGTAGTCCCAAAGGACAAGGCTGTTCATGTAGTAGTGGATTCAACCTAGTGTGGTAAAACTTACTAGAGAAGACGACTCTCTAAATTAGCCAAGTAACCCTTGGGATCTCTGCGAAATCGATATTGTTCAATTCTGGCTTTATGGTGTTTTTTCAGTTGAGAGCGTAAT
>NZ_JAIVFS010000175.1 GCF_020829645.1 Nostoc mirabile CHAB5784 | reverse complement strand
TGCAATGTCACCCATTTGCTGAAGCTGCTTTACTGCCTCGACAGAAATAAATACAATCCCGACGGCAATAAACGAACCAAACACCCAGCAGGGATGAGTCTTCCAAGTAACATCACAGACGCAGAAACCGAAAGATTAACCGCTTTACTGCCTCTGCTATCTCAAGCTCTGTGGATAGAGCAAAGACTGTATGAAATAATCCAAGAACATATCAGCAGCCCCAGAAGAAAAGGTTCCAACGATTTAGCATCAATTGATATACGTAAAACTACGTTGTTACCTGACAGCAAGTATTCATTTGGGTTTGGTGCGCCAACTGACCTGGCATTACCGATAATTGAGTCCTATCGGGTATTTCTGGATAAAGACTATAAATGGATTCTGCCATTTAACGAATTCGCTGAAGATTTCCTGCAACACTTATGGACTAACTATTTCCGCAAATACTTGGTATCGGAGAAAACAGCAGGAAATACAGTCGGCACAAAAATTAGCCGCAATCAAGAAATTAGGACTTACGCACTGTACAAATTAACCATAATGTGGATTATGATATTTGGTAGTTTCAGGCGCTTTGCATAACTTTAATTTATTGGCATAGAAAGCGATCGCTGGCTGCTAAACATGGCTTTATACCCAAATTGCGTGTAGTACTTATGTACGATGCGTAAGTCCTGGAAATTTGGGAAAGTTTGTATATCTCAGCGCAGAGTTATCTAAATCAGCACTTGATGCAAATGGTCAACTCCAGTAAGCAAGAAGAAGAATCGAAAGTGACACAAGGTGTAAACAATCTTGGGAAAAGGGAAAAGGGGTGAACTCAACGCAACCACTGGAAATTAACTGTATCTCTGACAACTCTATCTTTTCCACAAGTTCCCTAAACTGACTTTTGCTCTGAAAGTTTGACAGGTGCTAAGTGAACACCCAGGTTACGGGCGTAAACTTTGGTGAAGTACTGGACATTCGGCTGTGGGCGATAGCTCTTAGAGTAGGGCAAGGCATCGTTACACTACCAACCATAATACGCAAGGATGTAAAGAGTCCAAGTGGCAGCTAGAAAACTGTAATGTACAGATGTACTCTCCCACAGCCAATTATTTTGTTGCAAAAACTTTTGCAAGTGGTATTAGATTTAAGATGGGGAAATATACTTTTTGAAAAATCAGAAAATTTTGCATCGAACTAACAAATTAAATTCGCAATCTCAAATGCCGGCGATATTTCTAGATAAAGATGGCACTTTAATTGAAAATGTACCAAACAATGTTGATCCGCAATTAATCGAAATGAAAATCGGTGCTATTGAAGGATTACAAATACTTAGCAAAGCTGGATATAAATTAATTGTGATTACTAACCAGTCGGGAGTAGCACGGGATTATTTCCCAGAATCTGCCTTAATAGGAGTGGAAGCGCGATTGAATGAAATATTAGAAAAAACGGATCTATCGTTAGATGGATTCTACTACTGCCCCCATCATCCAAATGGTGTAATATTTGAGTATGCAATTGCTTGCGAGTGCCGTAAACCTAAACCAGGCTTGATTTTACGTGCAGCTAGCGAACAAAATATAGATTTAGCAAATTCTTGGTTTATTGGCGATAATCTCAGTGATGTAGAAGCTGGACATAGTGCAGGGTGTAAAACGATTTTGATAGATGGGGGTAATCAGTCTCAGCCCCAAATGTCTCGTTTAGGAATTGCTGACTATATTTTGGTTAACCTTTCAATAGCAGCACAGGTGATATGTAAGCATTCAGTATCTAATTTTTAGGATTTCTGGCATGGAGTTATAGAAATTGCTGGAACAGGAAACCTAGAAAAATTTAGATTGATGACAAACAATCTGCCATTCTGGTCAAATAATTCGTCGTTCTACAGTAGACTTCTCAAATATGCCGCACCAGTATAATAAATAGTTCCTTATCGTCTAGTGCTTGAAATGACTGTACCTGCTGGAATCCGGCTTTTTTCCATGCTTTGAGCGCACGTTCATTAAATGCTGCCACTGTAATGCGAAAGAGGGTGGGATTAAACTTTGAACGTGCAAAATTGAGGACATCTGCAATCATAGCCGCTTAACAGGAATGTAGCTTAGGAAATACCAATGAACTTAACCATTCAACAGATTGTGCCGGAGGACGTTGCATTAATGGAAGCATTATTAGCGACCTTTGGTGAGGCGTTCGATGAGGTGGAGACCTATGGGAATCCGCCTAGTGCAGACTACCTGCGGCAACTGCTCGATAGTGACTACTTCATTGCGATCGCCGCATTGAAAGAAGGTGAGGTCGTTGGCGGTCTGACTGCCTACGAGCTTAAAAAGTTCGAGCAGGAGCGCAGCGAGATTTACATCTACGATCTAGCTGTTGCCGCCGCACACCGACGGCAGGGGATCGCAACGGCATTAATTCAGAAGCTGAAGGAAGTAGCAGCAGCATGTGGAGCTTATGTCATTTTCGTCCAGGCGGATATTGGCGACGATCCAGCCATTAAACTTTATACAAAGCTGGGCGATCGCGAAGACGTGTTGCATTTCGACATAGCAGTTAATAGCGGCAATGACAATGCCTAACGCCTATCTGAGTAGTGGCTTTTCGAGAAGAGCATACTAGAGATCGGGTCAATTTTTTACAATCTTGAGTATCACATGAGTCGTAGATCAGGAGCAATCTCATGGAGAAACTTGAACATAATTTCTGGAAATGGCTTTTCCCACAGCACAGCATGAATCAAAATAGTTGTTTACACTGTCTATGCAAGTTTTAGCAAATTGACCTACTTATTAATTACTGAAAAGCTCAGACTATTTTCCTGCCTTCTGCACAAGCAAAAAAGCCGTTTTTATCAACACTTTCAGTTGTAAGTCTAACGTGGTTAAGGTTGAGTTTGATGACATTAATTTGTCTCAACTTTATTTAATTTGTCACTGTACAATAGAATTAAAACAATTCGCAATTCGCAATTCGCAATTCGCAATTCGCAATTACGTTTTGTGACGGGGATTTAGACCCCGACACAAAACGCGCTGCTTATAGAAGCAGGGGACTTAAACCCACAAACTTTGTTAAAAACATTTATTACCAACTATTTTTTTAAAATGGGCGAAGCTAAAAGAAGGAAAGCTAGAGATCCAAACTATGGAAAACAAAGGTTTGATCCAAATAAACAGAAAGACCAGATAGAAATGATGTTTGCTATATCGTTATCATCACTTGGGTTTATGCACTCCCTCAAGAGCAATATCTCTGAGATTCTAGACATGGCTAAAACACTCTACAAAGAGATTCCCTTGGAAGAACTAGAATTATAAAAGGGCAGTTTTTTGATTCTGTCCCAATGCAATTGAGAGGAGAAATAACAGAAAATTTATTGAAAATAGTAGCTCTATTTGTGACGGTAAGACAAAATCCGCCTCTAGGATATTCTCAAGAATCTTGGCTTCAAAAGATACAAAGTTTTTTCGATAGCCAAGAGGCAATCATATCAGCCCTTCACAATGCAAATCCCATTAGGAAACAAGTAACAGAATATTTACTTACATAACTTATGAAAACTGAAATAAGTGACTACTAAATTAGTCATACTAATGGCATTGGATATAGCGATCCCTTGCAGTATAGATTACGAACAAGGCAATCGCTTTCATCAAATATTTGGGGTATAGATATTAGCTATACCCCTTTCATCTTCATCAAAATTAGCTAACGCATCACTGACATTTTTGATTTCAAGAATCGCACAGACATCCGCCGCTACCCATTCTGGCTTTTCTAGTGTACCGACAAATCGGACTTGTTGAGACTCAAACACGAAAACTGATACCTCCAAGTTCTGACTCAAATGAGTGCCAGTTACTGTCGCAGTCGAGGTAGCGTAATAGAGCTTCTAGACGGTCATCGGTAAGGTCGAGTTCACCTAAATCTTCTCCAAAAAATGTTTTTAATGTTTCTAACCGCCTAGAAGTCCAGGTTTGGACCTGATTTAAACGATGATCTGCTTGCGATAATATGTGTGCTAACCAAATTACTGCTATATTTCCCAAGCTTTTACCTTGCCAATTTCCGTGTGTTGGAAAGTGTTTATCGATTAGCGGTTGTATGCCCATACGCTCTATTTGAGTTAGAAGTATAGGTATATCATCGACTCGTTCGTTTCTAATTATGGGTTCAGTTGCCATAATTGCGAACATATATCTAATCAAGCCTTTTTGGGAATATGCCTTTCGGTATACTTTTGACTATCTACTTTTCCTAACTCCTTAAAAAATGGGCGAACCGGGAGTAATGATTTCAAACCGAGGTGTAAGGGGGTGATCTTTTCAATAAGTGCATAGGCTTTGTCAAAGCCAGTTACCAACTAAAACGTAAGGTGCCCAGTAGCCAGGACGACTGTAATTAGGATAATCTTTTAACAACTTTACTTGGGCACGACGCAAGGCTTCAGCCTTTGTCACCTTAGTTTTAACTAATTCACGATAAAATTCACCAATTAAGATAGCAGTAGATTTATCACTGATATGCCACAGTGAAGCCAAGGTACTACGGGCGCCAGCTTTCACGGATGCTCCTGCTAGCCCTAGCGTAGCGCGATTGTCACTAACAGCAGTTTGGCAAGCACTTAACACCAGCATTTCCAAGGCTTCTGAGCGAGTTTGATCCCGACGGCGCAGCAGGCTATCAAATTGCGTAACGTTGATCGGGCCATCAGCAGCAAGTATAAAAGTATTTTCAGCACGGGAGCTAAATTGACCGTGAGTTGCCAGATGTAACACATTAAATGGTACAGCATTCACCTTACTCTCTAGGTTTTTGCTGTTGAAGTCTCGATCTAGTAACTGGGTGGTAGACGCGATCGCTTGGGAAATAGAATTGAATTCTAATTTAATTTCTGGTAGCGGTGGAAATTGCTGTTGAAAGCCTTGTGGTGGTTGTACTAATCCGGCAGCTAGTACGTTGAGTTTGGTTTGTGTCAAAGGTTTGGGTGCGAGCAACTGGAGTCCCAAACTGAGTGCTACAGCATATTTTTCTACTAGATATTGCTGACCGTCATACAATATGGCCATTGGCACATTTCGCAATATTCCATCCAGTACAAATACAAGGGTTTTGACTCCACTATCTTTTAAATCTGACTCAATTTCTTTGATTAACCACCCATAGACTTCCTGTGATAACGCTTGCACTTCCTCAGTCCGATCGGGTTCTAATAGATACTCTCTAAGTTGTTCTATAGTACCTTCTACCTCATGCTGTGACTTATTTACTGTATAATTACGCAGTGGGTGGTTAGGAATTTTGACAATCACTTGCAGTTGATCGGGCAGAATAATTGGATAAATGATTGCGGCTGTGGGATTATCTTTATCTACCATTGTGTCAAGCAAAACAGTTTTGGCATTAATGCAAGCTTCCCGGAAAAAGTCGTCTAGTTCTGCTAGTTGCAGTGCTTCAATCCTTTGTCTAGCTTTGTCTAGCGTTGATTCACTCGGATGAGTTTGCTGAAACTGCAACAACAATTCTACGGACTCTCGATATACAGGTTCTACACTTTCTTTAAAGGAAAACTGGACATCTCGATTCACAGCCACTAAGTCACTACGGAGAGTCTGCAACTCACCGATCGCAGTATCATAGCTGGCAATAGCGCCCTCAATCTCTCTTTGCTGTTTTAACAAACGTCCTAACTGCCAATGCCAACGATAAGCGATATCTGGGGCATTGATTGTTTGGGCTATGTTCAGTGCCTGTTGGGTGAGATTCTGGGCTATTGACCATTGTTTAGTTTGTTCGTATACACTGCCCAGAGTCCCAAGGGCAAAGCTCTCGGCTCGTTTATCTGCTAAATCTTGAGCTTGTTGCAAAGCTCTCGCGCAGATTTGAGCGAGAGCTTGAGGTGTAGTCCTAAATTTCATCAAGCTTTGAGCTAGATGAATGCGGGCATAGATAGTTGTCACAGAAGCAGGTAGTTGTGCCAGTTGAGTTTGGATTTGCGGCAATAGTATCTGCGCGGTGGCTGTTTGTCCCGTGTTCACTAGCAAGCTCAACTGATTTATTTGAGCTTGGACTTTGGTAATCGGGTTAGGAGCGATCGCAGCAGCTTGCTGATAAAACTGTATTGCACCCTTAAAATCTTGCTGTCCTTGTGCCGTGTTGCCTAAACTGAACAAAGCAGCGCTCACATCCTGGGAAGAATCCAATTCTTGGGCAATTGACAAACTTTGTTGTAATACCCGACGGGATTGATCCAAATCTCCGGCTAATTGTAGAGCATCCCCGAAAGACCGTAATTCTACTGCTTTTCTGACGGAATTAGGTTTTGATTGTAACTCCTGCTGTAATTGAGTCAAGATTGTCAAACCCCGACGGTAAAATCCCAAAACTTGCCATGCTTGTGCTTGGTTGATGCGATCGCGGGTAATGCCATTGCGATCGCCTAATTGCTTATAGCTGGCTTCCGCACGTTGCCAGGTGTTAAGTGCCTGTTCAGCTTGTCCCAAGTCTAGTTGAATACTACCTTGAATATCTAGAATTGGAGCCAAAACCTGAAGATTTTGGGAATTAGAAGATTTTTCGAGCAACTTCAAGCTATCTGTAATTGCCTGTTGCGCTGGTGGTAAATTACCCAGTTTTTGATATGCCAACGCCAAATTACTTAATGCTACAGCTTGCTGCAATTCATTGCCTTGGCTGCTATAACTTTTAACTGCTTGTTGCAAAACTTTAACCGCTTCTGCAAACTGTTCTGCTTCATACAGCATTTTACCCTGTTGCAGCAAGTCTTGTGTTTGTGCAGTCGGATTTTGGATTGACATTGGTAGAGAAGCGATATGTTGTGTCTCTACAGTTGCAGCAACAGGAAAAGTAATAACGCACAAAAAAGCTGTCACTAGAACCAAGAGCATAAAAACAGGCAAGTTATATATTTTAAAGGGACGAATGAACCATCCGTTACACATTCGTTGCCACTTATTGCTTTTATGACTCTTGAGTTTCATAGGAATTCCTCCCCCTACTTTTGGGGTAATGAATTATTGACTACAGGATATGGCAGAGGGAATAGAAGAACTTTGCAGAGATTGAGCTATAAGAATGACATCACCATTAGCATCGACAATCCATCCTTGAGCCTCCACAATCTGATCAGCAGATCTGGTCACAGTTGCAGTAGATAATTTATCCGTGATGGCTGTTGCTAGTGGGGGCAAATCTACCCAACCAGTAATCACTGCTCGTCCTCGCAGAGGTTCGTTGGGGCTAAGGGGTAATCCACCGCGTCCGGTGGCGATAAAGCGACTGGCGGTTTGTCTTCCTCCAGGGGTGCAACCAGAGGCGATTTGTTGGGATGCATCCACTAAGTTAGAGGGTAGTTGGATTAAGCCGCGAGCAGGGTCAGTATCTGGAATGTTGATAGTTACCTCACCACTCACTCCCAATTCAGAACTCGCTGTAATGTCGCTCTTTTCGGTTGGGTCTTTTTGCGGGACAATACCGAAAATACCGTTTGCTGTAATGTCAACTATACCACCTTTACCAGTGTAAGCATTTGCCTTGATGTCACTATTTTCTTTTGGGACGGCGACGATAAAACCTTTGGGAGCATTGATGGTAATATTGCCACCATCACCATTCTGTTGCGCGGTGCCTGCGGTAGCAGATATTAAGCTGCGGTTTCGCAACAAGAGAATATCTCGTGCATTCAGGATAACGTTGCCACCATCGACTGTGGTAGATTCGGCACTAAGGATACCTTGTTCGAGGCGAATTTGGGGGGACGTGATCGTGATTTCACCTGCACCACCAGAGGCTTGAGAACGGACAAAAATACCACTGTTGGGCGTGAGAGGTGCAACAGCGTCAGGAAACTCTGCTAGTCGATTCCCAAAGGTGGAGTCACTACCTGCAAGGGTGACTTTTTGGGTGGCATTTACAGTAATATTACCTGCTCGTCCTTTACCATTGGTAATGGCAAGGATTTGTCCGCCGTTGAGAATACCTATGGTTTCAGCATTGATTGTAATATTACCACTGCGATCGCTTGAATTGGTGCTGGAATCAAGAACAGCTCCATCTATAAGGTGGAATGTTTTAGTATTGATGATAATATCTCCACCGTTACCAATCGAAAAGTTTCCTGTCGTTGTAAAAAATCCACTGGAACGCCCGGTAAGGGGAGTAGTTTTGGTAATGTTGACTGCATTGACAGCATTGACCAGAATATTTCCTGCATCCCCACTACCGAAGGTTGCAGAAACTATTTGTGCGCCATTAGTAACATCAAGAGTATTGGTGAAAATTTGCACATTACCTCCTTTGCCTGTAGCAGTTGGCAACACGTTACTGAAGGCACTACTAGAAAACTGCTTACCAAAACTGATACCATCGAAGGAAACGCGATCGCGTGCAACGATCAAAATGTTACCCGCATCTCCAGTACCTTCAGTAGATGTAACCAATGCCGCACCACCAGTAACGTCAAGGGTATTGGCGAAAATTTGTACATCACCCCCTTTGCCGCTAGAAGTTTGCTCTACACGACTGAAAATAGCACTTACACCTCGTTCATCTGCACGTGTACCGTTCAGGGAAATATTATTTGCCGTAATAGTTACATTACCCGCATCGCCAACGCCAAAGGTGCTGGCACTCAATTGCGCGCCATTCGTAACCACCAAAGAACGAGCTGTAACCTGAATATTACCTGCCTTGCCGATCGCATTTGGTCTAATATCATTTGCCATTCGGGTGTCCTCTCCTGTCATGCGAACTTCCCCGGTTGCATTTACAATCAGTTCGCCTCCTCGACTCTCCAAAGTGCCAAGCCCAGAAGCGATACCGACTCTCAATTGACTTCCACTATAAAGATCGATATTGCCAGCAGTGATGCCAACATCCCCACCATTTCCGGACCTGACATCTATTCCTGAGCGATTGGCGGATGCCTGATTTTTGAATACCACATTTGCTCGTTGAATAGTATCGGGAAAACTCAAACTACCATTTGCATTCAACCCCACACTTCCTGTTCCTGCTACCGCACCAATTTCTACCCGTCCTCCACGAGCAATCAAACGCCCATCATCAACTGTGACATTTCCTCCCAATAGCAAAAGTGTTTGCCCATTTGGTACTTGTAGCCCATCGGTTGGAGTTCCCTGAACCGTTTGGGTTGCTCGTGATTGGTTGATAATACTTCCTGGATTCGTCCCCAGGTTGAAAAAGAATGCCGAGGGATTAATTGTTAATAAAGAAGATGGTAATTGGGGATTGGTAGCACTAAACTCACCCAATTCGCCAAATTTGATGCTGTTGGCTGTGGTTACATAAAATGACTTTCCCACATCCAACCGTGCATTTTGCCCAAAAATTATCTCGTTAGGATTAATCAAAAATAAATTGGCGTTGCCATTGACACCTAATGTTCCTAGAATATCCGAGGGGTCATTACCTGTAACTCTACCCAGAATATTATTTATTCCCGTAGGATTTGAGAAATATACTCGCTGTCCATCTCCAACATTGAATTCGCGAAAACTATGGAACAGGTTAGCACCAAGAGTTGCGCCGCCATCAATACGGTCAGCAACACTACCTTTAATATTGACATTGGGAGTGATTCTTGAAGATTTATCATCCAATGTTTCATCAGGGATAATCTGGGCTAAGGCGTGGTTTTCAAAACAAAATATGACATGAGCAAGCACTGCAATAATGCCAAAAACTCCTAATAAACCTGAGCGCCAATTCCTATTTTTCCAGGTTGCCATATCAGAACCAGCCTCTTCTGCTTATTTTTTACCTGTCAGTATGCACTCAATCTATTAATAAATTTATTTACAATTAATTTCAGCAGATATTGTAACTAGATGAGAGTGAAGTTTTTAAAACTTAAGAGGCTGTTTGAAAAGTTTTGAGAAGTTAAATGTTATGCTAGTCGCCTTACCATAATACGGATGATAGCAAGGTAGATAAATGTCTCCGATGTTTCAGGCAATAATTCATAGTCTCTAACCAAT
>NZ_JAIVFS010000174.1 GCF_020829645.1 Nostoc mirabile CHAB5784 | reverse complement strand
CAATTACATCGAGGTCAGGATGTAGGATGACGAAATCATCGGCATATCTTATGAGAGATAGTGCTTTTTGATTAGCTTTCTTATTTCCTGGTAAGGACTGGGCGACCTTATTGATTGCCTCTTCCATATTACTTGAGCCTAATTTACTTAATAACTCCAAGTATATTGGAATAGACCTTTTATCCCAAACCACACTAATCATTAACAGATTAATACACCCCCAATTAGTCCGGTCAATCACTACATAAATAACTTCATTTCAGGGAAAATATATCTCTAACCAGCTTTTAATAATTGGGAACCAAATTTCTTCAATATTTATGTAATTTCAAGACAAAAATGCAATGAAATTCTCTTTCTTCTACTTTCAAAAAATATGGGAATAGGTAAAGCAGTAGCCAGCGCTTCAATGCTAACAGTTTTAATAGATTGTAATAAATTTATCAGGATTTTTAGTAATAAATATTCTGCACGTCCCAATTCTCGCTTGAGATTTATTTCGTAGAATTCTGGTAATATTATCATTAAATAAAGCTTGTTGCGAATGAATGCTCTTTTTCTTTTACCACAAATTGCTACACTCTTTGTAATATAAGCATTCTAGACCATTTTGTCCCCTCGCAAGGTAAATACCTGTCTACAAAAAAGCAACAAGCCTGCGTTTGAAGTCTTTTGTTGTTGTTGTGGATGATTTATTTTTTGTTATAGATAGTTAAATGGACTGCGCCACTTCAAAATTAAACTCAATTCCAATTCTTGCCGGGGTTTTCTCTTAACGGGGTATCCCACCAAAACGTGGCGTTTACTGCTGTCTTCATTCCATAGCGATAATGTAAATCCTGGTAGCTTGCTATGTAATCCTTGCAGGCGTGTATCCCTTTCCACCGCTTGAAACTTGCTGCAAGTTTCCCCCACGTACAAAATCAGACCAGCCGCAGAGTCAACGATGAAGTACAGACACGCATCGCCGGGGCTATCTGTTGGCATCCTCCAGAACGAGAGCGATCGCACCTGTAACTGCAACGGATCAATCCGGTTTGGGTCGCAGTGGTTGGGTGCAATGTCGAATAACGTCGCCTGCTGCACTGGCTTGGTTTCCCTTACCCGTTGCTGATAGTCCAAAATTTGCGCTTTCCACTTCAGCAGCGCCTCTTGGCTCATCACCAGCACCTCTGCTAATAGTGCTGGTGTGAGGGTCAAATCTGAGAATAGGTTTAGCTGATTTGGTTCCAAGGGTATTACGGGGAGCGTGCCGACTAGCTGATTATCCAAGAGAACTGACAATTAAGAGCATTTGCCTTTGGTGTCGCCAGAATAAGGAAAATGGTAGAGTATATAGCGATCGCTACGCTAAAAATGTTTTTAAAATATGGCTGACCAAAAAGATAAAGCTCAAGAAAAAAACCGTCTTGAACAGCTTAAAGATGAACTTGGCAACACGGATTCTAAACACTCAGGGGGGAATAGCGCTTCTGGCGGCAATTCGGGTGCAGGGAAATCTGGCACATCAAAAATTTCTGCCACTGGTACACCTGATGATATCGAAAAAATTGATCAGGATCAGGAGTAAAACTGACTCCGACGAGTCAAGGTTTAACTGAGTAACTCAACTCAACAATGGTGGATTGAATACCTTATTATTCAGTCCACATAAGCTTTCGCAACGCGATCGTCAGAAGGCGCACCCGAAAATTAAGTAATGTTCAGTGCGGTGCAATATTTGTGAGATTTGGGGAGCGATGCCTACGGTGGGCGGGTACGCCATCGCCCAAACCATCGACACCCCGACGGATGTAGGGGACTTGCGCCATACAGTGACATACCAAACTTAAGCCAACTGGGACTTAAGTGAGTAGCTTATCTGGCACCTCCCAGGAGATCCCCGCCAGAACGCAAGCGGTTAGAGGTCAGAGGATGTCAAAGAATTATGTATGCCTTTGATATTCAATCCGCACTTGCTTAACGTCAAGCTCAGATTCTAAAAACATGAGTTTTTCTACTTGCTGTAATCCTACATTTTCAAAGTTCAAGATGAGTAATCGTTGGGGCTGGTTTACAGGGATTGCGATCGCGAGTGTATTTTCTTTGGAGTGTAATTGTGTTAATGCCCAAATTACCCCAGATGGGACTCTTGCAAATAATTCTATTGTTATTTAGTACTCAAAGTCATTGGGTGGAGAGAAGTGGCGATACAATATTGGATACATTATAGAAACACGGCATTTCGATTCAATGGATTGCATATATAACTGAGGTAAATAGAACCAAATTTACTTGTTTGTTCAAACCTCCACAGCAGACTGTAACTTCTAGCTGGGTGAGCGTGAGCCAAATAATCGAACTCTGGAAGAGACTATCGGTGGGTGCATAAATAGTGATCGGTTGGATTCAGGAGCCAGTTGCACAAAATATTTTTTTCATTGGAGTACGAGTAATATGAAAAAATTAAACATTTCTATTGCACACTTATCGCGTAGGGTAACATTAGCGAGTTTGGTGGCTGTGTGTGGATTACTGGGTGTGATTAATTCCGCTCCCAAAGCGTCAGCTGGTCTTTGCCAAAGTATTTCTATCCCTGCATATTTTTATCCAGGAACTTATTGGCAAAAGGCAACAGAGGCAGCGCCGAGAGTTGGTGTGATGATTATGAATCCTAACAGTGGCCCTGGCAGTGCAAAAAATACCGACTACGTTACATCTGTGAAGAATGCACAAGCAGCAGGCATTAAAGTTATTGGTTATGTACCTACAACTTATGGAACCCGTAGTGCAACGGCTGTCAAAACAGAAATAGATCAATATAAAGCTTGGTATGCGGTAGATGGCATCTTTTTGGATGAAGTAGCTACTAGTACCAATAACCTTGCCTACTACACAAATATCACTAATTACATTCGTAATACAAAAGGCACTTTAGTGATGTTAAACCCTGGTACTGTTCCAGCAGAGGATTATATAAAACTGGCGGACATTACCGTAGTGTTTGAAGATACTTATAGTAATTACCAAAACTGGCAAGCACCAGCTTGGCTATTTAATTATCCTGCGAATAAATTTGCACATCTTATACATACTACATCTGGCACAACTGGGATGAATAATGCGATTGAATTGGCTGTTCTCCGAAATGCAGGCACTATTTATGTAACTAATGATGTTTTGCCGAATCCTTGGGATACTCTTCCTACATATTGGACTAATGAATTAACTGCTATGAAAACGAAATGTCAGTAGACCGAAAACTTTTGAAAGTTAACGAAACAATCAGGGTTTGGGGCGATGCTTTTGGGCTTTGGGTCACGACCACAAGCGATCGCTCTATTTATCCATCTGGAACAGAGGTGGTTGAAAGGTAGATTGGAAGCTGATTTCGGTAGATGGGGTTCCCAACGTGAAATTAAGGGCTGATAAGGCTTCTGGAAAACTTTTCGGTCTACTGAATGTAGCACCCAAGTAACTGCTGCGCTACGTTGATCAAAAATTGACAACGCGTGGCAAGGGTGTACTGTTGGTGGAAACGTCGGGGGTGGAGAGCTTCGCACGCGGGCGTTCTACCGCAAGTGCAGTGACGATGAGTCAGCGCGAATCCGCGACTATTACAAAGCAGGCGATGATCAGATCATTTATTGCAAGGGGCTGGCCGCTTAGACTACAATCTGTGACAGATATCGAGCTTTGATTAAATTTTGAGATAGCCAAAACACTGTTTGAGTCAATTAAAAAGTTTGTAGCGCGTAAGTCCTGAGCGTGTTGCGATCGCTCTAAAAGCCCACCTTCGGCATCGCCCCAACTATCGACACTCCCGCAAGAACATCAATAGCTTTGCTGATGCTGGCTATTGGATAGACACTGGTCGCGTTGGGACTGGGAGCGATGCGATTTTGTTAGATCGGACTTTAATTCTCATTTACAGAGTTAGATTATCAATAAAAACAGTTATTTGGCTGCGATCGCAGCCCTAAATAGGTGATTTAGCACCCAAATTTTAAGCACCTCACAAAATCGCATTGCTCCCTTGGGACTTAACTTAAGCAGCGATCGCTGTCGGTGAAATATCAAAAGCAGTTACCTCAAATCCCAGAGAAAGCTAAAGCTTCGGCATCGTCTCCCAAGCCACAGCCAATAACTAACGCCTTTTGCTGTGAGGTGAATGGTTCATGATTCGTCAACCAATCTTGCTTCTAAGGATGAGGAGCTAACTTAGCCCAAGGAATTTGTGCTGTGTCTCCTTTGGCTTTGGCATATAAAACTTCAAACCATGCCGAGGGATCTGATTTTTGTAACGCTTCTGTGGCTAACTGTTTAATAGAAAACTGTAAATTTTCCGGTTGTTGCTCCAACATAAAAATTGATACCACTCCATTCTCAATTATGGCAGTCTAAGTTGAACTGAAAATGACAATTGCAGGCTAACGCTACGCGAACTAAAGGCTGTGAATGACCTTTTTGATTATGGCTCCTCAAGACAACCATTGGTTTACAGCCCCAGTAAAGATTCTGGGTTTTTTACATTGATCTCTCTGAGTTGTGATCTGAGTGGCTCAACATTTGCTACTAATAGTTGCAGTGAGCTATTGCTTTCATCAACTAAAAGTTGCATAATATGGCAAGTCAAGAAGAACAATCAGAGGTCGTAATGTTACCACTTAGTGAAGTGGGGTCTATTAGATGGACAGATGCGCGTGGGCATAAGATGCGTGCATTGCGTGGTGATATGCCATTGCTAACTTTGTCCAAAAAGCTTGCTGAACTTGAAGTAGAGATTTCTCGCCAGTATTTGAACAGGATGGAGACAAATACAGAAGTGAAAAACGCTTCTCCAGAGCTTGTCAGTGGCTTATGTCAAGTATTTGGCTGTACCTTAGCTGAACTACTGTGTCTGAAATCAACCAAAATTGTGCAATTAGGGGTTGATAAATGCAACTAAAAGTTGCACAATGATTGTAAGGGAAGGCGAACTGCCTACCCCCGAACGCATTTAAAGAGATTGCAAACTAATTCAACGAACCAAAACTGAAGTGCCGCCGGGAAAAGTAGCCGGAGCTAAAACCGGAGTACCCGGAAGTAACCTTGTAACGCTCAAATCGCCGGAGATAAGTCCGATGACCTAACTAAGTCTGAAAACTGGTTATAAAAAATCAACACAAGGCGATCGCTACTCCAAAAGTATACGGTCGCCTTTTGCTATTCCATTCATACTGCAATTAGGGCAACCGCTCAATACCTACTCTACAGCCTTGTGCTGTGAATTCTTGCTAGAAAATAACTAAAATTCAGAAATATGAGGCTACGCCAAAGCAATTTGAGAGCGTTGCGGTAAACCACAACTTTGTTCACGCAAAAAAACAGAGGCAATCGCGCACTTTGGACGGTCTGCGATTGCCTCTAATAACCTATTCAAAGGTTTTGAAGTACTGGAGTGTTATTTAGAGGTTAAGCTAGACTTAGAAAAGTGGATGACTGGAGTTTACTTTTTTCAAAAATGTTTTAGAGGCGCGATCTTAGCAATTAATGAGTTACCCGTCACCGAAGAAACTCTCTGGTTCAGTTTAATGTTGGACAACGTACAATTCTCAATTCGCAATTCGCAATTCGCAATTCGCAATTAATAATACCCCAGGCATGAATGCGGCGACTTGAATATTGATACTATCGCTACAAATTTCCTAACTGATGCAGTAGTCGAACGCCACAATTTCTCACAGTTAAATAAAACCCGTATTCGCTTTCGTATTCAGCTAAAGAAAAGTACAAAGTCTGCCGCTCCCTTCAGGGGCAGATGTGTTAAAAGCTGAAGTTTCTGAAATTGAATCAGACCTCGTGAAAGTTACAAATTCCGAAGTTGGTTTGCGGGGTATCAAGGTCTTCAAAAAGCTGGATGAAGCTGCTGCCCAATTGAGGCAAGAAATTGCTTCGGTTCAAGAGTGGATGAGCAGTGATACTGGTGATTGGATTTGTCCGATTGATTTAGCTCCACTGGTGTGGAATCAGTTAATCAATATTAGGGATAATATCGCCCCTGGTTTACGCAATCAATTAAAAGTTGATTACGAAGCAGGACTCGAAGATTATCAAGAGCGAATTGACCAGTTTCTCTCACTCCATACTTGGGAATTACCCCACGATAAGCAAGAATCAGTCAAAGCCAACTTGTTAAGAGCATTTCCGACTCTGACCGACCTCGAAGACTATTTGCAAGTCGTTATTGGTCGTCCGGTAATTATTCCTGCTCTCTCTGAACAACTGAACCAGCAACAAGCCGAATGTCTAGACCAGATTACCAAGTTCATCCAACAGTATGACCAAAATTTAGAGCAGCGTTTACGTGAATCAGCCCTTGCTGGTGGTGAACAACTCGCCGCCCAGTTGTTGGAGGAACTGGCTGATTGGGAACCAGGACGCAAGCCTGTACAGTTTAAAAGGAAAATGGAACGCCATTTGATGAAAGTTCAGGTTCTGCTGGCAAACGCTGACCCTCTTGCTGGTAGTAGCTTAGAGCAGATGATGGCGCACTTAGATTCTATCGTTAACGATCCGGCTATTGAGTCTAAAAATCTTGGTTCTGATACTGGTATGGCTGAGGTTTTTGACGGCGATGCCGAAGCCTATGAGGTAATCGTGAAACTCGTCAATACTCATGACGATTTATCTCCACTTCCTTATCAAATTGAAAAACAATGAAACTTTCAAGTCTTCTCTCAACACTAGATTCGCAAATCCCTATCGCTGCGGTTGATGTGCTGTCTCCTGATGAAGCGACGATTATTCAGTGGCTGACTACAGAGGCATCTAACAAGCTATCAAGTCCAGTGTTCTTCTGGAATCTGGGAGTATCAACCTTGGAGCAATGTTTAATCGCAGCAGATGGGGGATTGGTGTTTAAGCCAGTTGTAGAGTATAAGAAGCCTCCCCACGCTGATCCACTACTATTTGTATTCGACTACATTGCTAACTTTAGTGGGAATGGTGTATTTATCCTCGGAGATATTCACCCCTTCATTGCTAAGAATTCGCCCCAACTGAGTTGGGAGATTTTATCCAAAGTCAAAAACCTTTACCACAGGTTAAAACCCACAGATAAACGCATTGTATTGTTGGGTCAGAACATACAATTACACGAATCTCTAGCGATAAAAAGGATAAATCTGATCTGGTGGTAGGGCATCATTTCCAATCCATACCAATTTCCCTTTGACATCACCAAATTCACTAAAAGGAAATGAGTCAACCCTCACATCCACTGTCATCCCCTCTTTGACAAAACCAATATCTTTATTGGTAATGTAGATTTTAGCCACCAGAGCATCATCAGGAACAACTTTGAGAATTGGTTCGCTAAATGTCACTACAAATCCTGGCGTATGTGTCTTAAGTTCAAAGACTGTACCTGATACTGGGGAATTGATTGACTGATATTGAAGATTCATTTGAGTTTGGCTCAATTGAGAATCATTTTCCGCAATATTCTTATTATTTTCGACTATCGCTTTAGTCAACAGAGAATCAATTTCAGCAATTTTTTTGTTATTATCTGCAATTTGGGTGAGCCAATCTTTTCGAGAAATAGCTACAGTTGATTGCAACTTAGCTTGTGCCTGATTAATAGCAGATTGTAAACGCAATCCTTCTTGGGTAAGCTGGTCAATTTCTGATTGAGCGTTTCTGACTTCTTCTTGTTGCTTGAAATATTGAATTTTGGAAATTGCCCCATCATTCATTAACGGAGTAATATTATCAAGAATACCTCGGTTCATTACCAAGGTATCTTTAGTAGCAGCTAGCTTAATCTCAGTTTGGTTGAGTTGGCGACTTAATTGGTCAACTTCCAGCTTTGCTGCGGTCACACGCGCATCTAATTCTAAAGAAGTGGATATTAAGCGTTCTTTTTGTTCTATGTTTAGTCCACTGGTAGAAGCTGTACCATCTAATTGGGCACGATATAATCGGTTTTCTGCTACGATTGCAGCCCGACTTTTGGTCAGGTCAAGCATTTCATTGGAGAGTGAGGGAGTGAGGGAGTGTGGGAGTGAGGGAGTGAGAGTATTTTCCCTCCCTCTCTCGCTCTCTCCCTCCCTCTCTCCTTTCATTTGAGATTGATAAAACTGATTTTCTTGGACTAGAGATGAGCGAATTTTCTTTAAAGAGTCAAGTTGGGCATTAGCAGTAGTGGGGTCAAGGCTAATAAGATGCTCACCAAGTTTAACTTGCTGTCCATCTTCAACATAAATTTCTTTAACTACGCCACCAACAGGAGCCTGTATTTCTTTAACTGTACCTGTTGGCTCTAACTTCCCGGTAGCGGAAACTGCTTCTTCAATTTTGGCTAAATTTGCCCAGATAATTGTACCAGTTGTAACAGCCATTAAACCCCAAAGGATAGCGCGTGACCATTTGCGAGACTGTCGGAGAATTACAGGTTGCTCGAATTTGGGAACATAACGCGGTGCTGTAGAAGGCGGTTTTGGTTGAATATTAGATATTTCTGGTGGCAACTTTTCTAAGTCTTGCAAAGAAGTTAATGTTTTCGGTGGCGATGAACCATTTCCATTCAAGTTATGTTTTCCATTTCCATTTGCACGATTAGTATTATTAGTATTCATAATTAGTAATAAGTTAATTATTTAGTAGATAATAATTTAAATAAACTTAACTGATTTTCTCAAAGGTGACTGATTGCTGAATCAAGCAGAGAAATTATTCAGAAATTGCTGATTGCTGTTGATACAAGCAGTAATAAAGCCCTGTTAGAGCCATAAGTTCTGCATGAGTACCCTGCTCTACAATTCGTCCTTGGCTCATCATCAAAATCACATTAGCGTTCTGGATGGTTGCTAACCTGTGGGTAATAAAAAATACTGTCCTTCCCTTAAATACTTGGGCTAAATTCAAGCACACCTGACGTTCAGTAGCATAGTCGAGTGCGCTGGTAGCTTCATCTAGAATCAATAGTGGTGGATTTTGTAGTACAGTCCGAGCGATCGCTATTCTTTGTCTTTGTCCTCCAGATAAAGCCGAACCTCTCTCTCCAACACGAGTTTCATAACCCGACGGCAAATTCATGATAAAATCGTGGGCGCAAGCAATCTTAGCAGCCTCTACAATTTCTGATGGTGTAGCATAATACCCTCTACTACAGCCATTGCTATGAGCAGAAATCCCAGAACGTTGAGAGTATTAATCCCGTTTTGAATAATAACTTTATCAATAATTACTTGAGTTATTAAGGGATTTTCTAGTCCCAACAGTTGTACAAATAATGAGGCAATAAATACTTCAATTAAAACAGTACGATGCTTTTTGATGGCGGGGAGAAACCAGGATAAACCAAATCGCTTTTGAGGAGTTTCTTTAGTGGGTTGCAGCAGAAGTACTTGTCCCTCTTCCCCCCAAGTTTCAGCAAAATCGGCTGGCTTTTTACGGACAATGCCTTGTTCTGGAATGCCAAGCACTAGTTCAAATTCAGTAGCTTTGTAAAGAATTGCATAGCTATCTTGCCAAGGGATCAAAACTGGCGTCGGTAGTTTAGAGATAGCAACGGCAGGAACATTCACCAGTTGAGATGTCAGCCCCATTAATTCTGCCAAAGCACCGCATAATTGAATAGAAGTACTGCCTGTGCGCTGAAAATTGCTGACTAACGCACGGCGCAAGACATCGCGGCGAAATGGCATTCTGTTATGCTGCGCTAGCATTTGAAAACAGGCAAGAGTTCCATCTACAGGCCCACGACCGGATATGTGCGGGTATTTAATTCCTTGCCCAGACTCTACTTCTTCTGCTTGTTCTGGGCTTAGGGGGGCGAATGGGGCGTTTGCCCAAATTCCAGTATCTGACAATGAGGCGGTGTTAACGTCAGATTCAGCCATTGGGAGTGTCAGATCGGTAAAACCAACTAAGCGAACTTCTCCAGTAATGTTAACGTGAGTTCGACGGTTAGAAAACGGCAGGAGGTAGTGCAGGTAAATCTTTTGGGTAAATATCAATCGACGGTTTTTTTGGTAAATAGGTGTAAGCAGCCAAACCAGCCATCAGATTGACCAAA
>NZ_JAIVFS010000173.1 GCF_020829645.1 Nostoc mirabile CHAB5784 | reverse complement strand
TTTAATGGGTGGAGAACAAGCAAATCCACTACCAGGATATCAACTCAGAATAGTCGATGGGACTTGTTTGGCTGCCACAGACCATCGTTTGGATGCAATTCGTCAATTTGCAGCTAAAGCTTTACCAGGAAAAGTAATAGTAGTCTCAGACCCACTATCAAAGCTGGTAGTAGACATATTTCCCTGTGAAGATGGTCATGCCCAAGAACGTAGTTTATTTAATCATGTACTGTCGTCTGTAGAACCTTTGCAGGTTTGGAGCGCAGACAGAAATTTCTGCACAGCCAAGTTTCTGGTCACGATTGCGAACCAAAAAGCTTTCTTCGTGATTCGTCAACATGGTTCTTTAGGCTCTCAAGAAGTGACTGAATTAGAAGCTTTGGGTCAAACCGAGACTGGAGATATTTTTGAGCAGGAAGTCGAAATTTGTTACGAAGGAAATTACCTAAAGTGCCGACGAGTCGTACTTAAGTTGTTTAAGCCGACACGAGATAAGGAATGGGAAATCGCAATTTTGACTAATTTACCCCCCAGTGATGCGTAGAGCCAATAAAACAGCGCTCTTGATTTCACAAAAGCGCTTTTTATTACTAATTATTTTCCCTGTACAGATTATTGATGTGAATTAAATCTTGCCAGCAAATCTTCACGAGATAATTCAAGACATAGGGGAGTAAATTCTTCTGGTGTTAACTGCAACAAACTATCGACTACTCTTGAAAGTTCTTCATCCACAGAACCAAATCGGAATCTCAACAAGTTTTCTACAACTTGGCGTTGCCCTTCTTGTACCGCTTGCGCTCTTGCTTCTTGATAAGCTTCTGTTAAATTCATAATTAACTCCTGGTCATCAAAAACAATTCGCAATTCGCAATTCGCAATTCGCAATTAATTTCGATTGTTTATTTTATCTTTAATTTTTCGAGTAGAAGCAACTAGAATCTTGCCAACTTCTCTGGTTTCTTGAAGAAGAGATTCAAACTTAGTTTTTTCAACCAATTCGGATTCTATTAATATTTCTAACCAATACTCAGAACAATTCGCAATTCGCAATTCGCAGTTCGCAATTACAAATATGTAATTAAATAGTTGATTCATTTGGCGGTACAAATTACCTAAAATTATAATTGCGAATTGCGAATTTACAATTGCGAATTGAGCTTGGCTTGGTTGATTGCGAAACGGTTCTAGTAAAGTAGTATTTAATACCGCTATTCTACCCAATAATCCTAAAGTTTCTGCATCAACCGCAGATGTTGGTGTTGGCGAAAATAACACATCAACAAATCTTGTTTCATCAGTTACTTCCCTGTTAGTTTTTACTTCCCCAAAGGGAGAAAGTAACTCTTCTAAAAACTGCTTGGCAAATTTATCATGAGGTTGTTGGATCATGTTATCAGTAATAATCGTGTTGTATCATACTGCTATTTCTGATTAGAGTTTGGTGCAAAAGCGATCGCCCTGCCTTGTCAGCAATCGCCTTTTCCCTTTAACTACGCCGCTACCAACTCCCGTTCTACCACTGGCTGATATTCCCGTAGCCGCTCCCATTCCTGCGGCGTGAGTTCGTCAAACGGCTTATCCAGCAGTTCCTCACAAGATGGTTGCATCAGTTCTACCATCGACAATACCCACACTGCATCAAACGCAGAATCACACGGGATTTTCTGCTGATGCACTGAAGTTGCCCGAATAACCCACCACTTGCCCTCTGTGCAGCCCATAGAACCGAGTTTCTGTTCATCCCTATAGATGCCGTCATCTAACAACTCAAATCCGAATTGCTCACATTGGGCGGCTATTTCACACATAACTTCGTTCCCGGTTGTAGCTAGGGGTGCTTCTTGCTGTACTGGCAGAGTCCCTCGCTTATACTGCCAGCAGATGTAGCGATGGCAAAGCATTGGAGTAGCAGCACGATGGACTTCCGCATCGTTCACCACTACTACCCAAGGTTGTGTTAAATCATCATCATGAGTAATAGTGGCTATTAGCTGTTTACCAGCGTAATATTCGTGGTCGTAGAAGCTGATTTCGATTACTCTCAATTCTTCAACTGTTTTGACGCAAGGGGTTACAGTTGTTGCGACTTGTGGCATAATTTTAAGATTCCTTATAGATAGAAAGGCGATCGCATAGTTTTGCAGACCAGAGCGATCACCTTTTGATTTGTGTACTAATTGATGTTGTGGCTTGCCACAACACTCTCACTCTCTTATTGGCGAAGCCTCCCTTAAGAAAGAAACTTGCTCAGATGGAGGTTGCAGTAATTCCCAAATATCGGGATTATTTTCTGACGTGATTTCGATTATTGCTGGCGTTTTAAGTGCCGCCTTATTTTCTGCTTTGATTTGCTCTATTCTCAAAGCGTTATCATCCAGAGGTGATTTGCCCCAGTCGTTGGGATTTGTGTACTGAAGTGTCATTTAGCTGAGTCCTTTTTTATAAATCGTTTTGCGTATCAAGAGGCATTCTCTGTGTGGGTTGTAGTTTACCGCAACGCTCTCACAAGTCTTTGGCGTAGCCTCCTGCCTTATTGCTCGGCTTCAAACCCAGTCGTCCTCATAACCGAAGTATTATTTGAGTGCAAAAAAGCGCAATGCTTGTGACATCGCGCTTTACTAGAATGTAAATTGGGTTAGGTTAGGAGGTTTTAAACTTGTCCTTGTCGTCTGAGCAGTTCGCCGATTAAAACTTGACAACGCCTGCTAGTTTCATGGGCAAGCTTCATCATTTGATGACCTTGTTTCCTGTCGCCTTGTTCAGTAAGCTCAACGCCTTGACGACTATAGTTCGTCATCTCCCGCCCTAACTCCTTAATTCGAGCTTTCAACTGTTCGTCTGTTTTCACTGCTCCTCCAGTTCCGAAATTAAGATGTCTAGATTTTCTGCTTCTACATAAAGTTTATCGGCTGCACTCTCCAGTAAACTAGCATCAGAAAAATCTTCGTTGTCTAATGCTGCTTGGGCTGCTACGTACAACTGATCAACTAAATTTTGTAGTTGTTGATATGTACGTCTCAATACTGACAACGTGGTTGATTTCATATCCTCCTGTTCATTTCTTGGGTTTCCCAGCACATAGCTGTAGAGAAGATGCTAGCTACTGCATCCTAATTACAATCGTTTGCTGTGAAACGGCGATCGCAATTCTTGGGCAATGCCAGAGCAATCGCATACGCTTGTACACGATTGCTTGAGGGGCAATGCCAGAGGTGCGATCGCTTTGATTCTGAAAAGATTGAAGTTTTTACAACCAGTTTTTAGACTTGGTTGGTGATCGGAATCATCTCCGGTGGCTTGAGCTTTTACAAGTTTACTTCCGGCCACTCCGGGTTAGCTCCGGCTACTTTTCCCGGCGGCACTTCAGTTTTGGTTAGCTGAAAAATGTCTCTGTACTGTGTTTAAACTCGGAACTTTAACTCGATTTGGTTTAACTTTGCGAACCCTTCGCGTTACGGGTGCAGGTGGTTCGCTTTCCTTGCCCTTATATTTATACTATATGATATTATCACTACATTGTCAATATTATGTTCATGAAATTGTCATTACAAGCAGTCATTGATAAGCTAGAATCAATAGTCTAGGAATTAAACAAATATGACTAAAGGAACAAAAGCCTCTTCGGATCGTGTTTTCATTCAAATTCAAGTTGATCAAGAGAGGAAAACAAAATTTGCAAATAAAGTCCGCAGCCAAGGGAAAACAATCACGGATATCCTAATTTCGTGGATTGATGATTACATTGATGAATCTGAGAAGATAGATGTAACAGACCTAAAAAAGCGAATAGAGGCTTTAGAACGCAAATCACATCAGCAAGACTCTGTAATCATGGGGGAATTGTCCGCCTGAGAGAAGAAAATGATTCTCTCAGGCAAAAACATTCACAATTGATGGATCTTCTTAAACCGGACAAGCCCGCTAGCGAATAAGCGGGCTTTGTTTTTGTTATAAGCACCTAGAGTGACAAGATAGTGATATCATCACTATAGACTGTTAAAAAGTGGACAGTTAAAAGACGACCGCCCGCCGTCCAAGCATAGCGATCGCCTGTCCCATAAGCTAAGGAACAATATGAGTTTACCTTTAAATGAATCCGTGTTGCTGGAGTCGAGAACACTGAGGACTTCAGCTTTAACAAATTTTGAGAGCGATAAAGCTTTATCCATTCTCTCCAAGGCTAAAGCAATAATTTTTGCTGTCTGGGGTGGCAGTGGTTGGGCTACTACTGCACAGGTAGCAGAATACTTTGAGGCGACGGAATCAGCGGTCAAAGAACTCTACAGAATTAATCACCCAGAATTCCGAACTGAAGAGACTAAAACCCTTACAGGAAAGGACTTACGGGATGCTCGACAGATACTCTGTCTACCATCTAAGACATCTCAGGTTAGAGTTTTTTCGCCTCTCGGCACGTTGAGAATCGCAATGTTGTTACAGCAGTCTGAGGTAGCAGCACAAGTAAGAACCATCATTTTAGATTTAGTTGCAGCCGTACCTTCTTTCACGGAAAATCATTCTCCCACACCTGCTCTCCCTCCAGTTGAGCAACGGTTACATACTTTCGTACAGGCAATGAAGACTTTAGCCGAACTCACCGGTGGCAGACTCAACCCATACATGGAACAGAATTGCTTTGACTTCGCCGCCAATCTGATAGCTGACTACAACAGACAGTCACTCTCCGGCACACAAGAAAAGTGGATGGGCGTGGTGAATTTTGCTGAGATAGAACTGGGTAAGAAAGTCCCCCTGAGCGGCACTCACTACCGGGGACACTTGGGTACATGGGTTCGCACGTTTTACCCACATCTGGGCGATCGCCAAGAAACACGATTGGTTAACGGTGTGCAACAGCCCATTTATGTCTACGCTTGTCACGAGCCGACTGTTGCGGCTGGGTTGACCAAAGCTATAGAAGAGTTCTTCGCTCATCCCAGTCCTAGTGCAGCACTAAAGCAGGCAGGTGCTTTCGCTAGAAAATCTTTAGTAACGGCTTGATGGACATTGGGCATTGGTCAAGCAGAGTGATCACCGAGTAATCAAAAATTAAGACTTTTACAACAAAGGCAAATTCTACTTTGAAAGGAAAAGATATGAAACTCGGATATTTCCAAAAAGATGTACTGATTGAAAAACTAGCTAAGAAGTTCTACGCGATTCAAGGCTGTGTAGTCCGTGAAGGCTACCGGATGCAATCAGCTACACATCCAGCAGAAAGAGCGTGTGTAGCTATGGCTTTATTTGCTATTCAAGAATTTGAATCCATCGAAGATGAATGTTCAGATGAGGAGGATTAAATATGAGGATTTTGCTTTAACTCTTCTGACTTCACCTGCAATAAACACCACCCGTGTAGAAGTTACCCGTGGAAATACAAGAATTTACGTTTCTGAAAAAGAAATTACTAAGGAGCAAGCAACCCAAAAACTCCAGGATTTCTTAAGCACACTTGCTGCACAGCTACAAACTTTAAGCCGAATTCAGTTTCAGGAGTAATTTATGAAAATCGTAGTTCAAGTAGTAGAAAAAGTCATTAGCGAAGCGCATATCTATATCCCTGATGGGCTTACAGAATCAACTATCAAACAATACATTGTTGACCGCTATAGCTCTGGTGAAATGACTCCTGATTTAAACATTTTTCAGGTTGACTTTGAATCGATCAGCGCAACCATTGTCCACAATCAGAACTCTGTAGATACTCAGGAGGAAGCAGCATGATTGCGACACTAACTCCACAACTTACTATTACTTCAACCCAAACAGTAACCCGACATCCTCTCAACTTTTACGAGTCTCCATCTTGGTTCACAACTGAACTACTGCGCCATGTTCCGTTATCTGGTGTCATTGGTGAACCTTGTGTAGGGATGGGAGCGATCGCATCTTTGTTGAATGTGTGGCCTCATACAGAACATATCTGGACTAACGACATCGATCCGAACAAACAGGCACATTTTCACTACGATGCAACATTAGCCGAATCATGGGAAAAATTTGCAGAGTGCGACTGGATTTGTACTAACCCACCATACGCGGAATTTGCTGCACCAATCATCAAAAATGCGTACCAGAAAGCGCGTGTGGGTGTCGCTGCTTTTTTACTTACCAGCTTTCTCGAACCTTGTGATGATCGGGCGGATTTCTTGCAGCAATACCCGCCGTCACTTGTACTGATTTTGCCCCGCTTCTGTTTTCGGAAAGACAAACGGGGTACTCGTTGGGCTACCGATAACGTTACCATCTCGTGCTTTGTGTGGGACAAACGTGCAACAGGGCAGCAAATTATTATTCGTCCCAAGTCGGCGATCGCTGGGTTTTACAAGAACCCTGAGCAGGCGATTTCGCCTGAACAGGCTTTTGAGATTGTACGGGCGATAGCCCAAGGGAAATATTTATGAAACAGATGTCACTTTTTGATGAACCTACCACAGTTTTACCAGTCAGTTACTATCCAGACTTCCTCACTCTTACTGAAGCCGACGAACTCTACCAACATTGCCAAGAACTGCAATGGCAGCAAAACACAATCAGAATGCTGGGTAAAACAATGCTTGTACCTCGTTTGGAATGTATTTACGGGGATGAGGGCTGTGATTACCTCTACTCCAAGAGCGTACTACTTAAACCATTGCCTTGGACTTCATCGCTTGCACAAGTAAGGCAGAGGATTACAGATGTAACTGGCTACAATTTCCGTATCGTTATCGGTAATCAGTACAGAAGCGGACAAGACAGCATCGGCTGGCACAACGATAGTGAAGCATCAATGGGATTTAACCCAGCGATCGCATCCATCAGTCTGGGTTCAATGAGGAAATTCCAAATTAAGGCCATTGGGGGCAAGCCTACTGACTTTTGGTTGGAGCATGGGAGTCTGCTGGTGATGCTTCCAGGCTGTCAGAGTACTCATCTGCATCAAGTTCCGAAGACCAATAAGGTCGTTAGTACACGGATTAATCTAACTTTTCGACCGCACGTTGGGGGTAAGAGATGATTTTTTCTTAAACCATCAGATAAATCGAAGCTACAGCAAACTCACTATAAGAAATAACTATAAATTTGCTGTGCAATTGCAGTGAAATTGTTTAAACAACCCTGGTATTTAACTAGTACATTTGTACTAGTTAAATGGAATCATCATTTTTATAGTATTGCAGATTTCGGAGAGATTTATGACAGAGCGATATATGCTTTCGATCACTTTATCAGAGAAAGCTTATGAAGACTATCGAAAAATTGCTGCCTGGAAAAAAATTCCAGTTGGGACTTTAGTTAGACAGATTTTGGAACGCGAACATGAAAGCCAAGATTTTGGAGAGTTACTCAAACGGGCAACAGATATCGATTGAATAATTTACTGCATTCATGCTTCTAAACCAATAATAC
Organism: Nostoc mirabile CHAB5784; assembly: GCF_020829645.1. Taxonomy (GTDB): domain Bacteria; phylum Cyanobacteriota; class Cyanobacteriia; order Cyanobacteriales; family Nostocaceae; genus Nostoc; species Nostoc mirabile. Next base: position 2,749 of record NZ_JAIVFS010000173.1, on the reverse strand, counting down.
CTGCTTTCGGAGATCAACATGATTTTATTAGAAGAAACACTTCAACGCTATCGTTCAAATCAAGGATATGTTTACTTGATTCATGCAGAAGGAACAAACCGCTATAAGATTGGGCGTAGTGTGAATCCTTTCGCTCGTTTTGAACAGCTTAAAGTCCAATCTCCTTATCCATTACGGATAATTGATTCATTTTGGACACCAGATGCAATTAATGATGAAAAATTATTTCACGAACAGTACAAGAATTATCGAATATTTGGGGAGTGGTTTGAACTTACTGATTACAGTAAAGAAGGCTGGAATTCTTTTGTTTTCGATTCCGAAGAAGAGATGGTAGAAAAATACTCTCAAAGTGTTGATTCTGTCAAGGATAGCTTTTATTTCTCTAGGTATGAAGCACAAAACATTTCTTTGAATGTAGCTGTTATAGTAGCTAAACATCTAATTAGTAAAACTACATTTCAAAGTTACCTAGCTTTCTTCCCTTCCAATGCAGAATTTTCTTTAGAACTCAGCTTGAAGTTAGAACTCCAAGCGGTTTTTTATGAAAATCTTTTTAAGATTAACACTTTAAAATCTCTTCAATACATTTGCGATTTTGGGATAAAACAATGGGCTGACTGTGTTATGGAAGCTTTAAAAAGATTACTCATTCATCAAAAGCAAATAAAGCTGGACGAAGTTGAACTATCTATTAGAGGAACTATCACGGGATTTTCTGCGTGCTTAAGTGGAGGTTTGCTTGTATGAATAAAGATTTATGTAGTGCTGTCTTGACAGGACACCCGATAGTAGATGCAATCGCCCACATCAAATTCGAGGGTGATATTACACCAAAAAGCTGGTACAAACATATTTGCTATCAAACTCGGTCTGGAGAAAAAAAGGCAGATAGATTAGCAATTGATATTCTGGCAGACATTGTGTATTGGTATCGTCCATACCTGCAAAGAGATGAACTGACAGGTGAAGAAATTGGTTGGAAGAAAAAATTTAAAGAAGATTTATTACGCCGCAGTCCCGATGCATTTGCAGAATCACTTAATGCTTCACCACGATGTATCAGGGAATCGATGCGGCTTTTAGAAGGGATGGGGTTAATCAAAGTCCTGAATAAGCCAATCCAAACGCCTTATGGAGTTCTTCCAAATGTCATGCACATTGACATTTGTCCTCTTGCGATCGCAGCAATTACTTATCGAGTTGCATCCTCATACTGCCCTGAAACCTTTGAAAAATCCTTGTTGACGAAATGGGTAACTCATAGTGACGAAATCGTTAACAAGGAACTACGAAACCAGCAACAAGCAGCTACGAAATGTGTAACAACCGACGACGAAACCGTTAACTTATCTATATATAGAGATTTCATAGAGATTTCTAAAGAGACTTCCTCTCTCTCCCTAAATCCCTCTCTCATACCGACCAACTCGCAAGAAGAGAAAGAAGAAAAAAAAGCGGAATTTGGATTTCTTGTGCAAGAACAACCCATTTCAAGTTCTTCGACTTCGTTGTTAAACGGAGCCGAGACTTCGCAACTAACGAACAAACCCATCATCAAGGCAAATGTTCCGCCGCCCGACCCTTTTTTCTCTCAACAGCGCAAAAAAACACATGATGTTGTTTGGGATTGGCTACCTGATGGCCCCTGGCGTAACGAAGACGGTAAACTGGACACTGAATTTCAAACAGCAATAGCAAACCGCTGGCTTAAGGAATATGGCGGTGATTTACACGCCAATAAAGCCAAAGTCCTTAAGCATTTTCGCAATGACCCAACCAACTTGCCGATTGAGTGGGAATGGTATCAATCCACTTTCATCCATCGCGTAGTTAATATCCAAACTCGCCGACAACATGGGTTAGACACTGCACCTGATGAGCAACTCGTTACTAAACAAGCACGAGCCGTCTTACCTTTGCCCCAACAAATGCGAGTTACTGGGCTACAAACTCCGAACCAAGTTGTCGAACAAGTTGCTGATTATGCTCTACCCAACTTAGTGCAAAACCTAGTATCCATTGCATCTGTTCAACACTCTACCCCAGAGTTACCCCGGCCAGAAACATTACCACCTCCAAAAGACGAGTTTGGTGCAGTTAATGACCCCAATGCTTACTTAATCAAATCTGCCAAACCTGAAGAAGTGGAGTTTTGGGCTAATCGGAAACCTAATGTCATACCTTTGGCTAAAAAATTACCTGTCTCTCATGAAGAATTGGCAGCAGCTTCTTCAGCTATTGAAGCATTAAAAGCTAAGAAAGTCGAAGAAAATAAAACTAAAAAGCTAACATCAATTACTGAGATAGTTTCGCCACCCATTCAAGATGACGAAGCCGTATTACAAGATATGAGAAAATATTTGCACTCTGATAGTGATGTTCTTCGACAAAAAGCCATTGATTGGGCTTCTAATCCTATCAATCAATGCCAAATAGTTAAAAAGAATGGACAAATTATTGATATCAAATGGGTAGATTTTTAAAAATAGGCTTTTATCGACCAGCAACCCAAAACTGAACTTGATGCTGGGGATTGGTGCGAAGGTCAATTTGCTTGAAAGTTGGATAATATCAGGCGGATTGTTTAACCTATTTGCATCATTGACCGACAAGGATTATTCACTGGAGTTTAGACTAAGCTATACAAAATGACCCAGCAGGGCTGAGTTAATCAGAGACTTAGCAAAAGTATGAATAATCTAAGGTATTAAACAGCAACAGATGCTTCTTTACGTGGTGGAGTTAC
>NZ_JAIVFS010000172.1 GCF_020829645.1 Nostoc mirabile CHAB5784 | reverse complement strand
GGCATCGCAGTACTGATCTACCACGGTGATCGTGGAGGTAGCCGTTCTTGAACCCAATTAAATACCCTTGCTAAGTTAAACTGTTAGTAATTAATTATACTCTCATGAGAGTAATAAAAGAGCGCTATTCCAGGATAAGCTTCAAAGAATCGTTGACTGAAAGCTTTTGCTTGTTCTAATGTCATTGCCACCCCATATTTTACTTGGGCGTAAATTTGGAGTTTGGCAGCGCCCATACCGAAAATCAATCCAAAGTTTATTGCTTTTGCTAGTCTGCGGTCTTCCTCAGTCACTTCATTGATATATTTTCCAGTTACTAGAGATGCTGTTAATCGATGTAAGTCAGCCCCCTGGCGATAGACTTGGCACATCTTTGTATCACCACTAAGCCGAGCCATAATTCGTAGTTCTATTTGGGAGTAATCGGCTTTGATAATTTTATAGCCAGGGGCAGCAATGAAACAGCTACGAGCTGCTTCATCACGGGGAATATTTTGTAGAGGTGGTTTGCGGCAAGAAAATCTACCGGATTTTGCCCCTAATTGATAATAGTTGGGATGAATTCTCCCAGTTTTAGGGTGGATATGCTGGGGTAGTTTCTCGGTAAAAGTGCCGATAATTTTAGATAGACGGCGGTAAGAAAGCAATGCTTGAATTATGGGATACTGTGCAGCTAAAGAAACCAATTTACTTTGATTAGTTGAGTTGATTTTGATACCAATAGCTTGTAGAGCAGCCAAAACTTGCTGAGGTGAATTCGGGTTGACTGCATCTGTCAGTTCTGGCAGCAATGACATCTGAGAGCTAGCAATACGGAGTTGCTTGAGTTGGTTTAAAGCATCTGTTTTTTCAGCTTCTAGTTTTGCACCCAGTATCTGCCATCGGGACAAGTCAAATAGCATTCCGTTAAGTTCCATTTGAGCTACAACAGGCATACACTGAAATTCCAGTCGGGCAATTTTGAGTAACTTTGCCTGCTTTAACTTGTTGAGGAGAATTGAGTAAAGGTCAAGCAATATGGCAGCATCTACGGCAGCATAGTGCAATTGAACCTTGGTAAGAGGTTTACACCAATCGCTGATTTGTTGAGTTTTATCTAGTTGAAGGTGTAGTAGCTTTTTAGCTATATTTTGTAAGGATGAGCTTGTTTTTAATCCTGCGGTTAGATTTGTCTACATCAATGCTAATAAAGTTGTCTGGTTGAGGTTCTGATTTTGATGTAATACGGTTAGTTGATTGATTTTGATTTTTCAAATTGAGAGATTTATTAATATCAATAGATTCCAGGTGTGATTTTTCAGATGTTGTGTTTTCGATGTTGACTGTAAATTTCTGCCACAGATGGACTATTCCCACAACGAAATCAACGACCATCACAACGGTATATAAGGCTGTAATTCCAATGATGAGATGAGTTAAAACTTCTTGAATTTGTTGAGTATTCATGATGACTAACTTGAAAATTTATGTTCATAATTAAAGAAGCGATCGCTTCCATATAACAGAAAAATCCTCAGATGAAAATTTGAATAGACTGAGGATTTATTGAAAATTCAGAACAGGCTAATTTGTACAGTTGAATTTGATGAAGGTTTAGGAGTTGGAATGCTTTGGGTCGAATCTAAGTTAGGCAAGGCATTGACATTACGCTTACCCCACCCCTCTTGTGCTGCGTGTTTAACTATGCTGCGTCGAATTGACGTGCTAAGATAGTTGAATTCATTTTTTACCTGATTAAAATGAATGATGCGATTATTGCTGGCATTGCTCCTATCACCATCACCCATAAATTCATAAAAACTCTTGCAACCCTTTGGTAATTTATCGTATTTGGTTAAAACTTCATTACCTACCCAAAGATAAAGGTCAGCGTAGTCCCTATGTAAAGGTGCTTCGTAAGTTGCTGGCATCATGTAGGTAAGAACTTCTGTGGCTGTGCTGGAAACACCAACCTGATTCTGTTCATATTCAGTGAAGATAAGTTCCAATCGATCCTGAATACAAGCAAACTTTAACCATTGGGGAATCGTATCACTCCAAGGACTGCGATGAATTACCAATGGCCCTGCAAGGTAGCGAACATGGTGTAGGGAAAATTCAGCTATTTCTAAAAGACTTGCTAATAATTCTTTTGGTGTATTTAAACTTGCCAGAATTTGCAGCATTTTTCGGGTGTTGTCTGGCAGTTTGGTACTATTACCATTACTAATTTCTGCCATTATTTCTGGTGAAATTAAATTCATTTGCTCCATTTTTCATCTCGATATGAGGGCATCACCAAAATTAGCTAATCGGCTAAAAAATTAATGTCCAATAGGTGAAGGCTGATACTATATAAATCTTTTTATGCTGGCATTGCTACAGTTTTTTTAGGTAATGTTAATGAATAACGAACCCACAATTAACCAAAATCTTGATACTGACGACAGTAGTAATTATCAGTCTGGCAGTAGCTATCAATCTGAAGGTTACGGTGTTGAGCAATTAAGTTCTGGAGATAGTAGTAATCCCTTGCAAGCAGACCAATTTAGGGATGGTTATCAAGAGAATATCTTTGAAATCAATCTTGGGGATACACCTTACACTGAATCGGCTGCTAATCCCAATCCTCAATTACCAGGATATGGCTCTGGCTCCGATTACAAGTCTAAGAAAAGTCAACAGTCAGCATCGCCAGAGCTAGAGTTATAAGTCATATTTTTACTGATAACTATACCCCATAAGTAACAAAAGAATGGTTTCCATTAAATAAATTATTTTGCTTATTGGGGTATAGTTGCTGTCATTTTTAAACCTGAAATTATGAAGATACCAAAAGCATGGATATCTCTTCTGATTGTCATTGCTTGTATTATTTATAGTATCGCTGTACAAGCCACAATCAACACATTTGGTGATGGCAATTTACCGACTCGAATTGTAGAAGTTGCAAATCCTCAGTCTCGACTACCTGCTACTAAAGTTTTGCTGCCAGACTGGAGCCGCATTTCTCTGGGCCAGCTACCAGGTATCAGTCAATCCGGTGCAATTGATGGCAGTCCCTACAGTCAAACACTAGGTTATGACCTGAGTCGTACTTGGAATGTGGGTATGACTCCTGACCAATATTTGAAGTTAGGAGATATCAGTGAAGCATTGCAGGCAGAGGAGTTTTCTTTGCAGGCGATCCAGGCGATCGCTCTGGGCATACAACCAGAGGCGAACACAGACATTAAGAGTATAGATTTAAACAAAATTGCCTTGAGTGAATTTCCCCTGATTGGGGAGCAGACATTGAGCCATTTAGCTCAGGTTGTTCCAGAATTGGCTAAGACGCAAGTAAACAATATTACACCTGTTGCAACCTTACTAAAATCTCACTTAATTGCCGCATCTAATTTAACACTAGCTCAGGTACTAACACAGTATGAAGTTGGGCAAATGAAGCTGGGAGAAATCGACTTGTCAAAGTTTTCTATCTCTTCAATTCTTAACTTAGATGCAGTACAGCTACAACAATTTACAGGTTGGATGAATAGCAATGTTTCGGATATTCCTGGTTTGGGACAAGTACCTTTAGGATTAATGCCTAATCCCATCACTGAAATTGGTAGCTTGGTAATGCGGATTGATGTAGTTTATGGGCCAGCAGAAAACCGCCGTAACAATACGATTTCTGGTTCAGACGTGCAAGGGTTTTCTGTGCCTTGTACTGAAAAAGACTGTGCTTACTTAGAATTGGACGATTTGGAGAATACAGGTCGTAGCGATCGCAGTAAGTTAGAAGGTAAGCAGTGGATTTCCGGTAAATACCAAGAAGTCGAGGGCGGGCGGGGTATCCTAAAAGCAGTGAATAACGGTCGGGAACCAACAGGAAGGCTACCTTTTGGTAAAGCTTTTAAGGTGGTGGTAATGGAGCCGGATGAAACTACTGATACGGTAGATACGGCTTTGTTCTTTCGGTTCTGTGCTTGGCGAATGGGTTGTACACCTTATTTTATTGGGCCTGTTCCTTTTTTCAGCTACAAGGTTAACTCCCTGATATTTGTAGGCAATTTGAGTGAACAGAGGACAAATACTGCGTATGCCCCAACTGGAGCTACAAGAGAGCCTAAAGCTAATACTACCAACGGTACTGGAGTAAGAGAGAAGATTAATCCATGCGCGTTCAGTAATGGTAGTCGGTCGATAACAGATCAATCACTCTCCGGTATTGATTTGCGATCGCTCTCAAATGCAATTGCGGAGATTGAGAGCGCTGGTAGCGGGGATTACAAAGCAGTTGGCATACATACCTGTGCGGATGGGGGTTTAAATTGTGGTCGCGCTCTCGGTCGCTACCAGTTTATGACTTATAACCCCTATGCAGTGCAGTTAATTGCTGCCAAGCCTGGAGGTCAAGAGTTTCTGAGTCAAGTGGAGCAAGGGCATCAACCAACAGAGGCTGAACTATTTGAGTTTTTTCCTCCAGCTGACCAAGATAGGGCGTTTATGGCTGATATGGCTAACAAAATTCAAGTAACACAAGAGCAAATCGATCCGGCTACAGGACAGCCATTTACGGGCGATCGCCTAATTGAACGAGTGGCTCAAAAGCATTTTGGTGGTGATTATAGCAAAGTTGATGGAAATGGCTCAGATGCTCTCGGTCGTCTCAGTCTCAAAGATTACGGCAAAACCGCTTTAGCTAGTTATCGCAACAGTAATAGCGATAATGGAACGCTGACCTGTTCTCCTAATGTAAATTCTAGCTACATCAGCACTGCTAAAAATACTGAAAATGGGAGGTAGAGTATGACAGATTTATCTAAAACCTCTATTACCTCAGCCCATGAGATAAAAGAAATACTGGATACTGAGTTGCATTCAAAAATACACCTTGGGCAAACAGGGGAAGGAAAGGGAGTTTATTCTGACTCCGCCTCCCCTACTCAGTCTCAACCACTGAAGACAACTGCATATCAATTACCAGCACCTTCTATGAGGGTACGCTACTGGGTTCATTGGTTTCGCATTGGTTTGGGCATCTTTTTGTTGCTGTCAATTCTCATGAGCTTAGGGGGCTGTAGCTTAAATGCAGCAACCGTTACTTGGAACAAAGCTGCTAATGTTGTGCCTACTTCAGTAATTGAACAGGTGATTGTAGAAAATACAGAGTTAAATTCCAAAGTATCTGCTAAAAATATACTGGCTTGGAGTGTGGAAGGGAAAGAGGGCAGGTTCGCAGTTTTCAACTTGAATACGCCTGATGTCTGTGGTGCTTTGGGATGTCTTTATAATGGTTACTGGCTCAGAAAGGACAAACCAATTACTCAGGTATTCTTGAGTTATTTGAATTCCAATCTGCCACCAGGTAAGCATTTGTTGTCAGTGGGAGAGAATCGAGGTCAGGCATTACCGTGCATTAAGGTACTGCAAACCGAGCAAGAGCAGCTACGCCAATTGAATTTTTGTTTCAATGGCACTGGCTATCAACTTGCTGATAGTCAGCTTTTCACTACTGGTAAAAAATCCTAAAGTTGATAACTCGAAATCTAGAAGAAAACTCTGCCATAGTCATCTTAGCTACGGCAGGGTATTTTCATCTAAAACCTCTATGAAATTCCCATTAAATCGGCATCTAGGTCAATGGTGGATCAAGATGAGTGCTGAGTGCTGAGTTAAAAGGCCGCCCACAAGTGGATGCTGTGCGGGGCATATACCAAGTACATAAGTACTGAGTGACTTTTAATCTACTCAGAACTCATGACTCAGCACTGAGTAGTGGGTAGTTCACCAGCACAGATGCTATAGTTGCATTGGACTATTCCTCATCATCCAGTTCATCGTCTTCCTCCTCAAAATCATCATCGTCTAACTCAGCTTCCAAATCGTCGGTTTCATCGAGGAAGTCGTCATCGTCAATAAGTTGAATTTTGCGAGGTGGCTTGGTCGCTGGTTTGGATTTACGAACGCTTTGAGTTTTGTTCCTATTTTTATTTGGTGGCAATACTTCCACGTCTACAGATACCGATTCTCTAAGGTTAGCAGGTAGGGATTGAGGTTCATTAAAACCAGCGATCGCATCATGTTGTTGCCAAATTAAGGCTTTAGCTGTGGGCTGACCCAAATAAAATTGAGACAGATTTTCAACGGTGGGTTTGGTATAGTCTACAGTCTTACAACAGTCGTGTTTATTCTTACCTTCGCCCTCTTTGACAGCTTTGAACTCGACTGACAGTACACCTAAGCTACGCCACCTATCGTTTTTGCCGCTAAATGGCACTTGGAAATAGTCAGCAAAGGTTTTCTCCAAAGAACGGTAAAACTCCTCACGCACCGACTTAAAACTCCAGAGAGCTACATTCTTAAAGCGGACAACGACAGGAGTAGTATGCAGGGGTTGATTATCCTCATCTAGAAACACCAGTGCATGTTCTGAACACACATCCATTGTTTTCTTGTCAAGGTTATGCTTGTATTCATCATAAAGCCCAACAAAAGAACCACCACAATCTTCAACATCTGATTTATAACGGATATACTCTGGCACAAAAGCTAAAACTAGTAACCGTGCTTGAGTAATTAAGAGTCCAGTAACATCTTCGGTTAGGGTGACAATAGTTAGGTCGTTTTCATCAGGCATATCAAGCCAGCCAGCCTTTTCTAGCTGATCTTCTGGAATCAGAAGTCCAGCGGGTTTGTCATTAACGACAATGCCGTAAGGCAGTAACGGTCGTCTAACTTGGTTATAACTGTCGCTGAGAAGTTCTGGGTCAATATCGTCAATATCAAGGTCTGACAATTGAGTGTTAGGAGCTTTAGATTTAGCTGCTTGAGTTTTGGTATTAACTTTGGGATTAGAAGCAGCAGTTTTGGCAGTAGATTGATTGGAGCGATTAGAGTTGTTTGAAACCCTAGATTTAACCATTGGACTACATAAATATGATTGCCCAACGCATGAGGCGTTAGCCTCAAAACTTATTTAAAAATCGTTGACAAAACTTATCACACTGGCAGAAAAGTCGCTGATGATTTTAAATCAACCATGAAGATTGTGTTCGATGATATCCTTCCCCAATGGAATTACATTGCTCAACCAGAATTACAGGTTATTTAATCCACGATCCTTAACTCCTTAACAAGGATGTGCCTTTCTATTTTGAGCCAAGCAAATTTCAACATAATGGTGAACTCACACCAGTTAACCAATCATTCTCATAACGAGAATTGCTATATAGCTGTATGCCTGCTTGCTTTTTACTCTTGTTCATGAGACTATAAGCTTCATAAAAATACGCCATTTCGACCGACTAACAGTATTTTATAAGTAGTCCCAGTGATTAAAACAAGCAGTAGAAAGTAGAGGACGTAATATATCAGCTTGAGCTTGAACCTACAAAACTAGAAATATACGGTTTGCTTCAGTAGCAAATACATCAAAAAAGCAATGACTACACGACTTGACGAAAAAACCACCTTTGCCACAACCAGAAGCAACCTGTGAAGAAGTCCTCAAATCCATGCAGAAGACTTATCTAATTTGTTAATGCGTAAGTCCTGGGGCACTCAAAATATGACATCATCAAAGACCTCCAACACGCTCGACCCCTTTGAAATTTCAATCGGTACGCGTAACTCCTTTGTCAGCAACGTCTGGCGACTGCGGCACTGGATGGCTCCGTACCGCTGGCGCATTGCGTTAGCGCTGCTGTTTGCTATGCTGTCGGCCACCGCCGCCGTGTTGGTACCAATCGTGGTTAGTCGAGTGGTAGTGGACGGTATCCTAATGCACAACTATCGCACAGATCTGCCAGACTATGGACAAACAGCCTTAATCCACTGGTTGGCAATCACACTGGGCACCAAACAAATAATCGCAGCCTGCATAGTCGGCTTGCTCTGGGTGCTGCTGTGGTCTGGTTTTGGGTACGCCTTCCGCGCTCAGTTGTCCTTTTCGGCACTGTTGGGTCTTTCCGATCTGCGTCGCGATCTGTTTGCCCATGTCGAGCGTCTGCCCGCTGCTTTTTATGATCGGGTTATGGTTGGGCAGGTATTGACTCGGATCACCAATGACATCGAGAGCTTGTCCGAACTGCTGACTGGTGTCGGCGCGCTGGCTGGAGAATTGATTCCCCTCGTTGTCGCGGTTAGCGTAATGTTGTCTCTGGATGCGATGCTCACGGCAAAGCTATCGCCCTTTTTGTTTTTTGTGGCGGCTGTCATCATCGTGTTCAGATATTATTCCGGGCCGATTTATCAGGTCATCCGCAGCACACTATCGCGCCTCAACGAGCATTTGCACGAAAACTTGTCGGGTATTGAAATCGTGCAGATGTCCGGGCGGGAGGCACTGAGCTTTAAACACTATTCTGCCATTAACGAGGACAATCGCGTGGCCGAGACCAAGGCCATCATGGCAGAGACGGTATACAACCCCATCATCGACAACGTATCTTATTTGGCGATCGCTTGTATCCTGTGGTTGGGCGGACAAGATGTACTTAGCCACACTACCACTCTGGGATCGATCGTGTTGTTCCTGCAATTCAGCGACATGCTGTTCCGTCCGATTGTGGTCTTGGGCGATCAAGCTAATGCGGTGTTCCGAGCGGCGGCAGCCTGCGATCGCATATTCCGGCTGCTGGACTGGAACGAGTCTTTGTCTGTGCCACCGCAGCCCATACCTTTGCCGGAAGACTTACATGGCCGTATCGAGTTTCGTGACCTGAATTTCCGTTACGAAACTGGCGAATCGGTTATCCAGCACTTCAATCTGAATGTGGCATCTGGCGAGAACATCGCCATTGTCGGGCCTACTGGCTCTGGCAAGACCACGCTGACGCGGCTCATCTGTCGTTTTTACGATGTGCCTGAGAATAGCCTGTTCATCGACGGCATCGATATTATGCAGATAGACCCTGCACAGATCCGTAAGCGCGTAGGTGTGATCTTTCAAGACTTTCATCTGTTCCCTGGCACCGTCTATGACAACATCGCATTAGGTAAGACCATCACCCTGGAAGATGCCCGACATGCCGCCGAACTGATACAGACCTTGGGTTTCATCGAGTCTTTGCCACTAGGTTTTGATACGGTACTGGAAGACCGTGGCCAAAATCTATCCCAAGGTCAACGCCAGTTGCTGGCATTTACCCGTGTCATTGCACTAAACCCCGAAATCCTCATTCTGGATGAAGCCACTGCCAGCATTGACCCAGAAACTGAAGCTGCCATCCAAGCAGCGCTGGCCAGAGTCACCGCCAATAGAACTTCCATCATCATTGCCCACAGATTACAAACCATCCGCCGAGCCGATCGCATTGTTGTATTAAACCATGGCCAGTTAGTGGAAGTTGGAAATCACACGGAATTGATGCTTCGTAATGGTTTTTATAAAACGCTTTATGAAGCGCAACTGTACAAGGGTATACGTCAAAACACATCAAATCTCCCAATTAAAGATTTCTAATATCGAGGTGATTTCCGAAAAATACATTTGTACAAACAACTGGCCTCAATTAAACTGATTTGCTGACTGTATTAGCCTGATTATTTGGGAATTACAAAGCTGTACATTATATTGAGCAATTCAACAAAATAATCGCTTTTATCCAACATTGATTTTTCCATATATAACAAGATTAAACTGATGCTAGCCGACCGAGGAAGATTGAAATCGGACTTACCTACCTTCACCTCATTGCAGCGACTTTTTCCCTACTTCAAGGCTTACCGTTTTCAATGGTTAATAGCAGTATTAGCCCTGCTGGTTGTTCATGTTGTTGAAGCTGCCATTCCTGTCTATCTGAAAATCGGCATTGATCTGATTTCAAAACAGGACGAGAATATCTTATTGCCGGTTCTGACAATACTTGGTTTGACGGCTCTGCGCTTTGCGATCCTGCACTTTGGTCGCCGCAACAACGCGGTGATTTCAATTTACATATCTTATGACCTACGGCAAGCTTTTTATGCACACTTACAGTCCCTTGGTCGCGGTTTCTATGCGAATTACCACTTGGGTGACTTGATTGCACGAGCGACCAATGACATGGAGTCCATCCGGCGCTTTTTTCGTTCTGCGGTGCATCGACTAGTGAGCTTAATTGCCGTGGCGTTGATTGCACCGATTTTTATGGCGCAGCAGTCGCTTCAGTTGACTGTGATTTGAACGATAATTTAGCCAAACGGTCACGAAATACTTCAAAAACACTTAGGACAAGATATACTTCATACTTGAGAAATGAGTTGTAAGAATGATAATCGTATAGTTAGGGGGAGACAAG
>NZ_JAIVFS010000171.1 GCF_020829645.1 Nostoc mirabile CHAB5784 | reverse complement strand
TGGAGCATCTGCGAACTAAAGTTGCTCAACTTCTTGCTGAACTAACTCCTAAAATTGCTGCTTCTTTGACTGGTTATGACTTCATCCTTGATGCCTTATCTGTCGCAAACATTTTTTGAATTGGTATTAGCTTTTAACCTACGTACAAGTGCCCCATACCCCTCAAGAGTGCTGAGTGGGGCAGAGGGGAGAATAACTCTTGTACAGACGCGATTAATCGCGTCTCTTGTACAGACGCGATTAATCGCGTCTCTACTCCTAACTCTTAACTTAGTACTGTTTTGCCCAATGCCCTGAATCAAGAAATCCGGACTTTTTCTTGATCACAGACTACTATTTTTAGTCGCATAAACGCATAATAGAATAGTGACTGATCTGTTCGCCCCTTTACAATCTCTCAAACAAGGTGACTGGTTCAAGCTGATCTGCGGAGCCAGCTTCCAGCATTTACCGGCAGTCAGAAGTTTAACGTTAGCCTATACTTTGGCGGGCGCTGACTGCATAGATGTTGCAGCTGATCCAGCCGTAATTGCAGCGGCGCAAGCAGGGCTACAAGTAGCCAAATCTCTGGCTACGGATGCCCAAAAGCGAGGCTTTGACTACAAAGGCAACTTACCCTTTTTGATGGTTAGCCTGAACGATGGAGAAGATCCCCATTTTCGGAAAGCAGAATTTAATCCTACTAAGTGTCCTACTGAGTGTCCTAGACCCTGTGAACGGATTTGTCCGGCACAAGCAATTGTGTTTAACAATGTAAAAGAAAACTTTTCCGGAGTAATATCAGAAAAGTGCTATGGCTGCGGTCGTTGTATACCAGTTTGCCCATATAGTATAATTGATACAAGTTCATATATGTCAACGCCGGGAGCGATCGCGCCATTAGTAATGTCAACGGGAGTAGATGCCGTAGAAATCCATACAAAAGTTGGGCGGTTGACAGAATTTGAGCAATTATGGCAGGCAATTTCACCGTGGGCCGCTCAACTAAAGCTAGTAGCTATCAGCTGTCCCGATGGCGAGGGGATGATTGACTACCTAAGAGCAGTATATGAACTGATTGCCCCACTCAAGAGTGCTTTAATTTGGCAAACCGACGGCCGTCCCATGAGTGGTGATATTGGCGATGGCACCACAATAGCCGCGGTGAAATTAGGGCAAAAAGTTTTGGCAGCTAAGTTACCGGGATATGTGCAGTTAGCAGGCGGCACAAATAGCTATACCGTTGCTAAGTTGAAGGCAATGGGACTGCTCAAAGAGGCAGAGGGGCAGGGGGCGGGGGGCAGAGGAGAAGAAATTTTTCCCCTGCTCCCTGCTCCCTGCCCCCCCTCGTTCATTTCCGGGGTCGCCTACGGTAGCTACGCCCGCGTACTGCTGTCACCAATTCTCGAACAGTTAGAGAATAAGGAGGTAAATAACACCAATGTGCAAGCGAATCTTCGCCTCGAAGAAAATGACGTATTACTTTGGCAAGCTGTAAAACTTGCCCATTCTCTCGTTTCCCAGATCAAGTCACAGCAGGAGCGTTAATTGCTCGTTTCGGGAAATTACCCAGAGCGGGTTCTCCTGCACGCAAATGTCCTCGCTATCTCTAAAAACGTCACCATAGAAAGCATGACGATTACAGACGATCTCCAAAAGTTATTAGACATTTTGCCCCAAGACCTGCAACAAGTACTAGAGAGTCATCCCAAACGAGATAGTTTAGTAGAAGTGGTCTTGGATTTGGGTCGTCGCCCAGAGGCTCGGTTTCCTAATCAAGCTGAGTATCTGAGTGAAGTACCCGTTACTCAAGAACAGATAGATGATTGTATTCAACGAGTTGGAATCTTTGGCGGAGATAATCGAGCAGGAATTGAGCAAACTTTGCATCGGATCAGCGCCATCCGCAACCGCACCGGTAAGATTATTGGCTTGACCTGTCGCGTTGGTCGAGCGGTATTCGGAACCATTGGCATGATCCGCGATTTGGTAGAAACTGGTAAATCGATTCTCATGCTGGGGCGTCCAGGCGTGGGCAAAACTACTGCCTTACGGGAAATTGCCCGTGTTTTGGCGGATGATCTGCAAAAGCGAGTGGTGATTATTGACACCTCTAACGAAATCGCTGGGGATGGTGATGTTGCTCACCCCGCCATTGGTCGCGCTCGGCGGATGCAAGTGGCTCATCCAAATGAACAGCATCAAGTGATGATTGAGGCAGTGGAAAACCACATGCCAGAAGTCATTGTCATTGATGAAATTGGCACAGAACTGGAAGCTTTAGCGGCTCGTACCATTGCGGAACGGGGTGTACAGTTGGTAGGTACTGCCCACGGAAATCAGATCGAAAATCTGATCAAAAACCCGACCCTGGCTGATTTAGTTGGGGGTATCCAAGCTGTGACGCTGGGAGACGATGAAGCTAGACGGCGAGGTTCTCAAAAGACTGTTTTGGAGCGGAAAGCCCCTCCTACCTTTGAAATCGCTGTGGAAATGTTAGAGCGCCAACGCTGGACAGTACACGAAAGTGTTGCTGACACAGTAGATAATCTGCTGCGGGGACGTCAGCCTACCCCACAAACGAGAACTGTTGATGACCAAGGTAAAATCGCTGTTACAAGGCAGTTAGCTGTTGTCAACGGTCGCGGTGGACAGTTAGCGACAGTGGAAGAATCTTTCCCATCGGCGCGACCGTCTAATGGCTGGCGTTCATCTGGACAAATGGTAGCACTGCCGCAATTGCCTGTAGAGCGGGTAACTGGACGTAGTGAGTTTGATCGTTTGCTGGATGAATCCTTTAATTATTCCGAAAGCATTGATTTGGATGCTGCTACTAGACAGCCAGGGCCGAATGGTGAAGATTTGCCATTGCACGTTTACCCTTATGGTGTTAGTCGCCATCAACTGGAACAGGTAATTAGTGTGCTAACTTTGCCCGTGGTATTGACAAAAGATATAGATAGTGCTGATGCAATTTTAGCACTGCGATCGCACGTCAAAAACCACGCCAAATTACGCCAAATGGCCAAAGCCCGTCATGTACCCATCCACATGATTAAGTCCAGCACCATACCCCAAATTACCCGTGGTTTGCGGCGGTTGCTGAACATGGATGACCCAGACATGGCCGATGACCTAGAATTGCAACTGTTTTTGCACAATGGTAGCGATGATGAGATGGATGCCTTGGAAGAAGCTAGACTTGCTGTTGAGCAAATTGTGATTCCGAAAGGACAGCCAGTGGAGTTATTGCCGCGTTCTCCCCAAGTTCGCAAAATGCAGCATGAGTTGGTAGAACATTATCGCCTCAAGTCGCATAGTTTTGGCGAAGAACCAAACCGCCGCTTACGGATTTATCCAGCATAACCTCACCCCTAACCCCTCTTGGCAATACAAAGAGGGGATGTCACTAGTGACCTGTCTCATTAGTTATCACAGGTGAATAAGTTCGTAGTAAGGACTTTAGTCCTGAATTTTAAGCACTTCAGTGCTTACTACGAAGTCAGCAAAATTAATGCGATAGACCACTAGGAGACACTTGATGTCCTATAAAGATTTTTCTTTAAGAAAAGTAAAACAAGACTTTAATCTCACCTTAGTAGAAGGTGGGCGATTTTTACCTCCTATAGAACCAATCTCACCTAGTCCTCTGCTGGCTGAATTTTTAGCAGAAAGTATCCAGCTAGCAATTGCAATGGGTTCTGAGAAAGCTAGATCAGAATTGATTATCAGCCCAATTTTGTTTGAAGTCCGAAAAATTTTTAACAGACAAATCAGTTTTTTTTCTGGAGAAGAATTTAATGTTGAGCCAGAAGTAGGACTGGCGGGATTTTGCGACTTTCTGATTAGCATTTCGCCAGAACAGTTATTTATTGAAGCCCCAGCAGTGGTGATTGTGGAAGCCAAAAAGGAAAATCTTAAAGGTGGTTTGGGGCAGTGTATCGCAGAAATGATCGCCGCCCAAAGGTTTAATGCCAAATACGAAAAACCTATTGCTACTATCTACGGTAGTGTTACTAGTGGCAACCTGTGGACATTCCTCAAGTTGGAGGATAGCACTGTAACTATTGATTTAACTGAGTACTTAATTCCTCCAGTAGAGCAAGTCTTAGGTATTTTAGTGTGGATGATTCGGTCACAATCAACTTAAGTTTAGGTTTCGCTGAGAGCGGTTGTCACAGCTATCCATACCAGACTCGTCCTAACCAGGATGGCCGCTGTAACCACAAATTATCTTATCGGCAATCTACGGGTACGTACAGTAGCATCTTCTATAGTTACAGCACCACCTTCCCTAAGTATTTGTTCTACTTGAGGAATTGTGTTCATAAGCCTTTTAGTAATGATGTCTGGGTCAGTTAATGATAATCTCAAGGTGACTAAGCTTGGTTGATTGTAGCCTCTCAAGGCTAGCAGCATAGAAAAATCTAAATCTTGAGTTACAACAACTCTATTTTCCTGGCGGGCAAATTCTAAGATTTCCAAATCGAATGTAGTTGCAGGCAAAACATCAGAGACTCGAATAATATCCCATCCTTCCCCTTGTAACCCAGCTACAGTCTGAGGTGAAATGTTCATGTCTGCTAGTAGCCTGATATCAGTCACAGGTATTCCTCAAGCAGTTGGGACTATCTGAATTTGATCGGAAACAACCCAAGCGGCATATTTGAGTGCCTGTTGAATATCTTCAGCTTCTAGTTCTGGATAGGCTTGTAATACCTCTGCCACGGACTTACTATTCGCTAGCATCTTGAGGATGACACTAACAGTGATTCGCATACCCCTAATTGTCGGTTGCCCCAAGCAAATATTAGGATTAAGCGTGATGCGATCAAGTTTTTCCATGTTTCTCTGCGTGCAGATGCCTTGCAGTTCAATTATAGTGCGTACACTCGCTAATTTATCTAGTTTAACCTGCCCCTTACCCCTCTTTGAAGTGATGGGCATGATATTACTCACCTGTGCGATGCCTGCGGTGGTCACTGAGCGTAGCCGTTGTGTGGGCTATTCGGCGTCGCTAATGTCTGCTAGTAGCTTGATATCAGTGCGTAGGCGTAGCCCGCCGCAGGCATCGCTCCCTACTCATAGAAATTTAGATCACAACCTCTCTCTGGGAATTTTGCTATTATTTGCTACTTTAAGATATATGCAAATCATAGAAATTTCTCCATTCCAAGCCTTTCGCCGCAGTGTGGTAACGGTGATGCAGGTAGTTCCAAAGGAGCTACGCTATGTGGCAATTTTGACATTATTGGGTGGTGCAGGCCCAGCGATCGCTATTTGGCTCAACAAGGTGATCATTGATGAAATTACTCGCTTATTGAGCGCAGGGACAACACAGAATGCGATCGCCCTGATACTTGCCCAACCTCTGCTACTTTATAGTATTGCAGGTTCACTGCTGATAAATCTGGTGAGTGATGCGATCGCTAACATCAATAGCTTTGTATATACTTCCCTGCGCGATCGCATTATAGGCTTTATCCAAGGACAAGTGATTGAGAAGGTTGCCACTTTTGAAGATATTGCGCTGTTTGAAACACCCGATTTACTAAATTTGGTGCAGCTGACCGAAAAGGGAGTACAACGACTTCCAGAGCTTTGTCTTAGGCTTATGACGATGTTAGAGGGAATTTTTATCTTCATTCCAGCCATACTCCTTTCGGTGTCCCTTGCTTGGTGGGTACCACTAATTTTGTTTATCTGCGTTATCCCTGCTATGTATGTAGAAAGGAAATACCGTAAGCAAGTTTGGAGAGTAGAAAAAACCCAAGCAAGTGTTCTTCGGGAAATGAACTTATATAAAACGGTTTTAACTGGGGAGACATACGCTAAAGAACTGCGTTTGTTTAGCTTACAACCCTTACTTTTAGAACGTTGGCACGGACTTTACCATACCATTTTTAAAGCAATGGAACAGATTCGCCGTCGGGGGACAACGGCGGTTATTGGTTGGTCTTTACTCAGTGGCTTAGGCTTTGCATTAACTTATGTGTACGTAGTTCAGGGAGTGCTAAGTGGAACCCATACTTTAGGGGATTTAGCACTTTACACTGGGGTAATTTTAGAAGTGCGTCGAAGTTTGGATAATTTGATGTCTGGCGGGTCAGAGTTATATAATATTGCACTGGCAACAACGCCCATTTTCCAGCTTTTGGAATTAGAGCCGCAATTATCCCGTTCTCATTCAGAGTTGCAATCAAAGTCAGTAACAAACGTATGGGGAGAAGTCAGAGAATCGGCTGCTAAAAATAGGAACTTTCAAAAAAATGGCAAAAATTCATCTGATCATCGGCAAGGTTTATCAGGTCTAAATGCAACTAAGTATCAAGCATCGCAGACAGGTATTTACATCGAAAATCTATCCTTTACCTATCCCAATAGCGATAGCGCAATCTTGAAAAATATCAACCTGACGATTCACCCCAACGAGATGATTGTACTGGTGGGTGAGAATGGTGCTGGTAAAACCACATTAGCAAAGCTATTATGTCGCCTTTATGATCCTAGCCAAGGTGCGATTATTTGGAATGGGCAGGATTTGCGATCGCTCCCGTTAGAAGAATTGCGATCGCGGATTGATGTAGTCATGCAAGATTACGCTCGTTTTCCGACTACTGTACGAGAGAATGTTGCCTTTGGGGATTTACAGAAAATGCAGGATGATGAGGCGATTACAGAAGCGATCGCTGAGGCTGGTTTAGCTAGAGTAATTCAAAAGCTAGATTACGGTTTGGAAACCCTCTTAGGCAAACAGCTAGAAGGCGGTATTGATCTATCAGGGGGACAATGGCAGAGATTAGCCATCGCTCGTGCTTTGTTGCGACTGTCTCCAGCCGAACTCCTCATACTTGACGAGCCAACAGCGAATCTTGATCCGAAAACAGAACATGAGATTTACAACATTTTGCGTACCCTGGCAAAGGGGAGAATAGCCGTTGTAGTCAGCCATCGCCTCGCCTTGGCAAAACTAGCAGACCGAGTAGTAGTGCTAGAACACGGTCAAATTATTGAGGTAGGCACTCATGACGAACTCATAGCACTAGGCGGACAGTATCACTTAATGTTTACTCGTCAAGCTAGTAGTTACAACTGAGTAGGGAGTGGGGAGTGGGGAGTGGGGAGTGGGGAGTGGGGAGTGGTGTCAACTTAAGCTCAAACGCTTGTCCCACATACGCTTTACCCCTCCCCTTACCAAGGGGAGGGGCGGTTTTGGCTTTAGACAAAACCGGGGTGGGGTAATGCGGATCGTAATGGTAAGTGAATGAACTCAATATCATGTCTTGACAAGGGTTTCACGTTAAGTTGACACCTATGGGGAGTGAGGGGCAGGGGGAAATATTATTGCTTCGACCTCTGAACTCGGAACTTTGACCTTTGAACTCAGAACTTCGACCTCTGAACTCGGAACTTCGACCTCTGAACTCAGAACTTCGATCTCTGAACTCGGAACTCCGACCTCTGAACTCGGAACTTCGACCTTTGAACTCAGAACTTCGACCTCTGAACTCGGAACTTCGACCTCTGAACTCGAAACTTCAACCTTTGAACTCGAAACTTCAACCTTTGAACTCGAAACTTTGATATTGAAACTCGGAATTTGGCGTTACTGAGTGGAAATATAAATTTGTAAGTAGCACTTTTATATTCAAATTCAGCAACTTGGGTTATTTAGTTATTGTTCCCCATGCCCAATGCCCAATTTTTATTCTGGTAACTTATATTGCCCAACAATACGCTTGGCAAACTCTGGAACGTGCGCTTCTAATTTCTCAGGATGATTTCGCTTCACATACAAATAATTCCGAGTAAAGTGAGAATCAATGGAAAACCGCGCATATTCTAAACCCTTGGGGCCGATTTTTTCGATAACCACACCCATCAGTTTTGCTGCCCACATTGGGAGGGTAACGCCTTTATCGTAAGCGGGAATACTTTGCTGTACAGCTTCCTTCCGGTTGCCTTTAGACATCACTGGTTGAGTGTCTAACTGGTCTTTCACCAAATCCAGCATTTCCTTACCTGTGTCATTTCTAACTACAATCCATTGCCAGCCGAAGGGTGCGCCCATGTAGCCAACAACTAAATCTGCTAGGGAGTTGACGTAATCAAAGCAACTCATACAGGATGGGGCAAAGACATCTTTGAGTTGGTTTGTCTTCAAGCCAAAGAAAGGCACAGTTTCTGATGAGCCATCCTCATGTTTGAAGTGAACCCGGAAGTCTTGCATGAACTCGTAATGCACAACTGTCTCAGGCGATCGGCTGGTGGTTTCTAAGAATTTTTGCAGTCCGGCGCGGTTAACATTATCTACGCAGGGCGTACCCAAAACATACAGCTTTTCTAAACCAAGTTGTTTTTCTACGGCTCGTAATGCCTGGATTTGGCAACCAACACCAATTACTAACAGCCGCTTCATCCCTGATTTTTCTATCTGTTCCAACACAGAAAGGTTCGGGGAAAGAGTTGGTTTATTTACCCGCGCTGCTAGTATTTCTTCTGGGGTACGGGCGATGACGGGCATGGGTTGAAAGCGGTCTTCTTTGGTATTTTGCACGCAGACGACACCTTCAACTATGCCGCAATTAAGCATTTCAATGGCAATGCTGCTAACAATACCCGTCCATTGTGCGCCTTCGATGGGCTGTTGTTTTCGCGCCGCCATCATGTCTTGGTGAACACCAAAGTACAGTTCATCAGGGTTATCGAGATGGCGCGATCGCGTGTGCGTTTCTTCTTCAAGTTCGCCTATTTGCTGATTAATAAAAGCGCAGGCTTCCTTGACATAGTGAATATAGTATGTATCACATAGTCCACACTCGCTACAAAGTTCTTTAGCAGGGCGGCGGCTGGTAGATTTTAAGGCTCTGGCTTTTTTGTGAGGAGAAACTGAGGTCATATAAATTTTTTGTTTTATCCAGGAATCACTTTTATTACAATACCTTCACTGGCTATGAACTTGACGATAGAGATTGAACAACAAGAGGATGGACGCAATAAGCAGAAGTGATTGGTTCTCCTGGGTCAAGATCATTAGTTGAGCAAGCTATAATTTGCTTAGATTAAAGGTGATGTATCCTTATGCTGACGCTTGAGCAAATTGAGTCCGCGATTCTCCAACTGTCACCTAACGAGTATCAGAAGCTCCTTGAATGGTTTGCTGATTTAGACTATCAACGGTGGGATGAACAATTAGAGAAAGACATTGCTGATGGCAAACTGGAAGCTTTTGCACAGGAGGCGATCGCTGAGTTCGAGGCGGGTAACTGTCAAGCAATTTGATGCATTACACAACTCATCGGTTTTGGGAACGTTACAATGTTCTGCCTGAAGAGGTTCAGCGAATAGCCGATCAGTGCTACGAGTTACTCAAGTCTGATCCCTGCCATCCATCACTGCATTTCAAGAAGGTTGGTAAATACTGGTCAGTCCGGGCAGGGCGAAACTATAGGGCATTGGGTGTAGAAGTTAAGGATGGTATTTTGTGGTTTTGGATCGGGACTCACGCAGAGTACAACAAGCTTATTGATATGTAGTTACAGCAGCCCAACACTGCGTTAATACGGGCAGAACAGAGGTTATCGGTGAGGGTTCAAGC
The DNA here is from genome assembly GCF_020829645.1 of Nostoc mirabile CHAB5784. Lineage (GTDB taxonomy): Bacteria > Cyanobacteriota > Cyanobacteriia > Cyanobacteriales > Nostocaceae > Nostoc > Nostoc mirabile. The sequence continues at coordinate 697 of NZ_JAIVFS010000171.1, read as the reverse complement.
TTACCTGCCGCCGCAGAACTTCACCGTTATGTTGCAAAGCTATCTTCCGCATAAAAACCTCAGACTACGGAGTGTCATTGCCAGATATAAATAAGGATAAAAATGCGATCGCATGTGCGTTTCTCCTTCAAGTTCGCCTATTTGCTGATTAATAAAAGCGCAGGCTTCCTTGACATAGTGAATATAGTATGTATCGCATAGTCCGCACTCGCTACAGAGTTCTTTCGCAGGGCGGCGGTTAGTAGGTTTTAAAGGTCTGGTTTTTTTGTGCCTGTTAGAATCAACTGAGGTCATATAAATTTTTTGTTTTATCCAGGAATTGCTTTTATTACAATACCTTCACTCAGTATGAAATTCACAATAGAGATTGAACAAGAAAAGGATGGACGCAATAAGCAGAAGTGATTGGTTTTCCTGGTGTACTGGCTTATGGACAGACAAAGGAAGAAGCTGTTGCAATAGTTCAAGCATTAGCACTGCGTGTTTTGGCGGATAAGCTCGAACATGGGGAAGCAACGCACAGCAGCTAGCGCCAGTGCAGTCCAAAAATTTGATGTTTTTAAGCAAATCGCATTGATGTAGACCGTTCTGAAAACATAGAACCAACTGGTAATACATTAGGGTTAGATGTTGGGTTGAAGGAATACTACACCGATTCTGACGGTGTGATGGTCGAGAATCCTAAATTTCTCCGCAA
>NZ_JAIVFS010000170.1 GCF_020829645.1 Nostoc mirabile CHAB5784 | reverse complement strand
GGATACTTCCTCTCACTGACATGAATGCTAAGTTGTCATGGTTTTGTTAGGATTTCTCCCTTCTTAAACCAAGCGGTTTTCCTTGAGTATTTCTACTCATTTCAACCAACGGGTCGCACAAAATTCTCATCAAATCTTCCCTTTCTCTTTAACTCCGTTGGTAGTGCTGAAGGGTCATTGCAGGTAGCAACAACGAACACCCCGCACTGTGACTCGGACATGAAAGTGAGGATATTCCCTAGAATCCTTTGGCTGACTCCACTGGTGTCACCACTGCCAGAAAGAGCTTTTTCCAGTTCGTCTATCCATAAAACGCAGGGTGCGATCGCTTCGGCGGTCTTGAGTGCGCGGCGGATATTGCCCTCAGACTCACCTACCAGACTACCAAGGAGGGAAGCAATGTCTAGCTGTAGGAGTGGTAAATTGAGTATGTTGGCAATGTTCTTAGCGACACTCGTTTTACCCGTACCTGGAGGCCCAGCTAGTAACAACCCTTTGGGTTGGGGCAAACTCAAGGCTACAGCCTCTTGCGTAAACAGACGGCGGCGACGATTTAACCACTCGCGCAGCAAATCGAGTCCGCCAAAAGGAATGGTAGTTGGCTTACCCAACTCGATACCCATTTGAGACAGTAACCGAGTTTTGTACTCGACGGCTTTGGGGATAAAATCAGCGCCAACGACGACACCATCATTAGTTAAGTTTTCTTTGACTGTTAAACGAAGGAAATCACTAATTTCTTCTAAAGTTAAACCCAGTGCTGCACGAGAAAGAGTTTCTTTTTCAGGATTTTCAAGGGAAATAGTAAAAGTTAATTCTTGCTCCCTAGCAGACTGTTGTAAGTCATGCAAATAAGAATTGATGTGTTCAAGTATTTGGTCAATACTAGGTAAAGGAACTTCACAATAAGGAATCAATCTGACTAGGGATTCGTGTAGTTGTATGTTCTGACCCAACAATACAATGCGTTTATCTGTGGGTTTTAACCTATGGTAAAGGTTTTTGACTTTGGATAAAATCTCCCAACTCAATTGGGGTGAGTTCTTAGCAATGAAGGGGTGAATATCTCCGAGGATAAATACACCATTCCCACTAAAGTTAGCAATGTAGTCGAATACAAATAGTAGTGGATCAGCGTGGGGAGGCTTTTTATACTCTGCAACTGGCTTAAATACCAATCCCCCATCTGCTGCGATTAAACATTGCTCCAAGGTTGATACTCCCAGATTCCAGAATAACACTGGACTTGATAGCTTGTTGGATGCCTCTGTAGTCAGCCACTGAATAGTCGTTGCTTCGTCGGGCGACAGCACATCAAGCGCCGCGATGGGAATTTGTGAATCGAGCGTGGAGAGCAGATTTGAGAGTTTCATGATTTTTGATAAGGTAGTGGAGCTAGTTCATCGTGAGTATTAACAAGTCTCACGACTACTTCATGAAGTTCGGCATCGCCGTCAAAAATCTCTGCCGTTCCATTGCTATCTGGAAAAGCAATAGCAGAAATCAAAGCATGAAAAAGCGCACATAAGCTCCCCCAACTGTCCCTGTAACTCGGCAGCTTTGGCGCGAACCATCCGTTTGCCGTAAGCCTGTATCAATTTGTGGCTAAAGAAATCTTGTCCCAGGCGGGGAACTGTCTCGTAGCTGTCGTGTATCACTTCGTACACACTGCTTGTTTGATTCCACTTGAATCCGATATCTGCACGGGCTTGAATTGTGCGACCAGAAACTATAATTTCAGCACTCTGACCTTGGGAGCCACCATAATAGCCCTTGAGTGGGTATGGTTTTTCGTGGACTTGCGGTGAAAGATTTAAATCAAAAAGCGCTTGCAACAAACAATCGTGATTACTTAATTTGGTTTTGACTGTTGAGAAATGCGACATAATATTATTCCTTTTGTCATCTGGTTTGAGAAATAGTAAAAGTGCGATATCCTTTTGTCACGCGAATATTGCACTTTTAATACACCGATCAAGTAAGAGAGCGAATACACCCTTGCCCAAGACTATTTTTTTACCTGAACTTAAACGCGCTGACTGTAGCTTTCGATAAGCCCACTTCACCAGTTGCTAGCTGTTGGAGATTGCGCTGTTCGTCTAGGAGTTTGACCCGAATTTCTTCCATCTTTTGCTGTAACTGACTGCGCCCATCACTGGCAAGATTTTTTGACTCAATCGCCGGATCGGTGACAATCGAATCCAAATGCTCCATCATCTGCTGTAAACTGCTGCCAGCTTCCGGGGAGGCATTTGCCAGTAACACCCGCACTTTCATCAAGTGTTTTTCCATCTTTTTTTTGAACTGCACCGGCTTACGTCCTGGCTCCCAGTCGCTCAGTTCTTCGAGCAACTGCGCGGCGAGTTGTTCACCACCAGCGATCGCTGATTCCCTCAATCTCTGCTCCAGGTTACTATCGTATTGCTGGATAAATTGGGTAATCTGGTCTAAACACTCAGCCTGTTGAGAGTCGAGTTGTTCAGAGAAGGCAGGAATAATCACTGGGCGACCAATGATTACCTGTAGATAATCCTCCAAGTCAGCGAGAGAGGGGAATACTGTTAACAAATTAGCTTTGACTTCTTGTTGCTTTTCTTCAGGGAGTTCCCAGGCATTTAGCGAGAGGAATTTGTCAATCCGTTCCTGGTAATCTACAAGTCCTGACTCGTAATCAACTTTTAATTGATTGCGTAAACCAGGGGCGATATTATCTCTAATATTGATTAAGTGATTCCAAACGAGTGGAGCTAAATCAATCGGACAGACCCAATCACCAGTATCACTACTCATCCACTCTTGAACCGAAGCAATTTCTTGCCTCAATTGGGTAGCAGCTTCATCCAGCTTTTTAAATACCTTGATACCCCGCAAGCCGACTTCGGAATTTGTAACTTTAACGAGGTCTGATTCAATTTCAGAAACCTCAGCTTTTAGCACATCCGCCCATTTAGGTGCGGCAGACTTTGTACTTTTCTTTAGCTGGATACGGAAGCGAATACGAGTTTTATTTAACTGTGAGAAATTGTGGCGTTCGACTACTGCATCAGTTAGGAAATTTGTAGCAATAGGGTTGTCGATTGCTTGTACCATTATTATTCACCTCAATCATTATTTTTCACTTTCAATTCAGCGAAGCTTTCTTTGTGACTATTTTTCAATTTCTGAATGTCTGTAGTAGCCCTATAGATTACTTTTGTAGAGCTATTTTGTAGTCGAACAGGTCTTTTAATGACTGGCGGTTTATGTGTTGACATAGCTCAAAATAGCTGAAGTTGCTGTGAATTATCCTGTACCACAGGCTTTTCATAAACCATACCTTCGACTTCATAACAACGAGTCATGAGTTTGTTTCGATTTAGCCGAAAGCTGGTTTTTTTCTTTTGATTTGGCAGAGGTAGAAATAGATACTGTGGATGTTTTATACTACCCTCATCACCCAAATATCGAGAAAGCCTACCGTTTATTTGGTAAACTTTTGAGGAGCTTAACAGCGTTGAATCGTAAACTTTGATCAAATTTAAGTCCATCTCAGTAGTATTGAAATGTGTCATAATTTGTCATGGAACCGATTTTTCTCTCCAGTCAGACTTATTAAATCTGACTGGAGAGTTTTTCACGCATAATCTGATTCTTTTTTCGTCAAGCAGCAACTCTTTCTTTATACGGTTTAGACAACCTAGAACCGCTCCCAGGAATAGATTTAGTTGTTGAAATCGGTGGGTTAACTTGACCGGGTGGAGTTGATTGAGATTGACAAATATTAAAGATAGAAATACTCAAATATTTGATTGAGTTTTTCCTTTAATTCATCAGGCAGAGCCTTAAAATCAAACTCTTTGGAGTCCCAAATTTCATCAAGACTTGTAGACTCATCGATAATATTTGCAATCAAACTCGAGTCATCGTCGTACTTCCAGCCATTTGCTAAAAGCCACGGTAGAACTCCCTCAGATTGCAATAGTTTTTCCAGGTTAAACAAGTCAGAAAATGATTGCAGATTTTCGAGGCTGGGGTGAACAAGTGTAATAGTCATCTGTGATTAGTTATGAATAGGTGAACAGCATGTATTAGCTGTAGACAAAGCTTGAGTCACTTATAACTACAATCTCTCAAGCCCTGTTTACAACAAGTTAGAACACCATTTCTGCCGCAGCTTTTGTTACAGCTAAAGCTTGTTTACTGACCTCTCGCCACTCTGTTTGCTCGTTGTAGGATGCCATGACTAATTCTGACCCAACCCACACCCGACAGAATAAGACGCTTTCATCGGTTGTTCCCGGAGTAGGCTGTAGCGTGATCGGAGAGTATAGTTGTTGTGGAGTAAGAGTTGCGATCGCGGCTAATACAGATTTAGCAAAGTGAGTCTCATGCCCACTTTCTAATATATAGGTTCTGTCTGCTTGAATTGTAATCAGCAACTTGTAAACTTCTTTTCCTCTGCGCTCACACTTCTCGAATTTAAGTTCTTTTAGATATCCAGTTAAGGCAGTTTGGGTAATCGCACTTGCTTCACTGTTGTTTAGGGTATACCACAGTGAACCATTGTGACGATTGCAGTAGATTTTGCAACTGCCAGCATCAGAGTGCAATCCCAGCTTTGGCTTATTGATTGCTGCGACTAACTGCTTGAGTAGTTCCTCTTGGCGTATCAAGGCAGCAAGTAAATCGGCATTTTCTTGAGGGTTCATTGTTTAATACCAACACATTTCACTTTCGCATTGGCGAAGCCGTAGACTTTCCGAAACAGCAGGCGTGACCGATGTAGATTTTGGTCACGCCTTCTGATTTTCTTACGCCGCTACCAACTCCCGGCTCACCCTCGGCAGTTCAACCGGAGTCGTCACTCTACGCAGTGCTTCTACAGCCTCCCTGACGCTCCAATACTTGATGCCATCCCTACACTGCCAGTAGTAAGTCTTAGGGTCATTTTCCCATAACTCATCAGCGTTTCTGACCTTGAAGACAATTCCTAAGAATTCACCATCAAGATACACGTTGTGAGCCGTCTGAAGGTCGGTGCGTCCTACATAAGTCAGTCGGTAGCCGTCCACTGGCGTACACAAGTCTTCTGCACGAGTACCGCGATAGGAGCAGTTACCGCACCCATGCCCTTCGCAGTCTGGACAGATGGCAGCAGGCATATTCCACTTCGGCAGGGTGAAATCCCATTCAGCCGATGGAGTTAATATTTGAGGCTTCTGTGAAGTGTAGCAACCAGCATGACCGATTACCTTATCAGGATAGTATTGGACGCTCAACGATAACCAATCACAATCACCTAACAAGCCAATTTTCTCAGCAGCTTGTTTTAATTCCTCATCTTCCTTGTGATTGGACTCTACTGGAGTAGAAAGACTCGCTTTTACCTCTGCAACAGCACGTTTGAATGGCTCTTTGTGGTATCTAGCATAGCCGTGGGTCATCTTCACCCACACAATATCATCGCTGTTGATCCAGATAGTCACTACATCTTCGGGCTTGCAGTTTTTGGAGTAGTCCGACTGATTGACGATGGTTGCAATGATTTGGCGATCGCGTGTGGTCAACGGATCTTTTGTTGGCGTAGGGGCTGAAAGTTGTGTAATCATTAGAAAATACCTCTTAATGGGTAAAAGGGCGAACGCATACTTTTCCAGAGCGGCGATCGTCCTATTTTTATTGGTCAGTTTGTTGTGCTTTCAGCACAACACTCTCAATCCAGTTTTGGCGAAGCCTTATAAAAGTGTTCAAGGGTAAAGCGTATTAACTGATGGTCAAAACACCAGACAGCACTAAGCTGTAGAGAAGATATTGGGATGTTACCGTGTCCTCTGTACAGCCATGTTGTATTTTTTAAAAAGGCGATTGCATACTACTGAGTACGCAATCGCCTTAATTCTGGGAGGATTGAAGTTTTTACAACCAGTTTTTAGACTTAGTTTGGTCATCGGAATCATCTCACGGTGGCTTGGCCATTACAAGTTTACGGCTTCCGGCTGCTAGTCCCGGTGGCTACTAGTTTTATTGGTTTGGTATCAGTAACTCGATTTAGTTGATTTAGTTTGTAAGTCTTTGGTATTGGGGGCGCTGGTGATTTATTCTCCTTCGCCCTTATATTTAGTATTTTGTAACGCACACCTGTAATTTGTCAAGACTATTTAGTAACGCAGCGCAACTACTGCACAGTGCAGTTTATATCCCAAATTAAAGAAGATACATCACCATTTAATGCAACACAAAGCTTTTGTAGAATTTCAGTACTAACAGTTACTTCTTTCGGCTTTTTAGGACGATTAACAAACAAGTGTGGAGCTTCTAATTGCTGAATGTAAGTAGCAGATATACCTACTATCTCTGATAGTGCTTTCCGGCTATATCCAGCCTTTTCCCTTAATTCTCTTAATTTCTGCGCGTTTTCTTCATTCCAACGGAAAGATGCTACCGGAGTAACATCTATTTTAATCTTCATTTGTAAATCTACCTTGTTGTTATTGCGCTCACCTGTTGACATTTAATGCTACTCGCCTTAATATATTGGTGTCAACCATAATTCAACCAAATAAACTCGTGCTACACCATAAATTTATGGTGCAAAAGCTCTTGTCCTGGTTGATAATGCCCAAAATTATTTGACCAGTGTTTGTGACAACTCAACTTAAGGCGGCTAATACTCTGTCCTAATTTAGACTGGTATTCGGTACGAAAAAAGCAATTTCAGTAGATCACAAACTTTTTCCCAAAGGGCGATCGCCAACAAATTAACCAGTATACTTAAAGTGCTATATGCTACTTAAAACATAAATAAAAATTATCATTTTTTTAACAGTTTCAAGAAGTGAAATAATGAAAGTGTTGTGTATCATTTTGTTAAAATAATTGACTTTTTCATTAGAACAACTAGCTATAACAGAGACAGAAACTCTAAACGAAGTTATTGAGTGTTTAACAGAAAATTTCTCAATAAAAACTCAAGGTGCATGTGATCAAAAAACTTTATTTGAGATTTTAGTGAGAGCTGCAAGCAATGGGGATACTATTGAGAATACAGCCAAAACGTTGAAGAGAATTCCATCTGGAAATGATATTAGATATCATCTCAACAAAATTAATGATTTTGAAGATTTAGAGAGACAAATTAATCAAGCTTTAAAAAGTCGAGTTCCGAGAGTAATTAAAAACGGACACCTAAAGTTAGCTATTGATTTAAATTTAATTCCAAATTAATGGCAAGCCTAGTAATAAGGAATTGCCCTATATATATCGGAGTCAAGCTAAGTCTGGTACTTGTTCTTTCTACGCCTATGCAACTTTATATGTTTTAATGAAAGGAAAACGTGTAACCCTTGCAATTAGAGGCGTTAGATGGCTGGATACAAGTGTTGCTATTATTACTTATCTATTAGCAGAACTTGATGCACTTCATATTCAGGTGAAACAACTTTATCTTGACAGAGGATTTTTTAATGTTCCCGTCATTCGTTGGTTACAAGCTCTAGATATCCCTCTACTCATGCCAGCAATCAAAACAGGAAAACAAGGAGGAATTAAACAGTTTTTAAAAGGTAGAAAAAGCTATAAAACTAAATATACTATGACCAGAAGTGGAAATCAAAATGATTCAGTCACCTTTGAACTATGGATTGTTTGTAAATATAAAAAGGGCAAACGACATCAAAAGGGGATAGAATACTTTGCTTATGTAGTTCATAAGATAAAAGCCAATTTATCTTATATACATCAAGATTATCGGAAAAGATTTGGAATAGAAAGTAGTTATAGACTCAAAAATATCTGTCGAATTAGAACAACAAATAAAAAACCAGTTTTAAGATTATTATTCGTTGGTGTCTCTTTTATTCTAGTCAATATATGGGTTAACCTTCTATGGCTAAAAATCAGCCGAAAGAGAAGAGGTGGAAGATTAATTTATCGTAAATTATTTAGTCTCAAACAGATGTTAGCCTTCCTCCGTCAAGCTGTTGACAAAATATATCAAGTTGTTGAAGGTATTTATCTTCTATCGGGCTAATTGACAGAAGCTCAGTTGCTAGTTGTTTATAAGCAATTCTTATTGATACTCTACCTCCTTGCTTAAACAGCAACTGATAAAAAGTATCACTGACTACAAAATTTGTAAGCGATCGCCCTTTGGGAAAAAGTTTGTGATCTACTGAATGTATTGAATTTGTCCGTCAAGGTCGATAGCGAAGTAAATACAAGGCTGACTAGGTAACTGCGATCGCTCGTGAAGAAATACTGAAGGTAAGGTAAGAGGATCGATAGTGGCAGGATTAATCCCCATTTTTCAACTCCTGGGCTGGTATCCATTTCAGTAAAATATCTGGTTGTATTTTGTATCGACTGCAAATCGCGTCCATGACATCTCTGCCAAGATACTGAGCGGAATTATTGTACAGGCTATATGCAGTAGTCCGGCTAATACCAGTTTCTTGCCAGAACTGATAAACGCTCATCCCTCTGCTGTCAACAAATTCCTTAATCCGATTTCTCATGGGCATACCTTATACCAATTCACAATTCGCAATTCTCAATTAAAAAACTTAGATGCAGCAGGGCTTTCAGGCTTTACATTTGTATCAAATTTTTCGTGAAATGGTATTAGATTGCCACTCTTATATTTACAACTAACTGTTATTGCAAAGTAGTTAACACTATTATAGAGTAATTATAAAGTTAACTAAAAATTTAAAGCGCTTTTATAGCCACTGAATGGAGTAAGAGGTTCGATAACTATCTCTGTACAGTGAATTTTTGTAATATTTATAACAACAACCTTTAAAACTGCTCAAGCTGCGGATATTCTCTACCTAGCTTTGACGATTCTCCTGTCATAGTAACCTTAACCTTGATTAATGTAATGTAATTTCTGAGAATGCAAGATGTGTTGTAGAGCCAGCTAACTAGTCATTAGACGAAATTTTTCTGGATATTCACCTTAGCAAGTGAGGATAAATGGGAGCAATGCGAAAATGTGAGATCGGGATTTAATTATCAACTACATCGCCATATTCTCAATAAAACCAGGTTTATTTCGTTGCTATCGCATCCCGAAATGCCCTATTTCCGTTCTTGGTTTTAGCACCTCACAAAATCGCATGAAGGTGATGTGATATAACTTTTATATCTCCTAAATCAAGAAGTTCTGTTAGAATTTTAATATCTCTTTTGCTAGTCATGACTGTAAATTTATATAAAAATAGTGGAAGTCCTATTTACAGTTAACAAGAAATATTCTTTATATGTCAATATATATAGTACTTTTAGCAGATTATTGATACATTTCTTGACATTGTTTTATCTCTATATTTTAATAATTTGACATAACAAGTACTGAAGAACCTAGATTTCTTTCGTTGCAAGGTTATTTGACTTTTCCTAAAAGACTCATTTTTGGGGATATTTTCATATTCAGAGACTATGTAATGAGACATTTATATTAATTATTATAACATTTTTTATTAAATTCTTGATTGTTGCATAAATTGCCTTTGCGTTTATGTTAAAAAGATCAAGTTAAATATAATAAAATAAATGAGCTTACCTTTTCTCTTAAATCTAGTAATCGGCTTAATTTTCATTTACCTAATATTAAGCTTAGTTGCCTCAGAAATTCAGGAGATATTAGCCACACTTTTGCAGTGGCGTGCTGCCCACCTAAGAAAATCAATTGAAATTCTTTTGACAAAAGATTGTTTGCCTACTCAAGGTAATACAGGTGCGAACACTCAGTATTTGGAATGTGTTCGTCAAAAGGTCAATCCGTCTCTTTCATTGCCGCTCGGTTGGGACAAGGCTAATCGAGATCAGCAGATAGAAGAGAGTACTATTTCCTTGCCCTCCGGTCAGGACAAGGCTAATCTGAAGCAGCAAACACAAGAGAGTAAAGGATGGTTCTGGCCACCACTTAGGAGGTTTTTGGGTTGGATTGTCAGTGGCTTCGCGATCATGATGGGTGCGCCTTTCTGGTTTGAATTGCTCGGCAAGATTATCAACGTTCGTAATGCAGGTAAACCTCCTGAAACATCTATTGATCGACAAGGCACAAATCGGTCTGTTTCCTCTAATAGCATTGATCCGAGATAGCTGTTAAATCAGCAATTAAGACTCAAATCGCCTCATAATCTGGTCTAGCTTCTTGTCTATCAGGCGTCACCGTGGTCGGGTAGCAGGACTATATCGCTATAATCCCGCCCCCTCAGAACCGGACGTGCGGTAGGGTAGGTAGCCAGCGAGTTACCATTTTTGGCACTTTTCCAACCACCCCCCTCCAAACTACGCATGACCGTTTCCGTATCACGTAGCTTTCCAGTAACCATTACGTTTTGAGAGC
>NZ_JAIVFS010000016.1 GCF_020829645.1 Nostoc mirabile CHAB5784 | reverse complement strand
TCGAGTACTTCAAACGATGTTGCCTCTGGTTTTAAACTTTTTCTTGCCAAGTTTTTGCACCATTATTTCGCTACAAGGTCAAGATTACAGGATTTCCGCTCTTCTCTAGTAAGTTTTGCCACGCTAGGACATTATTAATGGACTCAACGCGCAAGATACCATTTTCGGTAATGCTGGCAATGATAACCTTGTGGGTGACAATGGGGACGATTTACTCGATGGCGGTACTGGTAACGATACCCTTTTAGGCGGTAACGGTCAAGACACACTCTCTGGTGATGCTGGTAATGACCGTTTAATTGGTGGTAACGGTCAAGATTTACTTGTTGGTGGTGCGGGTAACGATTTCCTCGACGGTGACAAGGCAAATGATAACTTAACTGGCGGTACTGGTAGTGATACTTTTGTGTTGGAGAAAGCCGCAGGTCGGGAAACGATTACTGATTTTAGTTTAGGTGAGGGCGACAAAATCGGTTTGTCTGGCTTAAGTTTTAGTCAGTTGTCTTTCGCTGCTAATGAGATTCGTTTAGGCAATCAAACTTTAGCGATTCTGACTGGCTTTGATACGACGACACTGACACAAAACAACTTTACTTCTGTTTAGGTCTTTTGGGTGGGCAAATGTTTGCCCACTCGACAAATTGATTAGGTGCATCCAAGAACAACTTTGATGTATTGGCTTGCACCTTGATTGCATCGACTTGCACATTAGTTACATTGGGTTGCATCTCTGTGGATTGGAATTCTCGCTGGAAACTTTGAACGAGGTTTTTTGATTACTTTAGGATTTGTTCTGCCCTGTCCTAGACTTGCTAGAGTGATATTGAACGATGGTGGGAGATTGTTTGTAGTAGCTACTTCATGGTTAGTCTACACTCTGAACAAATGCTATTTTATAAATATTGAAAAGCTTGATTAGCTACAACTTTCAAATATGTCAGACCACAAAGAATTTTCATCCGAAAAAAGCTCTTCCGTTAAAAATATTTTGATTATAGGTGCAATCGGTTATATTGGTGGAGCGCTGTGCCAGAAGTTTTCTCAGACAGAAGATTTTGCCGTATCAGCACTTGTGCGTTCAAGTAGTGATATTGAGCGTATAAAGCCTTTATGCAAGGAAATAATCCGCTCTCAAAAGGTAGAAATTTCTAGCAATGATATTGTGCAAGTAATTCGCAAGCACAATATTACAACGGTAATTAATGTAGCGTGGCACATGCCCCTAGAATCAACCAAAGAAGCTCAATTCGCTTTTGATCGTATACCATTAGAAGCTGCTTTACACGGTGCTAGTGCAGTTTCACCAGATATTCATGTAATTACAACCAGTGGAAATTTCTCTTTGATTACCGCCAATGGAGGACGAATAACAGAAATACCTCCGCCACTCGGTTATACACTGCCCGAATATTTAGTATGTCTTGACTTACTAGCAGGTGTAAATGTTTTGAAAGATGGGCTAGTAGAAGAATACATCAGTAATGGAGGTAACGCCTCGATTGTGTATCCTTCATCAGTGTATGGTTCGGCACCAACTCGTGGCGGTTTCTGGGATTTTGCAATTCAGCAGTTCATTACAGGCAAACCACACCAGGGCTTTGAGCCATTTCCACCAGATTTTATGACAGCGTGGATTCATGTTGAAGATTTAGCAGACTGCTACATTGCCGCAGCACGAAAAAGCTCCAAAGGAGGACATTACCTTGCTGCACCTGAAAATTTGAGTGTTAGCCAGGTGGCAACTTTGTTTGCCCAGGCTGCGAAAGTAGAATTTATGGTGCCAGTTTTTGAAAACAAAGACAAAGTTATATTTGATGATTCACATACTAGAGAAGTACTTCAACTTCAATGGAAATATAAAGTGGCTCTGGAAGTGAAAGGTTGGGTAGAGAGAATAAAAGAGTTAGAAACTTATTTTTTAGAGAAAATAAAGTGATAGAATTGCCACACTTGTAGTTTATAGCATTTAAAAACTATGGTGGTGGATTAAAAGTAAAGGTTACACCTTAGAACATAATTTTGAATATGGGGAAACGCATTTATCTATGCTGAAAAATATTCCTTTGAAAACATTTGCTACTGCCGCAGTAAGTAGTGCGGCTTTTTTATGTGTAAGTGTTAATAACGCTACTGCCGCTGATTTCAACTCCATTTCCCGTATTTATGCTTTTGGTGATAGCTATTCAGATAATGGGGCAGCACTTGAGATTACAACAGCAGCAGTCAAAGCTGGAGTGCCTGGAGCATTTATATTCCCCCGATTGGATGTATATGACTCTGAGGGTCGATGGACAAATAACCCCGGATTAACTTCAGTTGAGGTACTGGCAAAACAAGAAAATTTACAGTTAACAGATTATGCTGTAGGTGGTGCAAAAAGCGGTAATGGTAATTTAAGTACCTGGCTTGATCAATATCAAGATACAGGTTTATTCGGTCAAATCGAACAATATAAAACAGAAGTTAATCGCGTGGTAGATTCTAAAGCGTTATACTTCATTTTTATATCTACAAATGACTTATCAGAAAGGTTTTTTTATAATCAGACTGGTTCGGTCGATGCACTAGCTGATACTGCTGTTAACAATATTGCTTCTGGAATATCACAACTTGCAGCGGTAGGTGCAGAACAGTTTTTTGTCGTAAATTCGACAGATTTAGCTGCATTACCGCTTTTCGAGCAATACTCCAAAGAGGCAGTTAACTTTAGAGATGTTATCAATGAAAGTCTTCCCGGTCAACTCGACACCCTGAATAAACAATTAGGTGTTGAAATAGCGCTGTATGACCATGTTGCAATTAGCAACAAAATTCGCTCTACCCCAGCGACATTTGGTTTTACCAATATAAATGATGCCTGCAAACTTTTATACACCACTGGAGGGTTGGAGCCTGGTTGTTCAACACCTGATAATTATTATTACTTCGACGAGATTCATCCTACTCGTCGTGTACATCAAATCATTGGTGAAGATATGGCCAATTTCTTAGATGCACAGAAAACACCAAGTGTTCCTGAACCATCAAATGTTGTAGCTCTGATATCTTGTATAGGTATAATAAGTTTACTACGGCGTAAAGTTCATAGTAGCTAAGGGTATCACCGTGCCAAAGTGGGTTTCATTGTACGCGCTTGTCCCAACTTATATAACCTCGCTCCCTATCCCCAGGCTGGAAAGCAGGGCAACCATGACAACGTAGAATTTGCTATCCAATAGTCAAAAAAAGTACAGTAAAGCCCCGTAAAGAAAAAGCAAAATCTGCTTAATTTTAAAGATTTTCATCTTTGAAGGTTGTGTTTTATCAACTCAGCACTGCGCTGGGTCGTTTCTTGTTGCTTAGTCTAGTCAGGAGCGCGAAACTCAGAAGGTTCATTCTATAAAGTCTAAAAACCAAGGTTTTAGTTCCTGGAAACATCTTAAATCCGTATTCTTATTTTTTAGAAATTTAGTTTCGCACCGAAAACTAGTCCAAACTCCAGTAATTGAGCAGGGAGAGGCTATCTTTCAAAGGACGATCTCTGATTTTCGTAACCTAGCAGACACACATTTAGAAATTCTTAATCCTTGATTGACAGAACATTAAGTTGTATACCATATTGCATTTCCTATATAGTAAATACGTGATGTCACATAAACCGGATGAACGATTTCCTGGATCGTAAACTCTCCCAACGCTTTCGCACCTTTGACGATGATCGCAATGGCTTTATTGAGCGGATCGACTTCGAGATGTCGGTTGCGCGTCTGGCTGAAGAATTCGGTCACCAATCTGAATCTCCTGCCCGACAACGGCTGCTCGATCTTAGCTTAGGACTTTGGGAACACTTGCTTCAAGTCGCCGACACAAACACCATACGCAGCATCAGCGAGGCCGAGTACAAAGCAGCATTTACGTTGGGACTGCTAGAAACCACCGAAACATTTGACCAGGGCTACATGCCTTTGCTTTGCGCCATTATGGATATCGTTGACCAAGATCGCGATGGTAAGCTTACTGTCACTGATGAGATCCGCTGGACTGGTGCTATGATGCACCTATCCGAGCGAGATGCCCGCGAGGTATTCCGCCGCCTTGACCAGGACGCGGATGGATTCATCTCCACTCGTGAACTACTCGAAGCCATCCGCGCTTTTTACTTCGACAACTCGCCTGATTCTCCTGGCTACCGGCTGCTTGGCCCTTTAGATTTATAACCCCTGAAAAACTGCAACAGGCTCATGCGTGTCGAATTTGTGAAAGATTGTGTTTCCTGACGCCGAGTTTTACCGAGTACCTGATACTTGATGTTCAAGTTTTTAAATTTGGAGTTGGAAATCTAGGTTTCACATTGATTGTTCTGTGGAAAAGGAAGAATAAAAATGCACAAACTTATGTTTTTAAAAGTTTTGTTATTCGCTGCTGTTTTTCTTAGCACAGCAAACTCAACGGTTTCGGCGTTCAATGGAGTTAATCAATTTCTATTTAATATTGTTGTTAACAAGTTAACGTTTATATCCGAGAATGAATCAATATTAAAACGTCAGCCTACACCTGTTAAGGTGGTGGATGAACATCTGAGGGCATTGAACGCTTGTTCATTAGATCGGCTCATGGCTCAGTATCCAAACAAAGCTGAGGTTCATCTGCCTGATGGTGTCGTAATTAAAGGGCGGACGCAGTTACAAACACTAGTTGCAGACTTCGTTAAGTCTCGTGAGCAAGGCGGTTTATGCGGCCTTACCTTTACTCCTGAGTATGTCAGCCAAGTTGATCAAACAATTAATGTTCAGTGGCGGGCTGAAGCTCCTTTCTTAGCAGAACCCTATCGCGGTTCTGACGCTTATGTGACGAGTAATGGGTTAATGTATGCACAGGTAACTACGTTTAAAGCGTCAGACCTCAAGTTTAAACCTTAGAAAGTATTAAAATAATCGCCATACAACGGGAGATGTAGCTTGTAAAGTTTATTTACCATGCGGTTGATTTCAGTTGCTCTGACTTAATATTGCATTGCTTGCACCAAAGGCTCACTCTAGGGCTTGAAAGCTACAGGCATTGATTTCATACCTCGCAACGCTGGGTTTTCATGCCATTCTATCTGATCCGTATCCAAGCAAAGATTACGAAAGCGGCGGACAATGGTATTAATGGCAATTTGTGCCTCAAGCCTGCCAAGGGATGCACCGAGGCAAAAATGGGTTCCTTTTCCAAATGCCAAGTGTGGGTTTTCTGAGCGTGTAATATCTAATTTATCGGGTTCTAAGAATTGCTCAGGGTCACGGTTGGCAGCACCAATCATCAGAAACAAGCGTTGCCCTTTGCTAATTTGTTTGCCATCGATTTCGAGATCCTCAACTGCTAGGCGGGCCTGGCGTTGAACTGGGCTATCATAACGCAAAAACTCTTCTACAGTAGTTGTGATTAGCGAAGGGTCATCCTTTAACTTTTGCATCTGATTGGGATTTTTGAGTAAAGCAAGTAAGCCGTTAGCAATCAAGTTGGTGGTAGTTTCATGACCCGCAAAAGTTAAGAAAATGCAATTTGATAAAAGTTCGTCTTCATCAAGCGAATTTTCTTTTTCTTGTGCAAAAATGAGGTTACTTATGAGATCATCTTGGGGAGCATGACGGCGTTCTTCTTTGATGTGGCGGAAGTATTCGGTCATTTCGATAATACTTTGTTTAGCGCTAGTCAAAACGTAAGGATTCATGCGGAACATACCAAAAAATCTTGCCAAATCAGATGACCATTTCTTAATCTGTTCGTGGTCTTCAGGCTTTGCACCAAGCATTTGGGCAATGACAATTGCGGGCATTGGATAAGCTAAATCATGAATAATATCTATCTGACCCCGCTCATATACAGCATCGATTAGTTCGTTTACTAGTGCCTGAATTCGCTCTGCCATGCTGTTAATCATACTAGGAGTGAATGCCTTGTTAAAAAGTCCACGTAGACGTGTGTGTTCTGGAGGGTCACAAAATAGAATCCATTTTGATAAAGTTTCAAGCAGGGGAAGTATTTTCTGTTGCTCTGATTCTGGTAATTTACTAATAGGCGGACGCTTGGCCGAAATACGTCTGTCTTGCATAGCAGCTGCAACATCTTTATAACGCATCAGATACCAGCCCCCAAAAAAATCACTCCAATAAACAGGATCTTCTAATAAAATACGGCGGTAGGTAGGATAGGGATTGGCCAGTACTTCTGGAGCAGTTAGATTGTATCGGTCTTGTTCTGGATTAGTTGGTGACATCATAGGTTAGAAGGTTAGATTTTAGAAGTAATTAAGGATATGACTTAATAATTCTATATTTCGTAGCATTCTAGAGCAAAAGCAAGATTCCGCTATTAAACCGTCAGGTCTTCATGAAGACCCAAGTTCCGCCTCCCCTACTGCCCAAAATGAAAAATCTTTAACTGAAGCGATTGCCATTCGGGACAGTGGCAAAGCCAATCGCAGATCAGAAAATAGAACCGAGTCGTTCCTGTGCTGAGTTGATGACTGAAAACGCAGTTTCGGGTGTTCGCAAAGCGTCTCGTAGAGAAGCAATGTAAGCCGATCATGAAGGCTACTGTTCCATCGCGCCCGTTACGCAAAATGAAAAATGGTCAAGTGAGGCGCTCGCTGCTGTTTTTAAGTACTTTTACCAGTCAAAATCTAAATGATATCAAAATATCAGGTCATACCAATTCACAATTCGCAAGCCGCAATGACGCTCCTACGTCGCTCTAAGCGAAGCCATGCCGAAGGCTTTACGCTGCGCTAACGCAATTAAAAAACTTAGATGCAGTAAGGCTTTCAGGGTTTACATCTGCATCAAATTTTTCGTGAAATGGTATCAGTTCTGTTCCATATCGTTTGACCTTAATGTAGCGCATTGACAGGAAAAACATCCTGATTAAATGATTAACAAAAGTAGGAAAAGTGGGAAAAGTATGATTTGTTAAAAAAATCAAGTAATTTCACTTAAGAGAGCTTGCGTAATCAAGCTAAAAAACATATATTCATTGTGCGCGTAGATTGCAAGCAAATAAATCTCAGTTAGTGGCAAAAGGGAAAAGGGGAAAAGCAGGGAGGAGGCGATGTTTTTTGGAGGCTCACATATATTCAGGCTAGATTTGACCTTGTTTTTTCGGAACCAATTGCAAACGCTTAGTTCAATTACTTTTTTTCAATTTCCATAATATGCATGATAACCAGTCTCACAATAATCAACAAATTATCCATTTAACCGAAGTCTCTGCTACTGACTTTCCTGCTGACAATGCTTATAAGTACAAATGCCGTGTGCAGATCGTGCCCAACGATGGTGATACTTTGTTGCAAAAGGATTTGTTTGTGCGTATGCAGCCTAGCTGGTTGGTGGAATTAAAGAATAAAGGCGACTGCACGATTTCCATTACACTCTGTTACCGGAAAGGAGATATTAGTAATCCTTGGCAAGATGCTGGAACAGTTACGTTTGCAACACAGGAATCTTTTCAGGGAGATCGGAACGCGGATCTAGAGTTTCCGATCGCAACCTGGAGCCAAGCACCACAGCTAAAGCTAAAAGTACGTTTAACCCACAGTACAAGTGAAGGCGGTAGCAGTACTGTTACTATATTTGGCAGACAAAAGAATTCTCGTTGGCTTGGCACTCAAGATAATCACAATGGTAAGGCTGAGGCTGAACTGCCGCAACCCACTCCTCTAACGCTACAGGAGGAAGTGCTTGTTAAAGACGCATGGAACAAGCTAAGAGCGTGGAAAGAACTCCAGATGGAAAAGTTTTTCAAGCGTCTGTTGCTAGAAGAACCAGACCTAGAGTATCTGTTTGGAGAAGCGATCGACAGCATGGCAGACTTCTTCTATGAACTATTCGATTGCTGTATTCACCAACTTCAGCCTGAAACTCAAAATATTATTGCAGAACCGCTGATGGGTGTACCACCAGAGCGATCACATGGCTTCAAGACCGTTGAGGAGTACGGAAAGTTTTTTGCAGATGTAGGAATGCGTCCTCACCACTGGGTAAAGGCACGGCAGATTTGGATGTGGATGTTGCCGTCGATTCCCTACCTGGAAGAGTATGATCGCGAGGAGCTGAAAAAAGGCGCGAACTCTGCCCTGTACAAGTTTTTTAACACGCATATAATCCTGCCAATGGCGCAGGCAGTGCAGCGGTATGAAAACGCTTTGCCGCCGGAACTACTACACCAGATGGCAGCTTCCTGGTCGGTGTTCAGCCAGAACAAGCAGCAGATGGGCATGGAGTTCTACCAAATTCTGTTTGAGAAATATCCCTTTGTGCTGCCGATTTTTGGACGGGCAGATATGGATTATCTGTCGCTGCATTTGTTTCAGGCATTGGAGTTTCTGGTGCGCTGTCTGCAAAGTGGCAGCAGCGATGAGATATTACGAGAATTGCGAATTTTGGGACAGGTTCACAGCTTTGCCGATGTGCCATCTTGTGCGTATCCGGCGATCAGTGAAACGATGTTTGCCCTGTTTGAGCGGTATGTGCCCAACCTGACACCAGAGCTAAGGCAGGGATGGGCAACCTTGCTTGATCGCGTCATCAACACGATCAAATTGCCGATGCTCAATAAAGAGCGATTGTTGAAAAAAGCGAAGCAATTCCTTGATCTAATTTCGTTGGAACAGGCATGGGAACCCGAAGATAAAGAGCGACGCTGGAAAGAAATTCGTGAGGAAGTGAAAGCGACGGGAACCTATACCCACACCTATGAGGAACTGGCGTATGGGACTCAAGTGGCATGGCGGAATGCCTCTAAGTGTGTGGGACGGATTGCTTGGAACAATATGGTGGTGCGCGATCGCCGCCACGTCACTAACCCCGATGAAATGTTTCGGGAGCTTCAAGAACACGTCCAATTCGCTACCAACGGCGGCAATCTCCAGATTACGATGACCGTCTTCCGTCCCAAGCAACCAAAAGAACGCTGGGGTACGCGGATCTGGAATTCCCAACTCTATCGCTATGCCGCGTATGAGCAACCCGACGGCAGAATCTTGGGCGATCCAGCAAACCTGGATTTGACCAAAGCTATCATCAAATTTGGCTGGCAACCACCAGAATCACGCACAGCTTACGACATTCTGCCACTGGTAATTGAGCCTGGCGAGCAAGAACCCAAGATGTATCACTGGAACCGGGATGAAGTGCTAGAGGTCGAAATTGAGCATCCCAGTATTCCAGAGTTTAAGTTGCTGGGTATGCGCTGGTATGCCATCCCTGCGATCAGCAACTTCTCTGTCCACATCGGCGGGCTTAACTACGGCTGCATCCCATTCAACGGCTGGTACATGGGCACCGAAATCATGCGGGACTTTCTCGATGAATACCGCTACAACATGATGGAGGACATTGCCAAAGTCCTGAAGTTGGACACCAGTTCCGAGCAAACTTTGTGGCGTGATCGGGTCGCTCTCGAACTTAACATTGCTGTCCTTTATTCCTTCCAGAAAGCGAAGGTAACGATGGTCGATCACCAAACCGCATCTCGTCAGTTCTTGACTCACGATTTACGTGAGAAGAAAGCAGGGCGCGAGTGTCCAGGTGACTGGGGCTGGGTCGTACCTGCTGCTGGTGGTAGTGCCTGTCCTGTATGGCATCACCAGATGCGCGACTTCTACCTAGAACCTGCTTATCACCATGCAGCCGATCGCTGGGCAGTCGAAGACGGCATTGACCTAGAGAAATTTATTGCGACGACTGATGAGGAGGGAGATAAGCGCGATCGCATCTTAATTCTCTATGCGTCTGAAACAGGTACAGCCGAAGGTTTTGCCCGTAAAGCAGCACGTCAATTGCAGCAATTTCGTCCCCAAGTCATGGCACTTGATGAATATAGCGTTGATACCCTTGCCTCTGAGAAACTAGTGCTAATCGTTACATCCACCTTTGGCGGTGGGGAAGTGCCGAGTAATGGCAAGCGATTTATGCAATGGTTAAAACAACAGCCCGCCAGTTCGCTCAATAATTTAAACTATTCTGTGCTGGGTATTGGCAGCACTGTGTATGAACATTTCTGTGCTGCTGGAATCTCCGTCGATAAAGCACTGGCGAAAGCAGGTGCAAGTTGCGTTGTGCCGCTACATAAAGGAGATGAGATTAAAGGACAAGCAGATACCTTTAAGCAGTGGCTAGGGCTGATTTCGCGTGTGTTAGGGGTAGATGAGACGGCGGGTGATGCAACAACTACCGCTGCACCTAAACTAACTGTGAGATTCTTAAGTGAAGCAGAAGCCGCAATTGCACCTATGGAGGTGAGTGGTAATCGGGACGTTCAAGTACCGCTCGTTGCCAATGATGAACTACTGCAAGAGGTGATTCCAGGCAGCCGTTCCACTCGTTACATTGTCTTTGACATTTCTGAGACTGATTTGCAGTATGAAACTGGCGATCACGTTGCCGTGCATCCCTGCAATCCACCGGGACTGGTAAATCGTCTGTGCGATCGCCTTCTGGTTGCTCCTAACATTTACTTCACCGCTCAGTATGTCACACCGGATGGTACAGAAACTGAAGACAAGCCTCCTATTGCGGTTCCAACCACTGTCGTTCAGTTACTTTCTGAGGAACTTGACCTCTCTTTGCGAGAACCCTTCAGCGATCTACTAGCGTACCTACATTCAGCCGCCCAAAATCCCCAAGACAAGCAACGGCTGGAAACTTGGTTAGAGATTTTGCGACAAGGGGAAGATCATCCCGACAGCATCACGCTCAAGAAAACTATTACAGACAATTTTATGAGCGTTGCCGATTTATTCGATGAGTTTCCCTCTGCACCAATCACCATAGAAGCTTTACTGGAGTTGTTACCGAAGCAAAAGCCGCGTCTCTACTCTATCTCCTCCTGTCCCTTACTTCATCCTAAACAAATTCAAATTACCGTTGGAGTGTTGCAAATCAAAACTGATGCAGGCAAAGTACGTCAGGGGCTGTGTTCCAACTATCTGGCTGGACTAGACCCAGGTTCAAAAGTTCGCATTAGCGTTCGCACTTCTGGCTTCCGTCCACCGACCGATCCGCAAGCACCAATGCTCATGGTTGGCCCTGGTACAGGCGTTTCACCGCTAATTGCCTTTCTTCAATATCGGCAAGCCTTGCAGCAGCAAGGAACACAATTGGGTGATGCTTGCCTGTATTTCGGTTGCCGGAATTACAGTGACTTTTTGTATGGCAAACAACTGACAACTTGGCACAATCAGGGCGTACTGTCTGGATTAGAAGTTGCCTTCTCGCGTCTGAGTGAGAAGAAAGTTTATGTTCAGGGCTTAATGCAAGAGAATGCGACTGAACTTTGGCAACTCCTCAACCATCCACAATGTCACTACTATGTCTGCGGTGATGCGAAAATGGCAGATGATGTGTTTGAAGTGTTTATGGCGATCGCCAAAACCGAGGGCAATCTCTCGCACATTGAAACCGTCGAATTTTTCGACAAAATGAAGCAGGAAAAACGTTTCCATACCGATGTCTGGGGTGTGCAGTTGAACTTTAAGCAAGCAATTCAACAGGTACAAAAAGACAACTACTCCAAGGCTGAAAAATGGCTAGAGCGGGTGAAGCAACCAACTGATGAATCGATAATTGCTGAGGAAACTCAAACAATCATGGTTTGAGGAAGAATTCACCAAGTCAGAATCAATTCTAGGGGGATTTAAACCCGCCCCTTCGGGTACTCCGAAGGATGAAGAGTGCTGAGTTCCGAGTGCTAAGTGCTGAGTTAAAAGACCACCCACAAGGGGTGGGGTATCAACTTACTCCTGAAAAAAAAGATTCCGCCCACAAGGGGCGGGGCTTTTACCAAGTACATAAGTACCTAGTAAGTTTCAATTTACTCAGCACTCAGTACTCAGCACTCAGTACTGAGTGTGGTAAACCACTAAATCTCTGATTTGGTGGGGGAGGATGTCATACTATCTGAATATCTAGACTTGCCACAAAACCAATAGGTCTATTTTCAAGAATGGCGAACCTAGATTCTTGGAAGAACAAAGAACCGTTTAGAGGATCATAACTAAAGTCACTGCCTTCTATAGCGCCAAACCCTGCTTGAGAAATCTGAATTTTGTCACCTTCAGTTGCTCTGAAGTCTTTGATCACGTCAACACCCTCGAAAACATTGGTGAAAACAAATTTATCTGTACCAAGCCCACCAGTGAGAACATCGTTACCACTTCCACCAGCAAGAATGTCATTACCACCGTTGCCAGAAAGTGTATCATTTCCTCCATTGCCAAATAAAAGGTTATTTTGCCTATCTCCAACAATGGTGTCACTTTGATTTGTACCTTTAACATTATCAAAGTTTATAAATGTGAATTCAATTGTGCCTATGTTAGGAACATTATTAATTACGAAACTTTGACTTTCAAGGTTAATGTTAACTGATGCATCTCCAACTAAAAGGGGTACTGAAGGAGCAATTGATGCATCTATAGTGTTATTTGCAGCACTAGCATCAACAACAAGCTTTTCAAAATTGACAAGGAAATCTCTACCTAATCCGCCACTTTTTTGAAGAGTTCCATCAATAAAGATGGTTGTGTTTACACTTATTTTGCTGTAATCAGCCGTATCAGTACCATCTCCACCATTTAAGGTATCATTGCCTGCACTACCTCTAATAATGTCATTGCCGCCGCTACCAGATAATTGATTGTCAACAGCATCACCAGTAATAGTGTCCTTTTGATTTGTACCAGTTACATTAACAAAATTTTTCACATTAACTGCAATTCGCGTTGAACCCCCAACTCTGATTTCTAGCCTTTCTTTAGATAAATCAGCTATTATTGATACATTTGTATTATCAGTAGTAGCATCAATACTATTAGCCTGTCCCGTTGCACCGATCAGGGTTTCAACTACATCTTGAAATGTGTCAGTTCCAATTGTACCTTTTTGGAAATCTGCTGGTTGAATTATTACAGGTTGTCCTAAGCCACTGTAATCAACAATATCGTTACCATCTCCACCAGTAATGGTAATATCATCGCCTGCACTAGCGATAATTCTGTCATCCCCAGCAGTTCCGATTAGAATATCGTCCCCATCAGTACCTGTAATTATTGCCATAATCTTGCTTTGCCTGTTTTTGAGTAACTGCTGTATAGTAACTTGTTATCGGCTGTATTTTTCTGGAAAAAATGTTGCAGAATATAGCTATTAACTAAGATTTCCCCAGGCAGACAATAACTCATCGCTCCTACTCCAGCAAATCCAGTCAACACTAGGGATGCGATTGCAGAAAAATCAAGAGTGTGGCAAGCTTTTCGCCAGTCACACTTTTTAAGCCTAAAGATGTCGCCAGAAGTTCTTACTGATAGTCTTGAGACTGACAACCTTGGGTTCTGTTGTTGCTTCAGGAGCATGACCAACAGCCACCGCAGCAACTTGTGGTGCAGGTGTCGTTAACAGAGAATTGAGTAATTCCATTTGATAATCGACATCTGCAACAGTACGGTAAATTCCGTGATAATCTATCTGCATTCCCAAAGGCGTAGGGACAATTTTCAAATACTCATTTAGGGCGTTAATATAGCCATCGTGAAAAATCCTATTAGCAATACAAGGACGGATAATATTCAACAATTGAATAGCTCGTCTAATGTCTGCAACACTGCGGCTAGCATCAATCTCTGGCTGACTTTCGCTGTAGCCTTTGGCTTTTTTTTCTGCTACCAGATTGTTGAATTTGCTAACGGCCCTTTGATAACTGACTAATTGGTGAACTTTGGTTTGCGCTTGATAACCAACTCGCCCCCACTGGACTGTCAAATTCCCATCTTCGACTTTGGCAGACCAGAATTTATTGCTGTTTCGGATAGCATCAACAAAGACTAAATAGATTTCCATGTTTCTTACCCTGTCAATTCACGGCTTGACGGGCATTGCCCCATCGAATTTGATGCTGTAAAGCTTCAAGTATCGTTTCTGCTTCCAGAGTTGTTAGTCCATTTAAAACAGAGCAGATATTACACCAATTCTCTTTGATAAAGCCGGGATCTGACAGTACATCTTCTAATGCCATTTCTACAGTATATTTATCTGGATTACTATGTTCTTGCATGAAGACATAGTTAGCCAGCGCCATCCGAAGTAAGAGTTTATCTTCTCTGTCTAACTTCTCCAAATACACACCATATTTATCAACCAGTTGGTCAATGATTGGAGTCTGCCCGTAATAAGTAACTAAGTCTGTCGTCATGTTTCTTCGCCTTATTAACTATGTTAATTGGTTGCTCTCAATTACTGAAATAAAGAGCGATCGTCCCCATAGAATCAGGAAACAATCGCTTTCTCATCAGTTCATGTTGCGAAACTTAGCAGCACGTAACGATTGAGTTTTCGCCGTCTGCACAACAGGACTACTAGCCCGTCGTGCGGTGGATGCCCAAGCCTGCATACGCTCAACTGCCGTCGCATCCTGAATTGCAAGCGGGGTAATGGTTTGACGGCAGGTTTCAAGGTCAGCAAGCGTTACCTGCTGCGGTCTACCCTCATCGAATGCCAGCAGTGCCGCTTCTGCTGCTAGAGTTTCCAATTCTGCACCAGAGAATTTCGCGGTATTAGCTGCGATCGCTTCGAGGTACTCTGATTCCAGGTGAATGCCAAAGCGTTGTAGATGAATCCCTAGAATCTGTACACGCTCTGGCTCTGTGGGCAAGTCAACAAAGAAAGCCTCATCAAACCTACCTTTGCGCTTAAACTCACTTGGTAGTGCTGATGGATCATTGCAGGTTGCAACTATAAATACCCCAGCAGTACACTCACTCATGAACGTAAGCAAAGTTCCAAGAATCCTTTGACTAACACCTGAAGTATCGCCCTGACCTGAAAGTGCTTTTTCGACCTCATCAATAAACAAGACACAAGGTGCGATCGCTTCTGCTGTTTTCAGTGCCCGTTTAACATTACCTTCAGATTCGCCAACTAGTGAACCTAGAAGGGACGCAATGTCGAGTTGCAGAAGTGGCAAATTGAGTATACTAGCAATGTTTTTGGCGCAGTGACTTTTACCCGTTCCGGGTGGCCCAGCTAGTAACACCCCTTTGGGTTGAGGCAAACTCAAGGCTACAGCTTCTTGGGTAAACAGCCGCCGCCGCCGATTTAGCCACTCTCGCAGTAAATCCAAACCGCCGAATGCGATTGTCGCAGGTTTACCTAACTCGATACCCATTTGAGACAGTAGCCGAGTTTTGTACTCGACGGCTTTGGGAATAAAATCAGCACCAACGACGACACCATCATTAGTTAAGTTTTCTTTGACTGTTAACCGAAGGAAATCACTAATTTCTTCTAGAGTTAAACCCAGCGCTGCACGAGAAAGAGTTTCAAATTCAGCATTTTCAAGGGAAACAGTAAAAGCTAATTCTTGCTCTCTAGCAGACTGTTGTAAGTCATGCAAATAAGAATTGAGATGAAGTAGTATTTGGTCAACTCCCGGCAGAGGAATTTCACAATAAGGAATTAAGCGTACAAATGACTCGTGTAATTGAATGTTTTGACCCAGCAGCACAATGCGTTTATCAGTCGGCTTGAGACGATGGTAGAGATTTTTTACCTTACTAACAATCTCCCAAGATAATGAAGGCGAATTCTTACCAATAAACGAGTGAATATCACCTAAGATAAAAACTCCATCACTACTAAAATTCGCAATGTAATCAAACACATATAACAATGGATCAGCGTGTTGCGGTTTCTTATACTCTGTAACTGGCTTAAACACCAATCCCCCATCTCCTGCGATTAAACATTGCTCTAAGGTTGATACCCCCAGATTCCAAAAAAACACTGGACTTGATAGCTTGTTAGATGCCTCTGTAGTCAGCCACTGAATAATCGTCGCTTCATCAGGAGACAGGACATCAACCGCAGCAATGGGGATTTGCGAATCGAGTGTGGAAAGCAGATTTGAGAGTTTCATTGTTTTTCAATTTGATAAGGTAATGGAGCTAGTTCATCGTGAGTATTAACAAGTCTCACGACTACTTCATAAACTTCGGCATCGCCGTCAAAAACTTCCGCTCTACCGTTGTTCTCTTGGTAGGCGATTGCGCTAACGATGGCATTCAACAGCACACACAACTATAAAGGTATTCGCTTTGATGATTACGGGTTGTCTTGGTTTTTGCTGGGCGTAAATGTGGGTGAAAGGATACTCTTTAGGTAGATACATAAAATTTCTTGGGGGAACCCAATCGTCACGGTTCCCCTTTTTCCTGATTTACTGCCGTAAGCGAGTAGAGTGAGTTGAAGTTGTACGAAGCTGTTGGGTTTGAGCTTCGTCTTTAAACGTGCGATCGCTCTCGCTGACAACTCCAAGTGCTTCCTCAAAGGGTTGCGTAGCCGATAAACAACTCAAACCCTCGAACCCCTCCGCTTCCACTCGAACTTCACCTGTAGCATTGTCGAAGTGAATCAAAACTGAACGTTCCATATTTATCTCCTTTGATATTGCTTAACTTCTTGATGTCCACTGAATGTAAGGCGTAGAGTTTGCACACTTCCGTTAGTTGATTCAGCGATCGCACATTCTCCAAATTGCTCTTGTAACTCGGCAGCCTTTGCCAGAACCATCCGCCGTCCGTAAGCAGGCATCAACTGACAGGCGTAGAACTTTCCTCCTAATTGCCTAATTACTTCGTACTCGTCCTGGATCATTTCGTATTCCGACCCATTCCACTTAAATCCCATATCTGCACGGGCTTTTATGGTGCGACCAGACACAATGATTTCAGCGCTTTGTCCTTGAGAGCCACCGTAGTATCCTTTTAGTGATTGTGCTGTTTCATGAACTTGCGGATTCAGTTTCAAATCTTGTAAAGCTTGTACCAGACATTCGCGGTTGGTGAGCTTGGTTTTAACTGTTGAGAAATGTGACATGAGAATTTTGTTCCTATAGTAGAAGTGCGGTATTGTTTTTGAGATGTGTACTGCATTTTTCGTTTAAGGTACTTAGTCTTGGGCGAATGCACCCGCCCAAGACTGTTTTTTACCGGAACTTGAACGACATCACGGTAGCTTTCGACAAGCCCACGTCGTCAGTCGCTAGCTGTTGGAGATTGCGCTGTTCGTCTAGGAGTTTGACCCTAATTTCTTCCATCTTTTGCTGTAATTGACTGCGCCCATCACTGGCAAGATTTTTTGACTCAATCGCCGGATCGGTGACAATTGAATCCAAATGCTCCATCATCTGCTGTAAACTGCTGCCAGCTTCCGGTGAGGCATTCGCCAGTAACACCCGCACTTTCATCAAATGTTTTTCCATCTTTTTTTTGAACTGCACCGGCTTACGTGCCGGCTCCCAATCGCTCAACTCTTCAAGGAGTTGCGCCGCCAGTTGTTCGCCACCAGCGATCGCTGATTCCCTTAATCGTTGCTCCAGATTTTGGTCATACTGTTGTATGAACTGTGTGATTTGGTCTAAACACTCAGCCTGTTGAGAGTCGAGTTGTTCAGAGAAGGCAGGAATAATCACTGGGCGACCAATGATTACCTGTAGATAATCCTCCAAGTCAGTGAGAGAGGGGAATGCTGTTAACAAATTAGCTTTGACTTCTTGTTGCTTGTCGTCAGGGAGTTCCCAGGCATTTAGCGAGAGGAATTTGTCAATCCGTTCTTGGTAATCTACAAGTCCTGACTCATAATCAACTTTTAGCTGATTACGCAGTCCAGGGGCGATATTATCTCTAATGTTGAGAAGTTGACTCCAAACGAGTGGAGCTAAATCAATCGGACAGACCCAATCACCAGTATCACTACTCATCCACTCTTGAACCGAAGCAATTTCTTGCCTCAATTGGGCAGCAGCTTCATCCAACTTCTTAAATACCTTGATACCCCGCAAACCAACTTCGGAATTTGTAACTTTAACGAGGTCTGATTCAATTTCAGAGACTTCAGCTTTTAGCACATCTGCCCATTTAGGCGCGGCAGATTTTGTACTTTTCTTTAACTGGATACGAAACCGAATACGGGTTTTATTTAACTGTGAGAAATTATGGCGTTCGATTACTGCATCAGTTAAAAAGGTTGCAGTAGCGGTGTTGTCGATTGCTTGTACCATTTCTGTCAATTCTCCAATTATTATTTTTCATTCCAGATGTAGCGAAGCTCTTTTACAGAGGCATATATTGGAAAGCTTCATACTCAACTAAAAACTGAAAACTAGACCATAACCCAGTAAATCCCTTCTTTACGAACCATGTAGGATGTACGTTTTATAGTTGCAGTTCCTAACTCGTGACTGTTTTTAAGCCGATGAATATTTTTGATAGTTCGGTAAACTATCTTTGTAGAGCCATTATTTTGCAATTTGATGAGACGTTTAACAACTGGTGGTTTATAGATTGACATGGTTTTAAAATAGTTGCAGTTGTTCAGAATTCTCTTCAGTCACAGATTTGTTACAGGTCATTCCTACTACTTCTTGACAACGGATTGCTAATTTAGTCCGGTTTAAAACTATGTCTGATTTCTTTTTATGCCCTGGGGTAGGTAAATGACCGAAGACATATCGGGGATTAGCACTTGTACCTGATTGACGCAAATACTGATATAACGCTGCATCAATTTGGTACACTTTTGATGGATTTAATAGCCTTGGCTCGTAAACAGGATTAAGTTCCATTTCTGTTACCCTGATTCTAATACATAAGAATGTTTGTGCCAACGCTTGAATTGCATCACCAAGTGTTAAATCCCCACTGTTAGCGCACAGGAAATTGAAGGTTTGAGGGTTTCGCTCTTTAAAATCTGCCAGCGCACCAAAAATTTGATCTAATTCTTCATGCACAGTTGCAGATGCTCTGCTATCAGAGAATAAAGCTTTTTCTAATGTCGTCATATTTCGTATGATTGGCGTAGCGAGTTAACTGTAAACTTTAAGTGATGGAGCTTTCCGCTTCAAATTCCCGTTACCATCGTCACCGTTAGTTTCTATCGTCGGTTGCTGAAAACATTCAGATTTCTTGCACTGGTATTGCCAATGATTAATCTGCGTCTTCTGGCGATGCTCTACAAGGACAATAATATTTCTGTATTTGGGGTCTTTTCCACTGATTAAATAAGCGTCACCCAGGGCATAAAATCCAGTTGAAATGTAATAGCGTTTATTTAACCTCATCAACGCATTCCAAGCTTCTGAATGTTGCTGAACTTTACTCATCGTTATGCTCCTAATTTCTTTCAATCTTTTAAACAAGAGCAGCATCTAATGCCTCACCATATTTGATGCTTTTTCCACCAATACAAACTTGTGAATACCTGATAGTTACTGGGTAAATATCCATCAATATAAACGAGCCGATATTGAACCAGTTGAATAACTTCAGGCGTGGGTTTTGTGATCAGGAAAGTCTGAAATCGCCCAATTTTAACTTTTTCGCAGATATAACTGTTATATGTGGCATAATTTTTGGGTTGAATCTATTTTTCTCTACAGTCAGACTTAAGTTGTATGGCTGTAGAGTTTTTCATGTCTAATGTGATACTCTAGCTATCAAGCAGCAAACATCTCTTTTTTTTAACAGGTTTAGACAACCTAGAAGCGCTGGAATCTGTGCATTTAGTAATGCTTTCAAATATAGAAATGCTCGAAAATCTGATTGAGTTTTTCCTTTAATTCATCAGGCAGAGCCTTAAAATCAAACTCGTCTGATTCCCAAACTTCATCAATACTGGTAGACTCATCAACAATGTTTGCAATCAAACAAGATTCATCGTCATAGTTCCAGCCATTTGCTAAAAGCCACGGTAGAACTCCCTCAGATTGCAATAGTTTCTCAATGTCGAACGAGTCAGAAAACTGCTGTAAGTTTTCGATACTAGGGTGAACGATTGTTGTAGTCATTTATTGTGATTGGTAGTAGTGAGTACACAGCACAGCAAGCTGTAGACAAAGCTTGAGCAACTTCTAATTACAGTTGCCCAAACCCTGTTTACAACGAGTTAAAACGCTATCTCATTGGCAGCTTTTGTTACAGCTAAAGCCTGTTCCCAGATTTGTCGCCACTCTGTTTGCTCGTTGTAGGATGCCATGACTAATTCCGACTCTACCCATACGCGACAGAACAACACATTTTCATCTGTCCCTGGCTGCGGCTGTAGTGTGATGGGAGAATATAATTGTTGTGGGGTCAAAGTTGCGATCGCCGCAAGTATGCACTTTGAAAAATGCGTATCGTAGCCTGATTCTAAGATATACGTCCGGTCTGCTTGAATAGTTATTAGCAACTTGCAGGTTTCTTTTTTGCGGCGTTCTGTATTCTCAAACCGCAGTTCTTTAAGATATCCAGTTAAGGCAGTTTGAGGAATAGCAATCGGTTCACCATTTAGTGTGTACCACAGTCCTCCGTGCTGACGATTGCAGTAGATTTTGCAACTGCCAGCATCAGAGTGCAATCCTAGTTTTGGCTTATTGATTGCTGCGACTAGCTGCTTGAGCAGTTCCTCTTGGCGCATCAAAGCAGCAAGTAATTCGGCATTTTCTTGAGGGTTCATCGTTCAATACCAATACATTTCACTTCGCATTGGCGCAGCCATTGACTTCTCGAAACCAGCAGGCGCGACCGATGAAGATTTCGGTCACGCCCACCATTTCATTTACGCTGCTACCGGCAACTCCCGTTCTACCACTGGCTGATATTCCCGTAGCCGCTCCCATTCCTGCGGCGTGAGTTCGTCAAACGGCTTATCCAGCAGTTCTTTACAAGATGGTTGCAGTTCTACCATCGACAATACCCACACGGCATCAAACGCAGAATCACACGGAACTTTCTGCTGATGCACTGAAGTTGCCCGAATAACCCACCACTTGCCCTCTGTGCAGCCGATAGAACCGAGTTTCTGTTCATCCTTATAGATGCCGTCATCTAACAACTCAAATCCGAATTGCTCACACTGGGCGGCTATTGAGGACATAACTTCGTTCCCGGTTGTAGCTAGGGGAGCTTCTTTCTGTACTGGCAAAGTTCCTCGCTTATACTGCCAGCAGATGTGGCGATGGCAAAGCATTAGGGTAGCAGCACGATGGACTTCCGCATCGTTCACCATTACTACCCAAGGTTGTGTTAAGTCATCATCATGAGTAATGGTGGCTATCAGCTGTTTACCAGCGTAATATTCGTGGTCGTAGAAGCTGATTTCGATTACTCTCAATTCTTCAACTTTGACGCAAGGGGTTACAGTTGTTGCAACTTGTGGCATAATTTTAAGATTCCTTTTGGATAATTGGCGATCGCAGAGTTTTGCACACCACAGCGATCGCCTTTTGATTTGTGTACTAATTGATGTTGTGCAAGCACAACACTCTCAATCCAGATTTGGCGCAGCCTCATATTTCTTGCTCCTAACCAGTGACTGGAGCTACCAAGCAAAATACACAAGCGTTAGGCGACGGGCAGTTTCAACAATCAGCCTGAGTTCTGCTGGTAATTTTATTGAGAACCTTCCTTGACCCTTATCTCGCTTCCGCAGCTTTGACTATCCACTGCATCTGTTACTTCAGAGTCTCTGGTTTTTGGTTCCATTTTCAAGGTTCAGTATTGAAGCACCGCTTTATTTATCTGAGAGGCTGGCGCTCGTTTCCTCTTCTACATTCTTATTTTCTCTTATTAAGAGACACTTGTCAAACTTCTCTTGTCATGAGACACTGGAAGTGTGAAAAAAATATTTTGAAGAAAGATACTAAAGGAGGTATTCATCTGGAAGCGACATTAATGCGGATTGTGATCACAAGGGAAGTTCCTGGATTGGGGGCAAAAATCAGAGAAGTTCGGAAGTTGTCTGAGAAAACTGTTACTGAGTTAGCAGCAGAGGCAGGAATTAGCACATCCCACTGGCACAGAATTGAAAATGAAAAAATTCAAGAATTGCCATTGGAAACATTAAGAGGCATAGAAAGGGCGTTAGCCGTAGACCTGGGAATTGAAGGATGAACAAGTTTTATTTAGAGAAAGTTGACCTTTTATTAACGAACAGCTGAAAGCGATCGCCCCTCCGCCAAGAAGTACGATCGCTTGCACTAATCCCTCAATAGGAATAGCTATGTCTACCCTACCAGTTTTCCAACTACTCCTCCAAGACAACCCTGGCTTGTTCACCACAGAAGGACTATCCTCCCTTTTACAAGATTGCATCCACCTGAGATACCCCGAACGCCACAAATTCACTTACCCCTCTCTGCTAAACCAACAGGTTTACTTGTCCCTTGCAAACCTTGGTAACGGTAGCAGTGAGGACGAAGAAATCATCCGCCGCATTCTTTCAGACCCCAAAGGCTGGTGCATTGATGCCCCAGCAGATGTGCAGCAGGGAGCTAAGTTTTATGACAACATGGGTAAAATGTTTGGCCCTCGTTTTGGAACTGACCTTTTTCTCTACCACAGTATCAGAGACAACATCCAAGAGCTTCAGAAAAGCTTAGGTATCTCTGGGGTGAGAACGAGAAATATTTCTGTACGCGTTCGCCCTTGGCGTTGGCGCAGCCATCGCCTATTTTCATACCCGACAGTAGAGGATCAGCTGGTGACATTAGAGAGCGATCGCGTGACTCTTCAACAAGCTGTGCCAGAAGTCGTCAATTACTTCATCAGCCTTGTGCAAATACAGCTTGCATACAGATTATTTTTAGTTGACAAGAAAGAGCAGAAAACTCCTGCCTCAATCAGTGCAGTTGAAAACGCGGCATCAAGAGCAGTAATAGCAGAGATTTATACAGAGTCTTTCGACTGGGAACTAACAGGCATTAACTGTTGGCGTGGTAAAAGCGTTGAAAGACTAGACCCTGACAAAATTCGTCTTACCCTTCATCTCGATTGGGACGAGAACGAGTTCATTTTCTTCGACGCTCATCATCCAGACCCTAAGCGATGACCTTGGACAGATAAAACGGCTGAGTAAAAAAACATCAATTCCAACAACTTGGAGCAACGATTATGTCACAAATCGAAGTAGCTCAAATTATCGACCAGATAAAGCAAGAAATCACTGTTGATGCTTCGGGATGCGGTAAAGCTAGTATTCGAGCTACAGCAAGACTCGCCAATATCGATGCTACTGGATTAGTCAGAAGTCTCAAAACTGCTGTAGACAATTCTCGGTCTAAACTAGTTGAAAAGCTTATCCGTAAAGGGTTTGAAGCCGTAGAGATTTTAGGGTGGTCGCAGTCCGGTATCCCTGATATAGCTGTTGCCGCAATACTTCATTATTACGGTTATGAAGCTGGCAAGAGATGTACCACACAAGCTTCCTTAGCCTGTGAAGCATTTGAAAGTATCGGTGTTCGCGCCTGGATGCAAGACATTATGGGCTGGACAAAACCCGCTACTCAACCACAAGAACAACCCTCCACACCAGCCCTCCCCCCAGTTGAACAGCGATTGCATACTCTTGTCCTGGCAATGAAAACTTTAGCTGAGTTAACTGGTGGCAGACTCAACCCATACATGGAACAGCAATTTAAAGACTATGCCGGGAACCTTTTGGCTGAACATAACAGGAAATTGCTAATTCCTTCAGAAGAACGCTGGCTTGGCGTGGTCAACTTTGCAGAGAGCGAACTTGGAAAGAAAGTCCCCCTGAGCGGCGCTCACTATCGGGGACATTTAGGTACATGGGTTCGCACGTTTTACCCACACTTAGGCGATCGCCAAGAAACGCGATTGGTTAACGGCGTTCAACAGCCTATTTATGTCTACGCTTGTCACGAGCCGACTGTTGCGGCTGGGCTGACCAAAGCTATAGAAGAGTTCTTCGCTCATCCCAGTCCTGGTACAGCGCTAAGGCAGGCGGGGGCTTTCGCTAGCAAGAAGGAACCAGTGCTGGCCAAGTGAAAGCGAACGTCCCCACCACAGAAACGTTCGCTAACTAAAGATGGAAGTTATTGCTAAAGCATCAAATATCACCAATAACATTAAAAGCTTCTCTTTCACGTAGTCAAGCAACTACCAAACTTCTGACATGATCCGTTACAAAGATGACTGCTCTAGCAAATAATACACATCTCAAAAAAGTGTCGTAACTTCAAGGTTTCTAACAATCAAAATAAAAAGCGATTGCCGCTCAATAAGTAACAATCGCCACACAAAAACACTCCTTACTTTCAGGATAACGGATATGAAAGTCATCGTTATATTAGTTGAAAAAATCACATCATCAGCTCACATTGATATTCCCAATGGGTTATCAAAAGCAGCAATTAAACAGCATATAACAGACCGCTATAACAGTGGAGAAATGCAAGTAGATTTGAATATTTACCAAGTAGATTTTGAATCTATTAGCGCCAAGATTGTGAAACAAACAGGAGAGTATTTATGACCGTTGCACAACTGCTGACATCACAAGTTCATTCTCCTGTATCTTCATACGAAATTGTTGGTAGGCATCCACTGAACTTTTACGAGTCTCCCTCATGGTTTACTACGGAATTACTACGCCATGTTCCGTTATCTGGTGTCATTGGTGAGCCTTGTGTTGGGATGGGGGCGATCGCTTCTTTGTTGAATGTGTGGCCTCATACAGAACATATCTGGACTAACGACATCGATCAGAACTTACAGGCACATTTTCACTACGATGCAACATTAACCGAATCATGGGATTCTTTCCCAGAGTGTGACTGGATATGTACCAATCCACCATACTCGGATTTTGCTGCACCAATTATCAAGAATGCCTACCAGAAAGCGCGTGTAGGTATCGCTGCTTTTTTACTTACCAGCTTTCTCGAACCCTGTGATGATCGTGCAGATTTCTTACAGCAGCACCCGCCGTCACTTGTAATCATCATGCCGCGCTTCTGCTTTCGGAAAGACAAACGGGGTACTCGTTGGGCTACCGATAACGTTACCATCTCGTGCTTTGTGTGGGACAAACGCGCAACAGGGCAGCAAATTATTATTCGTCCCAAGTCTCAAATCGTTGGGTTTTACAAAAATCCAGAACAGGCTATTTCACAAGAACGGGCAGAAGAAATTATTCAAGCGATTGCCAAAGGAGAATTATGCAACAACTAACTTTATTTCCCGAATCTGCTCCTACTTTACCAATCAACTATTATCCAGAATTTTTGAACAAGGAAGAAGCCAACGAACTTTACCAACATTGCCAAGGACTGCAATGGCAGCAAAACACAATCAGAATGCTGGGTAAAACGATGCCTGTTCCGCGCTTAGAGTGCATTTATGGCGATGAAGGCTGTGATTACCTTTACTCCAAAAGTGTATTACTTAAACCATTGCCTTGGACTTCATCGCTTGCACAAGTAAGGCAGAGGATTACAGATGTAACTGGCTACAACTTCCGTATCGTTATCGGTAATCAGTACAGAAGCGGACAAAACAGCATCGGCTGGCACAACGATAGCGAAGCATCAATGGGATTTAACCCAGCGATCGCCTCTGTCAGCCTGGGTTCGGTGAGGAAATTCCAAATCAAGCCCATCGGGGGTAAGCCGACTGACTTTTGGCTGGAGCATGGGAGTCTGCTGGTGATGCTTCCGGGTTGTCAAAGTACTCATCTGCATCAAGTTCCAAAGACCAATAAGGTCGTTGGCACACGGATTAATCTAACTTTTCGACCGCACGTTGGGGGTAAGAGATAACGGCATTAGTGGGACAACGAAAGGGATCGGTTTGATGGGACTGCTGCTTTTAACAGATGAGGATATCTTGTTAACTACCTCGAACGATTGAGTCAATAGAGAATTTAGGATATTGACCATCAACAGAATCTATACAATTGCAAGACAATTGTCAGACAATTGCAAGAAAACCTCGATATAATTTTAGTATATGCGTACTAACAGACACGCATCAGTATTTTTGAATTATCTCAGATTTTGGAGAGCCTCATGCCAGAACGATATATGCTTTCGATCACTTTGTCAGAAAAGGCTTACGAAGAATTTCGCCTTGTAGCTACGTGGAAGAAAATTCCCATTGGGACTTTAATCAGACAGATTTTAGAACGAGAACATGAAAGCCAAGATTTTGGAGAGCTAGTCAAACGTGCAACCGCAGATGGGCAATCGAATGTTTCAGAAGACTAAAGCTTACTTGTATTGCATAGACAGCAATTTTACCAACAGTAAAAATCAGAGCTAGATTCCAAATTTCAACCATTACAGAAGGAAGTTCAAGATGCAATTAAAAGAAGAATTTTATGAACACTATAAGAAAAATAATGGATGGGTATATCTAGTTCATGCAGAAGGGACACTACGATTTAAGATTGGTAGATCAATAAATCCTATTGGTCGATTATCCCAGCTACAGGGTCAATCACCTTACCCATTAGTTATTCAAGAATGCATTTGGACACCAGATGCAATTCATTATGAGCAGTGTTTACATCAAGAATTTAATAAATGTAGAGTTTTTGGTGAGTGGTTTGAGTTTGTAGAACCTTCAGACTTGTCTAATGCTTATAATAAATTTCGCTGGCGTAGTAGAACAGATATTTATGACATTTGTCATTGTATATCTAGTTCACTTGCTCATAGGTTTTATGAAGTAAAACCATTTTGTGAGTTAGAAGGATTTACTGAAATTAGTTTCATTGTACAAGAAGCCTTGGCTACATCACAATGCTTAGATGACTTAGTTTTGACTATTGATTTTTTTTTAGAATATATCTTTGAAACTTGGATAAAGAAAAAGTTTAATCTTTGCCACACTTCCAATGCAAATTCAGTTGAGTACTTTGAAGAATTTGCTTGTTTTCTAGAAGGTTTAAGACAGCGTACAGACTGCTTCATTCACGGCTTACATAGAGGAAATATTTATGAGTTTATCTAACACTACAAAAACACTTGAAAGTAGAAAAAATCATAAGTATGCTGAAATACTTGGTAGTCCAATAGCATTTCATCGAGTCTACGCCACAATAGCTGGTAGTGCTAGCGCTGGGCTTTTTTTGAGCCAAGCTATGTATTGGGATTCGAGAACTAATGACCCACAAGGATGGTTCTACAAAACTTATGAACAATGGACATCAGAAACAGCACTGAATCGCTATGAATTAGACAAAATTAGGCATCATCTCACTACTATCAATATCTTAGAAACCCAATTGAAAGGCTCTCCAGCACGACTTTATTATCGGATCAACCATAAAGTATTGAATAACTTCTTAGATGTCATTAAAGAAGGCTCTTTCACATCCATTAGACCAAAGAACAAGAACACAAAAAAATACTCTCAAATCTCTGAGTCTGTTGACGGTCAACAAACTGACTCAGTTTGCTTACCCTCAGCAAACTTGTCTGTTGATGGTCAACAAACTAGTTCGATGACCGTCAACAATCTCAGTTGCTCACCGTCAACAAACTCTATATATATAGAATCTACAGAGATTACTTCAGAGATTACACACAATGCGCCCCTGGCTTCGCCACCCGCGCCCCCCACCCAAGAATGTGTGTGTGAAAAAGAAGAACTTGATTTAACAACGGAAGAAATTGAACTTGAAAAACCAACCCCAGAAGAACCAACCCTACAACAACTCACTTCGTTGTTAAAAAAATCCGAGCCTTCGCAACAAACCGATAACACCTCTTGTAGGTCAACTATTGCGGCGGGGTCGTTCGAGAAATCGGAACAAGCGAATAATCAGCTAGTAGCACCAAACCCAAAAAGTGCTAGTCCTACATCACTGCCCGATTCGACTTGTTACACAATGCACCCCACAGAGAAAACTGAGCAAGCGATGCGAGAATCTGGACTGCCGCCTTGGATGGATAAAGCAGGCCCTAACGGTTGGAAAACAGAGTTTGTGGAGTCCTACAGGCAATACTTGAACAGCACGCCCAGGTATGCCAAAGAGTTAATTCGTCAGGCAACAACAGGCGAGGCGAAAAATGCCCTGACTCGACTCTCAAAAACTGACTCCGGCAAAGCAGAGATTCAAAACCACTGGGATAGTTTCAACGAGTTGAAAGAGCGTCAACAGCATCAGCAGCAGCATCAGCAGCATCAGCCCCATCACAGCAGCGATGATGCTCTAGCTAAAGCAATTGCCGATGATGAAGAACGCCGTCGCTTTGAACAACAACAACACTCCTGGGTTCCAATGCCTCAGAAAGACGCTGTTGCTCTCAAAGCAAAACTTCAAGCCGCAGCTTCTTCTGCAAAAGTTTCGAGCAACTCCAGACCATCTTCCACGAATTTGAGAGAAGTTGAAGCGCAGTTAAAATTAGCACGCTAGAGCCTAATTATGCACCCTAACCAAGACAACGTAGTTTCTTTTCACCCTGACAAGTCACTTGACAATTTGCCCCCACAAAACATTGAGGCGGAAGAAGCGATTTTGGGCGGGATTATGCTTGACCCAGAAGCGATGACTAGAGTCAGCGATCGCTTAAGCGTTGAAGCCTTTTACATCAGCGCCCACTCATACATTTATCAAGCTGCGACAACGCTTCACGCTCTGTTTCAACCCACAGATTTACTTTCAGTCACCGCATGGTTGGCTGACCACAATTTGCTAAACCGCATTGGTGGCAGGAATAAGTTAGCGACTCTGGTAGACCGCACTGTGTCCGCCATCAACATTGATGCTTTGGCCGATTTGGTGATGGAGAAATATCGACGGCGGCAGCTAATCAAAGTGGGCAATGAAATTGTCCAACTCGGTTACGAGACGCAAACTGAACTACCACTTGTACTATCGCTTGCTGAGGCAAAAGTTTTTGGCGTTACCCAAAATCAAAGCGAGGAACGCTGCAAGGTTTTCTCAGCACAAGACATGGGCATTGAACTTTTTCAAAAGTTGGAGATGGGAAACATGGCAGGTGACAGAATTGGTTGGTACGACCTGGAAAATATCACCGGTGGCATTTATCCCAGCAGCTTAGTTGTAGTGGCTGCTGAATCCCACATGGGCAAAACTCATTTCATGATTTCTTACGCTTACGAAATCATGACCAAACTTGGAAAACCAGTTTTGTACGTAACTCCAGAAATGGACAAGAATCAACTCAATGCCCGAATGCTGGCCCGAATCACTGGCGTAGACGCTTCTATGATTCAAACCAATACTCAGTGCTACTGGGAGCAAATAGCACAAGGTATAGGACAGATGGTGGAACTGCCTTGGAAAGTCTATGAGCATTCTTCCCCTACAACCACAATGATTGCTTCTGCTGTGCGCCGTGCCATTGCCGAATTTGGTGGTTCTATTGGTGCTGTGTTTATTGATTACTTGCAGCAGATTCCTCTGGAGTCAGGCGGAAACATGGCCTTTGAAGTCGGCAAGATTACCCGCCAGATTCGGGACATTGCCAAGTCTCACAAAATCCCTGTTTTCTTGGGCTGTCAAATCAATCGGGGCAATCAAACTACGGCTGATAAACGCCCCAACCGTCATCTGTTACGTAATTCTGGTGAAATCTTTGAGGTTTGTGACCAGTTAATCATGCTTTACCGCGATGCTGTCTACACAAAAGACCCAAGCGACCGCACTATCGAGTTGATTGTTGAGAAAAACCGCCTTTACGGTAAGCTCGGCACTGCGACGATGTTATGCGATTTATCGACCTCGAAATTTTTGAACTTGGCGAGGTAAACGGGATGGAGTTAATTAATTTGGTGTGCTACTGCCACCATTTCGGTCACGTAAATACTCCCAAATTCTGCGGATTTCTTCTTGAAAAGCAAGGCGATCGCGCTCTGCCTGGAGTAGAGAAGCCAACAATACTTCTCGATCGCGGTCAGCTTGAATTTCAGTTTCCCTTATGGTTTGACGATCACGTTCAGCATCTCTTTGAGCAGCGCGTAATCCTTCCTGATGGAGGCGCGCAATGTCAGCCAATTCCCTAATGGTACGCTCCAACCTTGCAATGGTTTGGGAATTTCCTCGTGTTTCCCGCCTGTTAGCATTTTGTACTGTCCTTAGCAAATCCAGTTCGTCACCTATCTCTTCTAGACGAGTATCAATATTATCAAACCTTGCACTGATATCTTCCGGTGGAAAAGCGTTTGTCATAATCCCTCCTTCTTCTTTCTATTCTCGCAGAAACTCACAATTACAGACTTTATGAGTACAACTATCCAACAACTTTTCCATAAATGGGCAACTCTTGCTCCTGATGAATGTTTATCTCCTGAGTGGGATTACAAGTTCAAGCTCCGAATTTTACCAGATGTTGAAAAATCCAATTCTCTTACTGATAATCGCCAAATTATTACTGAGAACTTAGAAACACATAAAGCTTATCGACGTGATTTTACAATCCGATTGTTGAATTTCGTGTTACTAACGATTATTTATCACTGTGCGGCTCGACAGTCCAGTATCAGCTTCAACTTTACAGAACTTGGGACTATCGCCACAATCTGCAACGGGCTGCGTTCACAGCCACATCGACATCCGGCACTTGCAGCATTGGATGCTTACGTTCAACTGCTGGAGTTTTAAAACCCATGAAAGCACTTTCAGTCCGTCAGCCTTGGGCATGGGCAATAATTTATGCTCTCAAGGATATAGAAAACCGAGGCTGGCCCATTCATTATCGCGGCGACATTCTGATTCACGCTGCAAAAACCTGTACCAAAAAAGAGTACCAGCTTTCGATTGAATTTTGCCAAAGCATGGGGGTAGTAATCCCAGAATTAATCTCTCTCCGTCGCGGCCAAGTCATCGGTATAGTCACAATAGTAGATTGCCGTTTCTCACAAGTTGCGTCTGGCTGGGGGATGCCTGGGCAATATCACTGGAAGCTGGAGAATCCACGCGAGATTACACCGATTCCTTATATTGGTCAACTAGGGATTTTTGAAGTACCCGATGATTTGGTCATGGAGGTGGCTGCTTGACTAAAACAGTCCCAAGCCATACGCTACCTCCGAGGACACTGCAACAACAGAGGGCAACCAAGGAAGATATCATCGCCTTTATCAAAAAAGCGAAAACCAAAAAGCCATCACCAAAATTAGATGTCTGCAAAAATTTTGATAACACAAAATTAAAACCAGTTTTGCCAAATGATGCCCCAATCGCTGTAGTACTTTTCGCAGGTGGCGGCGGGATAGAAGCGGGGATGGTACAGGCTGGAATTCGTCCGGTCATTGCGGTGGAGTTCGACCCCACTAAACCAGAACTGAGTCGGGCGATCGCCAAAACCCATCACCACAACTTTAGCGAGTATGGCTGTAGAATAATCCAACTAACAGTGCAAGAAGTAGCACAGTCAGGATTTCTCGGTTTTCCGCGCCGCCCCGATTACCTCCACGCCTCCCCAGTGTGCGCCAACTTCAGCCAAGCCCACACAGCCAAAGCAGGTAAGGGCATTGAAACATCTGATGACCTGAGTGCAGCGATCGCTGTAACAGAAGCCATCCAACAGTTGCAGCCACGGGTGTTTACTCTCGAAAATGTTCCGCGCTATCAGAACAGTCAGAGTTTCAGTATCATCCTGTCAGTTTTGGAACAAGAGGGGTACTGGGTCAATTACAGCGTGGTCAGCATGGACAAATTCGGATTACCCCAGGCGCGTCGGCGGTTAGTTCTGATTGCAAGCAAGGGTTTTCACATTGCCTTACCTACGGGAGCTAAATCTTGTGGATGGTACGGGGCGATCGCTCATCTAATCCCCAGCATGACCGATTCCCAACTACTCCCCAAACAACGGCAAGCGGTAGAACAATTTCTGATGGCTAACGAACCAGCGCCACTGCTAATACAGAGAGTTGGGGAACGTACAGAGTCCAAGTATAAACCTGCACACTTGCCCTGTAATACTATCTTGCGATCGCACTTCACCGATCACAAAGGTTGCAACCGTAGTAAGTTCGCTGATATCTGGTTGCCTGGTGGTACGGTCAAATCCCTATCAATTCAAGGTGCAGCGAGGTTACAGGGTTTTCCTGACTGGTACGAATTTCCCAACGAGACTGCTACGGCGGGGTCAATTATCGGCTATTCTGTGCCTCCTTCTTTTGCAACTCAATTATTCGCATCAGTACAAAGTATTTTGAAAGGAGCAAAAGTATGACTTACCTTGTCCAAAACTTAGAACAGTGCTGGTACATCTCCCCGCCTTGGGGTCAACGAATCCCGCCGTTGCTAGTGAGTCTGTTAGAGCGGGTGTACGTGAAGTCTGCCAAAGCTTTCGGTTATTGCACTGGCGTAGAGTGGTCAGAACGTGGCTGGAAATACGAAATCTTCACTCTTTATGACAACATTACTTGGAAAGTGAACTTATTGGCACACGCAACTTACAACCGAACACTAAAGAAAAACCTATGTTTCGACTCAGTGAGTTGGTCGAATTTCGGTTGTCACTAGATGGGCCACCAATTCGGATTATCCAGGGCGTTTTTAAGTTATGTAGGTAATAGCTAAAGCTCTATTCCTTCATCAATCCAAGCATCAATTGCTGTTTTTACCTCTAATTCAGTCACGGCAGACCATTCTTTTTCGTTGATAGTTGTTTTAAATACCGCTCTTTTACCGTGACCAACTTTTTCCATTGAGTGTCCGCGATACAAATTTTTAGGCTTAATCATTTTTCTTAATCATCTTTATAGAATATTATAAACTGTCGCTCAATAAGAAGAGTAGTTTGATTTGCTATAATGGCTACTGATCAAGGGGATTATCATAACTGTAGTGTAAGTCAAGAGGAAACAAACAAATAGTTGTATCCAGGTAAGGGGTTGCCTCTGGTTATTCCTGAACAAATGCTTACCTCTAGAAACCAAAATTAAGAATTTCAGATATCGTAATACACACTTGACGCTTCATCTTACTGTTGCCATTATTCCTCCACAGTCCAAGATACCTCTTGCAACATTTGGCATAACAGCTACCGAATAACCAAAATTATTAAACCTTAAGCAAGCTAGAAAATTTTCTAGCTTGCTTAAGGTTTCGTTAAGTTATGGAGTTAAATATAGTGCTTGAATGAAAGTCTATATCCAGATTAGTTAGTCAATTTCACCTTTGGGTAAAGAGCAAATGAATATTAGATGCAATTGTATGAAGATAAGGTTTACTAAATTCAATTGGCAATACTTGCTGATTATACGCCTCTTGATTGGCTCACTTCGATTGCGCTTTGCTTAACAATATTTACCAAAAATACAAGCTTGTTTCAAATGTTTTAAATTTCATATAGATGATTTATCAGTAAAGTTTTAGATTATAAGTAAATACCCTGGAGAAGATGTGCTAAAAAT
Source organism: Nostoc mirabile CHAB5784 (assembly GCF_020829645.1). Classification (GTDB taxonomy): domain Bacteria; phylum Cyanobacteriota; class Cyanobacteriia; order Cyanobacteriales; family Nostocaceae; genus Nostoc; species Nostoc mirabile. Next base: position 94,507 of record NZ_JAIVFS010000016.1, on the reverse strand, counting down.
AGTTTTACGGCAAGTATGCTGTGGTTAACATCTATATATTTGTTAAGTATTGCACAAGGCATTTAAAGTCTAGATAATTCATTAAATTTGATAAATATTGCAAGTCATGAACAAAAAATGGGCTGTCAAACGAATCACAATAAATCTTGCATCAGTTGAAAGCGAAAAACTTGAAAAATATTGTGCAAGTACAGGTAGACCTGCAACTGATGTGATTCGGGAGTTGATTCGCTCTCTCTCCATAACCGAGTTGTCAGCGTCTGAACAGACTACACCTACCCTAAAATATGATGTTCCCATTCTGAAATAATGGCAATTGAATGACTTGGGTTTGTTTGGCGTTATCCAGGTTAGACAACGAAATCCCCAACAACCTGATGCTCCGATTCTCCAGGTCAATTGATAAAAACAGTGTTTTGGCTATCTCAAAAATCGTAGAGAGTTCACTGATGGGAGCAAGCATTGTCTTACTGCGGGTTAACTGCTGATAGTCAGAAAACTTAACTTTCAGGGTTAATGTGCGTCCTCGTGTTTCATGTTGCTCTAACCGTTGCTCGACAATTTGGGCAATCTGTTCGAGTTCTTGCAACATCTGACCAACATCGCTTAAGTCCTGTGCAAATGAAGTTTCTGCACCTATGGACTTACGAACCCGATTCGCCTCAACTGGGCGGTCATCTTCTGCTCTGGCAATCTTATAGTAATAATGGCCTGCTTTACCAAAGTGGTGTGTTAACTCCAAGAGCGATCGCTCTTTCAAATCAGCCCCAGTGTGAATGCCGAGTGAGTGCATCTTCGCCGCCGTCACCTCTCCTATACCGTGGAACTTCTCAATCGCTAGCTGTTCTACAAAGGCGATCGCATCCTCCGGTAAAATCACCGTCAGTCCGTTGGGTTTATTTTGACCGGATGCCATTTTTGCAAGAAACTTGTTAATCGACACGCCTGCGGTTGCCGTCAACTGAGTTTCGTGGAAAATCGCAGTTTTGATGTGTCTTGCGATCGTAGAGGCGTAGGTGATATTTTGCTTATTCTCAGTAACGTCCAAATATGCTTCATCTAGCGCAACTCCTTCCACTAAGTCAGTATAGCGTTTGAATATGGCGTGGATTGAAGTGGAAATATCTCGGTAAATATCGAATCTCGGTCTGACAAAGATAAGTGCGGGACATTTAGCGATCGCTGTTATTGACGGCATCGCGGAATGAATACCAAACTTACGAGCTTCATAACTGGCGGCTGCAACCACACCTCGTTGGCTGGGGCTGCCACCGACGACTAACGGTTTACCTCGGTAGCTAGGGTTGTCCCTCTGTTCCACCGATGCGTAAAAAGCATCCATATCAACGTGAACTATCTTTCTCACTTAGAAGCAGAGTGAAGCATTAGGAAGTTAGGCCAACCGGTGCTTAGTAAAATACTATATTACCAGTCCTATAGTACATTAGCACTACTTATTCCCAATACCATATCTGCATTACTTCCCACCTGGCTATGTGACCAATCGCTACAGTGATGAGCTATAGCGTTCATCATCACAACTCATCTTGGAGCCAACTCAACCCAGTTGTCAACGCCGCCGCAGCCGTGTAATAAATCTTTTGTTCTCCAAATATGCCACCCGTGCGGCTGATAATACAGAATTCCCAGCAGTGAGAAGGTGTGTAAAAAACTATCAGGGTGCTGCCTTTAATACAGATAACTTCATTAACCTTGATCTGGGACATTGGCTGGTGTAAGGATGCGGCATTTGCAATTGTCTTCGATTTTGCAATTAAGTGACACAAATCTCCGATATTTCTAATCTAAGGTTGAATTAGAGGCTGTTGGGATTGCTGAGTATTACATTCAGCTACCTTATTGCTAACAAGTACATAACTCGTACCTACCAGTGCAAGACTAACTACAGCAGCAGCAACAATATTCCAACGCTCACCAAATGGTTTTTGTTTAGAAGCTATTCCAAGTTGCTCCTGTATATATTTGATAGCTAATGCTAAAGATTTACGAGTGATTTCATGCCAAGTTGTAATAACTCCGCGCTCATCACTTTTTAAATAAGCACATAAATAACCAGGACTTGATTTATCATCTTCGATCATGAGTGAATAACCATCCACTAGCTTTGCTATCAAAGTTTTTTTGCTTCCTAGCCGACGTGTATTCGGTTGCAGCCCATTTGATTGCAATATCTTGATTGCATCTTCCATTTCTATAGCGTTTATTTCTAATATCATTTTGTTCCCTTAGACCATTTGAACGAAAGCTTTCAAAATTTTGTATTGATAATTTTCATCTTCAACCTGATGGGAAGTTTGGGTCACATTCCAAACTTTTTGGATAATATCATCAATACTGAAACCCTCCTTCTTCAATTTCCTCACTTGTTCTTTGTCTTCATCAATAGACTTTTTGGCGGCGACACTGTTTTTAATTACTTCTTTTAACCAACTCCAATCATCACTCTCAACCCACCAGTCTATTGTTTGAGCAACAAAAGCAAAATTTCTTGGATAATATACATTCACATTCCCTTCATTTTTATCTGCTTTTTCACCAGAGGTTACTTTATAGCCACTAGCCATCATGTTCCTGACTTTATTAGTAAATGTAGTAATTATCCAAGAAACACTTAAGCCGTAAGAGCCAACCAACCATTCTCTAATTGTTATTTTTTGATTTTCATCAAATAATTTTGAAACTTTTAAAGTATACTTTTCCCAGAAAGGTATCTGGCTTACCATTTCGCCTAAGTGAGCTAATCTTTTATTAATCAAGGTACAAACTTGGAAACTTAGCCACTCTCCCAAACTTTCATAGAGTTCTTCTGCCGCCAATTCATCACAAAAACTATAGAACTCATGAAGCTGCTCTACATCTGCAAGGTGTAAACCTTCATGTTCAATTAACTTAATTCCAGAAAGTTGAATTTTATCTTGGGTTATAGTGAGTACGTTGTAATCAGCCCTATTAGATACTTTTTTATTAGGATTTGAAGGTATATCAGTTAACAAAATTTCTACAATATCTTCTAAAACAACTCTGCCATTCGCTCCTTCTCTTTGAGAGTAAACGCGGACTATCTGCTCTTTCCGTGTAAATACATTCTGGTAGATGTAATTATTTAAAATTAATTCCATAACTTATTTCTTTCCATTGGTAATGTTTATACTTACTTAAAAATCTTATGCAAGTATGCAATCTAGATATTTTTACTGTCATTTATGGCTCAAGACCCATAAATTAATTTTTCAACATAGCCAACAATTCCAAAAAGATCGCATCAGTTTTTTTTATAAATTATTGGCTATAAACCTCAGAAAACTTATAGTTAGTCAGTGTCTGCACCATCCAGTACTTCTGCAAATAACATTGGAATTGTAAGCTGTACCCCTGATTCATGGATACGGATAGGAATTCCTGACTTTTTAGATATCCACTTTATCCAGTTTTTTAAAGTCTGTGAGCGACGATTACTAGTATCTGCGTCTTTTAATACCTCTGGAAAAGTAAGCTCTTTAACTACTTCATCATTTAAAACTAGCACACTATTTAGTTGTGATTGTTTTAGTGAAACTGCATCAATAATTCGCCAAACAGGAGGGTAACTTAACATAGCTTCAATGAGCAGTCTGACTTGTAAATCTTCATTAGGTGCTTCAGCAATTAATCTGCCCTTTTGGGTTAATTCAGTCAGCCACTTATTGCCCTGACGCATCCTTGTAATCAGCTTGAGTGCTTCTAAAGCCTGTTTTGCATACTGTCCATGTCGAGAAATATATACGTCTTTCTTTCCTCTATTACCTAATTTATAACCTAGTTCGTATGAGTCTATTATTCCTTGATGAATAAGTAAAATAGCCTCGATTATTTTCTTAGGTTTATCATACTGGGGAATAGAATCTACACAGTTCCTATCATCCCAATCATCCTCAATCGTAAACCTTTGCTTAAAAATATCTGCCGCTTTCATTTTGATATCGATTAGTAATACTTTCTTTTCTTCTAAATAAGGTTTGTAAAATAAATTACAATATAAACCTGCGATTTCATTAGTATTAATATCGTAAAAATTTGTTTTACTCAAATGTCCGTCTTGCTTGAGTATTTCTAAAAAATGATTAATCTCTTGGCAGGCTTCAGGTGGATAATAGCCTTGTAAATTTTTTATTTTCTTTTGAAGTTCTGGGGTAGATACTATCTCAAACATGATTACTTCTCCTGAGTCAAACTTCCAACTTCAATAAGACCGCTATTAATAGCAAGTAGTTTATCTGCAACTTCTGACACTGGAATCGCAAGATAGGCAATCAACCGAGGGCTAACGAATGCAACCGCTCTCCGTGTATGATAGGTTACATAAATACAATCAACATCAACTTGTAAATGCTCCCAGCATTCGGTTAGATGTAGCCGGAAATCTGATAATGACATTTCTTCGCTTTTATTGATGGCATTATCTTCTAGAGCTTTTTCTAAATCCTTTAAAGGCACTAAGAATCCAACTACTTGCCCATAATAAGTAGCAGCAATTCTTTTCATCCCTAACTGCACCTGACGCTTGAACTTCGGCAGGCTTTCTCTTAGGTCTGATAATGGAAGCTGCTTGAAAGAACTCACGCTTGTTTTCCTCTTACTTTTGTAGTACAAACATACTGGCAAATGCTTCTGAAACTACTATATTAGACAAGATACCATTGTCCAACAAGTTTAGCAAGTTGTATATGTTTTACATTTATAGGCTATAACTCTTGTTACACAATAGCTACAGCACATTGATTGCTGATAACCGTTAGTTACCAGAGCGATAAGCCTGACGGCATGGCTACGCTTACCGCCTATAGTAGGACATGAGCTAATGGAGACGCTAGCGCAAACGGCGATCGCATATACGCACTCATCACCGTTCATCCCCCAACCACTCTAACCCAGTTCTCAACGCTGCCTCCGCCGTGTAAAAAATCTTTTGTTCCCCGAATATGCCACCTGTCCGGCTGATAATCCGAAACTGCCAGCAATGCCCTGGCGTGTAAAAAACCATTAGGACACTGTCGTTGACACAGAGTACGGTATCAACTTTAACTTGGGACATTTACTGCTGTTGTGGGTGTGATGATGTATTTTAATTGTCTGGGATTTCTCACCCAATCAACCCCAAATGCCGATGAAATGCTTCAACTGCATTCGCTACACCATCCTCAGCCCGAATCTTCTCACCTAACTCCTGGGCTTTCTTCCGCATCACCTCATCGCCCAGTACGATTTCAATCGCTGCCGCTAGAGTTTCTTCTGATACCTTGTGGTACGGTATCGGCGCAGGGCTGACTCCCAACCGAGTTAGTTTTTCACCCCAAACTGGCTGATCTGCAAAAAAAGGTACGGTAATTGATGGTGTCCCTGCACGTAACACTGCCGCAGTTGTACTAGCTCCTCCGTGATGTACTACTGCTGGCACTTGAGGAAATAACCAATCATGGGGAACTTCCTTGATCACAAACACTCGTAGCGAATCTTTTATATTCACCGTTCTTCCAACGTCCCCCCAGCCTGACAATATAATCCCGCCTTGATGGGTTTTCTTCAAAGCTTCCACAATGTAGTGTGTAAGATATTCTGGATTGGGCATCGTCATGCTCCCAAATCCAAAACACAAAGGCAATTGCTTTCGTCCCAGAAAATCCTCTAGTTCCAGGGGTGGCTCGTATTCGGAGGCTTGGTCAATAAACCAAAAACCAGTCACATGTGCCCAATGCGGCCAGTCATCAGGTTTGGGGATCACGTGTGAACTAAAACCGTACAATACAGGGATTCGTGATACATTTGCCGGAGTCTTCTGTCTGAAGCGTCTGCCCAAATATGGTTTAGGCTGCAATTTCAAAGTTTCTGTTCTGAAATGATTGAGCAGTTGACAATATCTTTGCCAGTGCAAGAACTCTACCAACAAGTAGCTGCCATAGTTAATTAATTTCTTTAGCGGGTTTTTAGCTATTTGAGCAAATCTCAAAAACCCAAACATCCCTGTGGGAGTCAACGGCAGAACTGATGCAAAAAAGCAAGGTACGCCTAATTTTTCTGCAATGTGATATCCCCAGTTGGCTAGCGGCGTGTAAATAATCACCTCACTTCCAATACATGCTTGCCAACCTGATTCCAACTGCTGAAGCAAAAGCTTATCTCCCTCTTCTTTTTTCAACTTTTCTCCCGCAATCAATCGCTGCCCTTGTTTCGATTGCAGAAACTCTTGCATATTGCCAGCGATCGGTGCAAACTCCAGGTCGAACTGCCTCACGAATGGCTCGAAGTTCTCATGCGTTGCCAGCGTTACTTCATGCCCCGCACGTTTCAATCCAATAGCCAAAGCGCAGTATGGTTGCAAGTCTCCCCTTGAACCTACTGTTAGGATTGTAATCTTCAGTTTCCGGCTTGGTGCTATAGGTAGACTTTGGCTCAAATCTTTTTCCTGCTGAAAACTCCAGTATCCAAAAATTGTACTAATTTCCTGCGCCTCTAGGCGATAAACCAATACAGTTTAGATCAGCCTGCTTTTTCGTAACTATTCCCTTACCTTCACAGAGGAACTTTCTTAACTGAACCACATTGAGCCAATTGCAATCGCTATTGCATTGGTTAATATACAGTCAAAAAAAATTCACGCGCGATCAATCTCATGAAAGGGTTTTGGGAATCCCGTTATCTTTGGGTTTTAAATTGAGAATAAATGGAACGGCTTTCAATACCCAATCGGACACGGGTGTATAATTAGCAGCTTCTTCTCGCATAACCTAAACCTTTACTTATGCCTGTAATTAAGATGAGCTTAGTCATATTCTTGTAGTATTCAACGTATCATCAGCAAACTTATCATAGGTAGCGCTATCAAAATCCTTGCACATTCTAAACCAATAACAAATGCACAGCCAGGTTCCATATTTCTATGCGATCGCCAAAGCAACGCTAATTGCTATTTATTAGACTTTTTGTGCTTTGTGGGGTCAACTAATCTATATGATTGGTCAGATTCACTCGTTGGAGGAAAAGGATTTCCGGCAGTTGATGTTACCTCTAACCCTGTGCCTTTTCCATCAGAATTAATTACTTCGTACTGCCCACTGATGGGAGTACGTTCCCCTGGACTATGTAAAAAAGATTGAGGCTCCTCTGACTGGCTTAATTGTGTAGTAACAGGACTGTAAACTATAGTAAACTGACTTTTGATTTCAAAACCTGGAAGATAGCCACCGTGGAACGGGATATCTGACCGAACAATTCGCAATTCGCAATTCGCAATTCGCAATTGCGGACGTAATTGATAACTGATTCACCTTGGAGTCAAACCCGCATTTCTCACAAGCCCTGCGATCACAATCTTCATAATCCTTGCCTAGAGTATGTTTCGGGCATTTTTGACTTGTGATTTTTTGATGCAGTGTGAAAAACCAGAATCTAGATTTTATAAGGGTTTGAGAAGTGTGGTGAGAAATCCGGGTCAAAGCCTCTAATTTCAATTATGAAAAGAAACAAAACACGTAGTATCAATATTCAAGCCCCCGCGTGAATGCTTGGGGTATTATTAATAATTGCGAATTGCGAATTGCGAATTGCGAATTGGAAATGGCTCCATCTAATAATTTGTGCATCTAGCAATTCTTGAAACTCAACAGCGTGTACTGCCGCCTCATCCGAGGGAGTTTGGCTATCTACAATGATCGATAACTTCAGAGTCAACAAAAGTATCGTTTGTATTTCTAAAGAATCGTCTACCGAGGTAACTTGTGTACAAGACTCATCTACATAAAAACCAAATTGGCTTTTAAAATGTGAAAAGCTCGGTGTTTGAAGTTGTTGGCTAAGATATGATAGTAATCCGCTATCCGGATCTGATAAAATCTGGCGAACGATTGGTATTTGTGTCATAAATATTTTGCAAGTTTTGAATTAAAACCTTTCTTTACAATCTCACAATATCAAGCACTTTGAGACATCCATCAAACTGACGAAACTTAGCTCAATCACTCTGCTGATTTACTTAAAACATCTTTCGTGCTGCTTTCACGCCAGATATTGATAAATTCTTCAGCAAGGGACTGGTATTTCCCGTAGATTTACAGTAGAGTGTTTATTCCGTGCAAATTATTTACACCTTCCTTTCCCAACTTTAGCCAGACAAATTTTAAGCCAATGCCTTTGAGGGAACAGCCAATGAATATTTCTAATGAGATACATACAAAAAAAATCATCAAAAAATCCGACAAGCTTACCCTGAAACAGATGAAGTTAATCTCAGAAGCAGAAGACCAACTTCTTCAAACTGATACTGTCAGTTCTTCAGCCCCTGTGGTTGAGGAGAAACCAGTAGCGATTTCAGAGGCTAGAGTTCCTGACTATATTCCATTCCTTGACAATCCTCCAGTACAATCTGTGGGCAATTCCGGCTGGCAAGTTTCTGATGTCTGGCGGGATATCCGCGTTGATGATTTCTGTGGGTGATACCAGGGCGAAGATAAGTGCAAAAGAATACATTGCTCCTGTGGTATACGTGATGATTTCTGTGGGTGATACCAGGGCGAAGATAAGTGCAAAAGAATACATTGCTCCTGTGGTATACGTACTGTTACAAACAAAAGTTGTCCCTTGGTAAAGAAGCCTACCAAATAATCAACGATAGCTTAGAGTTGAGTGCGTAGACGCTTAGGCCGCTTGTCGTAGACATCGCAATGGCATCAAGTTGTTCAATGGGTAAACGAAAGAGAAAACATCACAATACATCCTTGCCTTGGATGCTAGAAGAAGAGAATCTGTTCATTGCTCCTACTGGTAATGAAATAGTTACAGATGCTGGATGGGAGAAAATTTCATTTGAAGAAGCCAGAAAACTGTTTAGTCCCGAAACTTTTCAAGAGTGGTACGAACTGTTCCTAGAAAATACAGATATCTTGGAAATACTTTCAGAATCTAATGTAGATATAGATTTAGACGATGAATCAGCAATAGATAACTTTTTATCAACCTGCAACTGGACACCAAAACAAGTCAATTTAGTTGTAGCGAAGGCTATCTATAAAAGTCATGCTTGGGTGAGAGGATTGCTGATTTCTACACCTGATGTTGAAGAACCCTATTTTCACAATTATGAAATGGAGGCAATTCGTTTAGGAATCCAATTGCGGAAATACATCAAAGAAGATATTCCAGTAATTAATGACTCCAAAGATGCTGTCAGATATTTACACCGAAGATACGCCCTTATTGGCTGGCAACCAAGAAATTGTGTGACAGCAGCTCACAACCTAAAAATATCTCAAGCAACTAAGGTTTACAGTGAACTTCTCTGGGATGAAGATTGGGTAGATGAAGAAGACGAAATTTATTAGTCAAGAACAAGAAACTCTAAAACGGTTGTAGCCAAACCTTTGCACACTGCATAGCGAAGGCGAAGGCTCAAATCCATACTTCAATTCTGCAACGCCGGGATTTTAGTTCTTTCGCGTATCCTGTCCAGCATACATCTGCTTATACAGCAGGTTTCAAGCCTGCTTGTGCCAAAAAACGCAATTGTCGTTCGTTGGTCGGCATTGGAATTTGCTGACCAATGGTCGGCAAAAACTTAATTATGATTCTCATAAACCACAGTCGCTGAAATTTTTAGGTACGCCGCATCACGACTATAATTGAAGCGATGGCTGCGCCAACGCCAAGGGCGAACGCGGCAGTATTCTTCAAAAGTACGGTGCGTGGAACGGTACAATCTGCGATCACGCAACTCCATCAGCGCCTGACCCGCTGACAAAAATGCCCTTTCTACCTGACGTTCCAATTGCAAGCGTAAGCTTTGTTCTTCTTCGGTCAACTCTAGAATTTCAACAGCAGTCACCGTAATCGTTGCTGAGGCTGGGTTGTCTTGTCCAGAAGTATTTTCGGGAGCAGGGTCAGTTACTGGCTTTGGTTCACCAGATGCTACAAGGATAACTTTCTTGCGTCTGGATGGTGGTTTGTTCATTGCCGCACCTCCAGGCTGACAGCAGTTGAACAATGAGGGAGAAAGAACTTGCTTTGGAGGACGAAGAAAGTGGTATGAAGAACATCCGGAAGAGGCTTACAGAGACTGGCACGAAGACAAAAATGAAGATTTTGACGAAGACGAAGAATAAACTGAATGCTAGGATATTCTTAACTAAAGGCTTTTTTCTAGAAAATGAATCATCAAATCTGCGAACATGAGGCAACAAAGGAATGGTTAGCTCTCGGTTCAATTTACTATATAACTGAGTACCTAGAGTCCTGCGAAAGCTTTGATATGTTAGCAGATTTACGACAAATATTCCCCAAACAAACACTACGCGTCGCTAGCACCAAAGTCACTACTGATAAAAGAAAGAAAATTATTCTTTGGTTGCAGCAGTTCATATCAATCACAAGCGGCATAGCCACACGTTCAAAACGCATTGTACTGAATAGAAAACAAAATCCCGTTCTCCTGCCAAGTTCTTCCGTCTGAATCTACCGACACTAACGGAATCCCCCAGTCAACACGTGCATTAAAGTCACCCCCGCGCCACTGCAATCCCAACCCCACGGAAGCCAACATATTTGAGTTGGGATTTTCTGTACCTGCATTCCACACAAATCCGAAGTCTGCAAAGGAAATCATTTGCAAAGTACCACCGGCCCTGAGAATCGGCACTTGCACTTCAGCCGAAGCAAACACACCATTATCAACTAAGAAAAAATCTTGGCGATATCCTCGTACACTATCCACACCACCCGCGCCAAACTGTTCTAGCGGCAAAAGTGTAGTAGTAGCTAGTTGCGTATTCAGACGCAGTAACATCAGAGTATCTGGAGCCAACAGCCGTAACCATTGGGCTTGCCCTTGCCAACTGAAAAAACGACTGTCCGCTCTATCTGAATTTATCGTCGCGTCGAATGCATCAAGTCCCACGTTGAACTGTGATCGCACTGCAAATACTTCTCGGTTATTGCGAGATACCCACTCTTGGAAAAATCGCAGCGCCGATACCCTCGTGTTCCCTTTGTCATCTGCACCATCAGAGGGGAACGGAATTCGCCCAAATTCAAAATCTACATACGAAGCCTCGCTTTCTTTCCTGGAAGCAGTTATGCCAAGCGCAAATTCCTGGTTGGGAGTTCGGACTATTGGCTGTCGATACGTCAGTTCGTACTGCCGAGATTCTGCTTGAATATCCAGGATGTCGAAAGGTTCTTCGACAACATTAGCTGCTGAAGTCCCGTAGGTAAAAGAAATTGTCCCATCTCTCGGATTGATGGGTATTGTGTAACTAGCATCAAACGAGTTACTACCATCAGTGTTGGTATAGCCCACACTTAAACCATCTCCTACTCCCAGTAAGTTTGCTTCAGTTACTTGCAGCCGACGACGAAAGCTACCTACAGATGGCGAGCGCCCGTTGTCGAGTATGATTTGAGTGTTAAATGTGTCTGCTTCTTCTATGTTCACTGTTAAGACAGCTGTGTTGAGCTTCTCCCCAGGTGACAACTCAGCAGATAGTCTTTTGATCAAAGGATTGTTCTGCAACAGTTGCAGTGCATCTAACAAACGTTTTTCGTTTACAGGCCCCGTTGTGTTTAATTTCAGGCGATCGCGCACATAATTAGGAGAAAGTCGTCGAGTACCTGTTATCTTAATGCTTTCAAGTTTACCTTCAACTACTTGAATTTTTACCACACCTGACCCCGGACTAATTTCTTGAGGTGGAATATATGCACCAGAAGCAATGTAACCGTTTCTGATGTATAGATTGGTGATTCTAGAACGAGCTTCATACAACTCGGCTATATCCAGTTGCCGATTGAGAAAGTCGGACACAGCTTTAGCTAACTCTTCCTCGCTGAAAACTGTACTACCAACAATCTCGAAGCGTTCAACAGTAACTTTTTCTGTCGGCTTGCTAGGGAGTTCCTCTTCTGACGGCAGAGTTGGTTGTTGTGGCGGGAGTAGTTCTGGTAAGGGTTGTCGTTGGGGTAGTTGAGGTAAGGGTTGTGGCTGCGGTGTAGGGGGCTGGATGTCTTGTGGAGGCGGGAGGTTTGGCTGCTGTGTAGTGGTCTGTGCATGTAGGGTTTTAGCAGTACCACTAAGCACTATCAATATACTTAAAGGCAACCAAAACAATGTGCGCTTTGTGGGAGATTTATCGGTCATCAGATTCGGTAGGATATTGCCGCAAACTCTGAAATTGTACAGGATTGCTGTTTTATCAGAACAAACGCAATCTCAAAATTTTCTTAGCTTCAAGCATTCAATATCAAGCAGATAAACGTTAAATCTTAAGTTCAAGGTTAAAATCCTGATTTTCAGTTGATAAGGTACTCCTAAATTGGCAACTATGAGCAAAGAAAGTTTTATCGCAAAAAAATTGTAGTTAGCAGCAATTATGAACGCTGTTAATCGTAGGATAAACAACTAATTTACATAATTTTTATTCTTACGGATAAACTTTGCATTTTTACCTAACTCCCTAAGTTCCCTAAATCATGATTAACAAAATACACCTTGTTGGTCTGGTTGACTGACAAAAGTCCGAGTTCAAGAAATTAAAGCAAAGAAAAAAGGAGGTGCAGAGTTCCATAACGAGTAATTTCGCCGTACTCTAGCTGGTGACGAAACACAGATAGAGAAACAGATGGAAGCGACCTCCCGTTTATATGATGACTTGTTCACACTACTGAGTCAATCGAAAACATGGGCAGACATAAGACACTTAAAAACACTAGTTTGGATGGTGATTGCATTAATTTGCGCTGAGTGTATAAATTTAACCAAATGGGGGATTTATGTGCAAAGTCGAGCATTGTTTGCCCAGAGTCGCCAAAGACGGTTTAGCAGATGGCTACACAATAGTCGTATCAAGGTACATTCCTCATACTGTTATCCTCCTTGAGTTTTGTCAGTCAACCAGCCTTGTTGGTATTCGGAGTGTTAGCGCAAGACTATATAGGCAGAAGCAAGAATGTTCTAACGCACTCCAGTTACTACCATTTCAAATGTTGGAGGAACCATAATTAGTCCTCGTCTAATAGGCTTCATAGGACGAGGACTCACTAATCCCAATTGCAAGCGTGACAAAATAGTTGCCAGAACAAGCTTGATTTCAAGTTGTGCTAATGCTGCTCCGATACAGCGACGACTGCCACCACCAAATGGCAAATACTCGTATGGAGAAAATTGACGCTCTAGAAATCGCTCTGGTCTAAACATCTTTGGTTGTGGGTACACTTGTTCCCTTTGGTGAGCTAAGTAAATTGAAACATTAACGATTGTATCCGGTTCAAGCTGATAACCCATGATCTCTATAGGCTTTTGTACAAATCGTGAAAAAGGCATTAAAGAAATTGGGTAAAAGCGTAATGTTTCAGAACAAACAGCACTCAGGTAAGGTAATTGTGCTATTCCACTCTTGTCATTGGCGGTGGGAAAGGAGTTAAGTTCAAATAGAAGATTTTTGTGAATTTCTGCCGAAAAATAACTCCAGTACAATGCCCAAGAAAGAGCAGATGACGTGGTTTCATATCCCGCGAACAATAGCGTCATCAAAGAATCGCGCAATTCAATATTCGTTAGTGGTTCTCCAGATTCATAAGATGCTTCCAGAAGCATACTTAGAATATCCTTCCCTGAAGAATTACGTTGCACTTTTCGTTCAGCAATAATTGCATATACTAATTTATCAATTTGCTGGAGTTGACTCATTAGACTCTCTTCCAATCTCCAAAATTCTAGTTTTTTTTGTAATATAGGAAGAAACGTCAAAAATATTGAATTAAAAGGATGGTGAAGAACATCAAACAGGGAAACTAACAATTGTTTCAGGCAATTATAACGATCATCGTTTTGTAGTCCAAATACAACATCAAGAATGATGCGAATAGAAATTTCTTTCATAACTGAATTAACTACAAATATCTTACCCGGAATCCATTCTCCAATTATTTTTTCAGTAATTTCACAAATGACTTGACTATAATCACGCATTCGCTCTGAATGAAAAGGAGGTAGCAGTATTCGTTTCTGTCGTTGATGCTGTTCGCCACTATAAGAGAGAATAGAATTTTCTCCTAACAATAGCTTTAATAAATTATTATTTTGAGTAGATTCAAAATATTCATAGGTGGCTGTAAAAATTTTTTGTATAGCTTCTGGATTACTAAAGAAAATAGTGGCAGGAAGCTCGTTTCCCAATACCCTAAAAGTATCCCCATACATTTGATGCCAAACATCTAATGTTTCTAATGGTCGAAGAAAAAACTGAACTGTTTGTATCCAAGAGGAACCTTTTGGCCCGTCAGGAAGAGACATAATTAATCAAGCTACTACAATGATTTATATATGAATATACAGTATATAACCCAAGTTGCGGGTTATCGACTGAGGTTTGCAAGTCATCCCTCAATTTATGCGATCGCGTAGAACAAAGTGGCGGTGACGCTACGCGTCACCGCACCTGAGAGTTGATTGAGGATTCATTTACTTAAATGATTTTAAGTTCTATAAGTTACTCATTCTCTAAAAGCTTGTCGAAGAGTAAAAGAAAAAATAAATGCTTGTAGCTTAAGTAAAAACCCTTGGTATGTAACTGCATGAATGGATTTTGGGAAAAAACTAGTTATACCACTAAACACGGTTTCGATATAATGCCGAGTATGTTGTTTGATATATTGATTCCAAGGTGGGTCTTGACGCTTGGAATTCTTTTTCCTCATGACTTTCAAAGAAATTTGACTCGTTTGTTTTAAGTCATCCTCAATACTATAATCGGTGTAGGCTGAATCACCGTAAACTTCACTACCAGGTGGCAGATTTAAAGGTAACGCATTTAACGCACGCACATCGCTGGCACTACCAGGCATAAACGCAAATTCGACTGGAATACCATTTTTCGTCGTTAATAACTGAACCCGAACACCATAAAAGTATCGTTTCTTCGATGCTATATAACCTCGATACTCCTCTGAGTTGATTAACTTGACATTAAAGATACGGATATTATCACAAATTGGTACAGGGAATGAGTCTAAAAGATATTCGGTACAATCACTAATTTCTTTGAAAATCATTCCCATTTGATGAAACAAATCATTAATCAGCATCGAGATACCGTGTATTCGTCGGTTAAATCGTGACTTTTCTAACATATTGGGTATCAAATTATGGTCTTTCAGATAGCTGCAAGCCTTGCTATGATTCCCATTAAAAAACATCGCCGCGCAGACTGCCGTTGTTATAATTTCTGCATCTTTCATATCTCGACGACAATCATCTTCATGCCCAACCGCCTTCAGCAAGTCATCGATGATAGCATAGACAGTAATTATTTCGTTTAGCATCTTCCCTTCCGTTTTTATTCCTGGAGGGGATTTTATTGCCTTTTTGACACCACTTCATCAATCTGATTTTGTAACTGGCAACTTGGGTTATATACTAAGTAATCATATAGGCTTCAAACTAAAAACTGCAATTTTTACTTGTGAGCCAAAGTTGATTTACAATCCCATTAGCATTAGTAGTAACATGGTTAATTCAATGATTAAGCTAGGACAAAAAAATAGTGTTGCAATGCTTAAAAAATATAAAAATAGTGCTATAATGTCAATATTTTTTTCTTTATCAACAATTTTCCCGTCCGAAGCTCAACAAATTGTTCCAGATGCAAGTCTAACGAATAACACTCTAATAAAATCAGAGGGAAATATCAGTAATATTGAAGATGGAACTCAATTAGGTACTACCTTATTTCATAGCTTTAAAGACTTCTCTATTCCTACTGGTAGCACTGCTTACTTTAATAATACTCCGAATATTCAGAACATTTTTAGTCGAGTGACAGGTAAATCTATTTCCAATATTGATGGATTAATTCGAGCTAATGGGACAGCAAATTTATTTTTAATAAATCCCAATGGTATTATATTCGGTAAAAATGCTCGATTAGACATTGGCGGCTCATTTTTGGCAAGTACAGCAGATAGCATTAAATTTGATAATAAAATTGAGTTCAGTGCTAAAAACCCTCAATCTTCTCCTTTGTTAAAAGTAAATATAGCGAGGGGGCTAGAGTTTGGTATAAATCCTGGGGCAATTAAAGTACAAGGAGCAGGTCACACTATTCAAGGCTCCGATTTTAATTTTCCTTTTGATGCCAGTAGATTTGCTAATGGTTTGCAAGTAAATCCTGGCAAAACTTTAGCCTTATTAGGAGGAGACGTATCAATAGAAGGAGGAATACTTAGTACAATAAATGGAAACATTGAGGTAGGAAGCGTCGCTCAAGGAAACGTAGGCATCAAACCAGATAATAATAAGTGGGTTTTTAATTATGAAAATAAACAAATATTTAGAGACATAAGTTTATCACAAAGCGCTTTAGTTTACGTTGGAAGTAATGAAGGTGTAGGAAAAAGTATTAATATTCAAGGACGTGAGATAAAAGTTTTAAATGGCTCCTTGATCGCTAGCCAAACCTATGGTTTTAAGCAAAATGGAGAAACCACTATTAATGCCTCTAATTTTTTAGAAGTTAAAGGAGAATCTCAATTTAATACCAGTGCTATTTTTACTAGTAATTTTGGCAAGACACCAGGAGAAAATATTGAAGTCAATGCAAAAAATTTTATCATTGAAGGAGCGCAAATAGCCACCACTACTTTTAGTGATACGCCAGGAGGAATAGTATCGGTGAATGCCAACAATTTAAAAATTGTTGGTTCTACTCCATCTATTATCAATCCTTCTGGCTTAGGTGGTATTAACACATTCAGCTATAGTTCTGGCAATGGAGGAGATATAACTGCAAAGATAGGAGAATTAATTTTAGATAACAGAGGAACTATTACTGCAATTTCCACTAGATATTCGGGACGCAGTGGCAATTTAAATTTAACATCAGAAAGTGTCATTATTAGGAATGGAGGTAGCTTAGGTTCTCTTACTTTCGCTAACGGCAAGGGAGGCAATGTTTTAGTAAGCGCAAAAGATTTTATAGAGTTAACAGGACAATCTTCTTCTCTGGAGCCTAGTCTCATTCAGGCTAATACTTTTGGTAGTGGTAACGCTGGTAACTTAGAAATTAATACCCCAAAACTATTTATTCGAGATGGAGCAACTGTAAATACAACCACGGTATCTTATGGAAATGCCGGTAGCCTTACTATCAATGCTTTTGATTTTATAGAAGTTTCAGGCGTTAATCCAAATTCAAAGTTTCCTAGCTCCATACAGTCGTCAGCAGCTATTTTAGATGAAAGTTTAAGAGCAAGATTCCCCAGCGTACCACCAACCCCCACTGGTGATGCAGGAAGCGTAACTGTCAATACCAGCCGCTTAAATGTTATGGATAGCGGATCGTTGAGCGTCAAAAATGATGGATCTGGCGACGCTGGCACACTTCAAGTAAATGCCAATCGCATCAGCGTCGCCAGATCCGGCGCTATTACTGCAACCACTGCTGTAGGACAAGGTGGTGATATTGACATCAATTCAAATTTTTTACAACTACAAGATGCCACCATCTCCGCAACTGCTGGGCAGCAAGGTAGTGATGGTGATGGTGGGAACGTAACTATTAATACGAAAAACTTATTCTCTTTAGGAGACAGTAGCATAACTGCCAATGCTTTTGAAGGAAGGGGAGGTAATATCAAAATCGATACTAAAGGGCTTTTCCTTTCTGCCAACAGCCAATTTACAGCCAGTTCTGAGCGAGGTGTCAACGGCACAGTTGAGGTTAACTTTTTAATAGGAAACAATGTGCAACCCAAGATAGAACTAGAAGCAGTTCAAACAGATACAAAGATTGCATCAGTCTGTCAAGGGCGATCGGACACAATAGCAAGTACTTTTGTTGTTAGTGGACACGACGGTTTATTTCCTAGTCCTAGCAACCTGCCATCTCAAAACCCTATTTGGCAAGACAACTCTCTTCTAGATCAGTCCGGCAATGATTTGGGAAAACTAAAATCAAGGGATCAAGAGCCTACGCAAATATTAGAAGCACAAGCTGTAGTACAAGAATCTGATGGCAGAATTTTTTTGACAACAAATTCTGGGTCAGTCAGTGCTAACAGTGCATCGTCTGCTAATCCATGTGCCGACGAAGTTAAAAAGGTAGGTTTGAATCAATTTTAGTAAAAATTAATGATTAAACGTCGAGATTGGGCTAAATACTTTTTTCTAAGCATTGCAGGGTTATTTACGTTTAATAACAAAGCATTTATTGCTCCTGCTTATGCTACAGATAAAAGACATAATCAGGCACGATTATTAACCCAAAGAGGAAAAAAGTTTTTTGATGAAGGCCGAGCCGTAGAAGCACTTCAAGACTGGAAAGAAGCCACAAAAATTTATCGTCAAATTCACTATCAGGAGGGCGTTACAGGCAGTTTAATCAACCAGAACTATGCCCTACAAGCTTTAGGGTTAAATCGTCGGGCTTGTACTACACTTTTACAAGCTTTGAAGTTAGATACAGATGCCGATATTTGCGCCATCCCCTCAGAGCAATCTACTGAATCTACAACAGAACTACTGACGAAAGCAATTGATCAGCAAAAGCCAACACCTCTGAATCTGCTTGCGTGGCATAACTTGGCAGATGTATTGCGCTCAATTGGCAAGTTAGATGAATCAAAAATAGTTTTGGCAAAAATATTGTCAACTGCTAAAAATCTTTCATCTGCTGACCATAGCAGAATTTTGCTCTCTTTGGGAAATACTGAAAATTCATTTTACAAACAAGCAAAAGATAATTATAGTTCAATAGAAGAACCAGGTTTCAAAAAAGAAGCTAGCTTTTTAGTTCAAAAAAAAGCCTTAGAGTCCCTTGATATTTATCAGCAAATAAATAATTCATCAACGACTTCTCAAGAAGTACAATTACAATCTCAATTACAGCACTTGAATTTACTATTAGATTTTCAGGAATGGCTGACGATAGAGGTGAGGTTAGGTAAAACAAATTTAGCCACTGTTCGCGCTAGTATTAATCAACAGATTCAGCCAGCAGTTGACTTAGTGTTAAAAAACTCCTCAACATTTTCTCAATTACCTGCTAGTCAATCTGTTTATGCCAAACTTAACTTTGCTAACAGCCTGAATCAAATCTCAGATCAACAATTACACTCAGTAGCCATTGGATACGCTAAAAGCGCTTTGCGAACTGCTCAAAGCACGAACAACCATCGGCTAAAATCAGAAAGTTTTGGTACTCTAGGTAAATTAAATCCAAAGCAATCACAAACCTATTTTGAACAAGCTTTAAGCCAAGCTCAGTCAGTTCGGGCATCAGATATTGCCTACCAATGGCAACAGGAATTAGGAAAATTATACCAAAAGCAAAAAAGAACTAAAGCAGCCCTTCAAGCTTATGGTGCTGCAATTGAAAATATTACTCAAGTTCGTAAAAACCTCTTACCAAACAACGCAGATTTACAATTTTCCTTTCAAGAAAAAGTGGAGCCTATATACCGAGAATATATGCGATTACTCTTAGCTTCTCCTAATCCTGACTTAAAACGAGTAATCCAGACAAATGAACGATTGCAAATAGCTCAATTAGAAAATTTTCTCCAGTGCGGAAATCTTGACATTATACCTTTGAACGAAGTTAAAAACTTGCCTAGCGCTCCGACAGTAGTTCACATAATTGATTTGGATGAAAGTGTAGAAGTAATTTTACAGTTGGCTAATGGCTCCCTTCACAGCCATTCTGTTGACTCTAAGCTAGTTAAAACTAATGTTGATAATTTATTAGAAATCTTACAATCCCTTCGATTGTCCTCTACCGCTGAAATTGACATTCTTTCTTTTCCTCGGTCACTCTATGACTTGCTAATCGCGCCCATAAAAACATACTTGCCTTCATCAGGAACGCTAGTGTTTACTTTAGATACATCCTTCCAAAGCTTACCAATAGGACTGCTTCATGATGGTAACGATTATTTATTTAAATATTGTAGTATTGCTCAAACTTTAGGCTCTAGAGTTCGACAACCCAAGCTCTTACTTAAAGATCAGTTAAGAGCTTTAATTGGTGGACTGTCTGAAATCAATCCCAGTCTTAGGACTTTAAATGTTCTTGAAAACATGAAAGCACTACCAAAAGTGAAAGAGGAGATAGAATATGTAAAGCAACAAACTTCTTCTTCAAAAGTTTTGCTAAACGAAAAGTTTACTAGCCAAGCGCTTGGGCAACAGTTGAGTAGTTTTAACTCTCCTATTGTTCATTTAACTACTCACGCTCAATTTAGCTCTGAAGCTAAAAGAACAATGTTCTTTACTTGGGACAAAGCGATTAACGCACTAGAGTTTTATAGCCTACTAAAATTCAGCGCTCGATCCAATGAAGATGGAATTGAATTATTAGTTTTAAGTGCTTGTCAGACCGCCAAAGGCAATAAGAGGTCAGCACTAGGAATTGCTGGAGTAGCTGCACAAGCAGGCGCAAGAAGTACAGTGGCAACTTTATGGAAGGTAGATGCTGACTCCACTGCTTTACTTATGGAACAATTTTACAAAAATTTGAAAAATGGTGTTCCCAAAGCAGAAGCATTGCGTCAAGCGCAATTAAATTTAATATCAGACTCTAGATACAGCCACCCTTATTTTTGGGCAGGATTTATTCTTGTTGGCGGATGGTTGTAAGATTCTACTAAATTTAGTCCTTGCTGCACTTTAGCTAATTCATCTAAGTTTCTACTACGTTTTGCCAATTCATTTGCCACATTATAATTACGAAGCGCTTCATTCGGCAACCATGCTTCTAAATATCGATCTGCTAATACTCTATAAAGGGTAGGATTTTGACTTCCTGCTGCTACTCGTGCTTCTAACGCCTCAATCGCTTCATTCAAAAGATTTCTAGACATATATATAGCATGTAGATCGAAAATGGCTGCTTCGTCTGGCGGTAAGTTTAATTCATTGATATGCTGGACTCTTTGTTTAATTTCATTTTGTTCTTTCTCTGGCAGAACAATAATTACTAACGGTTCGGAACTTGCTAGAGATTTATCCTTGTTTGCAATTACAGTGAAATTATACGTATTACCAAGTTTTAACTCTTTTTGTTCCTTGGGGTAAGGCATGGTAGTAACAGTTTTATCTACTGTTTTCTCCCAATAAAATTCGTAGCTACTCACAATTACTGTATAGCTAATAGCATTAGAAACCGCATACCAAGATATTTTAGGCCGACTACTCAACATGGAACTGCCATAGGGACTAATTAATGTTGGTATATCCTGATCCTCATGCGGACTCTTAGTATTATTGCAACCGCTAGGGTTCAGTCCTGTGCATAGCTTTGCTTTTTTGTGAGGCAATGAACATTCGTCAGAGGCATCGAAAATCTTACTCTGCTTGAAATCTAAAAGTTTTCCGTTTAAATAACACAAAGCACTGACTGTGCGTCCATTAACTGGGTTAATACGATCTCCTGGGCACAGTTGACTACCTGCTGCCAAAAAACGATCTCCTGCATTAACAACTCGACCATTCGCCTTACACTCACGACTCCCTATTGATTTAAGTTGGCGACCCCATGCACTGCTCAAACCCAAAAAAAGGATTATTGATACAATCATTGAAATTCGGAAAATGTAGATTATTTTTCCTACTTTGTCTGTTCGCCTATCTGCCATTAACATTAAAACTGTTATGTTAGTACTTGCATGTTAATAGCATACAGGAAGTTTAGGTATAAAATAAAGTGTCATTCTTCCCTTTGACGAATAGGATCTTTTAACCTGATTCTTTCTAATACTTGCGACCGCCAACCGAAAACCTCTGG
Organism: Nostoc mirabile CHAB5784; assembly: GCF_020829645.1. Taxonomy (GTDB): domain Bacteria; phylum Cyanobacteriota; class Cyanobacteriia; order Cyanobacteriales; family Nostocaceae; genus Nostoc; species Nostoc mirabile. The sequence goes on along the minus strand of NZ_JAIVFS010000016.1, from coordinate 72,689 downwards.
CTCTCTAGACTCAGTTAGCAAACAAATTTCCCAAGAAATCCAGGCATAATCAACATCACCTAGAGCTTCTTGCACCTGCGCTAACAAGCAATGGGTAGATGTTCTGTGTATATCTAATTCTTTGGCTTTTTCCAGATATTTCTTTGCTTGGCTATATTCCTTTTGCTCAAAGAGCGCCCAACCTAAATTTTTATACAAAACAGCCCGTAATTCAGGCTCTTTAGCTTTTTGTAAACCTTGTTGCGCTAAAGCGATCGCTGCATTATAGTCACCTTTTATAATTTTCAATCTCGATAAATTATTGATGGGCAGAATGGCTTGGCTACTAGTTTTTATAGATAACTGATACTGTTTTTCAGCTAAATCATCTTTTTCTTGCTCATCATAAAATGTCCCTAGTCCGTAATGCCCTTGCCAATTATTAGGATCTAGCTCAATTGCCTTTCCATAGTTATCAGTTACGCATTCAAATTGCTGTAATTGTTGGCAAACCACAGCCAAATTAGTATAGATTTCCGAATTTTGATTATTATATTTAATTGCTAATTTATAGTATTTTTTAGCTAGATCGAGGTTACTAGTACTACCACGCCCCTTCTCAAAATAAAATTCTGAAACGTCAGGCTTAAGTTGAGGATTAATTTTAATAGCCCAGTCAAAAGCCTCTTGCGCCCCCTGAGAATTATTTGCTGCTTCTAACTTTCGTCCTTGAGTTACTAAGTAGTTACTTAGCAAGGGTATAGACAGAATAATACCCCCAACAATTATTAAACCCCTTAATGCAAGCTTGCTATATTTAACTATTTTAGAATTAGCTAATTTATAATTTTTAATCTGCTGAGGCAGTTCTTCTAATCGCTGCAAAATTACTTTAGTTGTTTGTGGACGCTGCCCTGGCAAGAAAGCCATTAACTCATCAATGAAGTCAGCAAAAGGTTTGTCAATCTGCGGTGCTTTATCTCTCCAAAGCAAGTTCCCTGTTTTTGTATCTTTAGACAAATCAGTAGGTGGAGTAGCAGTGACTAAATGTACAAGAGTCCGACCTAAAGCAAAAAAATCTGACTGTGGGACTGCCCGCCCTTCAATTTGTTCTAGTGAAGTGTAACCAGGCGTGACTACAGACGTAATTTCATATCGTCCTCCCCTCCCCGTATTAGTTCCTCCGCTTCCACTAATTTTTGCTAAATAGGTATCAGTCACCCGTCGCGCCACCCCAAAATCAATTAATGACAGTTGCCCATTTGGCTGAAGAATTATATTAGAAGGTTTAATGTCTCGATGAAAAAAATTGGAGCGGTGTATATCATGAAGAATTTCAATTAATTGTCTGAACCATTCTAATACTAAAGATTGTGAAATTTTCTCATTAAATTCTATCCACTGCTCTAGGTTCTGTCCCTCGACTTTATCCATAACTAAACAACGCAGTGTCAGTTGAGTATCATTAGGAACAAAGGTGAAAAAATCATCTAAGGTACTTTTAGGAATTCTTGGATGATGAATTAGCTGTAAAGTTAGAGCTTCTTGCTCTATTAACTCAACCATCTTAGGCGATCCCCATCTCAGAACTTTCATAATTCGCTGCTCACGTACAGGATTCCACTGAGTACCAGCGTCCTCTACTTCAAAAACTTCCATATAAGTGAACAATTCTTGAGTAAGCGCTCTCAACGGCTTAATCAAGCGGATGCGGTCATTAATCAGCAGTGAAGTGCCACAAAAGAGACAGTTTTCAATATTGTCGGGATTTTGACGTTGATCGCAAAGGGGATTAATACAGTAGCATGACATATTTGAAAAACTTATACCAATGCAGATGACAATGGTTAGTAGGCATTAATCAACTAAACATTACCTATTTTGAATCTAAGTTTTATTGCTCTAATACTGTACTAAATAGACTATTCCAGTAAATATTGCTCAGTATACAAAAATGTTTTTGTATATTATATGACTATTTTAGTCTAAGCTTTCAGTAGAACAATCCTATGGATTTAACAGAAAATAAACTATTTGATGCATTGACAATTTTAAGTCACTTATTAGATATTTATATGTTACTTTCGTCAAATCAAGCAAATATAAGCAGAAAAAGCTAGTAATATTAAGTTTAATCTAACACACCTCTACCATTAACCATAATTAAACGTCCCTTGCGAGGACTTTACTAAACCGACAGGATCAAGTACAGATATGGATTTTAGTGCGGAGCAAGGACTAAGGTTTTCAGATATTTCCCTCTCCTCTGTTGTTACAACAGCAGAGGAGCTTCCAGAGCAAAGAATTTCAGAAACAGTAACTTTTGAAGAAGCTTTGGTCGTAGTGAATAACCTAGTGTTTGCAAAAAGGGGTAAACCCCTATCTGATGCAGAGATTAAAATTATGAGAGGAGGATGGGATAACAGGGAGTTTGTGGAGATAGCAGAGAACTCCCCGTATAGTGCTAATTATTTGCAACGGCGTTTAGCTCCTCAGTTATGGGAGCTACTCTCTGAAACTATTGGAAATGAAGAACGGGTAGGAAAGAGAAACCTAAGATATTTTCTAGAACAAGCCACCAAAAAGTATTCTGTTCCATCTGAACTAAACAAAGAGCAAGTACTTGCCCCTAATGATTTTGTACAAGACATTCGAGGCGAATTACCTGACCTATCTAATTTTTATGGACGGACACAGGAACTAATCCATTTAAAAGAATTAATAATAAAGCAGCGCTGTGTATCGTTAATAGGTGTGGCGGGAGTTGGTAAAACTGCATTAGCAGCAAAACTGTTAGCAGAGCTTAGTATAGAGTCTCCATCTGATTTTGATTGTTTAATTTGGAAATCAGTTGCCTATGCACCGAAAGTTCAAGACTTAGTAGCGGAACTAATACAACTAATCCAACCTTCAGAAACATCCTTAAGCTTGCCAGAGATTACCCAGACAATGATTACAGAACTGGTTAAGCAATTAAAATCGCGTAGATGTTTACTGGTATTGGATGAATTTGATGCATTATTTCAGAAAAATAACTTCGAGCAGAGGCTAGATTATAGAATATTCTTTCGTCGCTTGGTAGAAGAACAACATCAAAGCCGCTTACTGTTAACTAGTAGAGTTTTACCTGATGAATTTGACAGTTTATTAAGCGCTAAACGCCACATTCAGTGGGTTAGAGTCGAAGGGTTAGATGCAGATGCCGCAATGCATTTTTTGGCTACTCAAGGATTAACTGATACGCAAAAATGCAATGAGTTGATCAACACCTATCGCGGTAATCCTTTAGAACTTAAAACAGTAGCGGATCGAATCAACCATTTCTTTGGTGGTAGTACAAAAATATTCTTCCAACACAAAACTACGTTTTTTAGTCATGAACTTCAAGCAATGCTTGATGAAGCCTTTGGTCAAGTATTGAATGAAATTCAGAAGCAAATTATGATTTATTTAGCAGATAAAATAGCTTCAACTTTTAGACCTATTAAATTCGTTGAAATAATCAATGATCTAAATCAGAAGCACCAAGCATTTGTGTCAACTTCAGAATTGATAAGTGCATTGGAAAAACTTGAAAGACAGTCATTGATTGAGAGTAATAAAGACCCAGTTACAAAAGAAATCAGTTTTACTCTTCAACCAGTAATAAAAAAATATATCATGACAGATCCGCAAGGATTAGTACGTGTATCTCATGCTTTCCCAAAATTAGCAAATGCATCTTGAGCAAGAGCTTTTACCGCAGGGTAATCTACCTACATAGAGTGTCACCAAACCTCTGATTACCCCTAACTAAAACAATCGTTAATAAATACGGAGGTCTAAAAGTAAAAATCAAAACGACGCTATATACCAGACGACCAAAAGTTCTGTAAGATCAAAACGAACAGGAAATGGAGGGAGATATACAACAGCACCAAAAATTTAAAGGACAAAGAGTCATTAATTAGTGACACTTTGCCCAGTAGCAAAAACAGAATAATTTCAGAGCGAGGTTATCTCACGAAAACCGAAGCAGTGGTATGGAAAGTTTGGCCGCTTTTATCCACTGACGGTCAGAAGAGATTAAATCCGCGCTGCTTCTCATATTATACGAGAAGCCACACGAAACGCACCAGTTTCGTGTGGCAGTTTTGGCTGTTGAAATTCCTCAAATTGGCGATATATTAAGTTTAATTAAGAAAAGCCCCGAATTTCGTAGCAAAAAGCATAGCAGTGCGAATAACAGTTATCAGTTACCAGTTACAGTTATCAGTTGGAATTTACAGTCCTTGATAACTGTTGACTGATAACTGATGCAACCCCCTCTGAAACTTGTCAACCAAGTAATCAGGGGAAAATATCGTGAAAAATGACTTATGCCCAATACACCTTGGTGTCGGGGTTAAGGTGACATCAAAATTTTTTTCAAACGCCTCTCCTTGTGATAATGACAGGAGAGAAATATGCTGACACTAGATAGAGAAGAAACCAAATCAGCACTTCATTACGATGACCTTAACAGCAGTATCAAAGACACCTTCGCTACCATAGACCAATTTGAGTTGCAAGCAGTAGAACAGATTCGCCTCATGCATGATGAGCGGATGTACAGAATCGCTGGGTACAAAAACTTTTCACAATATTGCCAAGGCGAATTGCATGTATATGGTGGCTATCGGCGTATAAATCAACTGTTAGGGGCATCAAGAGTTATTGTTGCAGCAGGGGAGTTGGGGTCACAGATTAAAAATGAGCGCCAAGCCCGTCCTCTTTTAAGGTTAGCCAAAGAACCAGAAAAACTTATTGCTGCGATCGCACTGGCTTTGGAATTAAACCCAGACCCTAGTGAATCAGATTTCGCTGCTGCTGCAAATAAAGTTGCTCCAATGCCAAGAGGGAAAAAGCCATTCCATTCAGAACCAATGGTTCCCAAAAATCAGGAACCATTGGTTCCCAAAAATGTCATCACAATTTCATCACCAGAACATCCCCGTTATGGGCAAGAGGGAGTGATTTGTGCAGAAGCACCCAATACTTCACAACAGATTGTTACCTTCTCTGATGGTGAAAGGCTGCTGGTAAACAACACTGATTTGGATGCCGCAATTGTGTCCCAATCGACTGAGCGTACATATCCACCAGAATACACGGAAGCGATCGCAGCACTCAAAGAGCAACACAAGCTTGAGTTAGAGCGCCTCTCTCAGGAATTGAGGATTGGGCTACAAGCAGAAGTTAATGCTAGAGCCGAAGCCCAAGTAAGTGAGCAAATCCAATCCATGCATTTTCTGTACAACCAGCAGAAAGAGCAAAATATCCAGTTGCAGCAGCGTTTAGATGAGATGGAGGGGTTACGGAAACTGGAGACTGAGAATCAGCAACTCCACCAACGTATCCAGGAATTAGAACACGCTCTAGAGGAACGTCCTTCTCAACAATGGGGGAATACTATGACGCAACAGGCTACCAAAGTTTTGAACAAGCAGGTAAAACTTGCGTTGGAGAAGACAATTGATCTGCGTTCTCTTGCAGCCGAACCACCCAAAGAAAATGCGACTGAATGTCTGCGCCTCATGGGTATGGCATTGAAAAACCTAAGCGTTGCCATGAACAATACCCAAGCGCTCGAAGCTGCGGCGATAATTCTGGGTACTAGTCCCACACAGGAGGCCATCGCAACAAGGACGGAGCAATTACAACTATTACCTGTGGCTATTAGTGAAATTAGGCAAGTACTTGCTCGTCTTGAGTTTACATGGCAGGAGTTTTGGGCTGTGGCTGAAAAATACGAGGTGATAAAAGCAGACTACTGGGCAGAACTTACTACCCAGGAGACTGATTTAATCACACAAGTACGAAAAAACAGTGAACAGTTAACAGTTAACAGTAAACAGTTAAGCTAATCATCATTCATTTTTCCAGGTTGATTCGCTTGTAGTAAGGACAACCCTACGGGTTCAGCTCCGGCAGTACAGCGGGAGCTTTTATGCAACTTAAATGCTCCGTCCTTATCGCTGATAATGCGGATACTTGATGACTGATGACTGATAACTAATAACTGATAACTAATAACTGATAACTCATAACTGATGACTGATGAATGCGGCATAGGTGCAATGTCGCCCGGATTGTCATGGAAAAATAAAGGGAGAGAATGTGAATACAAATAAAAATGCAATTAAGAGTGGCAACAAAGAACCCAAAGAGCCGAAACCAGATTGCAAGGTATCAATTGAGCAGAGGGAACACCCAATTGAATACCCAAACAACCTCACGACTGCCCAATACCATGAGTTATATGTTGGTAGTGCCATTCATCCAGCACTGATTTCACGCAGCTTCTTCCACATCGAAGGAGAATCAATTTACGATTACCTGTTCATCTCCAACAAAATCCCTCGGAAAAATGCCGGTCGAGTCACCGATGCATACATCAAAAGGTACGATCATCTCTTGTTGGGGGGGATATGGATTCAATCTCTTGACCCATTGAATAATTGGCGACCAATGGAGTGGGGAAGGATTAAGCCCAACTTCCCCCGTATCGATTGGCAATCTGGGAAGCCCGTCAAATACGAGTCACCCCCCAAGACAGCTAACCGAGTTACCTACTTCGATATTCCCAACTGTATTTTGAACCTCGTTGCACGGCGCTACAATGTCCCCGATATTCAAAAAGTGCTTTTTGCAAAACGTGGGAAAAAGCTGCATATTAAAGGTCAACCCCAACTCTTGGGAACGCTGCGCCAACGGGTCAGTCAAAATTCAAAATTCATTTGTCAAAGGAAAAATACAAAAATTTTACCTTTGGGCTTGAAAATAGTTGCCCACTTGTGCAATTCCCAATTCGTGCAGTTAATTTCCCTTTTAGCATTGTGTTTACAAGACTTACTCAATCCACTGATATTTTGGTCATGGTTTGCACAGCAAATACAGTTGAACATCGAATTGCAGCACAAAGATATACAAATCACTTTCTGGGAGTGGATAAAGCAGCATCCAGAGATTCCAATAATATTATGCGAGGGTGAGAAGAAGGCAGCTTGCTTGCTCAGTATGGGATTTGTAGCGATCGCACTCCCTGGAATTTGGAATGGGCGCGTCGGCAAACAAGATTTCGATGAACGGTTGCATCCTGACTTAGTACCGATGGCTCAGGCAGGGCGCAAGTTCATTATTTTATTCGACTACGAGACGAGAGCTAATACCCGTTGGTCAGTTTTTCAAGCTACTGTTCGTACTATTAGAACTATCGAAGCTGCTGGCTGCACAGGTGAAATTGCATTACTACCCGGTATTGAAAAAGGCGTTGATGATTTTGTGGTGGCCAGAGGTCTTAATGCTGATACCTTACTAACTGCGATCATAAATGATGCCAAATCACTTTTTGATTACCAACGCTCATATCGTGCTAAGAAATGGGGACTCTCTAAATACCAGCCTGATGTCACAGTCAATGTGAAATATTTGACACAAGCCCTCACTATTCCTGACTTAGAAGAAAAATGCTCATCTGTTCCGCCTCAAAATTCACTCTTTCAAGAAAAATTGTTTACCCCAAATCTTAAACCTACGGGCTGCTGCTTGGGGGAAAGGAAAAGGGAAAAGGAACAGTTAATAGATTCTGACTCCTTTGACCCCAAGCCCAGTAACCCTGCCCCGAAAAAATCTTTCCGTTTTCCTCAAACAGGACTGGTCGTACTGTGGAGCGATATGGGTACAGGGAAAACCCAACTCATGCGCTGGTGGCGTGACCAAAACCCTGACGCGCGGTTCCTCAACAACGGACACCGCGTAAATTTGCTCAAAAATCTTGGCTCACGACTCCAAACTGCCATGTACTCTGACTTGGGTTACACAGGTTTAGCTCAGGCGCAAGCTCTCAGCATTACCATCGACAGTTTACACAAGCTCAACACTCAAGCCCTAAAGTACGGCTGCATCTTTATTGATGAAGCTTGCCAATACTTAGTGCATTTACTGCATAGTAATACTTGCAAGGAGCATCGGGCAGCAATCTTAGAAGTTCTGGAATATATAGTACACAATGCACCACTGGTTGTGATTGCCGATGCACACATGGATGATTTAACGGTGGACTTCTTTAGAGCAATGCGCCCTATTGGTGAAGTCCCTTACATCATTAAAAACGAATGGCGAAATGGCGATCGCACTATATATTGGTACGAGGGTAGTAATTCAAGTGCACTGGTTGCCCAAATCTCGGCAGCGTTGATGAGCGGACAGAAAATCATGGTAGTTTCTGACTCCAAGCGTTTCATTAAGAAACTTGAACAATCATTCTTGGTGCAAATATTCGACTCGACTGAATCATCACCCTCCGAAAATGCTTTGAGTCAATCTAATCGGGGCATTGGTAGTCATGCACAAAAACTACGTATTTGGTCTGTCCATTCCGATAATTCCGGCAGTGAAGAAAACGTTGCTTTCATCAAAGATATCACCAACGCTGTTAAAAACCTCGATGCTTTGTTCACTTCCCCCAGCCTGGGAACCGGAGTAGACATTGCCGAATATCATTTTGATGTTGTATTCGGTGTATTTCACGGCGTTTCCCAAACTGCTACTGAATGCGCCCAACAACTTTACCGTTATCGCCCGAAGGTTCCGTTTCATGTTTGGGTGGCCCCGCGCCCTCCCTTTGGTTATGCCGAAACTAATGCTACCAAGATTAAAGAACGACTCCTGCAATCGAATGAGATGACGGCTTTCCTAATTCGCATTCACAGAGATTCGGGTAAACGTGGTGCTGAAAAAGATTGGGCGTTGGATGCCTACTGTCAAATTCTGGCTAACCGTAACTATTCTCTGAATAATCTGCGTGATGATTTGCTCTCGCTCCTCACCGAGATGGGTAATACCTTTATCTCAGTGGGTAATGACGATGATGACCAACAAAGAGAACGGATGAAAAATGCGGCTGCGGCTTTGTCCACTGCCCATTATTCGGCTGTTGCCAAGGCTAATAATATTACAGCGAGTGAGTATCGCGCCCGTAGGAGTAAAGATTACCTCACTCCCAAAGAAGTTTTTGAAAACGAAAAGTTTCGCATTTTTGACTCTTACGGTATCGACGTTACGCCTGAACTAGTCGAACTCGATAATGGCGGTCGATTAATCAGAGCGATCGCTGGACTTGAAGCAATTTTATCAAAACCAGAGGGAATAATTATTGATGATGCCACAGGCAGAGAATACCCTACGCCTCCAAAACTTGTCACCACCAAAGACCGCACCGAACGAGAAAAGCTTGCTTTATGTATGGACTGGGGAAATTACTCGGCGCGGTGGCTAGCACGGTTCAACTTGGGGTTGCATCAGATCCTTGAGCGGTTAGTTGCTGGGGGCGAAGTTAATGCCAACGACCCTCTCTTAATAAATATGATTGCGATCGCTTCATCTTGTGCTGCTCACGTTAAAGTAATTCTTGGGTTTACTGTTCCGTCGTCAGAGTGTAAACCTATTTGGTTGCTGGCCACTTTGCTAGAGCAGCTGGGACTAAAGTTGACTTCCCGCAAGCAGGGGAAGCGCGGTGAACAGGTGAAAATTTATTCGCTATCAAAGTCGGAATTAGAATTTGCAAAACATGTAATTGCTCACCGCCAAAGCAAACGGGAGCAGAAAGCTCCAATAAGCAATTCGCTGCTTTTCGCAATTCGCAATTCGCAATTAACTTCAAGAAATTGCGAATTGCGAATTCACAATTGCGAATTGGTATCCACCCCCCCCCATGATTGTATAGTGAAACCCCTACTAGAGGGGGAGGATACTACGGAATGTGACCCATCCCCGACAGATCGCACGACCCTACTCCATTGTGTGGAAATGCTACGCTCTGGTATCAAGCAGGGGGTAGACGCAATTAAAGGCATCCTTCAGCGATGGGCTGGTGATTTGCGCTGGGATACGGTGCTGGAACTTGAAGCGATCGCCGCAAGTGAACTGCGACTTGTCGAGGATCAAGTCCCGGAATTTTACGCCTTGCTGAATGAAGATGTGTTGCCTATTGAGGGGTAATTTCATGAACTAACTAATATTATTGGCGTTCCCGATCAAGGGTTTTGTCCGGGCGGCTGTCAGCCCGTCAGTCTCCAAGGTAAGCGAATGTATACACAAGTCTGGGGCAAAAATCAACAGAAAATCGCTCTGGGAACGACTGGGGTGATGCTAATAGAGGTATCCTCTGACCAATGACAAATCTATGGTTTCACGCCAGCAGATCCGAAAACTAACATTATCGGATCTATCTTTGAGCAGTCGCTTTGTGTCATCTTGAGGCAGTTTTTGTGTAGCCAAGGTGAGTTATCTTCTTTACAAAGGTACACGTATTAACACGTTGAGCCGATTAACTCAAGGATTTAGGCGTGAATTCACGTCTAGGAAATTTTTGTAAATGTTGCTCCCCTGGAATCGATAATTGAAAAAGGGACACACCATTTGGAACAATCTTTTTTGGTGTTAAGAGGCTGATTGGATTTTATGTGGGAAGCTCAGAACTCTCGATGCTAACACCAGGGGCAGAAAACTCGGTGCAGAGGATGGCAGATGTTACTAACACTGCCCAAATAGTGGAGATGTGGAAGAGTAGCAAGCGATCGCCCGAAACCAGGCGCTCTTATGAGACAGATATCCGTTATTTCATTGCCTTTGTGCTAGGTGTAAGCCCAAAACTTGTACAGTTAAATGATTTAGACTTGCGAACAGTAACAATGAACGACGTTCTAGCGTTCGCTGATTATCTGGAAACCAAGAAATATGAGGCATCCACCCGTGCCAGAAAACTTGCGGCGCTCAAAAGTCTGCTGCGGTTCGCTGTGAAAGTGGAATGGACAAAATTTAATGTCGCCGCCGAAGTGCCGTTACCTGAACCCAAGGATAAGTTAGCCGAACGTCTTCTGTCTGAGCTAGAGGTGATGACAATGATTGCCCTAACCCCAAAGGGTCGCGATCGGCTAGTGATCCAACTGCTTTATTATACTGGTGCCAGGGTGAGTGAGATTGCTGTTTTAACCTGGCGCTCGGTACAACCAGGGCGGGATGGCAACGGACAAGTTACGCTCTACGGCAAGGGACAGAAAACCAGAACCGTGGTAATCCCCAAAAGCATTTATCAGGAATTGCTGACACAAAGAACCAATAATAGTCCCGACGCACCCGTGTTTGTTAGCCGTCAGGGGGGTGCTGTAGGTGAGCGGCGAATCCGTAAGATTGTCGCAGAATCGGGTAAAAAGGCAGGGATTTCTGGTCATGTGTCACCGCACTGGTTGAGGCACTCTCATGCAACACATAGTTTAGACCGGGGCGCACCTGTGCAACTGCTGCAAGCAACTTTGGGACATTCATCGCTGAACCAAACTAGCCGTTACACTCATGCTCGTCCCAATGATAGCACCGGGCTTTATTTACCGAAGTGAATTTGCTGGGGTACTTGATGGGTTTATCTCTGCCTGCTTATTCCCGAATTTCTCACTCATAGGGTGGGAGGTGCTGCATTGCATAAAGCGATCGCTTAAACGCGAATTTCTCAATTCCTTCCCACACTCCCTGAATTTATCACTTGTGATAAATGCAGGTTATTGCTCCCTGCCCCCTTCCTCTTCAAAGAGGAATGCGCTCACGATGGTAGCATCAAGGTAATTATCATGATGAATTAAGCAATTAAATGGGCGCAGACAGTTACGGTTTACCTAGATGATACGTAGAGATGAGCAATACAGGGCGTAAGAAAAAGCTGGCATCTTTCAACTGTGACCAAAAGATGTGGGAGCAGTTTATCGCCCGTTGCAACTCGAAAGGCACAACAGCAACAGCCACGCTGCTCGAATTTATCGATCTCTACTTAGGCGATTCCCAAGATAAGCTTGATGCAATAGGTGGTAACGATTTAGACGAACGCCTAGACTCAAAGATTAAGGCAAGTGTAGAGAAGTACTTGGTTGCGAGTAATAAAAGTCACAATAGTCCAACTAATGAAACGATAAGAGCTATTTGCTCACGACTTGATAAGCTCGAGTCAGAGTTTTTAAGTGAATTTAATGAGTGAAGGTGACAGTAATTGTTTAAAACTGGAATTTGAGGAGCTAGAGCATAACTCTAACTGCACAAGACCCAAAAAACCGAGTGGCTTGACAGTAATTGTTTAAAACTGACAAATAATTCTTTAATGGACATCTGCCTGTAAACATCGGATGCCAGTCAATGTTTTTCAGTAATATTTTGATAAGTAATCCAGTTCTCTTGGGGAATTGCGTTGACTGGGGCAACTACTCGGCGCGGTGGAGAAAGTGAATACAACCGCTCGGCTGCATCACATTCTCTCTCGACTCGTCGTTGGTAAGGAAATCACTGCTGACGACCAACATCTATTAAATATGTTGGCGAACGCTGTTGACTGCGCTGCTCACATCAAAGCAATTTTGGGTTTCACTGTTCCCTCTGACCCCAAACCGATTTGGGTGTTGGGGTTGTTGTTAGACCAACTGGGGTTAAAGTTAACTTACCGCAAGCAGGGGACAAGGGGTCAACAAGTTAAATTATTTTCTTTATCTAAGAAAGAATTAGACAAGACTTGCGTTGGTTGGTTGTGCTGGAGATGGAGGAAGTCGCCGCGACTGAACTGCGAACGCTCGAAGCGACTGTGCCTGATTTTTACGATTGTGTCTTCTTCCATTCTTCGAGAGTCAAGCAAGTTTTCCCAGTGGGTATTAATCCTGTGGTTGCTGACACACCGAAATTTGTCAGCGCATAATTTTCTGCTTCTGCGTCCTTGAAGGCAAGTTCTACTACTATTTGCTTTTCCTGCTTTAACAGAGCTTCAATCTTCACGTTTGCTGCGGTAGGAACAGCATTCGTTTTATCTCTGGTGAAATTTTTTACATTATAAAATTGCTCTTGTTCTGGCTTACCTGAGTTCAAGCATCCTTTAGACTTGACAAACAATCCTGTAGTCCAATAGCTATTAACAAAGTGTTGCTTATTAACAAACTGCACCCCATTAGCTGCCCAGACGTAAACGGGATCAACATATCCTTTAGTTTTGGGAATTTTAGTTTCGCTACATCTTACTCCATCCCGCTTCCTACTTCTATAATCTCCGCATACCTTCCAAGTTATTCTATATAAGTTAGGTGTCTCTTCTAGATATTGCCTTATTTGCTCCTGTACTTCCTTATCTTTTTGGCTTTGCACATCAGTTAACTTAGTACAGCTTTGCCTAAATTCGTAGCGAATTGACAGGGGTAAATTGTTGAGGGTAAGGTGAGCATAGGTGGACTATCCCTCAAGCATTCGGTACTATGGCTGGCAGGCAAAAAACTTACTCTGTGCAACTGACAGAAGATGAAAAAAAACTGTTGCGGCAGCAAGCAAACGCCCGAAAAACAGGGCAAAGCAAAGTCAAACGAGCCAAAATAATACTTACAACTGCTGAAAATTTAGATTGGACAGATGCTCAAATTGCTCAGAACATCGGCTGTTCACAAGCCCTAGTTCGGAAATGGCGTAAACGTTGGTGTCAAACTCGTAGTCTAGAAGAAGCGCCCCGTCCAGGTCGTCCTCGAATATTTGAAGCAATTATACGAGCAAAAGTTACTGCGATCGCTTGCAGCAAACCAACGGATTTTGATCTTCCCTTGGCGAGGTGGAGTTGTAGTGATATTGCGTCACATCTAATCACACTAGGCATTGTAGCATCCATAGCAACTTCAACAGTCTGGCGATGGCTTAAATCTGAGCGGATAAAACCTTGGCGGTTTCACGCTTGGATGCATCGGATTGATGATAATTTTGTTGCCAAAGCAACCCCTGTACTTAAACTGTATGCTCAGGCAAAATTTTTGATTAAAGCTGGCTTCTGGGTGGTGTGCGTGGATGAGAAAACTTCTATTCAAGCACGAGAAGGTCTACATCCTAACAAGGGGGCAGGTGTCAAACAACCAGTTCACTTTGCAGCCAGATATGCCAGAAAAGGAGCAACACATCTTTTTGCAGCTTTGAGCGTTGCTGATGGTCTAATTTATGGTTGTTGTCGCCCAACAAAAACATTTCTTGATTTTCAAGCATTTCTTTTAGAGGTATTGATACCAGAAGCTATTCGTCGGGGTGTGCGCCATCTTTATTTGATCCTCGACAACGGCTCTACCCATGCTCCAAAACAATTACAGGCTTGGTTGAATCAGAAGCAAAAAGAGGACGGTTGGAATTTTACGGTGGAAGTGGTCTGGCTACCAAAATATGCCTCATGGTTAGATCAAATTGAAATTTGGTTCAGCATTTTACAACGTAAATTACTGACTCCAAATGATTTTCCTGATCTCGATACCTTACAGCAACGTATCACTGATTTTATTGTGCGTCACAATGATTCAGCCCAACCCATCAAATGGTCATATACAGTAACCCAGATGACGGAGAAATTCGCTACGAATTAATGCAAAGCTGTACTTAGCCCCATAATCATTCTCTGCCTGAGCAAGGTTGTCCGCATCAGACTGGCAAGCTCCTAAGCATAGTCCTACACCTATTGAAACAAGTGCTGTAAATATTTTTCTTTTACTCATAAATACTCCAACAAATGATTATGAAAATTAATTCCCAATTTCCTTGCTTGACCAAATATCTACTTCTAACAAATGCTGAAGTACAAGCTGCAAGTATTATACATATTTGTTCTATACATGCAATCAAGTTTTAACAGTTTTTAGTTATGATGCAAAACATGGTGAGGTATCGAAGGGAAAGTTCAATTTATGGAAAGCGGGGATACTTAAACAATTCGCAATTCGCAATTCGCAATTCGCACTCTTGCTAACGCCCCGCTCCGCTAACGCAATACAACTCTTGGAGAGGCTACGCTCAGTACAAGTTCGCAATTACGTTTTGTAACGGGGATTTTAATTAGGCAGGGGACTTAAACCCCCAAACTTTGTTAAAATTAATTTCGATATGTCAAATCATAAAACTAGCCAATAGTCAATCCCCCCTATTTGACACTTACTGAAGAGGCTGTACAAATATTTATACTAACAAGCGATTAAGGATGTGAATATATCAAGCACAAAGACTGATAATACAACAAAGAATTTTTATCTATATAGATTATTAATGTTAGAAATATTGCTCTAGTACTACAGTTCTGTTTTTTTCAGTACCAGAGTACGTCGATTTTAGGGTTGACTTATTCAAGAATGTGCGTATCCCTCAAGACATCGTTCAGGAGAACGAAAGCAGATGCGTACTGACTACGGATGCCCAGATTTTGCTGCTTCAGCAACAGCAACACTTTTACCTGACTCTAAGAATGACAGGGCAAAAAAAGGCACACTTACACTCATGAGTGTGACTGGTGTGTTGATGATAGCAGAGATGTCCGTCCACAATATATTGATGGGTGGATTTATGATTGCGTCTGCCATCGTCATTGCCTTGCCGAAACAGTCACAAGCATTATTTACTAACTTCGATAAACTACAACGAAAGTATGGAGTTAATCTCTATGCTGTCTTGTTTGCGCTGTTAGCAGTAATTTGTCTAATTGATTTTGCGGCGGCTCCAGCTAATGCTCAGTTTTTCAATAATGCTCAAACTTGGATGACCAACACTTTTGGTAATGTCAGCAATGGACAAACATCAGCAGTTATCGCACTTTTTTTCAATGTATTGAGAGCTTTATTCCTATTATATGTTGGTATCAGTCTAGTTCGGATTATTCAATCTGCCCGGAATGATGAAGACTGGCAGACACTAGCAAGAACTCCATTAATCATAGTTATGGCAGTTTTTGTTGGAGATTTAATTACTGGTTTGATTGTTCAGTAAAAAAAGCTCTTTGGGTTATCAGTTATTGATAAATACGCATTTGGATTAATAGCTGATAACTCTTTATTAAATCGATAAATATGTCAGAGAAGCATGATTTTCGGACAGTAAATCGGATTTTAGGAGAAAGACCAAGACTAGGGCCATTCCCTGCCGACCAAATATTTCCCTGGACATTAATAGCAGTAGTCAATGTATTTATCTTTAATTATCTACTGAAAACAAGTTGGTTAGGTACAGGATTAAGTATTGCTTGGGGATGGGCAACATGGTGGACAATTTCTACAAATAAAGACTTTTTCGGTAAATTCGTCAGCGTCCCTCGGATTAGTAGGGGATATATGAAATTTCAATCAATACAACAGAAGTCGTCAGAAAAATAAGTTCTAAGTTCTAGTTAAATTTCAGTTATTGGTAAAGTTATGCCAAAATCTTCTAATCAGGCTAAAGATAAATTAGGTAAAGTCGCATTAGAAAACGAGCAGATTAGTGTTGTGAAAATGCTCACTCCCTTTGAAGATATTATCCATTTAGCGGGCATTTGTGACCTAAAGTTAGGAGGTAGGCAGGGCGTAGGCGCATTAATTCTCAAAAAAGGTGAAAATATTCAAATCAAATTCTGCTTTGATTGTTTAGGGATTCATCCGAATTTACAATCATCGCAAATGCTGCCTATCTTTGAGGGGATAGAAGCGGGGCTAAAAGAAATTCCCGAAGGGGAAAACTTAACAATACATTTAGGTTCTTTTACCTCGGATTATCACCGACAACAAGAACTGTCCAAGCTAGAGAGTAATTGTCATATTGACCAATTAAAATTGTTAATACGTAGTGAAAGATTAAGGACTAAAAAACTAACGCAAAGTGGAGCTAGAAAGAATAAGTTTTTGAGACTATGGTGTACTTACACTGTTATTGATGACGATGAACGGTCTAAGGATTTTATAGAATCTATTATTAGAAAATTAGAAAAGGGCTGGTTTCGCTTTACAGGTGAAATTCACGCCCATAACAATACTAGAATTGAAAATATTCTGCAAAATTCATTTAACGATGGATTTTTACAGTGGTCAGCTATCCTGGGCAACAAGATGAAGTTGGGGATTAAGGTTTTAAGTGCTGAAGAAATCTGGGAGACAATTTGGCAACAGTTTAATCGCTCTACTCCCCCGGCAATCCCTAATCCATTAAAAATTGACCCAATAGATGGAATAGTAGAAACTCAGACGAGTGATTTTCACATCCGTCACCAGATGTTAGAGAATGAGGAGTCTGTGCCATTTTTCGATAGAAAATGGGTAAGGCTACAAAATAAATATATTGGGGCGCTCAACTTCAGCCAAAAGCCAGGGGGATGGTATGACGAACAAGCCCAATTACGTTATTTGTGGGAATTAATCTCTAGAGATAGTATTTATGATACAGAAATTATTTGTCAGGTAACAAAGGCAAATCAAACTATCTCTAAAACAAATCTTCAACGCATTACCAAACAATCAATTACCAGCACTTCTTTATCTACAGATAAAGGAAATATTGATGTCTTGTCAGGGATGAATATTGAAGAAGCGGTAGAGGCGCAGAAGACAATATATAAAGGTAGTGTTGTAGTGCATACCGCAGTTGCTTTCCTCGTCCACCGCCCAACTATTAGGGAATTAGACGAAGCTTGCCGATATCTTGCCAGCTATTTCTTGCGTCCGGCGGTAGTTGACCGAGAAATAGAATACGCTTGGAAGACATGGTTGCAGTGTTGTCCATTTGTTTGGGAGCCGTTGTTAACCAAGCCTTTTAACCGCCGACTGCCATATTTTAGTTCCGAAGCACCAGGGCTGATGCCGTTGATTAGGACTGCCACAGGCGATTGCAGTGGCTTTGAGCTAATCGCAGAAGAAGGTGGCACACCAGTACATCTAGACTTATACCAGAATCATAAGAATTTGGCAGTCTTCGGCGCAACTCGTTCAGGTAAATCTGTGCTGGTGGCAGGTATTCTTACCCCGGCGCTTGCACAAGATATTCCGGTGGTGGCGCTAGACTATCCCAAACCAGATGGTACTTCTACATTCACCGACTACACAAATCTGCTGGGTGAGGAAGGGGCATACTTCGATATTTCCTCTGAATCAAACAATCTCTTTGAACTACCTGATTTGCGCTCTTTGGATGCAGAACTAAGAAATGAGCGATTGAACGATTTTAAGGAATTTCTCAAATCAGTGCTGATGACAATGGTGATAGGAACGAGCATGATTGGTGTCAGCCCAACGATTACCACCAATATTGAGTCAATCATTGCTCTGAGTTTGAAAACATTTTTTAATGATGACGAAATTAAATTGCGCTACAAGTTAGCAATACATTTTGGATTTGGAACTCAATATTGGAGCGAAACTCCGACGCTCAAAGATTTTTATAATTTTTGTTCTCCAGCTTTCATACAATTAGATTCTATTGCTAGTAAGAGTCAAGAAATTTCCGAAGCCTTGCAGCAAATCAGGCTGAGAATAAATTATTGGTTGAGTACCAGGGTAGGACAATCAATCTCACGCCCATCCAGTTTTAGAACTAATGCCAAATTGTTAGTATTCGCTTTACGTAATTTATCAAGTGAAGCTGATGCTGCCATACTCGCTCTTAGTGCCTATGCTGCTGCATTACGTCGTGCATTATCATCAAAAGCCAGCATCTTCTTCCTTGATGAAGCGCCAATCTTATTTCAATTCGATGCGATCGCCTCGTTGATTGGGCGATTGTGTGCCAATGGTGCTAAGTCTGGTATCCGCGTCATCATCTCTGCCCAAGAACCAGAGACTATATATCAGAGCAAAGCTGCACAGAAGATATTTGCCAATATCACTACACGTTTAGTAGGCAGGATTCAATCATCAGCCGTTGACCCGTTTATTGTTCGCTTTAAATATCCTACTGAAATCATCAGGGTCAACAGTACTGAAGCTTTTTATCCCAAAAAGTCGGGAATTTATTCACAATGGTTGCTTGACGATAATGGCAAGCTAACTTTCTGTCGCTATTATCCTGCTTACTGTTTATTAGCCTCAGTTGCAAATAATCCAAATGAGCAGGAATTGCGTACTCTGTTTCTTAAGGAATACAAAGATAATCCTCTGCTCGGTTTAATCAAATTTTCTGAGGATTATATCAGGATGATTCGGGGAGAAGAGTTGTCAGAATTGGCTAAAACATTGCTCTCAAATTTACATTTAAAGCAGGTGGCGTAAGATGAAACCAATCATGAAGAAATTGACTCTTAGTGCGATAGCTTCTGCGACTTTTGTCAGCTTATTTATTGCTGCACCTAGCTATGGCATCAGCATCAACGATTTTTTTAGTTCTATCGTATCGGATCTTCAAGGAGAAGTTTCGGAAATTCAAGCATGGGCTAAGGATGAGATTAACAGTGCTTGGGCTGACCTGACGGAAAATGCTAATGCGGCAATTGATAGTTCTATCGGACAATTGGGTGCGCCTGACCCAGTTGCTTCAGCTGATCAATTGAAGGATTCACTTAAGGACGATTATTCTTATCCTGTTGCTCAACAGAACGCACAAGAACTAGAGCGTCAACTTACTTTGGCTTCTGTCGCTAGCGTCGTCAGCCTTACGGGGCAACAAAAAACTCAAGCCAAGATTGATACTACTGCACAAATCGCCCAGCAAGCAAAAGATATTTCTGATGAAGCTCAGAACATGGATGCCTCTCAAAACGTTCTCAAAGCGATCGCCGCTCAGAACGGCTTAATTGTGTCAATGTTGGCACAGCAGCGTACTGATTCTTTATCAGCCCGACAGGACAATGCTTACTCTAACCTGATGCTGACGCAAGTGGCAGATCATCTTGACTCCCAACGGAAAAAGGAGAACTCCGAAGAAGATGGCAGATTGTCTCTACTACATGAAGTCGTACTTAATGCACGGCTAGATCCTACTTCTGCTGACTGATTAAAAGGGTATAGAACCACAGTAAAAGGTAAAGTTACAAGAGCTTTTCCCTCCTATACAAACAATCAATTAGCGTTCAAATATCAGACAAAATTACTGTATTGAGCAAGGATTCAAATCATGTTTTTACTAGCCAAACTCTTAGGGGGCGATTTAGCTGATTTAGCAAAAGAAAATGCAGCTTCAATAGCGCAAGGATTTGATGAGCTTTGGAACGAAACTATTACAGGTGGTGTTTATTCAGCAATTTGTACAGTCGGAGCTTTATTCGCTATAGCAACACTAACTTTCTTCGTCGTTGAATGGACAAAAAAAATGATGGCGGGGGAAGAACAAAGAGCTTATACAGACTTGATTTGGCCGTTAATAGTAATTGTTTTACTCAGCAATAAGGGGAATGTACTAGGAAAGTCAACTTTGGGGATTAGAAACTATATTAATAATGTAAATAATATAGTTCTTAGCGAAGCGGCGGCAGGAATTGACCTCAAGCAAGCATTTGAAAGTGCATTGGGAACTGAAGCAGCACGTAGCGCTATTGGTATTGCTGTAAATAAATGTAGAAATTCATCTTTAAGTCAACAAGAACAAATAAACTGTTTGGCTCAAGCTAAAGAAGATTTAACCAAAAAATATCCAGATAAATTTTTAAAAAATGATGGAGTTTTTTCTTGGTTTATAGATGCGGTTGATGGCGCTATCGATGCTTTTAATGATGTTAAAGATGGTCAAGCAAATGGAATTGATTTAATTTTATCTCCCATTAATGCTTTTGTTGGGTCTGCTGTTACTGACATAGTTACGATAATTTTAGTCGGGATGAATGGGGCTTATCAATGGGGAATTGAACTGACTATGCTCGTAACAGCACTGCTGGGGCCTGTAGCTGTTGGTGGTTCTCTGCTACCTTACGGAGCTAAATCAATTTACAGTTGGTTAGTAGGATATTTCAGTGTAGGTTTTGGCAAGCTCTGCTTCAATATCATTGTTGGTTTCGCCGGGCAACTAGTCGCTGATTCTAAATCTTATCAGCCAATGTTCTTCCTATTTACAATTGGTATAATTGCGCCATTTTTAGCTACAGGTTTAGCGGCTGGTGGTGGCGTTTCTGTTTTAGTTCAAATTAATAAAGCTGCTGAAAATTACAGTGGGATTGCCATTGAGGTTGCTAAAGGGGTTGCTACTAAAGGTGGTAGTTTAGTCGGGAAATTAGCTAAATAAAACCTATGCTGAATCAAAAAAATAAAACTCAACCAAAAGAACCATTACAATTACTTAGTTACAACAAATATGTAACAACACGAGTAGGAATAATCTCTTTAGTTGGGTTTTCAATGGCGGGATTTTCCCTCTTATTACAATTCCTGAATTATGGGGCAATCAGCATACTAAATCAAAAGCAATTAGCCCTGGTACAACTCTCATCAGGAGAGACAATTGCCGCTAGAGCAGTAGACCCAAAAGAACGGTCTGATGAAGTAATTAAAAAATTTGTATCTGATACGTTTATTACTATGTTTAATTGGGATGGATTAGTAAAAACATTTAATGAGAAAGGAGAACCTATCACTAAGCAAGATACTGGGGTAGAAATAGGTAGACTTAATAATAAATCTAATAGTAAGGTTACGACTAGAGCCTATGATGCTGCATTTGCTTTAAGTGAAAATGAAGGATTTCGCCCCGCCTTTCTCAAGAAATTAGCATCAATCACTCCGACAGGTGTATTCAATGGTGATACTCAAGTATCTTTAATTCCCAGATTCATATCCCAACCACGCCAAATTAAATCAGGGAAATGGGAAATAGATTTTATTGGTACACTGGTAACTTTTGAGCGTGAGTATAACTCAGGTAAAGGAATTGCTTTCAACAAAACCGTTACAGTTTCTTCAATTTCTAATCCAGAATATATCCCAGCTAATACCACTGAGTTAGCTAAGAAGATTTATGCAGCCCGTCGCGCCGGATTAGAAATTACAGAAATTGTAGATTTAAACTTCGGGAGAAAGAAATGAGTGAAGAGAATAATAAAAATGGGTCTGTATCGACTTTAGAGGATTTGCTTAAAATAGATGATGCTAATAAAACTAATGGTAATAAAGCACCAGAACCGGAAAGTTTATTAGTACCGACTAAGCACACATTTGTCACTTCTCCTTGGTCAAGACTAGCAATAATTGCTGTCCCTTTTGGAGTTGGATTTTTAGCTATATTTTTGATGCTCAATGGTGTTTTCAATCCCGCACCAGCACCAAAGATTGCTCTGAAAACGCAGGAAATACCCACCACTGAACAAGCCCAAGAAAGTGATGAGGGAGACGGTGATGCGCGTGCAAAACTCGCTCTGTCGGATCTTGAATATGAGTTAGGTCGCATTAACAAAAATAAAAAAGACCAACCAGCGCCAGTACCAGTTTCAGTAGACCAAAAGGTCGTGCCATCTAGCCCACCATCTCCACGACCTGCGCCACGTCCTGTTCAAAATACACAACCACGTCGCGTAACTCAGACTGCACCACAACCTAGAAGAACCTACACTCAGCCACCAGCACACACGAGTTTTTCTCCAAGACCCTCTATAGCAGCACGGACACTCACGCCCCAAGATCCACTTGAGCAATTGAACAAACTCCGTACCATCGGTTCTTATGGCAAAATCGCTTATGCCGAAACTAGCACCACCCCTTCATTAGACCCGGCACAAAATCAACCAAGTGTATCTGATCAAACTGATTTTCAGAATGTAGAGAATGATACTCCTCTCCAAAGCACACTGCAAAACTCAACCGACTCAATTGAAAAAATCCGCCCCAGGTGGCAAGCCCAAACTCAAGCTAAGTCGGGTAAATATCTAGACCAAGAAATACAAATACTTGACGGTCAACAAACTCGTTACTTGAGAGTAGGTGAATTTGCGAGCGGGATTTTGATAACCCCAGTAATAGGACAACAGCAACTTGCACCTCAGGGTCAGCAAAGACAAATTCCATCTAATAAACGATTCGTCGCTAAACTGACTCAAGATTTGCATGACAATGAAGGTGAAGTAGCGATCGCTGCTGATAGTTTATTAGCGGTAGAGTTAGTTTCAGTAGATGGCGGCGGCTATGCAAATATTCAAGTCACGAGCATCATTAAAGACAACAATGAATATCCAATTGCTCTAGGAGCAATTTCAGTATTAGGAGATGGGGCCAAACCTTTGATTGCGAAGAAATACCAAAACAAAGGGGGGGAGGTGTCCAACGATATAATGTTGGGTCTGTTTAGCGGCTTAGGTAAAATTGGTGGGGTCTTGAACCAATCAGATACCACCAGTATCATCAATTCTTCTAGCAATAGCTACAACACCTCAAGTAGTTCATCATCTAGACGTGATATAGGGGGGGCATTCTTAGAGGGTGCATTTGGGAAACTGAGTGACATTCAGGGGAAACGTACCGAGACTGCCAATACAGAAATTGCTGCTGGGAGCAATATTTTGTATATACCCAAAGATACTAAAGTCACGATTTTAGTGAATCGCACTCTGGAGTTGCCATGAAAAACTTTTTGATTGGTATACCGTTGGCTCTCGCAGTTGTTTGTGTACCACTATCCATAATTGCCGCACCTGCCGCACCAGTTGTTCGCACCATCAAACAAACTCAAGCTAGTGGCCAAGGTGCAATTTTACAAACTATCAACGTTTGGAATGGTCACGGTGTAGCAATTTCATTTTACGAGCTTGGCGAAACTATCAAAAAAGTCTGGTTAGACGACCCATCGCAAATTCTGCTTGACACAGATGGTTGCTTAGAGGGACTGGATCAGAATTGCTCTAACCCCGGCGCTGGGCTGATTCATCTGCGGCGGATCGAGAGAGTGAACATTCCCGGAATTCCGCAAACATCTACCACTTTGTTAACAGTAGTTACACAATTATCCTCTGGTGAACGCAAGACTTACAGTTTTCGGCTAGCAACAAGTAATGGCACTCCTAAATATAGTCAGGTAACGATCCTTCTTGATGTGGCACGAGAACAAACAGCCCCGAAACCTCAATTGCAATCATTAGTTAAAACACAGCAAACAATTAACCAAATTCGAGGCGGTATTGTTGTCGCTATTAAAAGTGGATGGATGAATCAGCAAGATGAACTACACCAACGGTTGCAAAAGTTAATCGGTTATTTACAAGCAGGTGATGACATTTCTACTGCTACTAATAAGGCTTCTGTATCTCAAGACTTAGTTAATAAATTAATTGCTTTGAGTAATAGTTCTGATAATTTAACACAAGGTAATGGCTTATGAAATCATCTTTACGACTCAATGATAACGCTTTACGTTACTTCATTTTTTTTGGTTTAGTAGGTAGCTTATTGATTCATAGTTTCATAAGATATGGGCTATTGAACTCTTTTGTAGGCTTTTTGCTGCCCAAGGCTTCTGCACAAGTACCCGTTATCAATTCCCCTAATGGGTTTACTCCTGATTGGTCGCGTTTCAAATTCAGCGACATGATTATTTCTGAAAGTGGCAGTGTTACCTACCCAGGCACAAGAGATACAGAAACTAGAACCTGGACGGCAGGACAAAGCATTAGCGAGTTTATGGAACTAGGAGATTTTGAAACACCTCAATTAGCAATAGAAAATTTAAATCTCTCAACCATAGCTTTAGTACAAGGAATCAATTTAAATAGGTTAACATTAGATGATTTCCAATTAACTCAATGGCAAACTTTACCATCTTTAACCAAAGCGATCCCTAGCTTAGGTAATAGAAATGTCATAAGTGTTAAACCTGTCAGCGATTTTTTGAGAAGATTTGGAATTACTGGGGGCACAATAGGTAACGCCAGCCGAAATTCTCGTTTACGTGACGTTCAATTAGGAAGAGTAATAAATTTAAAAAATTACTCACTAACATCTATTTCCGACATTCAAAACACATCTATTAATCGATTTGAGAATTGGCAAGACTCCAAAATTAATGGAGTACCTGGATTGTCCACTCTCACTTGGGATAATTTGCCAGGGCTGCAAACACTCGACCTTTCATTCATCGGGAAAGTTGACATTGTACTGCGAGACATAGAAGCAAACCGGACTCGCTCAATTTCTGGTAGTTATCAACAAGGTTTTAATGTCCCTTGCCTACAGAATAATTGCGCTCATGCAGAGGTGGCAGGTATCGGCAGGACTACAGGTACTCAATGGATTTCTGGCAAAGTACAGAAGGTAACAGGTGGCTTTGGCATCTTGAAAGCGCTTAACGATGGTCAAGAACCAACTGGTAGAAATCCTTTTGGCTCGGCATTTAAACAAGTGATTTGGGATATTGATGAAGCAAGCGGTTCTATGGAAACTGCCATGTTCTTCCGTATTTGCAAAACCATTCCCTTTGTTGGTCGCACCTGTTCGCCATACTTTATCGGGCCTGTTCCGTTTATCGAATACAAAGAAAAAGACCCCATTATTTTCGGTCAACCCTCAACACTTCCAGATTAATTAATAGGTTTGCCGTTAACAAGCGTGCCATTTGTCACTGTAATGTCCAAAAATGAAGAGACATTTTTACTTCAAGAATTTTCGACTAGAGCAAAACTTGTAGACCTTCGATTTCCAATACCTTTATGAACAAGTTTTTAGCGACAACTAACACAACTACTAGTCAAAGATTTCGATTTGAGCAATTGCAGAACCCTCATGACAGCATCGGCAAATACACTCATCATTTATTTACCCCCAATGGGCTAACAGTTTTGTCCTTACTTGGTGCTTATATTCTGACGAGGGTGTTTTTTGGCGATGGTAACAAAAAGAAAATCGCTACCAGTTATTGGGGTGGTGGTAAAGAAACTGCTACTGCTCAGAAAAAAGCCATCTTGCAAATTGCCAATCCCCAATGTGATAGTGCGGCACTTTACATTGGTAAGCATCAGGGAAAAGGTGCTAATACTACTTTTTATATTCCTGATGTGCAACGAGGTACGGCAGTCATCGGCGCTCCCGGTAGTGGAAAAACATTTAGTGCCATTAACCCGATGATTTACTCGGCAATTGATCAGGAATTTCCATGTATAGTTTATGACTTTAAATACCCTTCTCAGGCGAAAGTTGCTGCCTATGCTAAATATAAGGGCTATGATGTTCACATCTTTGCACCTGGATTTCCTGAATCTGAAGTTTGCAATCCTCTAGATTTTCTCCGGGATAGTAGTGATGCCGAATCGTCCCGACAAATTTCCACTGTTATCAATAAGAATTTCCGACTTCTGGGCAATTCAACTGAAGATGGTTTCTTCGGGCCTTCAGGGGATCAGCTGACTCAGGCAATTCTGATGTTAGCTAAAGAGTTCGGTCAATTCGCAGATGTTATGACTTGCGCCGCGATACTTTCTAGTGAGCAAATGGTCAAACGCCTCATGGCTGCTTCTCTCAATCCTTGGGTAAAAATTGCCTTTGGGCAACTGTTCAGTTCTGCTGCATCTGAAAAGACTGTTGCAGGCATTGTTGCTACCGCCAGTATTATGTTTACCCGATTCATGGCGAAAAACACATTAGGATGCTTCATCGGCAAGACAACTTTACCTTTGGAAATTAGAGGAAAGCAAATGATTATTTTCGGGTTGGACAGAGAGCGCCGGGATGCAGCAGGGCCTCTCATGACAAGCATCTTACACATGACCATCGCTCGAAATATTGCTTCTAAACGGAAAGATCCACTCATCGTTGCACTGGATGAATTACCCTCGATTTACTTACCTGACCTGTATAGATGGCTCAACGAATCACGCTCTGAGGGGTTCTGCGGTATTATCGGCTTCCAAAATATGGGGCAGCTTGAGAAAAATTACGGTAAGGATATTGCTAAGGCTATCCTTGGCGCTTGCAGCACTAAATTCATCTTCAATCCTGGTGAGAACGAGTCGGCGCAATTGTTTTCCAGCTTCTTAGGTGATGAAGAGATTAAGTACAAGCAAAAAAGCCGTTCTACTGGGGGTAAAAATAATAGCACGAGTATCAGCGACCAAGAGAAAACTAGAAAGCTTTTTGAATCGGCTCAATTTCTTAAGTTAATTGCTGGTAAATGCGTTTTCATTAACCCTGCTTATGCTAATAAAAAGGAAGGTTCAGTTCCACTGTTAAAAACTATTAAAATTTCTCAAACTCTCAAAAATATTGAGAAATACAATCAACTTAAATGGGCAAGAATTGTCACTTTACTAGCTAGAAAGAGTACACAGAAATTTCCCTCTCAGCAAGATTTAGCTTTGCGAGTTAAGCAAGTTGAGTTACGCTTCCCCATTCCCCAAAATCCTCAAGCTGTTTCTAATAATCCCGGTCTGACATCAAAAGACGTTGGCAGTATGGTTAATCAAGACCAAGTTCATTCTGATATCGGGTTTTAATATTATGAAAATGACTATTGAAGAATTGAAGATTGATAATTTTGACTTAATTAAAACTTTATCTCAACAGTATATTCTCGCTAATGGTAGTTTCATTGACATTAATCTTCCTCTAACTCAAATCATTGACGATTTTAATACCTTGTCTGGAACTAGACCAAGACTTAAGAGTTTGGGAATCTATATTGTCATCAGTTTGAGAAATATTTATATCAAGCTAAATCAACAATTATGTATTCAAATTGTTAATCAATATATTCACGGTATTGGCTGGCATGATTTGCAATACATTTGTTTTGTTAATATTAATCCAAGTAACGTTTACATTCATATTGTTTTTAATCGGGTTACACCCCAAGGTAAGCTCATTGATATCAAATACTTGGGGGCTAAGTGGCAACAATATGAGGTTTTACGTCAATCTTGTTCTCGGATCTTAGAAAACCCTGTTAATAATAAATATTTGCAAATCCGCTGCAACTGTTGTTCCTAAACAAGAGTACAGCACAAGGCACAGTGTATAAATAAATAATTAACAAAAAATATGTTTGATGAACGACATCTACAACTCACTTCCGCTTACGCTAGAGCTAGTCAGCATTTTATTAGAGCTTTTATTTATCCTTTAGGAGAGTTTATTTATAAATCAATAGAATCAGCTATTGATTTAAAATGTCGAATTGAAATAGGAGAAGAAACTTATTTCCTTACTCCTGATGAGGATGGTGGTTGGAAATGGTCTAAAGGTAACTTTGAAGGTGTAACAGATGAGGAAATAGAACAAGTAGAAGAGATGTTGGCATATTTATTGCCTAAACTTCTCCCCGGTAGTAATGATATAACACCACCGAATTTTCCTCCTGATCCTGATTTACCTCCAGTTTTACCCAACCCGAATTTTCCCAAAAACCTTCCTCCTTCGGGTACAGTCGTTGACTTTTTAAGTATACAAGTTGAAAGCAATAATACTCTGGAATATCAATATTTTACAAACAGAAATGATTCCGTCACGGATGCAGGTGAAATCAAAGATATATCATTTGCTCTTATTGTAGATAATTCCTCCATTTTAGAAGAAGATGTTGTGCAAAAGAATGACATTCATGAAGACTATGAGCAGAGTGAAGTGATTAATTCTCATGAAATTGGCGATGAGCATTTAACAGTAGAGTTGATTAGCGACCAGAAAATCCCAATCAGTAGTGAAAAACTTAACCCACAAAATACTCAAGATATCCCGGCTCACCCAGAACATATTGATCCACAACATTGGCACGAGCTAGTAGTAGGCAGTGCGATCTCAGGAGAGATTGCACATCTCAACTTCTCTAGTCTTCATTTTAGCTATGTCGGTGGCGAACATGAAGCTTGGGAACGGCTCATGATCAGCGACAAACTCTCACGTACAAATACAGGTAGCCTGTCCATTAGGCTTCTAGAACTCTATTCCAACTTAGATGCGGGTGGTTGGTGGTGTAATTCAGGAGTAGACCCGCGCACATTTGCTAATCTTAACCCTGGTGAGCAACCTCAAGTTAAAGAATGGGGATGTTATAAGCCAAATCGCCCCAGACCCAAAACCGTAAAAAAAGATGGTAAATATGTGGTGGTTGAAGGGAAATTCGTCAAATATGAGCATCCACCATCGGTAGAATTGAGTATTTTCCTGCTAAATGTTCCGCTCGTTATTGCCCAAAATATTTACTCAAAGGCTGGAGTAAACCCCACCGATAGCGATCGCTTGAGTGGTTTTTGGTATTGTGTGTGTAAACATAACATTCCCATCACCATTACCGAGGGGGCCAAAAAAGCAGCCAGTCTGTTAAGCCAAGGTTACGCAGCCATCGGACTACCGGGAATTTCCTCCGGCTATCGCTCACCTAAAAACGAGTGGGGCAAGAAAATTGGTGATTCCTATCTGGCAGAAGAGTTAGCTGTTTTCGCTACACCTAGTAGAGAAATCAAAATCTGCTTTGATTATGAAACGAAGCCTGAAACTAAGCTCAATATCCAAAGAGATATTTGTCAGACAGGAAACTTATTGCAAGAATTTGGTTCTGTCGTGAAGGTAGTAACGCTGCCAGGCCCACACAAAGGTGTAGATGATTTTATAGTGGCACAGGGAGGAGAAAGTTTTGAAAAGCTATCTGCCGGGGCTATATCTCTAGAGTCATGGCATCAAAATCAACTTGATAGTTTACGTTTTACTATCAAGCTCAAAGATGGCACAGTCAAAACAATTGCTCAACAAAAAGGAGACTCTACTGTGACAGATGCTCCCGAATTAGAACCAAACATGAATGTATTTCACAAGAATCGTCGTCAACCATCTATTGACCTTGGTTCACAAATTATAGATATAAAAGTTATTGATTCAGACATTATTCATATAGATGTTGCCCCTGAGCCAGCCCAGCCAACTGAAACTCCTGTAACTAGTTCTTCTTGGGCTAAAAAAGAAAATGTTACACTTTATGAGCCTAATTTTTTTAGAAAGCGCTTGTCAGCTAGCGAGAATAAACAAATAGCTTTTGCTGCTTATACTTTGTTAAAAAAATATGGTGTTGAGGCTAAAGATGAACAACAGCAGACCAGTAGCAAAATCTACCATGCTGATGCTTTTGTAATTAAGAATCATGGCGCTGATAAATACAGTATCTATCGTCGTCATGACGATGTAGAGTTAATGACTTTTCAAGCTGATAAATGGGGACACGTAGGCAATATTAAACTTTCTTACACAGAAATAGAGGATGAGCAAAAAACTTGGATAGAAAAACAAATTAACATTCTGCCTATTGAAAGGCAGGAGTTTTTGTTAGTGGCTGACTACCTCAAAGCTGGTAAAGAATTGCCCTCTGTTGATGAAGACCCTCGCCAAATAGCCTCTGTCGTTGGTTCAGTCTCTCCTAAAGGCACACACAATATTTTAGAAAGTTTCAAAGAAAACGAGGTATTAAAAATTCTCACACAAACTATTACTAGCTTCGAGAAAGACGATTTAATCTTGGGCAATTACCGGATTCTTTTTCGGCAAACCACTGACAATACATCTACTCTGCAATTACTCAAAACTGAACACAATGGTACTACTAGGGAAGCTGTTCGCTTTCAGTTTGAGAAAACTGACACTGGTATGACTCATCAAGTCCAAGCGATGGCTATCACTGAAGGTGATTTGGAGAAGTTAAGATTATTGGCTCAAAAACTTCACATTAATTATCAAGGCTTGTTCGGCGACCCGACACACACCCCCGATCTCGACTTGTCCCTTCATCCCGAAATTGCCCGTAATTTAGATTCTCAGCAGCCATATCAATCTACGCCGAATGGCACTGATAGCACAACACAATCACACAACAAGAGTGCTGTATCACGCTCAACTACACCAACACCTAAAACCACAACACCATCACAACCAACAAAACGACCCAAATTTTCTTCTGGGTTAGATAACGTTGTACTACCACTGCATCCTATATTGAAACAATATTGGGAGCAGTTAGAAAAAGATAGTTCTTGGAATGAGGTTGTAGCTCAAGGACATTCAGAATTTCAATCTAAAATTCAGCAAACTGGAAAATTAACTGTTGGTGAACAGCGTGAACTTTACCAGAAAATTCTACTTCAAAGTCAAGTCGTGCAGCGCAACAAAGGGCAAACGAATATCTCACTTCCTCCTTTGAGTGATGTGATTCAGGATTTGCTCAATACTCGTAGCCAGATTATTAACAATACCTATACGCCCAAGGTTGAAGTACATTTGCAAAAATCTCACACTCCGCAACAACCTACTACTAATTCACAGGAATTAGAATTGTAATACCTATGCAATCTAGCTCAGTGGCACAAACCATCACTATCATCAACCGCAACAGTGGCTTTTCTGACAACCAAATGGCCTACAGACTGGCGCTGATGATGGAGAAACACCCACCTTCACCGTCAATAACCCCCGCACTAGACCCCACACAGCGCGAAAATATTATTGGTGAGGTGAGAAATACTTTATCTGTGTCCCAAAATGCTCAAAGTACTGAAGATTACAGGCAATCCCTTAAGGAAAAATACTACCAAGAGTACGCTCAAAAATTTGGTTTAAATAAATCCGAGGAAACACCTGATATAGATAACTCAACAAGAGTTGAAGATTTGATCAATGAAAAGAAAAAGACATTCTTGCAGCAGATATTAGAAACTAAAGGGCGCAAACTGCCTTTTGTTGACAGCCAACAGTCAAAATCGGTTGAGAGTGAAAATGATGAGGTTGCTAAAAAGTCTCTCATTCCTGCACTGATGAATATTGTAGTCACAAAGGGACAAGATACTATTGGCGGTCGAGTCTATGAAGGCATGGCTTATCGATTAAATTTGTTGATGAAAGAAGGTATGCAGCGTCTGACTGTTTGGCGCAAAAGTGATAATCAGAGTGCTTTTAGTGCTTATAAAGTAGATGCTAAGGAAGAATACAAGGTAATACACAATCACCTTTCACCACAAGAAACACAAAAGCTGATCAACTTTGATATTAGACAGCAACAGCAACAGCCACCGTCACAGCAACAACAAAACGAGCGATCTTCTGACGGCCCAGAGTTAGACTAACTAAAATACCCGACAAACAACCCAAGAATGTACGCACTTACTAAAACATATCGCTTCGTCACCCGCTCGAATTGTGACCAGGGCGAGATGATGACAGCTAATACTATGTAAAACAATGCTTGTAGAAAATCGTTGTGGCCCAGTTTGATGATTGCCGCTATCATCAAAGCCACAAAAATTAGAAATTCAACTCCTGTTTCAATCCTGTCCCAAAGTTTCACATCATATAGGTAACGCATCTTGTAACCTCTGTGACTTGGGCAACATCCTATCATCAATCCCATAAACCCCGTTATCTTTGTAAGGAAATATAATGGTGAATTTAGTTCCTTGTCTAACTACTGAGTTTACGCTTATCCTCAAACCATGAGCATGAGCCACACATAAGGCGATGTACAGTCCTAGTCCCATCCCTGATTGATGTAATAAATTGCTATTTGGCGATGAGCTACGCTCCACCGTAGACGATTGCCATAACGGGATAAATATATTGGAAATTTGTTCGGCGGCAATCCCACAGCCGGTATCTTCAATCTCAACAATTAAATCATCTTCTTGATTGAGCAGCCTTAAAAAGATATCTCCTCGCTTGGTGTACTTAATAGCATTTGTCACAAGATTACACAGCATTCTGTCAATACTTATGCTGTCACCTTGTACTTGCGTTCCATGCTTGTATGTTACTTGTGTTTCATAGTGGAGATTCAAGGAATGATACTGCGCTATTGGTTTGAATCGAGAATAATTATTTTGTAAAAAACTTAACATATCAAACTGAGCTACTGTTACTGGTCTAGCTTCTTGAGAGACTCTGTTAGCTTCAACCAAGCTCATACCCCGGTCATTAGTATCCCGTAGGGCTATCAGAAATGGTCTGATTTCTTCTAGAGAGTATCCATAAGCGCCATCAATTAACTGGTTTACAATCAACGATGCCCCTTTAAAAGAATTTGACACATCATGGAGTAAGGCTGAGAAATCCAACTGTTTGCTTAAAACTTCCTGTTGCATAACTATGCTACCAGCGAAAGATTGTTATTTTGGCTACTTTTATGAATAAATGCTAATTATGTTTAGAAATTTTAGGTAAGAATTCAGTCCTTCTGAATTCAGGAGTCAGAACAGTAGAAGAATCAGGGACTCATTTGACCCATAAATGTACTTGGAATATCAAACCTTTTATAAATTCTGACTTCTGACTCCTGTACATGGATAGCGGGGCGTTTAGCCCGTGCTGAATTCTTACAATTTTAGAATATTTTTATTTTAACCATCAAAGATTTTCTATACAAGCAAGTTTTAATACTAAAAATCTTTTTTCATTTATTTAGCAAGAATTTTTCTTACCTGCTTATATTTTATGATTACATACACAAAAAGTAAAATACTTAATATCAATAACTATGTTATAAATATTTAAGTATCTTACAGCCGAAGTAATTAAAGCCCTATATGATTCGATTAGTAATTATTGAGGATGAGGAGCTAATCCGATTAGGAATAACTACTGCTATTAATCAACAACCAGATATGCAGATGGTAGGGATTGCTCGGACTGGGAATGAAGGAGTTAAACTAGTTGAAGAGTTAACTCCTGATGTGGTATTAGTAGATATTGGCTTGCCTGATGTCTCTGGGGTCGAAGTCATTAAACAAATCAAAGCCAATACAAGCAACATTAAGATTGTTGTTCTTTCTTCTCATTATTCTCAGAGTATTGTCCAGTCTGCTTTAAATGTAGGGGCTGATTCTTACATTCTCAAGAAGAATAATGTTCCCCTGATTTTAGAAGCAATTAAAACCACCTTCTACGATAGCAAGTCTTTTTTTGACCCTGATATTAGCCGACATAATTTTTTTTTCCAGCAGAAAATTAAGGGGAAGACTTACCAAGATCATCTTAGCGCCACTGAGATGCAAATTATCTCTTTGATGGCAGCTGGTTTTTCTAATAAGCTGATTGCCGAGCAGTTATTTATTACTGAAAGTACCGTCAAAGGCCATATTAACAAGATTTTTGCTAAGTTAGATGTCAGGGATCGCGTCAATGCTCTGATTGAAGCTAGTAAACTTGGATACATCGAACAAGATTACCTGAAAGTAGGTTAGCTACTTACTCACTTGAATTAAACAATAGCCTTGGGTTTTACTCTGCTGTGTTTGACAGGCTTCAATTGCTGCTTGATTTTTTAAGATGATTTGATACATCTGTTTCCCCTCTTGGGATTTTGCCCATTGGAGAATCTTGATCTCGTTACGTGAAACTACTACTGACTGATTTGTTCCTAAGTTTGAAACAACATTCCACGTTGTCAAGGAACCCAACAAGGTACTGCCAGCCGCTACTAATCCACACACAAGAGATACTGTTCCCAATCCCCAGCCTCCCTGCACTTTCATACCTGTGCCGATGGGCTTGATTTTTTTGATCTCATCACGCACGGCACTAGAGACAACTGTATAATGCATTGACTCGGCTTGTTTGCTTGTCTTCTCCAGTTTTTGGTCTATCAGTGCTGCCCACGCTTCTATCATTGCCTCCATTCTTGCCTGGAGGTCTATCATCGTTTCTTCATATCTGCCCAGTGTCGCCATCATCCTAAACGTTGGATCGTCTGGCGTAATTCCTAGTTGATATGCCCCTTCAACTATGCGTTTTTGTTCTGATGGGGAGTAGCCTTGTAATGTGTCTTGTAGTGTCATCAATCAAGCCCTAGATATTTAATAGCCAAATTATTATTCATCACTGAATCACGAAACTTTTTAATCCACTGAAAAATGAAGCTTCTCCAAAATAAAATTATTGATAGATCCTGACAAACTTGTGAATATGGTTTACCAGTCTTTTCCATCGCTTGATAATGATGACGATGTAGAGCCATTAATTCTACTTCTGTCCCTCCTATTATTAACAGCTTCTTCCGTATATTTTCCTCATATTCTCTAAATTCTGGCGCAAAATGGTAATTTTTCACCACCACGTAGTTAGCGTTATTGGTCGCGTTCTGGATGATTTCATTTAAGTAATATATACAGTCTTCCCTGTGAGAAATAGGTTGAAGAAATGTTAAATTCCAACCAAATTTTACTACAACCTCAAATAAGCTAGCACTCTCGATATATTGAATTATTTTTTCAATATCTTGTCCGGGCATATCAACAATCATCACATCTAGCTCAGGATGATTTAAGTCATCTGTTATTGCATCAGCATCGTCATTTGATAAATTAAACTTTTTAATGGTTGCTAATTGTTCATAAGCCTGAAATACAGGGAATGATTCTTGGTTATAAACCTTTATCCGTTTTCCTTGTTGGGCTAACATTTCTAGCAATAGCTTGATAACTGTAGACTTACCCACCCGCGCATCTCCTACAGTTATAATCATTCTCTTTGACATATTTATTCCTATTCAGATAAAATCTTCTCTATGCCAAATAAATCTTTTTTTGGCTTTATTTGCCCTTTAAAATTGTTCAGCCAGCTTAAGACTCTACCAAATACAGACGGATATTCATCTTGTTCAAGTCCTTGTCTAAATGTCAGATTTTTAACATCTAAATAATCGTAGGATTTTTTCGCTAGTTTTGGCATATTTATACTTGTGAAATCATGCCCTGTTGCTTTTGCTTGCTGTTCAATTGCTTTTATTTCTTTTGAACTATCATAAAAAGTAAATTGTTCTGTCTCTCCGTAAAACAAGTTTTTTACTATTACATAATCAACACGAACGCCGCAAAAACTATATAGTTCTAGTAGTTGATTTATACAATCAATTATTGTGCTAATAACTACTACTATCGTCACCTGCATCTTACATTTATTATTTATTACATCTAAAAACCCCATCTCGGTTATTAAAATTTTTAAAGTTGGCAGAAATTGTGATGGCGTTTCTAGTAGTATTAAAGATTGTTCATCTTGATTTTTCCCAGATTCATTTGATTTTGGATACACTAATTCTTTTAAATTATCTACAAATTCATCTAATTTATCTGAGTTAGATATATCTAAACGATGAATGTTTGCAGCTTTTTCATAAAATCTGATCAAGTGTGGATTAGAATTATCTGCGTCTAACCCAACAAATTTTACTGCGTTATCGATGTAAGTTTGCGCTAATCCTCTCGCAAACGTTGACTTACCAACACCTCCTTTATCTCCTGTCACCATTACTAATCTTCTTAGTTGTTGGGGATTATTTTTATTGTTGTTATTTCCATTATTGTCTGTGGTTGCTAAATTCTTAGGGTTTGTATTAATAGGGACTGTTTCTGTCGTATCGTTAGACAACGGCTTAGTTGGCTCTGTGTTACTAGTGCTTATTTCTGGCAAAGTGCTACTCATATTTTGGTCGTTTTCTTCAATGTGAAATGTCATTTTCTTTGATTCCTTTTGATATTTATTATTTTTTACTAAGAAGGGGAAAAGGGGAACGGGAAAGGGCACAGAATTTAGAACTTTTCCCCACAAGGTATAAAGCCCCTGTTTTTAAATCTGGAGAGCAAAAAAAAGAAGATTTTTGAGACACGTAGTGCGATAAAAAATTAGCGTCTTTATTTGAAACAAGAGCTTTTAAGTTACTGTTTCCCTTTCCCCTTTCCCCTTTCCCCCTCTTCATAGATACTGTTTTTGAAATATCGGTCGGATTGTAATTCTTACCCAATGCAAAAAATTATTAATCAAGTCCGCTTTTACAATCGTCTTCAAGCTATTGATGGCTGTAAAATTTAAAGTTTTTATTTTTACTACCTCTTCTTGAATAACTACATAACGTTCTTGACTGTGAATATTCATCAGTACTACCTTTTCATTATTTAGTTCTGCTGCAACGATGTTGAACACATCTTCGGCAAATATCTCTAGCCCTAATGGGGTAGAGATTACCCGCACCATGCTACCCAAAGGGTGATCAAATTCCCAATATGTCCATATTCTTCCCATAAATAGATTGCCATATTTGATTCAAGACATGAAGCTATTTAGGTACTGTTTTTTTCAGTACTATAGTTTCTTGATTTTTAAAAAATACGTTATAAAATTACTAGCGATTATTTTTGGTTCTCAAAGAATTGCCTCTGTCAACACTGATATTATTCTTAGGCAAAACTGATAACGGTTGAATGTTGAGCTTGTCCCCTACTTTGATATTGGCAGCGCCACGGACAAGCTCTAGCACTTGATCGGCAACTTTCCCCTTGTAGATGGGACAAGGGGTTTTGTGACACGGTTCGGCATTGTAAATCGCAGTTGTCACCACATTGTCCTTAAGATAAAAGATGTCTAATGGAAAATTTACGTTGTACATCCAGAAAGGCACGTTGTAAATTTCTCCTCCCAGGTTGAATAACATTCCGCGATCGCTGTTTAAGGATGCTCGAAATTTCAGCCCTTTCTCTAATTGCTCTGGTGTAGAGGCGACTGAGAGGTTAAATGTGCGATCGCCTTTCGTGAGAATGTGCGTAACTGGTAAATCTTGGGGACGAGTTTGGACGTAACCGATCGCTACAGTGCCAATAATAATTGATACTCCAGCAACAGGGCCTAGTATATTCAGTAACTTGAAAGCAGCAACGTATAAATCCTTTTCGGAATTAATCTTTAAAGTTTTCATGATCATCCAAAAATATCAACATTGCCGAGACTATATATAGATGAATCGATAGGGCTAGATGGTTGACCTTGCAAAGCCGCAATGTTACGCATACTTTCAACTCGGTCAGCTTCACGGATGGACAGAGGATTCATACTCTGCCTTGCAGCCAGCAATGCCGATAATGTAATCTCAAGTGATGGCAGTTCGCTAGCTGGTGCAACATCATCACCAAACATTTCACAGAAACTAAAGACGGCGGCGCGTTCTACAATGGCTTGAATCTCCGCCCCCACACATCGCTGTGTAGCTTTGAGTAACCTTTTCCATTCTTCTTCGCTGTACCCATCGCCCCGATCGTGGAAACGAGGATCGAAACGGGCTAAGTGAATTTTGAATATTTCGTGCCGTTCGCCATAGTTTGGGAGATCCACCTTGAAAATCTCGTCAAAGCGCCCACTTCTGGTTAGCTCTGGTGGTAGCCATTCAATGTTATTGGCAGAAGCGATAATTAAAACCTCACTAGTACGCTCTTGCATCCAGGTCAGCAACATCCCCGCCAAGCGCTTGGATAAATCATCATCCCCAGCAAATCCTTTGTCGAAGTCGTCCAAATACAGGATTACACGGTTAATTCGGTCTACGAGTGCGAGTAAATTCTTGAGCTTATATTCAGCAAGATTGCCGTAGCTGCGGAAATTCCCCCACTCCAAGATAATCAGAGGTAGCCCCAATTGTGCCGAACAAGCTTTAGCCGAGTAAGATTTTCCTGTACCCGGTGGGCCGATTAGTAAAATCCCCTTGGGTAAGCGCAGATTATACGCTTTCGCCAGTGTTGTTAATAACCGCTTATAAGTTTTAAATGCCTCCTGCATCAGTTCCAGCCCCCCGATAGGAGTGCTAGGCGGTTGGAGAAATTGAATATTATAAATTCGCTTAAACAGTTCGATTTTGTAAGCGGACAGTTTTTCTACTAACTCATCCGGTGTAATTTCATGATTTGCAATCGCCTGTCTAATTCCATAGTCAATGTCTGCCAAGTACATGCCTAAGCCGGCGATCGCTGTCGCATGAATATCGCTGCGGCTGTAATCAGGTAATACTTGAGCTAAGTAACTGCTTATTTCCTCTATAGCTGGCAGTTGTTGCACAATGGTGGGAACTTCGGGGGCAATGTCAGATGACACAGTGGCGTTTGACCCTAAGAGAATCGCTGTCTTGTTGTAAGAGTGATTGCACAGCTTCAGGTTAATGAGGGCTGACTTAATCCACTCGGAAGTCAGAAAGAAATCGGGGTCAGTGGTAGCTGACCCCAGCCAGGGGAATATACCTTCTAGTATCAGAATTCCTGATAAATCAGTAGTTTTCCAAAACCGCAGAATTTCAAAGTAATGTTCGCGCCTGCTTTTGATGATCGCCTGATACTGGTCAACAGTTTTTAAACTTAATCCCTCCTCATTAGTAGATAATTGGTGTAGCGCATCATCTTCCAGCACCCACAGGTAACAGTTAATGTCCAGGCGAAGGCATTCACTAGCTAGATTGATGAGCAGGCTGATCCTCTCTTGCAATGGAGACTCGACAGCAATCAGCTTATTGTTAAGCTTAATTAATCCAAATACTTGCTTGATTAACTCATTATTCATTAAGGTTTTAGCTAAATTTCACCCCAATATTATTGATAGCTAAATCTCTTTACTAGCTACTTGAGTACTGAAAAAATCGGTACTAGAGTAGCTTGACTTTTAGAATAACTATAGTTCTAATTCTTGATTGTTTTGTTGTGAGTGTCGTTGTTGTAATTGAC
Source organism: Nostoc mirabile CHAB5784 (assembly GCF_020829645.1). Classification (GTDB taxonomy): domain Bacteria; phylum Cyanobacteriota; class Cyanobacteriia; order Cyanobacteriales; family Nostocaceae; genus Nostoc; species Nostoc mirabile. The sequence goes on along the minus strand of NZ_JAIVFS010000016.1, from coordinate 33,520 downwards.
GAGAGAAATTGACTAACTGCGTATTCCAATCCCCAGTTTCGCACTTGAGTAACTTCGAGTGTGGCAGTAGTTGTTTAACAGCCTGTGCCACTGTTGGTTGACTAAAAGCTACCTGTACATGAGTCACATTACGTAATCTTTCAACAGGTAAATTTGAAGTGTCATCTACTGCCATGTAAACTGTTCTGTTTTCTGGTATTCCTTTAACCTGATATTCCAGCATGGCTACTGAAATGGCATCAATAGGAGAGTCAGACAGTACAGCAGTGCTAGTTTGTTCGCTAGGCTTTTTCCCCAAAGTAAAGTAAAACCAGCTATCACGGCGAACTGTACCTAACTCATATCCAGAGAATTTATTGGTTGTACCTTCTAAAAATGCTCCTTTGGTCTTTCCGTTGAGATCCCGCATCACAAACACTACATTTGCTTTTGAGTCGGCATAAACTAGCCCCTGGTTATGTAACATTTGTACGCAATCATCAGGTATGCTTCGTTTCTGTTTGAGGTAATGTTCAACGCCTGACCAGTTAGCTTTATCCTCAACGGGTGGGGTGAATTGGGGTGCTGGTTGAGTTTGGATAATGTCAGCCGCAACTTTTTGAGCATGAGCCTGAGCTGCACGTTTTGCGCCGACTTCACCAAATCTCTCCCCCAGCCATGCGATCGCAGTTGCTTGGTTGCATTGATTAACGTGCTTGACTAAATCGATAGCACTATTACCCCCTAACGAGGAACCATTGCCAAAGTCAGTAAATTGAGAGGCATCTATATTAATGATGTGGTTTCCTCCTACCCATTCATTCCCTTTACGCCACAGTCCCAATTCCCAAGCAACATCATCCAAAGCTAAATCAGTTGACCACTCGGTAAGCTTTTGTAATTGTTGATTATCTTGCTCTAATTGTGCAATTTGTCGCCGTAACTGTTCATTTTCAAGAGCTAGAGCTTTGGCTGTAGCTTCCATCTCTTGCTTACGGTGATTCGCCCTGTCCCGGTCGGCAGCTTTAGCCTTCAATTGGTCTGCACTTAGCTGATCAACTTCTAAGTCGCGCCCCTCCTCCACAATGCGGTAAAAGTCCTTGATGTTCTGGTGCTGCGCTCTACTTCCCTTGATACCCCGCTCTAGTCCAATTAGCCGCATTGTCTGGTAGTACGAATCCTGAAATTGTTGGATCTTCTGCCGCCCGTCAAAGAAATGATTGCACCGTAGCTGCCCCTGATCATCAAGGGGGACAAAATAAGCGTGAATATGGGGTGTGGCTTCATCCAGGTGTAACTCGGCGCGGACAATGCGAGATCCATATTCATCCGCTAACCACTGGTGAGTCGCTTCTAGCCAATCATCCAACTTTTGTGGTTCATAGTAACCGGCTTGGGTGGGGCAGTCGGGACGGAAATAACTGGGCGATGCACTCAACAGTAACTCCACGCAGTACACCGCATCAGTGCGAATCTTTCGTCTTTGTTCATGCTCGGCAATTTTGGCTAAGACTAAATCCTCTAGTCGTTCCTCTGGGTTGAGGCTACCGATGAACCGAATATTTTTTTGAGTGGGATCTGCATTAGGGGTTTCTCTTTCTCGCGCGGTGTGAGATGCACTCCCTGATATGTTACCCCGCTTTAATTTTTTTAGTCGCGCGATCGCGTATGCCATTTTTTCTTTACGCTAAAATTTGGAAATACAAGTTTTTGGGCTGACTGACTGAGAAACAAATATTACTCAAATTATTGCTGTTTTTTCTCGATTTCACGCCTTTTTTAAAGCCAAATCGCTCAAATGCGAAAATGGGTAAATAACCGTAGTAGGTACGACTATTTTAAGCCGCCCTACAGCATTTCACAGGCAATTCTCCCGCTATGCCCAAGATTCCCTTAGTAGCATAGTCACTGTTGACACAATTTTAGCCTAAGTAGATAACATCCGACTTTCTGTGATTTGGACTAAAAAACCACGCAATAGCAAGGCTTTCGGGCTGTTTACCTGTCAATAACTCTTGATTAATGAGAATTAATGGGCTGCTCACAGAATTTTTTTGAGAATTACTCAAGGTTTTCAAAGCCAATTCAGAATTTTTGGGAGTTTTTGTAGTGCAAAATCAACAAGCTTGTAGTACGTATTCTCAATAAGACCCAAGCTTATTGAGAATAAAAACATGGCAAAAAAGTGGCTGTAACTGATTAATGATAAGACTTTCAAGAGAAAAAATGCAAAAAGAGTGGACGGCCAAGGGGACAGAAAACGGCATTTCTTGTCCCCTTGGCCGTCCAAACGAAAGTCATGAAATCTAGATATTTCCAATTCGGGCTTGTGTGAGGACGGCCAAGGGGACAGAAAACGGCATTTCTTGTCCTTTTGGCCGTCCAAATTCATAGTATTTATTTTTACTAAAAGCGTACTGAAAAAGAAAATAAACCCGACTTAAATAGTGTAGATTCAATATTTTGAAGGAATTGCGTTATGAAGTCTAAAGAAAATGATTAAATGAACAAGTAGAAATAAAATTTAAGCACTTCAACGAACAGGAGTCAGGAGTCAGGAGCCAGAATTCAGAATTGAATTCTGTACGAGTGGCAGATGAATAAACGGGTTTAAGTCCTCCATTAAATTAGAGATTTAGGGTCTTTAATAAGTGGTGGATCTGAATTTCCCACTCATGAATTCTGACTTCTGAATTCTGACTTCTGAATTCTTCTTCAAGATTACTTCATAGATAAAAAAAGTGAAATTGAAATCCCTCAAGGCGAAAACTATTGAAACTAAATTTTAAGAAAAATAAAGTTCAGCAGCATTAAAAATAAAGTGTCATAATTTTTAAGTAAGAATTCAGCACTCAGGTGGTCGCCGAGCGCAGCCGAGGTGAGTCAGAAGTCAGAATTTATAAAAGGTTTGATATTGCAAGTAGATTTATGAGTCAAATGAGTTTCTAATTCTTCTACTGTTCAGACTCATGAATTCTGACTCCTGAATTCAGTCCTCCTGAATTCTGACATTTCTAAGACCTGCATTACCTCTGTGAGAAGCATAAAATATGGCAGAGATAGAACAAATAAGAGTTTCGATTAAGCGCCCAAAAGATAGTTTAGATGGAAAAGTGGTTGGCTACATAAGGTCAAATCCATTTGGTTTAGAAGCAGATTATTCGCAAGTTATAACAGCAACGCTAAAAAACCACTGGCTACCTCTTGCCTTGTTTTCTTCAGGACTGAGGGGAGAAGAATTAAGGCAGATTGGCATTTGGGCAATAGGCCAGTTAGAAGCGCAAATTAGTGTAATTCGGAGAATTTGTGGGATAGTACCAGACCCGCTAGTAGTGACCTCAAATACATCAATGCAAGCATCAGACATAGTGGCATCGGATAGTCCATCTATCTTAGGAATTATTTCCGCAGATCAGCAGATAAGCTCTACTGATGAAGACGATGAAGAAGATGACGATGACGATGAATTTCTTTCCTCGCAAAACTATCAAGAGATGACCGACATTAAGCGGATGTTTGGCTGGGACAAACAAAACGGGGGCTGAAGATGAATAAAAAGAATAATTCTAAAGACTACACAAAAGTTGCGATAACTATTGATTTAGGGACAAGTTCTCAGAAGGGGATAGCACAGATTTATCCAGATGGGGTTCCAATAGTTTTAGCAATGGAACCAGAAATAGCGGATTTAGGGGTAGAGTCAATAGAATATTTGTCAAATCAACTTGTACAAGATACGACGGTGTGGATAGGAATTGGGGAAGAATACTATGTCTTGGGAGCATTAGCCAGAAGTATGTTCGCGGGGACATCAGCCATTAGAGATTTGAAGTATCAATATGCCTTACCGAAAGTAGCAGCTATGTTATGGTTGGCAATTCGGCGGCTGGGAGTGAAAAACCCAGATATAGAGCTATACGTACATTTGTTGTTGCCAGTGGGAGAAGCATCGGATGGGCAAACGCTCAGAGCAAAACTAGCACAGAACTTAAAAACAGGAATAATCACGCCAACAGTCAGGTTAAAAGCAAAATTACGTAGCTTTGATGTCAGTCCAGAAGGGGCGGGTATCATGGCATATCGCAGTCGCAACGTCAACACAAACTATTTCCAAAAAAGTATAGGAATGCTGATGTTAGGCTATCGTAATGCCAGTTTTATTCTGTCGCATAAGGGCAATGCAATAAAAGCTGAATCTACAGATTTAGGGATGAATTGGGTGGTGCATCAGTTTGTAGAACGTACTGCTGTAGGTTTATCAAAAGATGACTTACGCCTAATTTCAGCCTTAGCCGAAACCACGAATAACAATTTTGATGCACTGCGGTTTCTATCGCGCAAAACTAAAATCGAAGAAATCAATGCTGATATGGAGTTGTTTTGGCGGATTTTACCGATAGTTCGTAAAGAGTACTGCCGTGCTTTATGGCGCTGGTTGAGAAATATTGCTCAAATGGATGAAATTTTAGTTTGTGGTGGGACAGCATCCTTTATACGCCAAGAGCTAACCGAACATTTTGATTGTGAAGGCATCCCCATTTGTTGGAATGGCGGAATGGAACTACCTAAATATTTAGACACAATGGGATTAGGTGATAGGATAGCCGATGCTTGGGCATCCCATATTAGCCATATCAAGTTTTTGGATCATGAATTTAGCTATGACCGCCAAGACAAACCCCTAGTTCCTGATTATTATGTTCAACCATTCAATAGTTCTAAACCAGACACGGAGATTTGGCAAAGGAACGGTTATATCACTACTAGCCAAAAATAGGGTGTTGGGTGTAGTGAAGACGGCATTGGACTGAGATTGGAACTCCGACCAATGCAAACCAGAGTGAAAAGACAGGGCTTGTAACGAAGAAGGTTGTTGGGGCTATTTCCAACCTGCAACCCCACACCCTACACCCCACACCCCGCCCCAACGGGGCTTGGCCAAGGGATTTAGACTAGTTTGCATTTGTACGACAACTGTTGCGACTAATGCTGTCTGATGTTAGACAGAATGTCTGTCTAACATTGCCAAAGCCAATAAATGTAAGGGTTTGGCTTTGAATGGTGTTTCCCTCCGCAGGCGATCGCTCTTACCAATCACAGAGTCTGTTTCAACACCGCAGTACTGTTCAAAACCATTGAAGCATATATCCAAATCCTAGAAAAAAGGGAGTATATTTAGCCTCAATTGACTCGCGCAAGATGGTTGGGTCAAACAATAAACGCGAACAATTAACCTTAGTCAACCCCTCTGGGGAATTCAAAATTCAAAATTATTAATTCAAACATTTTAGACAATCATCGGGGACTTGAACCCCCCACTGATAGCAACGCGGACTCGCTTTCCGCGTTAGCGAGTCTTCGAGCGTCGCGTCTTGTAGACCACTGAATAAAATTCATCGGAGGCAAGAAATAGTGAATTAATTAATTTAAAATTATTCTTATTCTTCCTAACATAATTTTGAATTTTGAATTTTGAATTCAAACAATGGTCAACTGATATGTCAAAGACGACACAATTACAAGTACAAGAATTAGCCCGCTTTGCCCAAGAGCAAGACTTCAATCAGCAATATCGTCAGTATTTTGGCGATGTCTGGGAAGAAGCTGGAGTTAAAGATATCTCCAAAATGACCATCCAAGATGCCGAGCAAACCTTGAAGGTACTAGCTGATAGTGAAGCATCTCCCCAATTCATCAAATCTCTACTAGCACAAGCAGCAATTGATGGTGCTACACCGCAGGTTTTGGAGTATTTCTTGAGTAGTGACATTGACGGCGATGGGCGGACTCTGGCACAAGAATTATTTCAGGATGGGACGAACCCATTGCAGCCGGATACACCCCAGCCACCACCCAAGGCACAGGTTTTATCTCCATCTCCAACTGAAGATTTTGACTGGGAAATATAGCATACATTCTCAAACTTTACTAGCAACCTGAGTTTTGATTTTTTCAGTACTCAAGTTGCTAGTTCTTTTTTGAAAGCATATTTAAACTTCTTAAGTTAGATATGAGTTCCATTTTTCAAAAAGCACAGTAGGGTGTAATTGACGTAATCGATTACACCTGTTCCCTCAACTAACCCAACAATTAAATGAGGCCATATTTATGACTTTATTAGGTATTGATAAACCCACCAATACAATCCAAGTAAAACTGTGGGATGAAAAAGATTTATCTACAAGCGATCGCCGCCAAGAGCATCTAGAAATTCTCCTGTGCCAAAAAGTACAAATAGGTGAAGACCCTGCCTTGTGTGAACAAGTTTTGAATTATCTATATTTGTCGGCATTTCAGCAAAAGCTCAATCGCATTACTGTCCAAAAGGAAAAAGAAAGGTCAGTATTTACCTCCCTACAGCAAGTGATTATTACGTCTTTTGCTATTTTAGGGATGTTTGCGTTCCTTGCTGCCGCTTCCAACAAGTCAGTTGTGCGATCGTCTCGGGTAATCCCTCCAGCTATAGAACAGCAAGCCAATTAACCAAACAATTCGCTTTTTTGCCCAGTCGCAATACTTCGGCTACGCTCAGTACAAGGGGAGCAATTGCGGATGTAAAAGGATGCCACTAAAAAGCTGAAAGCGCTGTTTGATGTGCGATTCGTTCAGTCAAAACCTGAAAAGGAGGACGGCTGGCTTTGGTTGAGTAACCCATTCCAGGGTAGAGTTCGCACTTTAATCCTCAACCAATGACAACTCAATATCCATATAGGTGAGGAAATCTAGCCGAGCCAGCAGCTAAGAAAGCTAGAAGAAAAAAGGGAAAGATTGAAGTTACCAACTTGAATTATAACCCAATCAAAATACACCAAGTCCTACTATCCCGGTGCGGGATTAAAAGCACACAAACTACCAATTTGTATTGGTAGCCCCTACATCCAAGACTGATTATCAAAGGTGTAAAGCGGGGGTGAAAGCAGGAATAGGCGGTAATAGCTGAAAGCGTCTACTGCAAGCAAGAGTCTATGGGTAGAACAGGCAAAGTGTCGTTTGAACCACCGTTAAGCGCTGCCAAGGGTAATAAGCTAGTGGTTAAATACCACACCTCTTGGGTTGGAAATAACCGACAAAGGTAGAGACTATCAGGATTATCCGACCGTGATAGCGCACCACTCATAACCTCGATGGATAGACACACCCTAAAGGCTCAATGATGGATATTGGGAACGAAACAACCCTTCATGTTCTCCTGAAATTGGTAACAGGTAGGCATCAGCCATAAGGCATGAAGGCGCAGGATGACTCAAGAAGCAAATGCCTAACCCGAATTAACGGGTAATGCCTTAAAAGGGATGGCGTAACTTCCAGGATAAGCTGACGTGAGCCGCAGTGTGGGAAAGCTAGAGGTAACATTAGCTATGAATAAGCCTAATTCGGATTTAGTAATGAATACCGAGGGATGGAAAACAATCAAATGGCGACGAGCCGAAAGATATGTTTTCAAGTTGCAAAAACGCATCTATGCTGCTTCCCGCCGAGGTGATGTCAAGCAATGCCGTAAACTCCAAAAGATGCTGATGAGGTCTTGGTCTAATAGGGTGTTAGCGGTACGACGGGTTACACAAGATAACCAAGGTAAAAAGACGGCAGGTGTGGACGGTATTAAATCACTGCTCCAAAAAGCACGTCTTGAACTGGCAGGGCAATTAAAACTTACTGGCAAATCCAAACCTACCCGTAGAGTATGGATTCCAAAACCAGGAATAGAAGAAAAACGCCCATTAGGAATACCCACAATGTATGACCGCGCACTACAAGCTGTATTAAAAGCTGCACTTGAGCCAGAATGGGAGGCGGTGTTCGAGCCAAATTCCTATGGTTTTAGACCGGGAAGGTCATGCCACGATGCGATAAGACAGATTAAAATCTGTATTCAAGGCAAGGCAAAATACGTGCTAGACGCGGATATAGCCAAATGTTTTGACCGCATCAACCATGAAGCACTGCTCCAAAAGTTGAACATCAAGGGTAAGGTCAGGCAACAAATTAAAGCTTGGTTAAAATCCGGGGTAATAGACAAAGGAGCATTTACTGCCACATCTGAGGGTACGCCGCAAGGCGGTGTTATTTCACCACTCTTGGCAAACATAGCCCTCCACGGCTTAGAACAACGGATAAAACAGGAATTTCCAGAAATGTCCCACACGGGGAGGAAAACCTGGTTTCACCAAAAAGGGGTTGAATTTAAAACTCCTAACATCATCCGTTACGCAGATGATTTTGTGATTCTCCATGAGAATAAAGCCGTTGTCCAAAGATGCCGAGAAATTACCTCGGAATGGCTATCGGGCATTGGACTTGAATTAAAGCCTGAAAAAACTCGGCTAACCCACACATTTAAACAAGAATTAAGTGAGGATGGTGTGGCAGGATTTGATTTCTTAGGTCATCACATCCAACAATACCCTGCCGGGAAATACCGAAGCAGTAAAAATCGCTACGGAGAATTATTAGGCTTTAACACCCTTATCATCCCATCCGCGAAGGCGAGTAAGGTTCACGCTGAGGAAATCGGAAGAATTATCACAAAACATAGGTCATCGCCACAAGCGGCTCTCATAAAAGACCTTACCCCTGTTATAAGGGGATGGACTTCCTTTTACTCACATTCCGATGCCAAAACAATCGGAGAATTTGCAAAACAAGATAACCTCACCTACCTGAAACTTCGACGATGGGCAAAACGTCGCTGTGGAAACATTAATGATGGACACATCAAATATTGGACTTCCATTGGCGGTAATAACTGGGTATTCGCAACCAGGCAAGGGACAGCGAACCCCTTCCGGTTACTTAATCATAGTGAGTTTTCTTGCAGTAGCACTGACTATGTAAAAGTTAAAGGCGATAAAAGCCCCTACGATGGCGACACAGTTTACTGGAGTAAAAGACTAGGGATACACCCCCAAATGCCTAATCGTAAGGCTAAGTTGCTAAAACTTCAAAAGGGTAAGTGTCCTTGGTGCGGGTTAAGCTTCCAAGAATGGGATGTTTTAGAAGTAGATCACAAAATCCCCAGAGCATTAAGAGGCAAGGATGAGTATAAAAATCTGCAATTATTACATCGGCATTGTCACGACGAAAAGACCGCACTTGACCTAAAAGAAATACGGAAGAAAGACCGCTCCAAATTCCGAGAGAAACTTTCTCAATTTTGGAATAAATTTGATTGGGAGTGGATTAACGACATTCCATTTTTCATAGGTCAAAAGGTCAGGGAGTCCGATTTGACAAATGGATAACACACTGAGTAGCCGTGTGCAGTGAAAGTTGCACGCACGGTTCCGAATGGGAGGGGTGATGCAGTAATGCACACCTCGACCCTACCAATGCTTTCAGCTTATATTATCACTCGCTCTGCTTCGGTGAGCCTAATATGCTGTGTCCTTGTCGAAAGGCAAACTGTCAACATCCTCAAAGTTACGCAGGTCTTGCTCCATCTGCTGCCGACGTTGTCCGTATGTTCTGCTGTTTCCAATCCTTCCTCTCATCAACCATGCACCAAAGTTGATGCCTTGTTCTATGTGATCGGCAGACACTTTATTGTAATTATCAACCTCGATTTTCTTGCGACGTTCCATTTCTTCTAGCCACCCAAGGCTTGTACCCTTTTTAAACTCAGATTCAAAGTATTCCTTCCTAAGAGAACCGTCAGGGTTGAACTGTGTTTTCTCTATTGGGGTGAAGAAGTCGTATGCCGTGTAGAGAATCCAAGATTCTGGGTCGGTTTCGTCTAGATGTTTTAACTCAAGATACCTATCCTTCAAAATTTGAGCGTGTTTATTGATCATTTCAGGACGCATATTATCAGCAATTAATTTCTGAAGATACTCTGGTTTTAAAGAACCATCTTCACTGACTTTTTCTTGGTTCATGTTTAACCAACGTTTTAATCTTGACATATTTACCCCCCCCAAGAAATTTTCCAAATTTAAATAGATGTATGACTCTAGAATTCAAACACTTTGATACCAGGTTGAATCAATGGATTCATAATGACGGAGACAAAAATAATCCTAATTCAATTTTAACTGAGAAAATAGACAATACTTTATTAGAATCATACTTTCCTGGTCAAGAGTTTTCTTTCGGACATATTGATGAATATAGTAAGCCAGAAGATTTACAAAATCACCCAGAGGGACATATTATTTTATTATCTTCTAAAACCAGGCTCCTGTATGGTTCTCCAGAATGCTTAGAAGTAATTGATAAATTATGCCCCGATAGAAAAGATAGAGGTGCTTACGGTTCAATTTTTTTAGGTGCTTGTAAAAATTCAATTAATGAACGATTAAATATTTTAGTTATAGATGATAGTACGGGAGAAAATGGAGGATTTATTAAAGACCAAGATGCTTTTAAATTAGTGGGAGACTGTTATGGACAGATTTCAAATGAAGCTTATGTTAAATTAACTAAAATAAAAGAACATAAAGATAAAAGTTATCGAGTAATTCAGCATCGCTTTGGTTGGAGAGAAGGCGATGGACAAGATACTAAATACCGTTTTGGTAAAGGAACTCTACGACCATTTAAACTAGAAGAGTTGTCTTGGCAAGAAAATACACCAAAAATCGACTTAATCATTCCCATATCTAGTTTTAAAGGTACAGACAAAGATAACCCCAATGGTGCTAGTAAACCCCAAATTAAACCAGGGCTATATCAACAAAAAATTTGGTTAGGTGAAAAATCGCAGTCACAGCGAGGTCATACTGCCATATCACAACTGCTGGCATCATTTCCCCAAGGGATCAAAGATTTCGCTGAGGAGCTAGAGGCACAGGCTCAAAAGCTAGCCGAAAATCAGGATGACCCAAGGATTGTTGCACAACTTTACTGTGAGAAATACGAAAAGCGTAAGGCTTTCACCGAGTCACAGAAAGCATCTTTAGAAAAACAAATTACTTTTGCATCTGCTAATAATGGCTCATTAGCTAAACAATTAGAACTAGTAACATCGAATGATGCTGATGGAGAATATGAGACAAGCGATGAAAATAATGAATCCCCAAAAGATGATTTTTTAATGTATAAACTCATAAAGGCTGATTTGGTTGGGGGACATAATCAGCTTTTGGAAACTGAAAAAGTCAAACAAGAGCTGAGTAAATTTGTCCAAAGTGAGTGGAGAGATATAGCGCTTGGGAGAACCTTAACTTTTGACCGAGGAATGATTATCCCATCTAAAGAACTGAAAAATGGTGAAATCTGTGTCTCTTGGATGGATGAAAAGGAAAAAGTATTAAACTTTCGCTCTCCTTTCCTCAACTCTAATGGTTTGTGTGTCTCTACCAATAAACACGTTTTAGACCGTCTTGCTCCAGATGGTGAACCATTAGAAGGCATAATTGTAGTCAATGACGAAGACCACAAGCGCATACAGCAAAGAATTACAGAGTTAGAAGCACGAGGGGTTGATGTTGATTTTATCGACCCAGCAGAAACCGAATCAGAACGCCAAGCACGAGACTACGATGGTGACTGCATTGGTGTAGCAAGAGCTAGCTTATATCCCAATTTAACAGCAGAGGCAGAGCGAAGAAATTTTCCTCAAAACGCCTATTCGCCCACGGTTAAGCTCAAAAAACAATCATTTTATGATCCCACCGATGGAAGCCAGCCCCCATTTGAAAAAATTGCTATCCACATGAGCGATAGCATCAGCGTGGGCATAATCAACAATCAAGTGACGGCACTGGAAGCATTAGAATCAGAAATTGAGGTACTAAACACTTATGGGACTTTAGAACAAAAATCAGAATATTTAGAGCAAGTATCTAGCCATTATCAAAGTTTATTTGAACAGGAATATGGCGAGAAGCCCAAACCAATTAGACCAGAGTACAAACCTTTCATGCAATCTGTTGTAGCTCTAGCAGAGAATCCTAACAGAACGCCGGAGATTATTCAGCAGGCGATGGATGTTAACCGCCTGATGTACCGAGAAATGATTGGTGAGGGGTGTTATCAAAACCAAATAGCAGTTGATTTATTCAAAAGTGCTAAAAAACCTGAAATGGATAAAATCCGGGAAAACAGCCGCTATTTGTATCGTGATGTTAATTATATTAAAGATAAGAAATCTTCGTCAGTTTATTTAAGCACGGAGATAACACCAAAGGGCTACTCACCAGTAGAATTATTGATTAGCCAAACCAATAAATATTTCCAAGAATCACAGTTAGAATCGCGTCCCATAGTCCAGTTTAAAGACTTATTCAAAGGAGTAGAATTTACACCACAGCAAAAATTCGCAGCGATCGCTGCTAAATACGAGTTTGATCTGAAATTCAACGCTGCGGTTCGTGCCTCAAGGCGGCGAGAAACAGAGTCTGGCCCTAGCGCAATTGTTCAAACGGATTCAGGAACGCAACTCGAAATTACCAACCTCACCCGCTACGGGCATCCCCTAATCTGGAAAGCCCAGACACTTAATATTCGCCTAGATGAGATTAAATTCACAAACAGTGAACGCCCCCATAAATTATTAGCGGTTGCACAGATAGATGGTGAGATTGGGGAAAATGGAAAACCCGCCTACCGCAACCTGGGGACAGTTAGCCAACAATCTGTGACTGACCACAACCTCAAGGCAGGGATGACCATGCAGGGAGCTAAACTCCTAGAACTAAAACCAGAACTTACTAGAAGCCAAACTAAATTACTTTTCGACAAGGCACAAGAGGCGGCTCTCGCATTTTACGCTTCTATCCCAGAGTCAGAAAAACTTGCTCTATCCGCCGCCGCTTGGAACATCTGTGCATCTCGCCAGGATGAACTTGAAGTTGCAAGAAAAGAAAACGCAAACCCCCAGGCGATCGCTAAAAAAGTATCTAACTTCGCCTTTGCTGCTTTCCCCAATGAAATTATCTCTCGCCTGGAGCAACTGCAATTTACCGAACCGAAGTTAGTCACACTAAATAATGAGGCAAATCAATTTTTGGGTAGAAAGTGGAACCCAGACGAAAAGCACCCGATAGAAATCAGAGCTAGTCACCACCCACCGGGGCATGAACGCCACGTTTCCAGACTAATGTTTGTCCAGGATAGTGATGGCGAATATAAGGAATTCGCCATGTTCGAAACCAGAACTGCACAGCTTCCCATTGGAACGAAAGCGCTCTCTTGTATGGTTGGGGTAGAACCTGCCACCGCCAAAGCAACTATTGGACTACCAGGAAACGAGCCGGTTGAAATTACTATCCGTGAACTCAAGAACTTCTCTTATGCAGGACTTGTTTTTAACGCCGAACCCGTAAACTTAGAATTTGGCACTGTGCCGATTCCTGATAAAACAGTAAAAATCAAAATTGATGCTTTGACTTTGGGTGAGTTAGACAGTGATTCTGCCCAACAGTTAAAAGAAATTAATTATCTCAAAAATGGTAATCCCCTAAAATTAAAGCTCACGTCAATCTCTGAGACAGGAGATCAAGCTTTTGTCCTGGGTGAGTCTCCCAATGGAAATCTCCTCAAAATTAATAAAATTAACTTCTATGATTTTTCTGGTCAGACATTCAATGATCAAGATTACCGAAAACTGAGTATCGAAACCTCAGCTTCTAAAACTAGAGATGCTGTGTTTTTGAATGGTGAAGCCTTGGGGGTATTACATTTCAAGAAAGACAAAGACGCGCTCAGACAACTTGGGCTACTCAAAACCGGACAACTTACCCCAGCACCCGCTATTATTGAAAGTAATTTTTCTGTTATTTGCGCTCAAATAGACCCTAAGACCGTTGAATATCCCCAGAAATGGACGAAAGAATTCCAAGTTTTTGAGACTCAATCGGTTAACCGCCAACAACAGGAAATGATTGATAGTAGTGCGAAAATTCTACATCATATTAAAGAGCGTCCCACTTTCTTATTTTCTACCCAATCAAACAAAAAACTTGGAGTCATGGGCTTGGCTGTTGACAACCAGAAAGCTGATACTGTGACTAAATGGTTAACTGCTCAAAAAGTTGAATGTCAGCAAGTACCAACAGAAGATGTTATCAGGGAAACTAAAAAAGGTCTAGCGGTATTTAACTTGGTTGATAGCTCCATCCCTGCCAAAACTTTGTCGAGCATGACCAAGAAATTCGGGGCTGTGATTGAAACGGATAGTGACTATCAGCAAAAAGTTAGCTCCCTTGCCACACGACCGCAGTTTTTGAAACCACCAGAACAAACAGCACAATCCCCACCTAACCAATCTATAACTCCATTACTCTCCACTACTCCTTCTACACCAGACATTAGTAATAATGTGAAAACCGAACCTTTAGGTGTAGAGAAATACCCGACAGTTACTATTGATGACTTGAGAAATTGGTATAATGCCGCCGATAAGTTAGGGAAGTCGGAAAATTACAAAAAACGCATTGTAGAAGTGGCTAATGGGTTTAAAGCTGGTGAGCAATTATCAGCCGAAGCGTTGACAATAATGAAGAAAGATACATTTGAGCTTGAAGGAATTAGTCGGCTGACTCAAATTGCTCAAAGAATTGGCATGGTCTGGGGTAAGTCTGATGAAAATGGCATTCAAGTTCTAGGAAAGATTTATGACTTGGCTTTCAATACCCAGCAGAGAGATTTAACTATTTCGCAGAAAAATGGAGAGGTAATTTTAAACTTACAATCTGGTCAAGTGCAGACTAATAAACTAACTCCACAGATATTGCAAACTTTTGAGGATGTTAATACTCAAATTGATAAAATATTAGCTAAATCTCAAACACAACAAATAGACTTACAAAGATAGATTTATCTGCCTCCGGCAAGGCAGAAGGCAGAGGGCAGTTCTTGCTGGAGGAAAGAATAAGTTTTAAATTTTGCCTTTTTGCCTTGCTAACTTGGGTTTAAGATCCCCGCTAAATCGTAGATTTAGCGGTCTAAAATTACTGTTCTTGTCAGAATCCCCTGTAATTGACCTCCTGCCTCCTGCCTTCTTCAACTTAAAATAGCCATTTTCAGCAATAAAAAAGGAGAAAAAAGCTATGGAGACAGCTAATCTAGAGCTTGCACAGGTTTTTTATTTGCAGTTGAAAGTGGGATAGTCAAATCGAAAAAGTAGCCACTTTTGTTGAGTGGCTACAAATTTCATCCAAGAATCTGAATCACAGCAGCTAAAATTGACGGTGCTTTATCATTAGTTGGAATGAATACTCGCTTTTTCCATTGAATGATTTCGGTAAAGCAACCAACAGCCACAAGCCTGTCAGCCAACGATAAAGCATTCACTAGCTCAATCCGCCGCTCATCAGCAATAGAGGAACAGCGTAAGGTTACTCCTCCTGGTAATTGTTGTGAATACCGCTTATTAAGCACAAGGCTTACTAATTCTTGTGGACTTAAGAGCTTATTCTTCAATCCCAATTGTTCAGCAACAGCACGAATATTCTCCGCACTGATTACACGACCCAGTACTTTCTCTCCATTAGTTAATTGCAATCGAAATACTCGATTGTTCTGCTGTGGCAGGATTTTCCAGATAGGTAGAAGTATTCCTGTTATCAGGTGAATGTGGTCGGTGGTAAACTTGGGCAATTGATCTACTTCCTTTGACCACGCCGCGACGAACGCCTCTGTTGAAACCTGCTTCCAAGTTGACGATAAAAGATTGTCAACAGGTACGCGAGTTTCTTTCTGTGGTCGCACCAGCAAAACCCGTGGCACTACCCCACCTTCAGCATCAAATATACTGTGAGTAGGAATAGATACTGCGGCTTGACCAGATTTCTCATTTACCATCAGCCGTCCCTGGTACTTGGTAGCCGAATCCACTGCTTCAAGAGCAGTTTGAATGTTGTTCTTTTGAAGACGCTCAATCAAGAGATAGTTGGTCACACTACCAGTAGCAGGATAAGTATAAACTGCTTCCTGGCTTTCGATGGTAAACCGTTCAGCCCGAAGAGTTTCAACACCAAGCTCAAAGACACCTGCGGCGATCGCTGTTTCAATCTGTTGACTTAACAGCAATTCAAACCTCTCAAAAATTAAGTTCTGCATCCCAATTCTCAAAGCCAGCAGCCGATTCAGGAACTGACGCAAAGGTGGTAAGTCGATTTTCATACCGCCTTCGTGGGAGGTGAGGCTAAGTCCAGTCATTGCCTCAAACATTCCTAGTGGAACTTGGACAAATCGACCTTGGAAAATCTGTTTAAACAGTTCGTACAAAGCATACTCAGCATACTGAGATTCTAGGTTATCTTTAGCATCAAAGATGCCATTACCCCCAGTTTGCCTCTGTCCGCGAGTGAGTGCGCCCAAACTGTCCAAGCGTCGAGCAATGGTAGAGATGAATCGGCGTTCACCTCTGACGTTAGTAGTCACAGGACGGAACACTGGTGCTGATGCTTGGTTAGTCCGGTGCGATCGCCCAAGCCCTTGAATCGCATTGTCCGCCCTCCAACCGGCTTCGAGTAGGTAGTGCGATCGCCGCCGACGATTCGCCGCGTTAAGGTCAGCATGGTAACTTCGCCCCGTCCCTCCCGCATCAGAGAAGATGAGAATCAGCTTATCTCCCCCCATGAATGCGTTAGTCTCGGCAATGTTAGCACCCGCACCCCGTGAATCCACAAATAAACGCCCGGAATCATCCTTGAGGACTCGCTTACTCCGTCCGGTAACTTCAGCAACTTGCTTGTGACCGAAGTGCCAAAGCAATTGCTCTAATGCACCGGGAATAGGGTCAAGACTTGCTAACTTATCGACTAAGGCATCGCGTAAGGCCATAGCTTCAGCAGATACAATGGGTGAGCCATCAGCATCAAAGGCTGGTTCGGAGCGTTCTTCACCTTCAGACGATGAATGAATCTCATGTAAGTGGACAGGAAACGCACTTAACAGGTAATCCATCACATACTCCCTTGGTGTTAAATCAAGGTTCAAATCCTTCCATTCCTCTGCGGGAACCTGATTGAGTCGGCGCTTAAGCAACTCCTCATTAGTCGATACGATTTGGATAACAACGGCATGACCTTGGGCGATATCCTGCTCGATAGCTTTAATTAGCTGTGGGCATTTCATACCCGTGAGCAAATGGTTAAAGAACCTTTGCTTATGTGATTCAAACTGAGACATTGCAGACATTTTAGCGGCTCGATTATATGTTTTCGAGCCTGAGATGTTACAAGCTTCCAAAGCTTTGTGTAAGTTATTATGAATAACCTGAAAAGCGTCTGCATAGCTATCGTAAATCCTTTCCTGAGTCGGTGTTAACTCAATTTCTAATGTGTCATATTCTACGCCGTCGAATGAGAGACTCCGTGCGAGATACAGACCTAGTGCTTTTAAATCCCTAGCAACAACCTCCATTGCTGCAATACCGCCGACTTCGATTGATTCTACAAAATCCTCACGGGAGGTAAACGGGAAATCACCAGTCTGCCAAAGTCCCAAGCGATTGGCGTAGGAGAGGTTTGAGACTTTTGTGGCTCCGGTTGCCGACACGTAAATCACCCGTGCAAGAGGTAGTGCATTTTGCAATCGCAGCCCGACAATGCCCTGTTGTGATGCACTCACTAAGCCAAGTGTCCCCGACTGCGCCATCGCATTGCCCATGCTGTGGCACTCATCATAGGCTATTGCCCCATCAAAGTCTGCTCCTGCCCACTCAACAATTTGCTTGAGCCGACTTTTACCATTATGAAGTGAGCGCAGAGTCGAGTAGGTGCAGAATAGGATGCCTTGGGTGAAGGGGATGGGTTTGCCTAGCTTGATGTTGCCCAGGTCAATGATATCTTTTTCACTACCTCCAAGCGCACACCAGTCTCTACGGGCATCCTCAATTAGGGCAGAACTTTTTGATACCCAGATTGCTTTCCTTCGCCCCTGACACCAATTGTCAAGAACGATACCCGCAACTTGTCTACCTTTACCAGCGCCCGTGCCATCGCCCAAGAACCAGCCGCGACGGAATTGCACAGCGTTTTCTGAGCCAGTTGCCGCTACAGTTACATTATCCCAGGAATCGTCTACCAAGTAAGAACCTGAGAGAAATTCGCTATGTGCAAGACCTGCATAGATCACGCTCTCAAGCTGTGCTTCTGACAGCAAGCCTTGAGTCACAATATGCTGAGGTAGATGCGGTCTGTAAGTGGGAGCCGGTGGAGACACTAGGGCTAAGGCTGCACTTTCGCAAAGGAGTGAAGGGTGTGGTAGTGCATTCAATAGTTTCAAGCGCTGTGGACAATAGGTTTCGTAAAGGGTATCTTTCAACCCTTCGTTTGCAGCCCACTCAATCACCTCATAGTTTAAGGGTGCAACATCAAGAAATTGGGATAATGTTTGAGTGACTGGCGCTGATAGAGTGGACTCCGGCTTAACGGGACTTAAACGAACCGCTTTTGAAACCGAAGCTTGAGTATTTGGAGTAATTCGTTCCCATACTGGTCGCGGTGGTAGTTGCTCAATCAGCGTCCCCAATTCTCCCAGTTCAACGGTATCATCAATACAAGTTATGTCTGTTGAGTCAGCAGTCGGAACTTTGTCGATGACCGTCAATCGAGTATCAATGTGAGTTCCGTGTTTGCCGTAGACCTTGCCGTTGATTCCCACCGAAAGCACTACTGTTGCCTTCTCCTGCATCTTAATAAAGGTATCTCGCCAAGTAGGATTAGCTGGAGAAAACCAGTTAGCACTAATAGTTACGAGTCTTCCGCGATCGCACAACCTATGCAACGCCGAGTTGATATGCCGTGGCGTAGCATCAGGATTGCGACTGTTGACTTTGGGTGATGCGGAAAAAGGTGGATTCATTAAGACTACAGAAGGCTGAGTTTTACCAGCCAGATAGTCGTTAATCTGCTCGGCATTTACCGAAAACAAAGGAACGCCAGGGAACAGCCGACGCAGAATCTTCGATCTATCGGGTGCAAGTTCATTCAGCATCAGACTCGCGCCCTGTAGTTTAGCAAATTGGGCTATAATCCCAGTACCAACACTGGGTTCAAGCACTAAGTCATTGCTGGTAACTTGCCCTGCCAATGCCACCAAGTACGCCAAAGACAACGGGGTAGAAAACTGCTGAAGTTGCAATTGTTGTTCGCTGCGGCGTGTGTGCGTCGGGCAGAGACTTTCAATTAGTTGCAGTTCCTCTAACGGATTGGTGGACAATCCTTTATGCCGCAAGTACAAGATTGCCGCCACTTCCACAGCTTCGTAAGCATCTTTCCACTGCCACGCCCCCTCTGCTGCAGTGCCGTGGAAGTGGCGATTCATTTGGGCTTGAATCGTTTTGGTGGAAATAGCCCGTTGCTCAATCAGTGATTTGGCGAGTTCTTGAGCAATATTTAGTATAGATTGCCCATAGTCCAGAACTGTTTGCAGGTCAAAGAGAGTCCCTTGTGTAGCGATGAGGCTGACCATATCTATATATATGAATACATCACTTTCGCTTCGGCGTAGCCGTTTGTTGACAGTCGTTAAATCAACAAGAGTGATCGCCCATTGTTAAACCAATTCGCAATTCGCGCATGAGCGCAATTCGCTTTTTCCGTGTTGTGGCAGGGTCTAATACCAATTCACTAAAATTATGAAACAGATGTAAACCCTAAAAGGCAAGTATCTCTAAGTTTTTTAATTGCGAATTGCGAATTGGTATAAATCCCCGTTACAACACTTGTGGCTTGATAGAAACCGGGGATTTAAACCCCTACATTTTGTGCAGTTATCTTGCGCGATTTGGTGGGTTGGCGCTTAGTACTCGTTGAGGCGGATTTGGGAGGCGTGGACGATTTTGCTCTAGCCCTCTTGGGTTTGGATATCTGTACTTCTTGGGCTGGTGGCAGCAGTCGCAGTGTAGGGAATGAGATAATAACCGATTGTGCAGAAACGGGATTTACTGGTGCTGCTTCCAAACTCCAGGGGTCAGGAATTTGCTCGAACTGTGGAGCTAGGGGAGTGACATGAGGAATATTCTCTTGCAGAGTAAGTCGTGTTGCGACTCCTCTCTCGGTGGACTGTTCAATAACGGGCGGTTGCCATCTAGCAGGGGGTAACGGTACAACCCACAAGCCGCCAACTAAATCGAAAACCATCAGCGCGACAAAGCTCATGACGAGTGCTTGAATCATGAGGTTAAGAACTGATTGAATATCCATGATTAACTCCGAAGATTTGTAATTTTTCAATGTGTTGAGAATTGCAGTTGGGTTTGAAGCGTGTGTTTGGTCGCTGCAACTCTCACTTTTGCTTCGGCGTAGCCGTTTACATCTAGTTGTAAAAGTGAGTTATTTTGTTGTATATAAATTTTTGGCAATCAAGAAAGAGCGATCGCTGTCTTAAATGTTCATGTGATCGCCTGATATGACAAAGCGATGATCTTAACTAGTTCAATTAAGACTGTTTAGGTGTTGCTTCCACTCTTGGTCTTGTTGGACTTCTACAGCCCATACACCAGCAGTTCCTCCTAAACCATTTTTAGAGGCCAAAATTTCGGCTTCATCTTTACAACCAGCCTCGACAACGCCTAAGACTGGATTCCCCATTACCCTTGCATATTCGCTATCGTCATAATAAATGTTAAATTTCATTTTTCCCTCCTAAAAAGATATGTATGTTTTTTCTTCCTCACCATGTAAGGAAGATTTGGATAAACTACTATTCACTAAATGGTAATTAGCCTCATGCCAACAACTATCACTGAGGCTGTTGTCTGCCCAGCATTTGAGTTGGTGAAAAAGATCAATATCACTTACGGCAGCTAATTTTTCCTCATCAGTCCACTCTCGTTGACTACCATCAGAAACAGCCTCAAAGATTGATTCAAAAATGGAGTCTTCTAATTGTTTTTGATTCATCTGGATGTATCGGTTCAAGAATTTTCACTTTCTTTTTCGCAAAGCGATCGCTCTTAAAGTGGCGCTTGAACCATCGCACAGAAACTTGTGTAAAATAGGCATTGCTGTGCCATTCGGAACTGTACGCGGCGTTGAGTACACCAAAGCCAGAGCGATCGGCCAGATTCAAAAATTAATTTAGATCATCGTTGACTCTTTGATTTACACTTTACCGTCAAAATCTCTGTTACCAATTTATTTTCTTGCAAGATGGCGAGCTTTGGCTCTGATACACTTGGAATTTATCTACGAGAAATTGGTCGTTTCGAGAGGCTATTGCTTGAGACTTGAGATTTTTTATGCAAGAGAAGTAATCTAATCGCTGTTTGCCTCTTTTGAATGAATTAGTTTAGGAATGCTGATTGCCATAATAAATGTAGTTTCAGTTATCATCGCTGCTTTCAACTAATAAGGCTTCAAGTTCTACTAATATTTTTTGTAATCGCTTGTGCTGATTGGGATTATCCCAAACCTTTGATTTTTTTACTTTACTGTAGGCTTCATCTATCTTCTTTTTTAAAGAAGATGATTTTTTATCTGTATTTGCAGGCATGTTTGCTTGAATTTCAGCAAGACGCTCTTTAATTTGACTTAAAGATAAATTACTTTGAATCGCATCAGATAGTAATGATTTACGTAGGGCTTCATCCTTAATCCGCGCAATCACTTTAGCTTTAGTATACTCGATTACTCCTGACCGGAGAGCTTCCATAACATCTATAGGAAGTTTTAGTAATGGGAGACGATTGGTTCTAAAACTTTCGGGGGAAAACTTTCCGATTGTGTTAAATACCTCAAGTAGAGACTGCCATTCTTGGCTGTGGATAACGTTATCCACAGCCTCTCGTTCTGGATGAGCTGCTGATTGAAGTAAAGCAACTACTGATTCTGTAGTTTGATTAAGTTTTAATCCTAAGAGAGCAACAATACTCTCTGTTTCCTCAATTGGGTTTAAGTCCTCTCTTTGGAGATTTTCCGAGAGTGCTAGCTCAAGTGCTTCAACATCTGTCATTTCCCTAATAACAGCAGGTACAAATTCTAATTGAGCAGTTTTAGCCGCTTGGAAACGACGTTCTCCTGCAACTAGTTCATATTTCCCATCCTTTCGAGGACGGGCGAGAAGGGGTTGAAGAATTCCATGCTGTTTAATTGACTCTACTAACTCATGCATGGCTTGAGGAGCAAAGTAGCGGCGAGGTTGTTGATGTGGTAAAACAATTTGTTCTATTGGGATAAGGAAAGCAGCACTACTATTGTCTACTGCTTCTTCAACTCCAAATAAAGCATCAACTCCTTTAATTTCATAAGGTTGACTAACACGCTTCTTCAGACTCATGGCAACGTCTCCAAACTTTGAGCAATCTGTTTGAGAATAGTGACAGATGGATGCTTAGGATTATAAAGAGCTAACGGTATATGCTCTTGAGCAGCATCAGCGAAAACTACTGAGCGAGGAATAGCTGAATAAATCGTGCCAATTTTTGACAAAGAATTAGTAATTGATTGTAAACTTTGAGAGCCTTGTCCAGTTCGATTATCATACATGGTCGGAACCACTCCGGCAATTTTCAATTTTTTATTGGCACGTGAACGAACACGAGCAATAGTTGTTAACAATAGTTCTGTTCCTTTTAAAGCTTTATATTCAGTTTGAATAGGAATGAGTACGTGAGTGGCAGCCACCAAGCTAATATAGCTAAGAATACCGAGGCTTGGCGGACAATCAATTAAAATGAAGTTGTATTGTGTGAGAACTGGTTCAAGTGCCTCTTTCAGGCGAATATCTCGCATATCTGCTATTACAAGTTCTAATTCTGCACCACTTAAGTTTATATTTGCGGGGGCCAAATCCATCCCATGTATATTCTGATGAATTGGTAATGGTTCTTCTCCGATAATAGCTTCATAAACTGTTTTGTCTAGATCAGATGGCTCTAATCCCATAAAAGCAGTTAGTGAACCTTGGGGGTCCATGTCCACTAATAAAACTTTCTGCTTACTTTGAGCCAAATGATAGCCTAAATTCATTGTCAGAGTGGTTTTGCTGACACCACCCGACTGATTAAAAACTGCAATGATCTTGCTCATTGACTGAACAAAAATAATAAAGACATCAACTTAACAATATCGGTATCAGTGCATTCTAAAAAAAAATTTACATCAATAGAGACTAAACTTTAATATTTCAACTGTAATTTTACTCATTCCATTACCATTGCTAACTCTTTCAGTCTCTACCCTAATGGTTTGTCTTGTGTAATCTATCGTAAACAACATGAGTTCAAGGAGTATTAATTAATTAATGTTATACTCTTGTTTCGTTTATATAAGTCAAGACCGCTTTCCCAAGACTGGAAACAAATTGCCACTCCTGTCAAAAATTACTCCAATCACGCACTCGTAATTATGACTCCTGTATTTTTCATTGAGGAGTTTTCGTTCAGATTAATGCTGAGTTGGTAAGCTAGTATCGATGTACTAGATTAACTTTATTTCCAATACTATAAGGATGAAGCGATACCTTCGGCACGTCTTCGACGAACGCTACAGTAACCCATAACCCCTACCAGCTAGCAGCCGATATCTATGGGATCGGTTTTCTGACTGCTGATAAAATTGCCCGTAACTTGGGAGTTGCACCAGATAGCGAATTCAGATATTGTGCTGGACTTGTTCATGCTTTGAGCGAAGCTGCCGAGGACGGGCATTGTTACTTACCTCAAGTAGAACTGATTGAGTCAGTGATTAAACTGCTGACTACTGAGGATCACCAGCCAACAGAAGATGCGATCAGCGTGACTATCAAAGATATGGCATTAAGGGATGAGTTAATCAGAGAGAAAATCCCAGACCAAACCCTACTGTGTTACAAACCAACTTACTTTCATACTGAACAAAACCTAGCACAACTGATATCTGGGCGCTTAAGTCAACCGATTACAATTGACATTCCTCGTGTTCGTGGCTGGATTGAGCGCTTTACTGCTAGTCACAAAATTCAGCTTTCAGAGCAACAACAGCAAGCAGTCGAGATGGCAGCTTACTCCCGAGTGATGATACTGGAAAGCGATGGGGAAATCTATTGCTTTGGCTGCATTGATAATATGTTTTGGTTCTTCAAAATAGAAAACTTTATTGAGCTATTTGATTTATACTTTTAAATTCCTTGGTTTAAAAAAGCGTTGAGTTTGTATGTCCAGCCTGAGTTCAGACATGGTTCGCATCTATTTGCAGGAAATTGGTCAGTATCCTTTATTGAAGCCAGAGGAAGAAATTGCTTATGCAAGACTTGTACAACAGATGATTGCCATTGAGCAATCTAAAAATGAACTCACCCAACAGCTAGACCGGGAACCAACAATGACAGAATTAGCTAATGTTGTCGAAAAAACCGAAGCACAAGTCCGAGCAGCACTACACCTTGGACAAAAAGCCAAACAAAAAATGGTAACAGCTAACCTGCGATTGGTAGTATCTGTTGCCAAGAAATACCAGAACCGCAATTTGGAATTTCTAGATTTGATCCAAGAAGGAGCGATCGGTTTACAAAAAGGTATAGAAAAGTTTGATCCCAACCGGGGGTATAAGCTATCAACTTACGCCTACTGGTGGATTAGTCAAGCTATAACCAGAGCAATTGCAGAACAATCCCGCACTATTAGATTACCTGTTCACCTCACTGAAATACTTAATAAAATTAAAAAAGTGCAGCGAGAAAGCTTTCAAAAACTCGGTCGTCATGCCACTGCTGAAGAAATTGCATTAGTATTAAACATAAGCACAGATAAGCTTCGAGAATATCTCACCGCCTCTCGCACAGCCATCTCTTTAAATAAACAAGTCGGAGATGAGAAAGAGACAGAATTGGGCGAAATTTTAGCAGACGTTGGCGCTTCACCAGAAAAACTGCTCACCCAAGAACTTCTATCGCAAGACGTAGCTAAATTCTTAGAACCATTGACACCGATTCAGCGTCAAGTGTTGACTTTAAGCTTTGGACTAGAAAATGATCAGCATTTCAATCTCGCTCAGATTGGCCAACAGCTAAACCTCAGTCGAGAGCGCATTCGTCAAATCCAGGTCAAAGCTATAAGTATTCTTCGCCATCATCAAAATGACATTCAAGAGTATTTATTTGATTAAGTAGAATTACTTTAGTCAGATGACGCACGGATCTTGCAGAACTAATATGAAAAACTATATTGAAGAAGTAAGACGACAAAGGTAGTCAATGCCCAGCAAAACAATCGATGTCCCTTCGTACACCGTCAGAGCGCACAAGCGGGAAATTCACACCCGCGTTTTCAACTTTGTATGTAAGCAGTGCGAACAACCCACACAACGAGAAACTTTTGGGGTTCGACCTCTATATTGTGAGAAATGCCGTCCGCCACAAGCACCCAAGAAATCAGTAGTCCCTCTCAAGAAGAGAAAACCCAGAGCTATGAGCTACAAGAGTGGCAAAGACATCGCGGGATGATTTGTTGTCTGAAGATAAAAACGATCTCCAGTATGTTTGGTCATTGGGAACAGCTTCGCGCCAAACATAGCCTTGCCGACAAGTATCTGGGCCATAAGGTAATCTTTGGGCAATAGCAGAATCAAAGTTTAAGAGAGTTAGCACCGACTGAGGCGATCGCCGAAGGAGTAACATCAGTTGTATTTAAATTTTAAAGGGGAGCCAGGGGGGTCTTCTCACATTGAGATTTGTATATCAGATTTCATCATCTCTGATTCTGTTGATTCGGAGTATATGTAATACTATTTTATAACTTAAAATTTGCAATACTTTAGCTAGCGATCGCTACACATAATGAAAAAAAGTTATATATTATTGACCAAGTTATCTAAAGCTGACTTAGCTACTGATTCCGCCCGTGACGATGTGATTTTCTGGTAGCGTAAGGTAGTTTGGATATTTTCATGCCCCATCAGCGCCCGTAGCTCCTCAATCGCCATTAGTCCCACCCGCTCAGTCGCAAATGTATGGCGGAGGTCATGCAGCCGAATGCCTTTCAGTTCATGGCTTTGGTTAATTACTTTTCTCCAGTCTGCCAGAACTGCTTCATAACTTACTGCTGTTATAACTTTGGTCGTTGGGTGCTGGGCGGTGAATAATGCCTTGGATGCGGAGTGGCGATAATATTTGATATAGTCTTGTAAAGCAATTTCCGCATCTTCACTATAAAAACACCAGCGTTGTTTGTTACCTTTACCTACAACTTGGAACTTGCGTTGCTCCATATTTATGTGTGCTAGCTCTAAGGAGAGTAATTCTCCAATCCTGGCTCCACTTCGATGCAGTAAGCGGACTATTGTCTCCAGTCTGGCATTAGATTTTTTGACGTTTGTATACAAAATATCTAACTGTGATGGCGTGAGATAGCGTATTATCTCGTCTGTCTTGTGTTCTCCCC
The DNA here is from genome assembly GCF_020829645.1 of Nostoc mirabile CHAB5784. Taxonomy (GTDB): domain Bacteria; phylum Cyanobacteriota; class Cyanobacteriia; order Cyanobacteriales; family Nostocaceae; genus Nostoc; species Nostoc mirabile. The sequence goes on along the minus strand of NZ_JAIVFS010000016.1, from coordinate 7,290 downwards.
GTTCTCGTTCCGGTTTCCTGGGACTTAAACGGCTAGCTGGGTTTGATTGAATGTAGCCGGAATCTACAGCAAAATTAAACAGAGCGCTGATTATCGCTTGATGGCGATTATGGGTTGTGTAGTTTAAGTCATCTAAGCTTTGTAGATAATCCTTAAGTAGTTGACGGTCTACTAATTCTACAGGTGTTTTGCCGTGTTCTTTGAGCAAAGATAGTAGCGTTTGTTCGTAAGATTTAAGTGTATTAGCGGCTAATCCATCTCGTGAGAGGAATGCTGTAGCGACTTGTGCTAATGTAGTTGTCATATTTCACCATTTTTCGGACTAAAAGTAGCGTATAGTATTCCAAAAACATATTTAAATAAGATAATTAAACATATATATTAATACATACTTCATCATGGACAATACCCCTCAACCCCAAGAATCACTGGCAGAGTACGTTAAAAGAATACGCACGAGCCTTTCGTTAAGTCAAACTGAACTGGCCCTAAAGGCAGGGATTCATCTTCAAAGCCTAGGTAAGATTGAACGAGGGATGACGACTAAGCTCAATAGTAAAAGTCAGCGTGGGCTAGCTGTCGCATTGCAGATTCCATCTGAATACCTGGATGCGGTTGGGTTGTCCGTGGGGTTGCTCTTGGGGCATCAGATGTTCTCAAATTTTGTCCCCACTGTTGGCAGCCTGGAACAACACTTGAAGATATTTGGTTGTCGCCGCGCTCCAAGTTCTGTTTTCTATGCGGGACTGGGTTACGTAATAGTTGCGCTTCGTGTAAGGAACCGATTACGTCAGTAAAATTTCGCTTCTGTCCTTACTGTGGTTTTCCCTATAAGGAATCTGTTAGTTCTGATGTGATTTGAAAATTTTAAAAGTCATTATCCGTAAAGGGAACTATCGATGGTGAAAACCTTTTTAGCGATGGGTAAAATTCTAACGTTGCTGCATAATCGTCTGTTTGTGATACTTCTAATTCAATTATTTGCTGATTTTTATCATCAAAGAGTAACTGGATTTGATAATCTGTCCAGAATTGCTCACCTAGTTCATCTTCTAAATCAAAAAGCTGTTCTTCATCACCCCAAATATCTGACCAAAGGACTATCCGATTAGCACGAAAGTGATTTTGACCTTTGACATCTGCAATTACAAAATATACTTCGACATTTAAATTAAACCCAAACTCATCAAGCTCTGTCTCTTGTATCGCACAGTTAACCACAATTAAGCTATCAGGGTTAACATTCACTACAGAAGTGTTGGCGCTGTAACATTTCTTGAAATACCAAATCAGGTAGCAGCTTTGAACTCTCTTCAAGTACAAGTTTTTGAGTTTCTGGTGAGTAACGAGTTTTTAATTCTTGGGTTAGTAGATTTAAGATATTACCCGTGGCTAAATTGACAACTATCTTTTTATTTGTGGAATTAAGGAAACATCCGTGATTAAGTAAATTATGTTTTTTAGCTGCCATGATTCTTTAAAAACCTTCTCTGCTTGAGTGGTATCCTGATTTATCAAATAGCCTATCGTAGCAAGGCAATGGCGACTGACAAGCTTTTTCTTCTACTCAAAATCCGCATATTGAGGAGGACTAGCCCCAATGCGCTTAGTGATCCTAGGATACTTGTGCGATTGGGCTTTGTCTTTTATGTCTATGATTTCATCCTTTTGAGTCGGTTTGAGTTTTTGAAATTAAACCGGAACTGTTGGGTATAAATCTACTTGCACCAATCGTTATTGTAATTGAGTGTAGCGTTTTGATTTACTCGTTCCACCCGCTCAATCGCCAGTCGAGCATAATATTTTACCCGCTCCCACCAAGAATCACTGAGTTGTTCATCTGTGTCCATACCCAAGCGATTATTCCATTAGTTTCAATTACAGCTTGGGAAGGAATGATTGATCGGGCCAAGATTCAGCCAGGGCAAAAGGTTTTAGTTTATGGAGCGACTGGGGGTGTAGGTCATATTGCCGTTCAACTGGTAAAGTGGGCAGGAGCAAGGGTATTCGCCTTGGTTTATAGTAATGAGAAAGGGATAATCGCTCGTCGGTTGGGTGCAGATGTCATCATCAACTATCAGCAACAACCTGTTGAAGAATTTGTGGCAGAGCATACGGATGGGGAGGGTTTTGACGTGGTGTTTGATACAGTTGGTAACGACAATCTTCAGAATGCCTTCAAAGCAGCAATTCTCAACGGAACAATTGTTTCCATTGTTTCGCTATCCCATCAAGACTTAACTTTACTGCATGTAAAAGGGTTAACGCTGCATCTAGTTTTTATGCTGATTCCCATGCTGTTTGGTAGAGGTCGCGCTCATCATGGCGAGATTTTGTCAAAGTTGGCTCAATTGGTGGATGAAGGCAAGGTACATCCACATCTGGATAAAATCTTCAGTATGGCTGAAATTGCTTCTGCCCATCAATATGCTGAGTCAGGTCAAGCAATTGGGAAAATTGTGCTGACACAATCATTCAACCTTTAGCTGCAACTAATGCTCACACAGAGGTACATTGCAGCTTATTTTCTATCCTAGCACTGCTAAAAGATGGTTCAATACAACTCCTCAGAGAAAGTCAAGGTATTAATTAATACTGCTATGGTTTCACTAGGAGCCACCCGACTTTACTGTTGCTATTGAACATCGCAAGCAGGGGAAAAAATTTATAACTCGTTGGGTCAGTTAGAATAGAGTCAGTGTGCGAATAGACACGGGTATTAAAGCTTGGTACATTGAAATGGTTATTGAGGTTTCTCCAGAAAAAGTTCAAATGACCTTTTAGCGATCGCGATCCGGAATAAATCACGCCATTTATCTAAATGTTGTCAGATAATTTTTAGAACAAAGGTTGCCGGAATTGATTGGGCTCTGCTGCTAGTGCCGCAAAGTAATCTTCCACAATGCCGCAGGCGATCGTCCGAAGCATGGCTTCAAGGATATCGAAAGCCCTGCTGATATGGGGTACTGGGGCTAGAGCCGCGTACTGGACTTGACACGAATTCTTTAATCTGGGCGGAACTTCATCTGGGCGAAATGGCTTTGCAGCAGAAAAGTGGATGAAGCAATAGTGGCTATCGACTCGCTCTTTGTAAAATCCTCGGACGTGCAGTAGCGGGGGAAACGGGCATAGTTCCAGGAAACGCGACTGTTCAAGTAGAGGATGAAGCAAACAGCTCCCATATTGTCTAAAGTATAAAATAGTACATTAAGTAGATAATCACCTCTATAACCTAACCTGCGGGTTTGTAAAAACTACCTATTGAAGGATGTTTGAGTTTGTACTGTCTAACAGAATATGAGTCACGGAAGTAGCCTTTTATAAGGAATTAAACCGGCAAATGTATAAGTTACCTGCTCTGCCAATGGCTTATTCCTATTCATCAGCCAAATTAATAACTTATTTATAAATGAGAATTTCCTAAAAGACTTTATTTGTAAACCAGCATCGAGATCTGGCTCAAAGTACAGCTGATAAAGACGCTGCCAATTTTCAGATGCTAATTCTGGACTAGTACTCATATTAATCGCTTGCGTCACGTATAAGCCGCTGAGAATAGCATTTGCGATCCCTTCACCAGTCAAAGGATCTGTCAGATTTGCAGCATCACCAATTTTAAAAACCTTGCCATAACTGACTGTGTTAGCTCGTTTTGCGGTAGCTAAGGGATAAGCTTTAGGTTTTTGCTGACTAACTACTAGACTTAAGAGTTCTTTTGTAGCCTGATTACGCTGCACAAATTCATTGAAAAGCCGAATAATGTTTATGTTGCTCTTTTGATATTCATCTATCCATACTCCCACACCAACATTGAGCTTGACTAATTCTGAGTCTACCGCTACGGGAAATATCCAACCATATCCATTAACCCCAAGAGTTTTATCAAAGTAAATTTGAGCTTTTGAAAGATAGGTTTTTGGAAAATCTGCCACTCTTATACTCCAGTAAGCTCTAATTGCGATCGCATTGGCTTCTCCTGCATAGACACCGCGTGCATCAATTATGTAATCAAAATCACTATTAAGCTCTTGGTGATAGCGTTGAATATCGCTAATCCTCTGCGTTCTTTGTACACACCCTGCATTGATTGCTTTTTCATAAAGAAGATTGTCGAATACAAATCTAGGTATGCAATAGCCTTTAAGCTCAGTGGGGCACAGATGGCTAATATCGTTTGAAACTCCGAGCAGAAAGCTATCGATTTGAGCGTACTCAGAGGCTAAACGTTTGATGTCCTGTGGATATATTCCCATTGTGGATAATGCTTGAACCGATCCAAGGCTGACTCCATCTCCACAAGTCTTATCTCTGGGAAAACAGTCTTTATCTATAAGCATGACTTCATGTCCGCTTTTAGCCAAGTGATAACCTGCGGAACACCCTGCTGGCCCTGCCCCAAGGACTACAATTTTAGACATTATTAAATTATCCTTATTAGAATTTGTCTTTATCCATGAACATAGTTTAAAAGGATGCCAACAATTTTACAAACTGATGAATTGCTTTCTTATTTTTTAGACAAGTAATAAATAACAGACTTATATTGGACTTTCAGATGATGGATACGCTTGCTTCTTTATAACTAATATCTAGTTAGTTTTTGTATCGTTTAGTACGTCGGACTAATTATGCTAAGATTTTCCGATACCGAATCCGAGCCATAATCATAATATTTCCCAGAAAAAAGAGTGATGAACCGCCACATGAACGGATAATTTTCTTTGCAGTTTTTTTGATGTTTTTCTGTTCGTTAACTTTTTCATCAGCTAGATAAACACCTAATAAAGCTCGATTAATCATTCGATGAAAGTGCTTATGTGGTAAACAAGCAACAGCTCGATCAGCCTGTTTAAAAAAATAAGCAAACCGTTCACTTATTTCTTGTCCATTATTATAATAAGCACAGAAGTTTAAATCTCCACCTATGCGGTCTTCTTCTTGGTCGATAAAATAGTCAAGTAGGATATGAAGTCCTTGAACCCAAGGGAAGTAGCTGGTTTTAACTTTTGTAGCTAATTCCTCGGAGCAATCTGGATCGCTTGCATAGGCCACAAGGCAAAAAATTCCTAATGTTGAGCCAGTAGAAGCTGAAAATTCATACCACTTCATTTGAGGAATTTGGTTACGATGTCTTTCAAACCATGCTTCTAAGCGAGGAACTCGCTGGTTAACTTGAACGTGTTTATGAACTTGTAAATCACAATAATAATCAGCCAGATGATGTAAACTAGGGGCAATTACGTGATATGACGGTAGCTGCCTTAATACATTTTGACAGGTTTTTACTAATTCCATCAGATAGCCGCCATCGTCTTGCTCTTGACGAAATTGGTAGTAATTAATGCATTTAGCACCAGGTGTCAAAGCGTCTAAACAAGCTTGATGGAGAGTACGAAAATCTTTCGGATCTAAGGAAGTACTGCGATCGCATAGGTTATCTAAATAATCGCTAATTGTTTGATAAGCAACAATAAAGCAGATTATTTGCTCAATTTCTTGTTTGGCAAGCAATCCATAGATAGAACCACCTTCACAGTGGAAAGCTTTAGTTTTTATACTTAGTAAAGCCTGTTTACGTAATTCGGGATTAGGAATTCGTTCAGCTTTTTTCTTCCAGAATTCTAAATGCTTATGAACTCGTGGAATCACATCATAATAAATTCTCAACATCAGCATCGCAGAACTAGATGGAACTTGCAATAACAAAGCTTTTGGGAGAAAATCTTTGATATTTTTATTATGATTCTGATCCTGAGCTATGAGCATTAGTATTTTTTATAAAGGTTAATCATTAGCTGTTTTTCACATTAAACTTTAAATAATTAAAATCCACCTATCCTTTGAAACAGGTTGGATTAAAATGCTATGTATAATTAGACATACTTAATAAGTTATGAATAGTAATTTGTGGAAAAACTGGCTTGCTCAAGGCTTTTGAACGCTTGGAATCTCCCACTAATTTTTGGGATAAGCATCCTCAAACTTCAGTATCACGGCGCAATGCTCATTAATCGTTTGCTGATTTTGTAGAGACACAGATTATCTGACCGTAAACCGTAATCTGTCACTCTGGTCAAATAATTCGTCGATCTACAGCCATCCTGCAATAGGTTTAATTTTAATTAAACTGCAAAAAACTCTTCAAAAAATGGATAAAACTTGTTCGCTAACAACTCAAACTTTTCTCCAATACAATCAGGGCGAGCTATTTTATAACCTTTGCCATTGTACCAATCAGGATTCATCGCTGGAGAATAACACAGATAAGCCGTGCCATCTTTGTAGTACCCAGATATAGTTAAGATATTTATTTTAGGTAAATAATTTACTTGAAAATTTCCTCCAGCACGGTTTCCACTTTTAAAAGTAATAGCTAAATTATTATCAACAATGTTTTGATAGTCTTGGTGTAATGATTTTAAATAAATTTGTGGTACAACTAAAGCTGCATGAACCTTGCCGATTTTTCGAGCAGATAACTGAAACTGAGTTTTGCTAAAAACTTGTCCAGCAATCTTAGTAACCTCTGTTTGAAAATCTATTTGTACTGCGTAAAGAAGTCGTTCTAAATCTATATTGAGCATTACTTTACCTTTGAATATTCAAATATTGTCAAGAAATATTACGAGATTTTTAGTATCTAAAATTTTGCTGAGGCAAAAAAATTAATAAAAATGAAATTGACAAAGCGATTAATCATTAGATCCTATGGATCTAAATTGATATTTATCTTAGATACATACGGCACAATCTGTTTTCCAGAAATACACTGGAAGTAGATCAACTTGCTAGTGTCCAATCTGTTCTTTATTAGCTCACCATCAGCCACGCCTACAGCTTTAGCGACGAGAGACAGATTAGCTCTTGGTCGAATGGCAGGGGAGTAATGTTTTTCGGGAGCAACGCGAAAAAGTGAGATCCTCGTGAAATAGGCTTTCTTGGGCAGGGGGAGCAGGGGGAGCAGGGGGAGTAAAGAGAGAAAATAGTAATTTTTGCTACTAGAATACTCTGAAATATACTTTTTTTTTCTCTCCCCCTGCCTTCCCTGCCTCCCCTGCTTGCCTACCTCACTGTTAGAGCATTGCTCCCTGTTTTTCAGTGGTTGCGGCAACTGATGAAGCGCAATCGCCCCACTTTGGTAACGCCCCACATTTTGATTTACTCTAGCGTGGCAAAACTTACTAGAGAAGAGCGGAAATCCTGTAATCTTGACCTTGTAGCGAAATAATGGTGCAAAAACTTGGCAAGAAAAAGTTTAAAACCAGAGGCAACATCGTTTGAAGTACTCGA
>NZ_JAIVFS010000169.1 GCF_020829645.1 Nostoc mirabile CHAB5784 | reverse complement strand
GGGTGGGCAACCCCAAACTAACGCTAGTGGAGATGTTCTCCCTACTTCTATTGGTCGTAAGACCTGTAAAAGCAAAGAACGTCAGTGATGCTAGAATCCCCCCGATTTATCGGTGGGGAGTGTCAAACTATCTCTCAAAGAATGGAAAAGATTGCGAATAACCTACACTCATAGCATTTCTGTATGAAGCTGCGCTAAATTCAAAACAAGGGTGCGTTTGTGGCAATATGTTTTAACCGGCGTGGAAACCGGAAGTTTACCAAAGAACGATCTGACCAAGGAATTGATTGACTACCGTGACTCACTCAAAGCTAACGTAAGCGTTCAGAGTGAAAAGTTGCTAGCGGGTAAGCATATTCAAGGGAAGCTTATGAGTAAGGTAGTAAACCTGCTGTTTACTCAAGGGACTTCCAAATAAAAAAATATCCCAAAACTGACGCAAAAATCTTCTCTATTTCTCCCCTCTCTGTGTTCTCTGCGTCTGGAGTGGTTCGTTCATTTGGATAATTTATTTCTTGGAAGTCCCCAATTGTGTAAAATTTCTTGACTTAGAGTTTCAGTTACCCTGAAGATAAAAGGGTTAGATATCTTGTCACAGTACTAAGCACATCTGATATCGGCTTATTTCCTTTCATTTCCCTACTTTTGGGGTAAACACAGAGGGTAAGGGCGATGGGTATTAACGCGGCAAAAAACTAAAAAAAGTACGCACGGATTGCTAAGACGTGCGGCAGTCGCTACAACGGGGAGCCACTGCGGTGGACGGGTTCCCCGGCATAAAGCAAGTGGCGTGGGAACCCCCCTCCGGGTTCGCCAGTCGCCTACGGCGGGAAACCCGCCTACAGCGCTGGACTCACCGCAACGCGCTGCCTTGCCTGGAGGCATCCGGGTTAAATGCGCCGTTGCACCCCAATGAAGCGTCAAGAAATAGCTGATTAAATCAAATTCTAAGCGATTTAATCATATATTTTGTAGCAGATACTTGTGGAAAAGAAAATGCTAGGTGTAAATGTTGTTATGAAAGTTGGCGATCGCGTCCGCGTTAAAGAGTCGGTAGTAGTGTATCATCATCCTGAACATCGGAATCAGCCTTTTGACATCAAAGGCAGTGAAGGCGATGTAGTAGGTATTGCCAGCCAATGGCGAGACAGACCCGTAAGCGCTAATCTGCCGATTGTAGTCCAGTTTAGTAAAAAGTTTAAAGCCCATTTACGTGAAAATGAGTTAGAAGTCATCTAAATCACTTATCGGCGGCGAAACCACTGAAAAATATTCAGTTCGCCGCGCATTCTTTTAAGCTCTTGGCGGTTCTGTTCTGCTGTTGTATAATACCATTCACAATAACGCTGAAACTCTGACCGTGAACGAACTTCGTGGTAGAACTGATGAGTTGTTTGGTAAGCGGCAAAAGCTTCCTCAACTTGGGGTTGAGGGGATGGCATAATATAAGGTAAATTTTTAGACATAAAGTTATTAGTCATTAGTTATTAGTCATTAGTCATTAGTCATTAGTCATTAGTCATTAGTTATTAGTTATTAGTTATTAGTTATTAGTCATTAAGAGTTTGGAATTCAGGCAATTACCACACCTGATAACTCCTAACTTTAATTAGAGCCAACCGCGTAAGCGATAAACTAAAGAACCAATGTACTCTTTTAAAGCGCTGGTAAATTGGTGCAAGTTGTCGGTATCAGGTAATAAATTCAGTATAGCGGCTTTGGGAGTGTTGCCGAGTTCTTGCAGTTCACCCTCACTAACAATAAAGTCAGTCGGTGCAGGAATGGCATTAATTCCTTGACGTTGGAAAATCTTAAGCGATCGCGGCATGTGCATTGCAGAAGTAACTAATAATACCTGATTAATGCCACGAGACTCCAAAATTTTGCGGACATTTACAGCATTTTGATAAGTATTTAGAGAGTCAGGTTCTTGGATAATTGCCTCAGATGGAATACCAATAGATGTAAGTATTGTTGCCATATCTGCCGACTCTGAGGAACCACTACCACGCCAATCGATACGCCCCCCGCTAAGAATAATTATAGGCGCTCTTTTTTGGCGATACAGTTGTGCAGCATAAATCACGCGATCGCCTGCTTCACTTAAATCGACGGTAGGTCTGGGGGGAAAAGCTGATTTGGTTGCGCCACCCAAAACTACAATCGCTTCTGCAACTGGTATTTGGGCGGGTGGAAGATTTTGCCATTCTAGCGATCGCACTAATGATTTAGCAATCCAAGCATTACTACAAAATAGTAATAAAGTCAAAGCAAAAGCAATTGCGATCGCCGCAGTGCGAGGTCGTTGCCACAACGTGACTAATGCTACTACCAAACTCACGCAGGCTAATCCTAGTGGATAAAAAAATAGTGGTAGTAATTTAGAGAGATATAAAAACATAGTGGGAAACGAGGGAGTAGGGAAAAAAGAACTATTGATTATTGACTAATGTCCAATGCCCCATGCCCCATGCCCCATTCCCAAATTCCTACTTTTCCCAAAACCTGAAATTGATACTACTTCCAGGGGTGCGACGGTAACGACGGGCGGTTCTTCTTGTTTGCCGTTTGTTGATCCTGTCGTTCGTTGGTTCAATTTCGCCCTCTTCTGATTCTTCAACTTGCAACTGAGTTCTAGTTTCTTCCTTACTTCCCCACCAAGCAGTAATCCAGCCTCCAGCTAAAGCGCCTAATGCACCTAGCAAGACACTCATGGGTGCTGGATACCCCAAATATACAAAGCCAAGCATGAAAAATAACCAGTATTTTAGCCCTGTATCGACACCATCAGAGGAGGCGACAGTTGACGCCTGGGCGCTATTATCAGTTACATTTGTGATCCAGCTGAGGATGAAACCGCCCATGATACCTAAAAAGATGCTCAGGGCTGGTGCGGAGCCGGTCATTATTAATATAAATATTAAAAATGCCCCAAATAACAACTGAGAAAAAAAGCTGGGAGAAATACTAAAAAGGTCGTTCTTTTTGTCTGCCATAGAGTAAAAAAAAGGCTATTAACTAATTACTAATGACGCTCGTAAGCGTTGCGTTAGCGTAAGCGTTGCGGTAGCGAACGCGAGTGCGTCTCGTAGAGAGGAACGAGCGTCCGTAGGAGCGTCTGATATCATGTCCGCTTGATTCCTTATTAAACCTGAAGAACCCCACCCCGCCAAAGCTACGCTTTGTCTCCCCTCCCCGCTAGCGGGGAGGGGATTAAGGGGTGGGGTGCAATGACTGTGGGAATCATAACTAATTATGCGAACATGATATGACTCGCTAACGCTACGCTAACGTAACTCCTAATTTTCGATTCAATTACGAATTACGAATTACGAACTTGTACTGAGCGTCTTGCCTTGAGCGAAGTCGAAAGGAGCCGAAGTATTACGAATTACGAATTACGAATTATTTTAATTGTGCCTGCTGTGGTTGGGTTGTATCCAAAATCTTTACGTAAGATTGTTCCTCTTCAGTGAAAGGTTCAGCTTGTTTGATTTGTGAGTCTAATAAATCGGCGGTGGCATCAGCGATATCACCAGTGCGCTTGTTCAGACGCTCTTTTATAACTTCAAGGGGTGCTGTGCATTGGATAATCTGAAGGGAAAGTTGGTGCTTTGTAGCTTGAGCGATCGCTTCTTGCCGCAACTGCTGGCGATCGTACTTGGCATCCAAAATCACCGAAAAACCCTGTTTAGCTAGGATAATTCCCAATTCCAACAGCCGTGTGTAGGTTTTTTCGGTCATCTCAGGGGTATACAAATCATCGCCGCCTTTTTCCCACAGGGAAATTCCCCCTAAATGTTTCCGCACTGCATCAGAACGCAGGTGAATCGCTCCCATTTGACGCGCTAAATGCCTTGCTGTGGTACTTTTACCAGAACCCGACAACCCCGACATCAAAATTACTTCTCCCAACTTTGGTTTAGTGTAGTCCCAAGCCTGTTTGTAATACTCAGCAGCAGTTTTTGTCGCTTCTTCCTTTACCGTCGCGGGTACACTCGGATCATCTAGCAAAAATGAAGTTACCTTTGCTCGAACATAAGCTTGACGGCTTAAATACAAGGGTAGCACCTGTAAGCCTTCCCAGTCTCCAGTTTGCTCTATATAGGCATTCAAAAACGCATTACCCAAGTCTTTACGCTGTCGCGCTTCCAAATCCATCACCGTGAATGCCACATCGTACATCACATCGACAAAGCGAAACGGTTCATTAAACTCAATGCAATCGAACAGCAAAATTTTATCGTGCCACAGCGCAATATTTCTTAGGTGTAAATCTCCGTGACATTCACGAATATAGTTGTTGTGAATTCTGCTAGCGAATAATTCTGGACGTTCGGTAAAAAACTTATCTGTATATTGCTTTGTTTCTGTAAATTGCGCCTGTGTTTGGGGGCCACCAATATACTTTTCAGTTTGCTGATAATTCTCATCAAATGCAGCCCGGACTTTTGGCACTTCACCAAAACTGCGAATATAATCATTCGTTTGTGCTTCGGCATGATATTGAGCCACCACCCGTCCTAACTCATCTAGGTGCGTCTCATTTAACTTACCCTGCTCAAAAAGTGTACTTAATAGCGACTCTTGGGGAAACTGGCGCATCTTCAGCACGTATTCTACAGCCTCGACCGTTCCCCCTAACTGGTATTGCTCCCCTACCAAAGTTATGGGCAAAACTTCTAAATACAGTTCACCTGCTCCCCGTTGATTTAACCGTAACTCTTCTTGACAAAAATGCTGCCGCTTCTCTAAGGTAGAAAAGTCCAAAAAACCAAAATTCATCGGTTTTTTCACCTTATAGACGTAATCCCCAGTCAGCAGCACATAAGAAATGTGGGTTTGAATTAATTGAATAGGTTCTGTTACAGGATGGGGATAAAATCCCGGTTGCAACATTTGCTCAATTAAAGCTGGAAGAGTCGCTTCTGTCATCTTTGTCCTCTGCGCTCTCTGCGCCTCTGCGGTTCAAATACAAAAAAACCAGGAGTTTCCCCCTGGTGTCATCAAAAATTATTACACAGTTTACCAATTGAGTGCTGATAAGCTAATGCGCTTACATATTGCGCTATTTTCCGTGAAGACCGTCATTGGTCATTGGTCAATTGAGAATGGTGCAAGATATCAGCATTAGGACTTACGCAGAATAGATCCCCCAACCCCCTTAAAAAGTTGGCTCTTTCAGATCCCCCCCTTTTTAAGGGGGGTTAGGGGGGATCGAGGTTTCAGGTTTTCACTGCGTAAGTCCTAAGCATATCAAGGAGAACTCGTTTTGGAAGCTTCTGGACTGCGAATAATGACATGTCCCTTGTCACTTTCTTGAATTGCCAACACCGATGGGATCTCATCAGGTTTTGCCTGAGGGGGTAATGCTCTAAATAAATAAATCCAGCCGCCACGTTCTAAGAGTAAGCGCCAGACTCTCGGCTGCTGTGGATTGCTAATATCATTATCTTCTCTGCCTCGCAAGTCATTGAATAGACCTCGATCGCCAATAATGCGATAACCTTTCAAAGATGGATCTGCAAATATATCATCAAGTTTGCGTCCCACAGCAAACTTTTCTTCAGGTGTAATTAAGGCTACAACAGGCAAAGTGGATTTTTGACCAGCGTCTCGTTGTGCATCTGCAATACCTTGCCAACGAGCTAACCAAAATATCACAATTAATACCCAGGATACTATTACTATCTCATTGACTAGCGATCGCAGAAAATCAACTGAACGCAGTTGCCCAGAACTAAATTCAGCCAGAGATTTTAGCTGTTTAGCTGTCCATGAGCGTTTGTGTTGGGTAGCAGAGATGATGCGACTCAATAGTAATTGACTTGCAGAGACAACTGTATCACTGATAATCTTAATTAACCATAACGTTGCCTGAATAGCGATCGCAGCTATAAAAAAGGCGATCGCTGTTTTAAATATTGCCCAACCATCTCCGAGAAATATTTGCAGGGGAACTATCAAAAAAGACTGTGCAGGTAAGTCGAGGGTATTGACTTCTAGCTGAAAAAAGTAGAAATATGACCAACGGTAAATCCAGCCTGCAAAGAAAAGCGCCGCACCCAGTAAGCCAAGTACACTCGTGAATTTACCTAAAATATTGGTTTCCTGGTTAGGGTTTGGGGCTTGTGTCATACTAATTCGTAATTCGTAATTAAAGAAACAATGTAGGGTGTGTTACCGCCGAGAGTACGGCACCGAGTTATATAACGTTTTTCCTTTGTATGCAATACACTCTGACCTCTCTCCTAAAAGGCGCTACGGTGTACACACAAGTGTGAAATAGTTTACTCATCTGGGTTTAAGTGTCGGTTTTACCCCACCCTAACCCTCCCCTTAGAAAGGGGAGGGAACTGGATATCTAGTTTCCCCCCTTTCTAAGGGGGGATTAAGGGGGGTAATTCGACTTGTGTGTACACCGTAGATACGTGAATAATCAGTTTCTTTTAGTAATTTTACGGAAATTTGGTATCCGCTTTGGAAGTTTAGTGAGAAAGTTAAAATAGTCAAATATACTGTTAAAGCCATGAAAGCTTTTTTCCAGGGATGGGTTGTGGCAATCCTAGTAATGGCAGCAGCGCTAGCAGGAAACATCCAAGCTGTAATTAGCCAAAATGTCAAGACAGGAAATTTCTTGTTAGCACAGACACAAATCAAAGCAGATGAATTAGAACTTGCAGTAGCCTTACCAGAGTTAGCAGAGGTCTTCTTTAAAAAGGGTGAGTCAAGCAGTGGTCGAGTAATAGGAATTGATGCACAAGGGCAAGCACTATCAATTCAGCGTAATGACAAAACTACCACGATTCCTCTGAGCCAAATTGCAAGAGTAGTTTTCAAGAAAGAGGCATTGGCTTACAGAAGTAATAAAAGTCCAATTATCCGGGGTGGGGGAGAACGTCCTACAGGCAAGCCAGTAACTTGGAGTGGTATACCTATAAATAATTTTACTGTAAAAAATTCTACTCAAGGTCAAGCAGTGGTGAAACTGAAACCACCTGTAGTTTCCACAGCACAGTTGCGGGGTATTCAATCAGTGGCTAGAAATCGGCAATATGTGGTAGATGAAATCCAGTTCAATTCGCAACAACAAACGGTCACTATTCTGGCAAAACCTTATTGAGCGTGAATTCTTTCATCTCTAGGGGCGTACATCTATACCCCTAACCATTTTGACGTTCCTAACGACAGACACGATGTTAAAACAATTCGCAATTCGCTTTTTCGCCCATTCGCAATTACGTTTTGTGACGGGGATTTAGACCCCGACACAAAACAGAAGTGCCTGTCTTACTAGCTGGGGACTTAAACCCCCACCACTTGTTAATAACAAACATTGCGATGTTAATAACAAACATCACGATGTTCATCACAAACATCACGATATTAATAACAAATATCACGATGTTCATCACAAACATCACGATATTAATAACAAATATCACGATGTTCATCACAAATATCACGATGTTCATCACAAATATCACGATGTTCATCACAAACATCACGATGTTGGTAACGACAGCTTCTAGACCCAATTGAAAACAGCTACCTCTGCGCTATTCTATGAAAAAAATTCTCACCAGTCTTTTGGCTGTGGGCGTTTATCTAACGCCTATAACAGTGATGCTGATGGCTCAACCCACTTGGGGACAAACTCAAAACTCCCAAGCGCAAGAAGCAGAAAGACTGCTAGAGCAGGCGACACAAAAGGTACAGCAACAGAAATATAAACAAGCAATACCTATATTTCAGCAAGTTTTGGTTATGGTACGAGAACTTAAAGACCAAAAACTTGAAGCACTTGTACTCAATGAGCTAGGGTTTTGCAACGACGCATTAGGACAAAAGCAGCAAGCACTGTCATTCTACAACCAAGTTCTGCTCCTTGATCGTGCAGTGGGCGATCGCGCTGGCGAAGCCAACACACTCAATAACATCGCTGGAGTCTACGACGCATTAGGACAAAAGCAGCAAGCATTGTCATTCTTCAACCAAGCTCTGCCCCTTAGGCGTGCTGTGGGCGATCGCTCAGGTGAAGCGACTACACTCAATAACATCGGTGCAGTCTACAATGCTTTAGGAGAAAAGCAAAAAGCACTCGATTTTTACAACCAAGCTCTGCCCCTTAGGTGTGCTGTGGGCGATCGCTCAGGTGAAGCGACTACACTCAATAACATCGGTGCAGTCTACGACGATTTAGGAGAAAAGCAAAAAGCACTCGATTTTTACAACCAAGCTCTGCCCCTTAGGCGTGCTGTGGGCGATCGCACTGGTGAGGCTCGCACACTCAATAACATCGGTCTAGTCTACGACGCTTTAGGAGAAAAGCAAAAAGCACTCGATTTTTACAACCAAGCTCTGCCCCTTTGGCGTGCTGTGAGCGATCGCACTGGTGTTGCGATTACACTCAATAACATCGGTGGAGTCTACGACGATTTAGGAGAAAAGCAAAAAGCACTCGATTTTTACAACCAAGCTCTGCCCCTTTTGCGTGCTGTGGGCGATCGCTCTGTTGAAGCTGTCACCTTGGGTAATATTGGTATACTCTTCCAAAGTACAAATCGACCAACCCAAGCCATTACTAATTTAGAGCAATCTCTCAAAATCAGCTTAGAAATGCGCCGGGGTTTGCAACGAGAAAATCGCCAAAAGTTTTTACAGCAAAACGGTGGAAATGCAACTGCTTTAGTCGATGTCCTGATTAATCAAAAAAAATACGCTCAAGCTTTTGAATGGGTTAACCTATTCACCACAGCCGACCTTGCTGATTATACTCGTCTCATTAATGCCAAAGTTACCAACCCAGAAGCACAGAAAGCTCTTGATAACTGGAGTAAAAAAAATCAACAATTGGAATCCCTGCAACAACAACTGCAAGAAAAGTTTTCTGAAGCATTAACTCAACAAATTCGGCAATTAGAAGCACGAGTTTATTCAGAAGCCGAAGATATCTCTCGCCGTTTTCCTGAAGTAGCAGAACTATTTGAAACTACACCCGCAGATATTAAAAACCTGACATCCTCCATACCCGCAGGAACGGTTGTAGTTCAACCTGTCTTGCTGACTAATGTGATAAATATGCCTAATAACGTCGCAATTTTTATTTTTACAAAAGGTCAATTGAGTGTTATTAAAAAATCTATTAATCCCACTGAATTTAATAAACTTATTACCGATTACCTAAAACAGGTACAAAACGATGGTGATGCTGACTTCACTGAAACAGGTGACAAACTCTATGATATTCTCATTCGTCCCATCGAAGACAAAATTCAAGCTTTATCACCCAAAGAACTAAGTATTATTGCTACTGGTCAACTGCGCCATTTACCTTTTGAGACTCTTTACGACAATAAAACCAACAAATTTCTGATCGAGAAATATCCTGTCAACTATCTCACTCGCATTTCCAATAATTCCCTAAAATCTCCAAATGTGCAAAATGCCATACCCCGCAAACTCCAAGCTGTTTTAGCATTTGGTAATCCTGTGCCCCGTGACCCGCAAAATCTCCCAGGTGCAGAGGCGGAAGTCAGACAGATTAAGGAAATACTGCCAGATAGTGAAGTTTATATTCACAATGAAGCTACCCTAGAAAAGTTTAGATCCCAAGCATTACGCTTTGACTTTTTGCATTTAGCAACTCACGGCTGTTTTCAAACTGAAGACTGCAAAAAAGTGGATTTAAAAAATAATAGATTACTATTTGCTGACAACCCCTTAGACATTGCCAATGCTGCTCTTTTAGGACTACAAGGCACACAACTGATTACTCTCAGTGCCTGTCAAACTGCTGTAGTCACTAATTTTAATAGCGTAGGAATTGCAGGAGTTGCTTATATATTTGAGCGTGCTGGTGCTAAAGCTGTGATGGCAAGTTTGTGGGCGGTTGATGATGAAGCAACTCAGCAATTGATGGTTGATTTTTATCAAAATCTCAAGCAGGGGATGACGAAAGGGGAAGCTTTGCAACAAGCTAAGTTGAAGCTAATTAAAGACCATCGCCATCCTTATTATTGGTCGCCATTTGTGCTGATTGGGGATGCACGTTAAAGTACTCCAAGTAAAAAAGTGCCCAATTGTCATTGCGAATGGAGCAAAGCGGAATGAAGCAATCCCAAGATATTGCGATTGCTTCTCTACGAGACGCTCCGCGAACGCTACACTTCGTTGCGCTCGCAATGACAGGTTTTGGATCATTTATTTCTTAGAACACTCTTAAAGTAATTCGTAATTAAGTACGTTAGGCTAAAGCCATAACGCACCGCTATCATGGTGAGTCAAAAACCATAAACTGCGTAGGTTGGGTTGAACGAAGTTAAACCCAACAAACCACCGAAAATGTTGGGTTTCGTTCCTCAACCCAACTGGAGTTTAGACTAAAAGCGATATGAGAGAACGCAAATCAAATGGAATTAGAGATTAAAAATATTATCTTGTCAGCCTCAAAGCATCCGCGACCTTTAACAATTCTGTAGTATATCTGCTCC
>NZ_JAIVFS010000168.1 GCF_020829645.1 Nostoc mirabile CHAB5784 | reverse complement strand
TGGAGCAGATATACTACAGAATTGTTAAAGGTCGCGGATGCTTTGAGGCTGACAAGATAATATTTTTAATCTCTAATTCCATTTGATTTGCGTTCTCTCATATCGCTTTTAGTCTAAACTCCAGTTAGTTCCGGGCTGGGTGGGGATTGCTCACACCAAATGGGTTGGTAGCATTCGGGTTTCAGAGACACCCCTGTTTTCTGAATACAACACAAAGAAGTATGTCTTAATTGGGGAAGACTATCCTGTTTCAGAGGACTTGAAAGCCAAAGGAGTCATGGGACAAATCTTGAGGGAGCAGAAAGTTAAAAGTGCCTTTGAATTACCTTGGGATGGTGAAATAGCAACTGGAAAACGTCTTATTCGCGGACGTTCCTGGTCAGGTGAAGGGAAAATTACTTTTGTTGAAGTCAGTTTAGACGATGGTAAAACCTGGAGCAAAGTCAGTCTACGAGAACCCAATATTACCAAAGCATGGGTACGATGGGATTTAGAATGGGATGCACGTCCAGGTCGCTATGGTTTACTTGCTCGCGCCACCGACGATCAAGACAATACTCAACCTGACAAGATTCCTTTTAACGAAGAAGGTTATAGCCATTGGGCTGTCGTCACCCATCCAATCAAAGTTGTCTAAAAGGCAATGCGATCTTTTGTTTCTTTATTCATCAGTTCAACTTCTTGGTATCCAGTTGGGAGTAAGCGAATCGACCGCGAATGATACATTTAATTATTGGTTGATGTCTATGCCCAGCTTTGAGAGCGATGTCTACGACGGGCTGTCCGGTGTCGCTACTTCCTCCATCCCCAAATTTCCTTACCCAGCAACCTATTACCAACAATCATGTTCTGTAGCCCGCCAAGGAAAAGGCTCAAAGTCGCGGATACCGTCTTTGATACGCTGGCTGATGCTGACTTCTAATCTTTGTAATGCCAACTTCAAGATTATTCGTTTTTTGCATAAAACACGAAACTTGAGGTGAAGAGTATTATATAACGGTATTTACTATGGATAAACTGGGGACAAAAGTAAAAGTCTCCTATACAATTTACTTCTATCAAAAACTGCTCTGGATTACGTCTAGGGCAGTTTTATATTGCACAGAAAACCAGATTTTCAACTGTACTTAGTGGGGAATCATCAACCCGTAGCTGCCAGTAATTGAAATCAGCGTGCAATGTGCTAAGTTATCTACTTCTGATTTTATTTTTTTGGCAAAGCGATCGCTTACTATGCCTCTTGGTGGAGTACAGTCATCGGCTATCATCCAACAAGCAACAAATATTTATGTCCATTCCTTTTAAAGACTTAAAAATAGAGTAACCAGTAAAGTAGGGGAAAGGGGAAAGGGATAGGTTTAAAACCTTTACCCTTTTCCCATCTGTTAACAAGACTTTGGCGGACTACTATTAACCATTAGTCGTCTGCCTAGTTTGAGATTGCAATAAAGCACTATTTAAGGTAAAAATCAAACTGATTGTTGCGATCGCACCAATGCCAAACAGAGGAGATGGTTCGGGAATCGGTTTGGCAATAGTATAACAATTTGCGGGCAAGGAACCCCCATCAGGTACATTGCCATCAAAAACAAATGAGACACCTGGAGTTCTTGTATTTTCTATAAAAACTTGCGTAGCGCCACCAGGGTAGCAGGTACTAGGAGATTGAGGCCCAGCAATACCAACATAGACATCCAATCCTGCTGGCAAGCTTACTCTTTCTCTCAATTGCGCTAAATTTGGAGGAGGACCAAAATATTGAGCTAGAGCTAGTTCTTGAATTGCATCTAATGTAGTTTTAGCATTACTACTGTCATAAAAATTAGCTGTTAAATATCTACCAAAACGATAAGTATTATCATTATTGTAATAGCGATAATAAGTCGTTTCTTGCGTTAGGGTTTGTTTTGTGCATTCAGAGTCAAGAAAAGACGTAATAACGGTAGCTTGATCCCCAACGGAGTCGGGTATGGGACAAGCCGCAGATGCAGGAGTTTGCCCAGCCAAAATTATGAATGGAGAAAGGCCGATAAGCGTTAATCCACCTACCCAAACACGATAATATTGCTTGTTCATTAAGAGAATTTTTTGTTGAAATTCTCGAAGATTTTATCAACTTCGTTTTTTTGTGTCAATTAAAACGTCATAAGGTATTGTCAGCATACACTTAATTAATTTAACTATGGCGCACCTTAACTGCTTTGAGCCAAGATATTAAGCCGTTAATTGCCATCAACAACAAAATTACATAAAGTAAAGCAATAAATTTTACTCCTTTAATGTTATATAACCAAATGCCAATAATATCAACTACAATCCAGTAATACCAACTTTCAATTCGCTTGTGCGTCATTAGCCACATAGCTGTAAAACTCATAACTGTTGTGAGTGCATCCAAGTAAGGAAAAGAAGCTTGCTCTGGAAATATTGCTGGCAGTATTATATGAATCTGACTCATCAATGCTCCCATGACAAAAGTTAAGGCTATTGTGACTGAAGCTGCCAAAATAATTTGGCGTCTTGGGCTATATCGAACATTTAAAACTTCTCCACTATCTAGCTTGGGTGTACTCCATCGCCACCAGCCATAAACACTTATACCCAAGTAATAAACTTGCTCTACCATATCTGAATACAAGCGAATTTGGTAGAAAAGCACCATGTACAGTAAGACACTAACTATTCCTACAGCCCAAGTTAATATATTTCTTTGAGATATTAGCCATACTGACCATAAATAAAAAATAGTTCCTAGAAACTCGATATAACTTATGGGATAACCCAGAATATTGAAGGCAATATTATTAACACTCCAAAACTCAAGCATATTATGTTCACTATTAAGAAAATAAATCTAATAAGTTATGATACTTTTGGTATCGATTCAATATCTTGCTAACAAAATCAATGCGTGTATTTAAATCCCCACTCAGAATAAAAAAGGGAGTTTTTCTAATAATTAGATCGTTTTTAATTTGTTTTTGAAATATGCTACGATTTATCTCTCCAGACCGATCCCATGTATCATCATAAGGTATATCTACATCGCAAAGAAAAACTAAATCATAGCGAGATACAGCCTGATGTGCTAGTTCCACTAAATCTGGAGCAACAGTTTTGTGATAGTACAAAGAAAATTGATAAGTTGTTAATGCATTTGTATCTGTAAATAAATATTGGTTCGCTTGTAACAACAAGTTTTCTTCACGTTCTAAATGTCCTTGTGCAATTTCTACAAGTTGAGACAGCGACAGCCTTCTATTAATTTGATGTTTTTCCCAATATTCCCGCCCATATTCTGGCATCCATAAGGTTTTATACTCTTTTGCTAATCGGGATGCAATAGTCGTTTTTCCAGTCGAGGGTGCACCGAGAAACACTATATTAGTAATTAAATCGCGGTAAACATCAGGATGTAAATAATCTCTAAAAGCATAAGGTTCTTTTCTGACTTTTGTTCCAGAAATAGGGAAAGTTTGGCGATCTCCGTCTACTAATCGATTAACGGCTCCTAATGCAAGGCTTACGTGTTCGCCATAGAATTCACTACAGTAAAAGTGCGTAACCTTTTTTGATTCTAATTTTTTCAGTATATATTCTTCGTGCTTTTTCTTAATTTTAAAGCTATCACCAACTTCTGTTGGCCCATCCCATGCCTCAATCACCTCAATTTGAGGATACAGTTTTCGTAACCATCTAGCCCGAACTGTTAAGGGAATTGCTGTTACCTCTGGACAATCATAAATCATCACTAGTACTTCATCCATTTCTGCTAAAGCCGTCTCAATCACAAATTGATGTCCTTTGTGAAGCGGTGCAAACTTACCTAGCGTGAGTCCACATTTTCTGCCCATAGCTTCCTATTATCTTGGCTAATGCAAACTATGAAAAACAAAAGACCATTCACTATATTTGTCCTTGAATAATTTTTCTCAATTCAGTACGGCTGCGATTCGCTTCAAACCAAAAAAATACACAAAAGATAGCTAGCATCAATATAGGCATTCCTACAAATAATGCAGCCATCTGATCAGGCATAGCACCTGCCAATATTATGGGAATAATTGCACTATACCAGCAGAAAAACCAGAATCTTAAAAACGCCATTACAAAAGGATGTAGGCTCATTTGTACATGAATCAAGGTTTGATGAGATTGTACTTCAAATCGACCTCGAATCATGGGTAGAAATGAATTGCGGTAATGGATTATACGGCTGATTTGAAAGCCTGACTCAGAAATAGTTCCTTGATAAGGAGCGTGTTTTACATAAAATCTAAATGTCTTCGTAAGCAAGACTTTTGCAAATAAGAGAGAAAATCGATTGGGGAGACGATTGGTGGACTACACCCCATAGGAGCGATGTCTACGACGGGCTGCGCCTACGCTACTTCTCCCTCCATCCCCAGATTTCCTTACTCAGCGCCCCATCACCAGCAACCATGTCCTGTGTTCCGCCAAGGAAAAAGCTCAAGTTCGCGGATGCCGTATATGGACGTGGTAGTACTTGGGGTTGCCTTGAAAAAGCGAATATGTCTATGATGGGGCACCTGCTTGCTCTTGATGTAAATAAAGATATTGGGTTTGAGATGCGCTACCCCTGATTACTGTACTCTTTAATACTCTTCACAGTATCTTGATAATATTTCAGGAAATACATCGATGAAATTAAGGCTGAATCTCAGCAAAATAGTACTAAGATCATCGCTGTAATTTTTTTGATTAAGTGTTCTTGTCTTAAACGAATAAATCTGGCTTAGTGATTAAATTAGATTTCTGAATAATGGTTTCTTATTTTCTAGAACCCAATATCTCATTTTCTAGAAGTAGGGTTTTATAGTAATTAAAACTCAAAATTAACTTATGAATGTAATATAATGAACCTCAAAACCACAAGCATTATTTTCATAGATCCTTCAGTAAATAGCTACGAAAAATTATTAGATGCCATTGTATCTAAAACCGAGGCAGTAATCCTTGATCAAAACCGGGATGGGGTAGATCAAATTACTGAAGTCCTATCACAGCACCGTGGAGTTGAAAGTGTACATATTATCTCTCATGGCTCTCCTGGTTGCCTCTACTTAGGTAGTACCCAACTTAGTCTCAGCACATTGCAACGCTACACCCAAAAACTGCAAACCTGGTTCTCTCAATCTTGCCATCTCTGCATCTCTCCATCTCTGTTACTCTACGGCTGTAATACTGCTGCTGGAGACGCTGGGGAAGAATTCATTGAGAAGTTGCACAAGTTGACAAAAGCTAGCATTGCTGCTTCTGCCAACCGTACTGGCAATGCTGCTTTAGGCGGAGACTGGAAGTTGGAAATCAGTCGAGGTGAAGTGGCAACTGCTCAGGTATTCAAACCAGAAATATTAGAGACTTACAACTTTGTTTTACCTTCCTCAAATGACAACTTTGTAAACCGGATTATACTTTCTGGTAACTCAGGCAGTAGTACAGGCAATAATGTAGGAGCTACAAGTGAATCAGGTGAGCCAATCCAATCAGGAACCACTAATTCTGTCTGGTGGAGTTGGACTGCTCCCGCTTCTGGAAACATTGTTTTTGATACTATAAATAGTAGTTTTGACACTTACCTTTACGTTTATACAGGCAATAGCGTCAACAGTTTAACCCTCGTTACTTCTAACGACGATATTGGGGGTGGAAGTCTTGCTAGTAAGGTAAGCTTTGCTGTAACTGCCGGAACAACTTATTACATTGCCGTGGATGGGTATCAAAGTAATACAGGTAATATCACCCTCAACTACTCTTTTACCTCTAGTACTAGCACATCTAACACTGCTCCTACATTAACAGACACCGTTGTTACCCTCAATTCAATCAACGAAGATTCAAACGCACCTGTCGGAGCAGTGGGAACCCTAGTCTCCTCATTGGTGAAATTAGGAGGAAACGTCAACGACCCCAACAGTAAAGCAGTCACTGGTATAGCTATTACTGCTGCGGACACCATCAACGGTTCCTGGTGGTATAGCACTGACAATGGGGTAAACTGGTCTAGCCTGGGTACAGTATCTAATACTAGCGCCCGCTTGTTAGCAGCAGATGCTAACACCCGTGTTTATTTCCGCCCATCCTCTAACTTCAACGGTACTATTAGCAACGCCATTACTTTTCGCGCTTGGGATCAAACTAGTGGAATAAATGGTGGCTTGGCTAGCACAAGTGCAAATGGTGGTTCCACTGCCTTTAGTAGTGGTACTGACACAGCTTCAATTACGGTTAATCCTGTCAATGATGCACCTGTAGTTACATCCATTAATCCTTTAATCGTTGCTGAAAATGCTAGCAACGGTACAATTCTTGGTAATTTAACAGCTACAGATGTTGATGGTAACACTACCTTCTCTAACTGGGCAATCGTAAATGGAAATATAGACACAGATGGTGACGGTAATCAAGCTTTCAGTATTAATTCCAATACTGGACAGCTAATTATCAATGATATTGATGACCTTAATCCCCAAAGTAACCCCAGTGTAAATCTGCAAGTCAACGTCAGCGATGGTACTGCAACCAGCGCCAATCAAAACGTTACTATCAAGCTCGTACTTAATCCTGGTGACCTCGACACCAACTTTGGTAATAGTGGTATAGTAAACACCAAATTTGGTTATGGGGGAGCTGCTTACAGTGTCGCAATTCAGCCGGATGGTAAAATCTTGGCAGTAGGCTATGTTTATATGTATAACGGTAACGTTAACGCCCCTGATTTTGCTCTAGTACGCTATAACCTTGATGGCAGCTTAGATACTACCTTTGGCAATGCTGGTAAAGTTACCACTCATGTAGGTACTTCCAGCGATTACGGTTACAGTGTCGCTCTTCAGTCTAACGGTAAGATAATTGTAGCTGGCTATACTTCGGGAAACAGTACCCAACCTAACCAACCAGATTTTGCTTTGGCACGCTATAACGCTGACGGTAGCTTAGATAGTAGCTTTGGCAATGCTGGCAAACTTATTACCAACTTTGGGGAGGACTTCGGTCACAAAGTCTTGGTTCAGCCAGACGGTAAGATTATTTTAGCAGGGTATATCGGCAATAGTAATGCAGATTATGTTTTAGTACGCTACAACACCGATGGCAGCTTAGACACAAGCTTTGGTACTGGTGGCAAAGTTAGCGGCACAAAAGGCTATGCCGTTGCCATTCAGTCCGATGGTAAGATTATTGTTGGCGGAAAAGGCTCCAATGGCAGTGACATTGATTTTGCCCTAACACGCTATAACACTGATGGTAGTCTGGATACTAGCTTTGGCAACAGTGGTAGAGTTTTAGCCGCGATTGGTACTTCTGGTGAAGAAATCCATACCATTGCAATTCAGCCTGATGGCAAAATTGTTGTTGCTGGAAGAGTATGGAAATTTGTTAATAATACTAGCTCTAATCAAAATGACTTAGCCATTGCTCGTTTTAATACGGACGGCACTCTAGACGCTAACTTTGGCAATGGTGGCAAAGTGATTACACCTCTTAGTGCTAGCACTGATGATCGTGCTAATAGCCTATCCATTCAGTCAAATGGCAAAATTGTTGTTGCTGGCTATATTGACAGTGGAACTACTACTCTTAATCGCACCACTGTTTTATTAGCTTATAATTCTGATGGAACATTAGATAGTAACTTTGGCACAGGCGGTCAGGTTACGACTTCGATTAAGAGCCAATACGATGAAACTGATGTCGTTGCAACTCAATTGGATGGCAAGATTGTTGTTGTAGGTAATATTGATGGCTACTTTGGAATAGCACGTTTCCTCGGTGTAGATGATAGCGATCGCCTCTTTGGTAATGCTGGCGATGACTATCTATACGGAGGTAATGGTAATGATACCATCAACGGTGGTGCTGGTAATGATTACCTATACGGAGAGAATGGCAATGATTACCTTCTTGGCGGTGCGGGTGATGATGCCCTTGATGGTGGCGATGGCATTGATTCGTTAACAGAATCAAGTGATGTCAACTTTACATTGACTAATACTAAACTTTTTGGGTTAGGTAGCGATACCCTCAGTAGTATCGAACGAGTAACGCTGACTGGTGGTATTAATGACAATATCTTGGATGCTTTCGGATTTACTCTTGGTAACGTCTATCTCTATGGCGATGCTGGTAATGATACCATCAACGGTGGTGCTGGCAATGACCACCTTTATGGCGGTAATGGTGATGACCTACTCAATGGTGGTGCTGGCAATGACCACCTTTATGGGCAAGCAGGTACGGATATCTTTGTTCTTGCATCGAGTAATCATACTGATACCATCTATAGTTTTGAGGATGGTATCGATAAACTTAGTTTATTTGGTGGTTTGACTTATGGGGTTTTGACTATCTCTGCAAGTGGCAATAATACGAATATTCGTATTACTTCTACGAATGAGGTATTAGCTACTTTAACCACCACCAATCCTAGTTTGATTACCGAAAATGATTTTATTCTTTATGATGTTTAACGTCAGTTTAGAGTACCCTAGATAATTTCCTTTTATCAAAAACTGCTCTGGCCCATGTCTAGGGCAGTTTTTTATTGCAGGTAAAAGTCAGATTTAGAACTACACTCAATAGTGAATTATCTGCCTATTGTCAGCAATCGAAGCTTCTAAAAAATATTACGCTACATTTCGTAAAACCACATATTTAGATATACTTCTGTATAAACCTTCACTTTTGCCAGCCCAGCCATACAGACTCGACCTTTACCATAACCAAGGCATTGACCCGAAAGCAATCGCAATTTCCTTTAAGCAGTTAGTCGAGAATTACCCAGAAGTAGATTTGCGAATCGTGGGTATGAAAGTACGTGGTCAAAACAAGTTTCTGCCTCGTGCTAAAGCTGCTGTTGAACGTGACAAGTCTGAACTAAGTGCGGAATATTTTGAAATTTATAATCAACTTAAAGCATTAGCACAAGAGAAATTACAAGCACTAATTCCAGAGAAAGATAGCCGAATTCCTAGTTTAGAGACTATGGTGGTTACGGCACTGCAAAGCCCTAAATTTTACGCCCAAACTTATAGTAATCAGGGAAATACTATGTCACAAAGTCCTAACAAACAATCCAACTTTGACCTCAAATGTGCTCAATTTGCAGGTGGTCTAGTCAACGCAGACACAGTACCCGCACAACAAATCGGCGGCAATATCACTAACTACAACCCACAGCAAAAGCAGAATCTCGCAGAAGCCGCAGCAGAAATTCAGCAGCTTCTCAACCAATTAGGACAGAGTTATCCTACTAGCACTCCACTAGAAAAACAGATAGCGGTGACAGAAGCACTTAAGCAAATCAATGGTAATTCTACTTTGAAAACACGGGTACTTGGGGCACTGAAAGCTGGCGAGACAGAGGCATTAAAAGAATTAGTAGATCATCCTCTTGTCAATATACTTTTGGCAACTTTAGAAGGTTGGCAGGATGTTGAATAGTTCAGCGACTACAGATGAAGCAGAGGGATAAATAGCACTTTTTTGGGAAAAAGGTTTGAAACCCTTATCATGACTAGATTACACTTTCATTCGGCAAGCCCTAATTAGGGGGCTTTGGGTTCGATGAACTTGAGCTTCAAATTGCGTAGGCTATTTGAACCGCAGGCATCGGTGCGAGTACGCTTGCACTCAAAAACGCTCAAGCTGGTTTGCGGTGATAAAATCAGAAGAATCAGCCGTTTTAGGATTACAGAAAGCTACAAACTTAACTAATAGGGATTAGCGCAGAATGAATGACCAGCAATTATTTAATGATCGTTTGGCTGTGTTGGCGACAATGCACCAAAAAGAAAAGGTAATTGCTCCACTATTAGAACAAGAGTTAGGCATCAAAATTATAGTACCACAGGATTTTAATACTGATATTTTTGGCACATTTACTAGAGAAGTAGAACGTCCGGGAACACAAATTGCCGCAGCTAAATTCAAAGCAGAGAAAGCTTTAGAATTAACACAAGAAAATTTAGCGATCGCTAGCGAAGGTAGTTTTACACCCCATCCATTAGTTCCTTACATTTACTGTAATAGAGAAATAGTTGTTTTTTTAGATAAAATCAATAATCTAGAAATTATTGGTGAGGAAATTTCTACAGATACTAACTTTAATCATCAAATTATAACAAATTTAGATGAGGCATATATTTTTGCTAAGAAAGTTGGTTTTCGAGAACATGGATTAGTTGTCTGGTTTGAAAACTTAGAGAATAGATGTAATGAGATAACGAAGGGTATTACAAAAGAAACAGATTTGATAGCATCAGTTGATTTTGCATTGCATAATTCACCAAATAGTCAGGTAAATATCGAGACAGATATGCGGGCAATGTATAATCCCACTCGGATGAAAAATATTGCAAAAGCTACCCATAATTTACTCCAAAAAATTAACAATTGTTGCCCAAAGTGTAATACCCCTGGTTTTGAAATAACTGAAATAATTCAGGGATTACCCTGTGAATTTTGTCATATCCCAACCACCTTACCACTGTCCACAATTTATCAATGTAAAAAATGTGGTTTTAATCAAGAGAAACTATAGCTATAGCCATGAAGATTAGGACGTAGACTATAAGAGTTCCAATTGCGTCTACCCCATTTCAATGGCCAAAGCAAGAGAGTGATGATTTCCGGCAAAAAGTCATGCAAGCGATTGAGTTGG
>NZ_JAIVFS010000167.1 GCF_020829645.1 Nostoc mirabile CHAB5784 | reverse complement strand
ATTTTTGGAGTTTATAAATAAGCTAAACTTATCTTTTATTCAAGGCATTCAGCTTTTACACATTTCTTCAAAAACGGTATTATACGCTACTATTTTTTAGCGATCGCAAAACTTTTCGGTCTACTGAGTTTAGTTTGTGGCTTAGATGTCCACTTTTTGCTAAAGAGTGATTATGAATATGTCAGTAAATCTGGTTTGGTTATTGAGTCAAAAGATGGTGATTTCATCCTGACTCAAGTCAACGCCTACAATGATATAGAAAAAATGAAGAAACTCAAATTGTAGGATTCTGGCGCTTAACACCACCATCTTTACCTAACAAAATGATTGGTTAGTATCTCTAATATTTTACAGTTAACGCTGCCCATGAAAAACCAGCAGCACTACTAGCTAAAACCACAAGATTCCCAGGCTTTATTTTCTTTGACTCTAGAGTTTTAGCCAAGCCAAATATGGTATCTACAGCACCTAGATGACCATATTCAGGCAAAGAAATGAATGTCTGGTCATCCTTTAAATTTAAAGATTCTAGAATGCCTTTAGATAAGCTCTTTTTCACTTGATTTGTTAATAAAAAATCCACATCTTTTATCAAATAACCACTTTTTTCTAAGGACTTGTGAATCACCTTACTATAGTTTTCTAAATACACATCTGATAAGATTGTTTCTAGTTCTTGAGGGTCTTTGATTTTTAAATAATTCAGTTCATCGTTAATTTGTGTACCACCGACAGGAAACTTAGTTCCTGCTGACGATACCTTGAGACAATCCACCAATTTTCCATTTGTGATGGCGTGATAAGAGAGTATTTGATTGCTTGGTTCTCCTTTTTTCAATATCGCTGCTGCTGCACCATCAGCCATGATAAATATTGATAAACTATTCACATCTGAATAATCTAGCAGCATAGACAATTTATCACTACAGACAACTAAGGCATAAGATAAATCATTATCTGCCAGTAACATATTTCGACAAATATGTATTCCTAGATTGCCACTATTACAAAAATTTCTCACTTCAAATGCAAAAGCGTTTTCTGCACCAATTGCCTCTTGAATTTTGGCAGCAGGAGACCAAAATCTGTAATCATAGTCTCCTGCTGCACAATAAGCAATCAAATCAATTTCACTCGCTGTAATTTTTGCCTTATTTATAGCTGATAATGCTGCTTTAATTCCCATGTCACTGGGATGTTCGTCTTGGCCTGCAATTGGTTTCTGTTTGATACCAATCTTTTCTGTGAAAACAAACTCAGGTAGATTGGCTAATTTTGCCATTTCCTTACTGGTTAAAATTCCTGTGGGAATGTAGTAACCAACAGACGTGATACCAACGGTTTGTTCGATCATGCAGAATACTCTAATAAGTGAACAACTTGCTCATTAACTAGCCGGATTGTAACGCTGCTTGTAACCTCTGTTGCAATCGGGTATATCGCTCCTGCGATTTTGTAGAACGAACGCACATACTGATTGCCTTCTTGCTGCCAACAATAATTGCCAGTTTCTTAGCACGGGTTAACCCTGTATAAAGTAAATTCCGAGTCAGCATCATGTAATGTTGCCTGTACCGACTAATCCCCGTGACATTGGTGCAAGCACTTGTACATCAGTAGCAGGATTAAAACCAAGTTTGGGAACCAAATCAGCAATCAACTCGCTAATCGCCTGCACTCCATGTTCTGCTTGTAATCCTCCACCATGCCAAAGACAATCAGATTGAGGTGTGTCAGAAATTGATTCAATTAAATCTCTGTAGTTAGCAATCTAACGTATTTTCCAGTTCCCAAGGAGTGATGCAGGTACTGTATTCATTCCACTCTTGGTGTTTCAATTTTAAATAAGCAGCTGTTAACCGTTCTCCAAGGCTTTGGGTTAGAACTGTGTTTGCTTTTAAGCAGCGTAATGCATCCAATAAGTTTGTCGGCAGCTGTTTTACCTGATCAAGGGGAAGCGGATCTGTATAGCTATTATTGTCATAACGTGGCCCAGGATTGCGCTTTTGGACAATTCCATCAAGTCCGGCGGCGATGAGTGCAGCAGCTAGTAGGTAGGGATTAGCCGCACCGTCAGCGAGACGGAACTCAAAGCGCCCAGCGTCAGGAATGCGGATAGTATGAGTGCGGTTATTGCCGCTGTAGGTAATGGTGCTAGGGGCCCAAGTTGCCCCGGAAGTAGTGACGGGTGCGTTAATTCGCTTGTAAGAATTGATTGTGGGATTTGAAAAAGCACACAGCGCCTCGGCAGAATGCAACACGCCTGCAATAAACTGGTAAGCTAAAGGTGAGAGTCCTAGTTCTCCCTGCTCTTCGTGGAAGAGATTTACTTTGCCTGCTGCATCCCAGATAGAGAGATGAGTGTGGCAGCCGTTACCAGTCAAATGGGGGAAAGGCTTGGGCATGAAGGTAGCACGCAACCCGTGCTTTTCGGCAATTGTTTTGACCATATATTTAAAGAAGGCATGACGATCTGCGGTGACAAGGGCATCGGCATACATCCAATTCATCTCAAACTGACCGTTTGCGTCTTCATGGTCGTTTTGGTAAGCACCCCAACCAAATGTCAACATGGCATCGCAGATTTCGCGAATTACTTCATAGCGGCGCATCAGGGCTTGTTGGTCGTAGCAGGGTTTGCTTTGACGATCGCGCAAATCAGATATACTGTTACCTTCGCTATTAAGCAGAAAATACTCACACTCTACTCCTGTGCAGACGCTATAGCCCAACTCCAAGGCTTGTTTGAGGACGCGCTTCAATACAAGTCTGGGGGTTTGTTCTATGGGTTGTCCACTCACAGTGTAGAGATCCGCAGGCATCCAGGCAACTTCAGCCTCCCAAGGTAATTGAAACAGACTAGCTCTTTCGGGTATCGCTAAAATATCTGGATCTGCTGGAGTCATATCTAGCCAAGCCGCAAATCCCGCGAAGGAAGCACCATTAGCTGCCATGCTATCAATGCTTGCAGCAGGCACAAGTTTTGCCCGTTGCACCCCAAACAAATCGGTGAATGAAATTAGAAAATAACGGATACTCTTTTCGCGGGCAATTTCAGAAAGTGAGTTAGTCAAGTCGCTTTGCTCCAATTAAAAATTCAAAATGGAACCTAATAGCATTACTGCGTAGACGCGGAGCGGCTTGTCTGTGACATCGCCTGCAAGTTCGCCGTAAGTTTGGTACACTAACCTCGCTTCGGATAGAACTGCACCACACTCAAGCCGAAAGTTTTCTTTTCGAGTGAAAACTTGGGGATTTTGTCATATTGCTGATTGTCCCGATTTAGTCACAATATCCCTGTTGACTTTTATATAGCCTGGTTCAATGTGAGCAAAGTGCGGACTCAACTGCTTATGAGCATCAGCCAGCGCGTGGAACGGAATTGATGGGTATAAATGATGATCTGCATGAAACGGCATATTCCACATAAAAAATCGCACAGGCCAGAGGGTTAGTGTTGTGCGCGTATTCGTCAGCCGATTAGCATCAAGAGTGCAACCTGTATGTTCTGCTAGCAGAATAAAACGCAGAATTGGCTGACCAACAATTAATGGCAGCAGCCAATAAAGTATAAACCAAGGCTGACCTACTGCAATTGAGAGAGCGATCGCAGCTGTATAAACGGCTAATTGCAGTCGAGTGGAGCGAATAACTTCAGTACGTGCTGATTCTCTTATAAATGGGCAATCATCAAGTTGACCGAATGCAATCCGAAAATGCCCACGGATTTTTCCTAACCACCAGGGTAAACCGCTAATTATTAATAAGTATTTAGCAAAGTTGCTTGGTTTGGGGTCAGTTAATTCTGGGTCTTTATCAGGAACGCGAGTATAAAGGTGATGCCATTTGTGATAATGACGGAAGAATGTGCTGTTGTAAAATGAGAGCAAACCTGCACACCAAGCAATAGCATCATTTAAAGGATGAGCAGCGAATGCAGTTCTGTGAACGCATTCATGCATAGGTGCAAACATAGAAGCAATACTAAAACCATAAATCGCTAGTGCTGGTATTGCTAACGCCCAATTGCCCAAGTTTGTCGCCCACAGATAGCCGCTGCATCCCATGACAGTTAGATGCAAAGCCAACTGAAGCAGCCCTTTCGAGTTGGAGCGATCGCTTAAAGCACTCAAATCCTGTACAGAGAGAATCTGATGGGGGTTGTGCTGCCCAGCAGCTTTACGATTTAATAATTCTAATTGAGTAACTGCACCATTAGACATAATTAATTTGCCTGACCGATAACCTATGTAGAGACGTTGCAATGCAACGTTTACACTCTACAAACAATCCTTAAATTTTGGGCGATCGCCTACAGTGGGCGTTAATATTATCAAATTTCAATAATTTCAATATAACTTCTTTTGGAGAGTGCATCAACAGTTAGTTATTAAAAAGTATAGGGTGAAGTGATAGGCGTGCGATTCCTAGTATCCAAGGAGTGGAATCTTGAAATGGTTGCACATAGTGCGTTGGTTCTTCAATTCTTCTCGCCAGGGCTTGAGGGCGATGCCGAACGCGAGTGCGTCTCCAAGAGTTGGCGGGCGGGTACGCCATCGCTTGGAGTGGATTTTCGGTATAGCAGCAGTGTACTGCTTTGTCACAAGCGATCGCTTCCTCGCTTGTATTTTATAGCTACTTTCTTTTTCGCTCTTGCATTTCTTGCTGGCGCATGGGCATAGCGCCAATTTACTCAAAAATTGCTGTCGCTTGGACAGGTTTTGTGTCTTGGCGCTTAACACCACCATCTTTGCCCACCAAAATGACGCGAAAATTTTCTTTATTAACCCCAAAGCGTAAGCGCAGCTGAGGCGATCGCAAGAGCGTCTCCTAGAGAAGTTATCGCCCTTCAGTTATGAAAGAAGCTGAGGCGATGCCTACGGCGGTAAACTACGCAGTTTGGCAATTTTTCCTCGCTTGATTTTCAGGAGGGCGATCACGTCATATTTAAAAGCATCGTTCATCCTTGTCCTCAAAACTGAGTACTTAAGATAAATTTGATACTTAATATTTAGTTGATATATAGATTAATTACTGCTTCATCTGGGAGAACCAGGATAGTTCTCAGATCACCATCACATTCGAGGGTGGCAAGCTGACGAGCAAGGTGCAGTCTGGATTGAAGTAGCACAAAGTGCGATTGACTTTTTCATTTAACAGACGGTCATTGGCATCGTAGTCATATCCTGTAACTGTTGTTAGATCATTAACGATTTCACTTTTGGTCTTCCGGTTCCCTACCTTATCGTAGATATGATGATTTTGTCCAAGTAGTGCGATCGCTCTTGATCGTACTCCATGCGTGTAGTGTTCCGTTATATAAAACCTACTCAAAAGAAATAAATCTGTATGAAAATGATAATCATAGAAAAGGGAAGGGGTAGAGGCGAGCGTTGCTCGCCTCTACCCCCGACTATTCGATTATTATTATCAATAAGCAAGCACATAATATTCTAATTAACGATGCCGATGCTCTTCGGAGCGACCATTCTCTGTTTTCAAGTATTAATACTATATATTATGTTGTAATAAATATTTTTTTGTACTGAAAATAACGTTCAGCGATCGCATGTTCTTTGGGGTCATCTTCAAACACCCTCTTAGAGACCTAACAAAACTGGAGCATCTGTTCTTGATTGGCATGGAAACTACCGTAACAAATATTTTCAGCAACCGTACCGTGGAACAAAAACACGTCCTGACTCACCCAACCAATACATTGCCGTAAATCGAATAAATTGAGGTCGCGGATATCTATGTCGTCAATTAAAATCCGCCCACTCTGTACTTCATAAAAGCGTAGCAAAAGCTTAATTAACGTACTTTTACCTGAACCCGTTGCTCCCACAATGCCGATGGTGGTTCCTGCTGGAATCTGTAGGGACAAATTTTTGAGTATATGGCTGCGCTCATTGTAGGCAAAGGTAATATGATCAAATTGCACTTTACCAGCCACAGTTTCGATTGGTAAGGAGCGATACTCCGCAGGAGTCGCTGCGCGAACGCCTCCTGGAATTGCAATCGGGGTATCCAGTAAGCCCATGACACGACGTACCGATGCCATCGCTCGCTGATATTCATCCATGATTTTACTTAGTTCGGTGAAGGGCCATAGTAAATCTTGAACAATATACACCATAAAGCTATAAATTCCCACACTGAGACGACTTTGTAGCACTTCCCGACCACCCAGATACAGCGTCAGCACAAACCCAAACAAAATCAGAAATCGCAGCACCGGCTCAAAGGCTACACTCAGGGCGATCGCCCGTTTGTTACTGCGACGATAGGCTTCACTTTCTTGAAAGACGCGATCGCTTTCATAGGCTTCGGCGGTAAAGCTTTTAATCGTGGCAATACCAGAGAGGTTGTTAGCGAGACGATCACTAATGGTTCCGGCACGATCGCGCACTGTGTCATAGCGGGGAGCTAACCGGAATTGAAACGCGAAGGTTCCCCACAGAATAAATGGGATGGGTAGCATCGCCAACCAGGCAATACCAGGAGCCAGAAGCACAAAGCTAATCCCCACCTCAAATACTCGTGTGAAGAAGCCGATCAGGTCTTGAGCGCCAGAGTTGAAGAAGCCTTCAAGCTGGTTGACGTCATCATTGAGAATAGATAGCAGGATGCCCGTGCTACGGTCTTCAAAATACGCCAGTTCTAGTTCTTGTAAGTGATTGTAAGTATCGACATAAAATTCCCAAACCCTCCTATCAACAATGTAAGCTCGACCATTTTTAACAGCTTTCAGAGATAGGATCAAAGGATTCTGATACAGATGCGGTGAAGGGTTATTAAGCTCCCTGAAAAATAGAATGTCAGCATCAAACTCTTGAACACCGTCTTGAGCCTCATAGCCAGCAATGAAGCGATAAAGCACTTTTTTATCAGTCGTCAGAGGACCTGAGAAATCAAGGATGGGTTGGTAGAAATTACGATTTCCTGCCTGAAATTCAAGCCTGTAATAAGGCTCACTTAAAGGCTTCTTAGTAACCGTGTTAACTATTCCACCAGGTTCTAGGGCTGACTTTTCACGGTATGTGGAAAAGCCCATTTTGAGGGTTTTCCAAGCCCTGATTTTTTCGTTAGCTATTTTCATTAACTTAAAGCTATTGAGAATTAGCCTGTGGAAAAAGTCACGTTTTTTTGGGGCTTGAGGACTTACCGTGAAAAGTCAGGCCCGACGTAGGCGATCGCTTTCCTGAGCGTGTCTTTTGTGGCGATCGCTTCCATGACACTGCATCAAGGACGACCGCCTGACCCCTCCTCGACTGTTCAATAACTTTCAAAGCTGTAGCCCTTATTCCGTATAGCTTAGAGCTTTTCTTAGTGCCATTCATCTCTCAATGCTTGGGAACTGTCACCAGATAAGCAAGAATCAGTGAGAACAAACCTGCTAAAAGCTTTCCCCGCTCTTGCTGACTTGGAGGATTTTCTACAAGTAGTAATTGGTCGTCCGGTGATTATCCCGGCACTGTCCGAGCAACTCAACCAGCAGCAAGCCGAATGCCTTCTTCAGATTACCAAGTTCATTCAACACTATGACCAAAATCTGGAGCAGCGGTTACGCGAATCTGCACTTGCTGGTGGTGAGCAACTCGCCGCGCAGTTACTAGAAGAGTTGGCTGATTGGGAACCGGGACGTAAGCCCGTGCTGTTTAAGAAGAAAATGCAACGGCATCTAATGAAGGTTCAGGTCTTGTTAGCAAACGCTTCACCGGAGGCAGGCAGCAGCTTGGAGGCGATGATGGCGCACTTGGATTCTATCGTTAATGATCCGGCAATTAAGTCTAAGAATCTCGGCAGTGATGGGCGATCGCATCTGCAACAAAAGATGAATGATATCCGCGTTAAACTCTTGGACGAACAACGCAACTTACAACAGCTTGCGACTGGTGACGTGGGCTTGTCGAAAGCCACTCTGGGCGCGTTCAAGTTCAGATAGATAAAAAGTCAACAGTGAGTGTTTATCACTGTTGACCTAACTTACTTTTTTGATGATTAAAAGTGCAGTTTCACCTCAAAAAGGATATCGCATTTCAAAAGAAGGAGCAAAATTCTGATGTCACACTTTTCCAAAATAGCAGTCAAGTTTAAGGATCAGTCGTATCTGGTCGAAGCACTTCAAAGGTTTGGCTTTTATCCTGTTGTTCACAAACAGCCAGTTAATTTGTACGGTTGGCGGGGAGACGAAAGAGAAGAAATAGCCCACATAGTTGTACCCCGTAATCAAATGTGCGTTGAAAACAGCAGAAGCGATAATCATCATTTATCCAGTTAGTATCGTTGACGTGAATAGCAGGTTTAGTTTCAGTTAAAGGTGAGAAAATTTTGCGACAATCTGCTGCTGTTACTAACCTATCATTTTCACTTCGTACAATAGCTAGACGGCAGTAATGATCCTTAATACCTCGATGTCAATTGTGGCTTGATGAGGCGTACCTGGTGCATCTTCGAGGGTAAAAGCTAGGTAAGTACTTGCAGCGACACCGGGATTGAGTTTATAACCCTTGGCTAGGATTACCTTGACGTTGAAATTTAGTTATTTGCACAGCAATAACACCCGGCAAAGCTTGAGCAGTAGCATATAAACGGCTGAGATAAACTGGTTGTCCAAAGGTGAAATTATCAGGATGAAACACACCGCGTTTGCCATCTGATAAAATGCGATCGCTTCCACAACCCAACCAACAGTTAATACCTTGGGTAGTTTTGGTGATTTGGCTTTTAAAACCCGAAGCTGAAGGGGATTGAGGACTTCAATCGCGGCGATTGTGGGCTGGGTACGATGTAGATAAGTCAACTGCAACAGTTTCCGCCGTCATTTGGCAGTGCGGTTCAATTAGCTTTGAAAATTCTACTTTTGGGTTGGCAAAAACTCATAAGCCCTCTTGAGTAGGGTTGCTCCACTGAAGATTTCTGACAGTGCTTTGCCAAATTCTTGACTTAAAGCAAAAGCACGCTCATTCAATCGGCGATCGCCCAATATTACTTTCTTTTCGGCTTGGGAGGGGAATGAATTACAAAGGATGTGGGGCACTAAAAGAACTAGATTCAAGAAGTGGTGAAATCAAATCAATGCGTACCGCCAAGGCTCACCGACGTAAGGGTGTCGCCTCAAAGATTCTTGAACACATCATAAAAGAAGCCGAACAGCGTGCTTACGATTGTCTGAAGAAAGGAGACAGGGGCAATTCCAGAGTTCGCCCCAGCACGAGCCTTATACATACGTTATGGGTTCTTTGACCGAAGTCCCTTCGCTGACTACATTGATGACCCGAACAGCGTATTTATGACGAAAAAGCTCTCTTGAAGCGTTCAAGAGCTTTTCCGGGTGCATGTTTGACTTCAAGCAAGCCCCTTGTTCCTTCATCTTTATACTTTCTCACCCAACGAGTTATGGTTGCTTCCAGAGCGCCCTAAACGTTCTGCGAGCGATCGCCTGCTGCTGACTAGTCATGATATCGATTAACTTGTGTCGTTTGGTACAGGTTTCCGGTCATCAACATTGGCAGGAGTGATCATAAAAGATAAAATTTCTCGCCTCTTCATTAATTATTAGATGTAACTTAAAGCCAAAGTACCAACAAACCAGAACTCTTTCCCCAGTTAGCTAAATCTTTGAACAAAAGAATTGCGTTTAGCCCTTTGATTTAGACATATTTCAAGGGAAGTTGAATAAATATTGTTGATGCCAGTGCTATGTCCACGACGCAGATGAAGATACCAACACAAAGGTATTAAAGCACTTTTCTTCAATTCTACAAATCGGTTATAACTTACAAGTTGTTACATTACTCAACGTTCATCGACCGCGCGATCGCTCACACTATGAACGTTTCTTTGCTTG
Source organism: Nostoc mirabile CHAB5784 (assembly GCF_020829645.1). GTDB lineage: Bacteria > Cyanobacteriota > Cyanobacteriia > Cyanobacteriales > Nostocaceae > Nostoc > Nostoc mirabile. The sequence continues at coordinate 906 of NZ_JAIVFS010000167.1, read as the reverse complement.
GCACGCTACTTTTTACCGAGCAGTAGAAGCTACCAGTGTTACGCCTTTCTCTCCTCGTGCTATTGACCGAGGGATTGCTGCCATTACTAATGTAATATGGGTATAATCCCAGAAGCTTGGAATAGAGACTCTAATTTCAAAGTAAAATTTTCACTAGTTTTTGAAGTCGCTAGGGAAGCCCAAGCGTGCTTATTTGAAAGCTTTGTCAGAAAAAGTGTTGAGCTTGATGGAGGGTGAAATCAAGGATTAATGTCACAAAAAACAATGCACCAATGCTTTGGTTGATTGTACAAAATAAAATTTGAACTTGTGCATAGGGGCATTTTATTACTGATAAGGGACTGAGCAAGAATATCTAACTACGAACAAAGATCAACATATATTTTCATAATTTTGATGAATAAAGGTAGTACCATTCGATGATGAAATCCCGTAAGGATTCAGGTCTAATATTTAGGAAGTAGAGATGGGGGAGACAGATAATTATTAGAATCAACCAGTAGTGCTTGTACAAAAAAATCAATAATAGACTTGCCTTGACGACGACAAGTCTGCACCACCGTCAATAAATCGGCAGTGTGTTGAAATCGCTCCATTGAACGAGAGCCGCCACTGACTTTACGTTTTGTGACAGCTAAGCGAAGCGATCGTTCAGCCTGATTGTTATCAGGAGGAACTTCAGGATAGTCAAGGAAATACCACCACTGATGAGCTTTATCCCGTAAAGAACGTAAAAGGTTTCCTGCCGTAGCTCCTGCCTTGCCAATCCACTGATTGAGTAAAGTATGGCGATGATACTCCACTACTTCTATTGGACATTTCACCAACTGTGCTACTTGTTGAAAATCAACTTTTATTGGTTGGAGGATAAATTCTGCTTGACCACAACAACATATTTGTGGGCGA
>NZ_JAIVFS010000166.1 GCF_020829645.1 Nostoc mirabile CHAB5784 | reverse complement strand
AAGGGATTATTCCAGCCTTAGAAACTGCTCATGCGATCGCATATCTTGAAACCCTTTGTCCTCAATTAGAAGGCAACCCCCGCATCGTCATCAACTGTTCCGGCAGAGGTGACAAAGACGTGCAAACCGTCGCCAAAGTCCTTATTCCTTAATTTTCTGTTCTTGTCATTTGTCATTTGTCCTTTGTGAATGACTAATGACCAATGACTAATGACCAATGACTAACGACAAATATGATCGCTGTAACTCAAACTCCACTTGACAACATCCCCGTCACTTCTGAGTTATACAACTGGCCAGGATTATTGCAACAGTTGTTTGCTCGGCAATCGTTGACGGTTTCCCAAGCTGCGGATCTCATGCAAGGTTGGCTCACAGATGCGATTCCTGATGTCCTATCAGGAGCGATTTTAGCCGCAATCCAAGCTAAAGGTGTATCCGCCGAAGAATTAGTCGGGATGGCTAGCGTCTTACAATCCCAATCCCCACCCCTTGTACAGACGCGATTAATCGCGTCTCCCCTAATTGACACCTGCGGAACTGGTGGAGATGGCGCTTCAACCTTTAATATTTCCACTGCTGTTGCTTTTGTTGCCGCCGCCGCCGGGGTAAAAGTTGCCAAACATGGCAATCGTTCGGCATCTAGCAAGACTGGTTCGGCTGATGTGCTGGAAGCTTTGGGTATAAATCTCAACGCCACTCCAGAAAAAGTGCAAGCCGCAGTGGATGAGGTTGGAATTACCTTTTTGTTTGCTCCAGGTTGGCATCCTGCACTTAAAGCGATCGCTACTTTGCGAAAAACTTTGAAAGTGCGGACTGTTTTTAACTTGCTCGGCCCGCTAGTAAATCCCATGCGACCGACAGGGCAAATTATTGGTGTGAATGACCCGCTTTTATTAGAAGAGATTGCTCAAGCTTTATCCCAACTGGGATGTCAGCAAGCGATCGCACTCCACGGACGGGAACGTTTAGATGAAGCTGGTTTGGCAGATGTCACTGACTTAGCTGTACTCCAAGATAAAAAAGTCCGTTCTCTAACCCTCAATCCTCAAGAACTTGGTTTGAGTTTTGCACCGACTGCGGCGTTGTGCGGTGGAGATGTCCAAGAAAATGCCGAAATCTTGAAGGCAGTTTTGCAAGGTAAAGGCACTCAGGCGCAGCAGGATGTAGTCGCTTTAAATACAGCCCTCGCACTGCAAGTTGGTGAAGCCATTCATGGGGAAACTGATATTTTAGCAGGTTGTGTTAAGGGTATTACCCTTGCTAAGGAAATTCTGCAAAGCGGCGCTGCTTGGACAAAACTAGAACAACTTGCTGAATTTTTGCGCTAACTGCTAAACAGCCCTGGCGAATGGAATTCGCGGCTACACAAACAAAGTCCACCTCCGTGGACTAAGAAAAATTGAGGGTTTGAAACCCACGGAGGTGGGTAAAGTCTCGTGTAGACGCGGTTTCTAACCGCCCTTTTAACTGTATTACACCCAAAAACTATACGGAAGGAAAAATAGATGATTATCATACTTAAGAGCGGTACGCCTGTTGAGGAAATTACTCGCATCAGCCAAGAACTGAGCGACGTTTGGGGAGTCACGGTAGAAAAAAGCGTTGGCACTCATAAAGTTGTCTTAGGGCTAATTGGTGATACCACTAGCATCGATAAATTACAGGTTCAGGAGTTCAGCCCTTGGATTGAGCAAGTATTACGAGTGCAACAACCTTTCAAGCGGGTAAGTCGAGAATTCCGACATGGAGAAGCCAGCGAGGTTGTTGTACCTACACCTAACGGTGATGTCTATTTCGGCGAACGTCATCCCATCGTAGTGGTAGCCGGGCCTTGTTCCGTTGAAAATGAAGCGATGATTGTCGAAACGGCAAAGCGCGTGAAGGCAGCTGGAGCGCAGTTTCTGCGTGGCGGAGCTTACAAACCTCGCACCTCACCTTATGCGTTTCAAGGTTATGGTGAAAGCGCTTTAGATTTATTAGCAGCAGCGCGGGAAGCTACTGGTTTGGGTATTGTCACAGAACTCATGGATGCTGCCGATTTATCAGCAGTGGCAAGAGTAGCTGACATAATCCAAATCGGAGCGCGAAATATGCACAACTTTTCGCTGTTGAAAAAGGTAGGCGCTCAAGATAAACCAGTGCTGCTGAAGCGGGGGATGTCTGCCACAATTGACGAGTGGCTGATGGCAGCAGAATATATTTTGGCATCTGGAAATCCCAATGTGATTCTTTGTGAACGGGGAATCAGAACCTTTGATGGCAAATATGCCCGGAATACTTTAGATTTATCGGTGCTTCCGGTGTTGCGATCGCTCACCCATTTACCGATTATGATTGATCCCAGTCATGGTACTGGTAGGTCTGAATATGTTCCATCTATGGCAATGGCTGCGATCGCAGCTGGTACAGATGCCTTAATGATTGAAGTTCACCCCAATCCAGCAAAAGCTTTATCCGATGGCCCCCAATCTCTCACCCCTGATAAATTTGACCGCTTAGTTCAAGACATGTCAGTTCTAGGTAAAGTAGTCGATCGCTGGTCTACACCTGCATTTGGTAGGGTTGGTGAAAGCCGCATTCTCTTCACACCAGAACTCTCAAAGTAAATAGAGCCTAATCTTAGACGATTTTTTGCAAATGGTTAAACCCGGTCAACGGATTTTTTAGACGAAAGAATCTGTTGATCGGATTTTCATAAACTACCCCACCCTGCTGACGCTGAGGGCGGGGTTTGTAATGATTTTTATTACTTAGGATGGTTTTGAGTTAAATAAAGTTGTATTTAAGATTACAGGTAATGAAAAACTAGATTTGTGGGGAATTAATTTTCCCCTGCTATCAAGGAGTTAATAATGGTTTTAAGTCAATATCAGCGTGCTGTAGGCGTATTTACTCATCGTAGAGATGCAGAACAGGCACTACATGAGTTGAGAGATTCTGGCTTGGCGATGGAGAAAGTATCTGTAGTTGTACAGAATGCAGACCGCAATCATGAAATTGCCGATAATGAAATTAAAGAGCGCACTGGTGATAAAGCTGACGAAGGTGCAACAGTAGGAGGGCTTTCAGGGGGCGCTGTTGGTGGATTAACTGGTCTATTAGTAGGTCTTGGTACTTTAGCAATCCCTGGAGTTGGGCCAATAATGTTAGCTGGCGCTGCTGCAACTGCTTTGGTTACAACCCTTGTCGGGGCAAGCATTGGTGCTGCTACTGGGACTTTTGCTGGTGCATTAGTTGGTTGGGGAATATCGGAAGAGCAAGCTAGAGCATATAACGAGCGAGTAGAGCATGGACACTATTTTATAATCGTGGATTGTACATCTTTTGAAATTGCTAAAGTAGAAGCAATTCTACAGCGTTGGGGTATTGAAGAGTTTGGCATTTACGAGTATTTCAACAGTGAGCATAGAACTACAAATTATCTGACCACGACTACTTCTGCTACTGCCATTCCTAATAAAAGTGGGATTTTACCTAAATATGCTGTTAGTTACTTTGATAATATAGATAATATTGAAGCGGCAATTAACGATATGTATGCCGCAGGTTTTCCCGCAAACCAGATTTCTTTAATTTGCAAAGACTTTTCTCAATTGATTGGGTCAACAGATGTTAATTTAAGTGAGCGTTTTGACGCTATGAGACTAGGAATAGGAGATGAGTGGGCACGCTTTTACAACGAGCAAATTGATCAAGGCAATTACATACTCATCGTTAGTGGCACAGACAATCAGCTTGAGCAGGCAAGCTTGATTCTGGGCAATTATGGGGTTCAGGAATGTCAAATTTATGACCCCATGTTAATTCGTTCTTGAAAACGAGTATCGGAAATATAAGCAAATATGGTAATCAATGCCACATCATAATTCCGTCGCTATAACTGATGTGCAAGCAGCACAAGAGCGAATTTTGGGGATTGCCCACCGCACGCCTGTACTGACTTCTAGAATTGTTAACGATCGCACCAATAGCCAAGTATTCTTTAAGTGCGAAAATTTTCAACGCACGGGGGCATTTAAATTTAGAGGTGCGTACAATGCCCTAGCCCAACTATCGGCAGCACAAAAACAAACAGGCGTTATCACCTATTCATCGGGAAATCATGCCCAAGCGATCGCTTTAGCTGGGCAATTACTAAATATTCCCACTACTATTGTCATGCCTGATGATGCACCTGCTGTTAAACAAGTTGCTACTCGTGGCTATGGTGCAAAGATAATTTTATACAATCGCCAAGAAACAAACCGAGAAGAATTAACCCAAAATTTAGCAAGCAATTGCAATCTCACTCTGATTCCCCCTTACGATCATCCCCATGTAGTCGCCGGACAGGGAACAACTGCTTTAGAACTGATTCAAGAAGTTGGTGAATTGGACTTATTATTAGTTTGTTGTGGCGGTGGCGGCTTACTTTCTGGGTGTGCGATCGCAGCTAAAGCACTTTTACCCAATTGTAAAGTAATTGGGGTAGAACCAGCCCTTGCTGACGATGCTACCCGCTCCTTTCACACCAAAACCCTGCAAACTGTCAAAAATCCTAATACCATCGCTGATGGTGCGCGAACTCCTAGCCTTGGTAAAATTACTTTCCCTTTAGTGCTGCATTACGTCGATGATATGGTGACGGTATCTGAAGAAGCGATTCTTCGCACCATGTTTTTCTTGTGGGAACGTCTGAAAATTGTCGTAGAACCTACCGGAGTACTCGCAGCAGCAGCTTTACTTGAAGGTGTAGTAACAGCACCAGAGGCGAGGGTTGGTGTCATCATTAGCGGTGGAAATGTAGATTTAGCGCAAGTTGGTAAATTGTTTTCTGTAGGATTGGATTGAAAAGTTAAATTTCCAGCAAAGTTTCTATGCAAATTGGGCATTTATTCAGTTAAACGGCTATTGGATCGGCTGATACAGTAAAATTATAGTGATAGGCTATAGTAACTTTATTGAAGCTAAACTCACTATATGTTGGAATTGAGGTAAAAATGGAAACTACAACGAGAAAACAAGCTTTAATCAAAGCTATTTATGAGCGATTAGAACAAGCTTATGAAGATACTTTAGAGGATGTCATAGAACTTTTAGACATTCGTAAAGCAGAAGACCAAGAGGATATTAAAGCTTTACATGAAGGACGGGAAGATATTAAGAAAAATGGCACTATTCCTTGGGAGCAAGTTAAACGAGAATTAGCCAGTGAATCAATATAAAATTGAATTTTCTAATGCTGCATTTAAACAACTTAAAAAATTACCTATAAAAGTACGGACAAGGATACAAACAAAAATTGACGATCTAGCTGATAATCCCCGCCCTAACGGGGTTGTTAAGCTAGAAGATTCGGACAATGGTTATCGAATCCGAGTCGGCAGTTACCGAGTTATATACCAATACAGTTCAGTTAGCGGCAAAAACCATAAACTGCGTAGGTTGGGTGGAGGAACGAAACCCAACATTTTCGAGGGTTTGTTGGGTAACACTTAAGTTCCACCCAACCTACGATTATCCTTAACTGAACCGTATTGAGTTATATACGATATTTTTGATGATGTATTACTAGTTAGTGTTGTGAAAGTAGGGCATCGTAAAGAGGTTTACCGCGACGAGTAAGACAGCAACACTAATAGCAGAATAAAAGCTTTATATTCATACTCTCATATCGCACTTTTGCTAATGGGACTGATGTGAGCGATCGCCTCTGGTTAGTGTTTGCATGATCGCCCTACAAGCTCTAAGCTGTTACGCATTTAATTTGTACATTTACCTGATGACTGAAAACCCGTCAACAGTCAACAGTTAACGACATCAAAAGTGTTTATATAGTTTAGACGCGCATCAGCTTATTCTGTCAGAGCATCAAGTTTAGCCAGTATTCTTAAGCCTTCTTCTGGGTTGCCAGTTGCAGCCATTGCTTTAAATCTTGTATGGGCATCAAATTCTGCTAAAGCTATGGTAGAAAGTTCTTCAATCAATTTATTGACACTGATGCCTTTGGCTTGAGCAAGTTCTTTCAATCTATTATGCTTATCGTCTGGTAAACGAATAGTTAAAGTTGCCATTTTTGTTTAAGTCCATTTCTACAACGGGCTATGCCTAGGTAAGTTGAATATCAATCGAACTGAGAAATCACAACTTCTTGATCGGGAAAACGCGCTATGATTGTCAGACTTCCGCCAAGAGATTTAATATATCGAGAGAGGGTAGATATTTGAATATCTTCCTGATGCTCAATTTTTGAAAGTGCCGATTGTACCACTCCCATATTTTTCGCAACATCGCTTTGAGTATGTCCAAGGGACTCTCGAAGTTCAGAAAGTGTCAATTTGAGTAATGCAAGGTTTGCTTGCATTTCACTTTCTGCTTGTTGTTCAGGAGTCATTTTTTCACGAAGTTCTTTAAATGGCTTCGTCTTCATAGGAACCCTTCTGTTTTTAATTCTTCTAAATGTTCGTCATACAAGGTATCCGCTTTTGGCACATTCTCCTCATACCAGCGATCGTCTCCTCCCTTGTTTCCTCCAAGAAGAAGAATGGCGACTCTCCTTGGATCAAATGCATAGATTATTCGGTACGGTTCTCCTCTGTGTTGCACCCTCAATTCTCTCATGTGGGAATGACGTGAGCCGTTTATTTTTGAACTGTAGGGAAAAGGAAGTTCTGGCCCCCCACCTCAAGTAGTCGCACTAATGCATCGATTGCAACCTGGGTGCTGTCATCTAACTCAACCCACCACATTTCAAACTCGTTTGTAAATTTTACCTCCCATGTCATTATTACTTACACATATTTTCACGAGAATATCACCTTTAACTCATATTATGACTATATCTGTGTAGAAGCAAGTAAAGAAAGAATATTCTTAAACTTAGCGATGTCTACGACGGGCTATGACGCTCCAGGATGAGCTACCGCTACGCTATCGGCGTCGCTCTGATTTATTGCGGATACGAATTATTCATAGTTAATGGTGTAGCATGAAAGCATAACCTAACTTAATAGACTTCTTGAATTTTTAAGATGACTTATGGAGTTAAAGCAGAATATTAGAGCAGTAATTCATCGAGGTGAACAGCACGGATACGTAGCAGAATGTCTAGAAGTTTCTGTAGTTACTCAGGGAGAGACTCTGGATGAAGTTGTTCATAACCTTCGTGAAGCAGTCGCTTTGCATTTAGAAGACGAAGATCCAACTCAATTTGACCTAGTAGATAAACCTTCTCTACTGGTAACTTTTGAACTCCAACTAGAATATGCCTAGACTCAAAAGATTATCAGGTGCTGAGATTGTTGATATTTTAGGTGAGTTTGGCTTTCAAGTACACAGCCAAAAGGGCAGTCATATTAAGTTGCGTCGTTCTGGTGTAGAACAAAAAGAGACTTTAACAATACCTAATCATCGGGAGTTAGATACAGGAACTTGCAAAGCTATTTTTAGACAGGCAAGTAAATACATTCCTGAAGAACAACTTTTTCCATTCTTTTACGAGTAAAGTGAGTAGCTAACTCTCGCAAATAAGCGATAAGCGAAGCTTAATGCCTTCTCCTTTGGAGACGCTAGCGCGAACGGTATATCGCCAACAATAAAACCTATCCTACATATCACAGAAAGACGACTTGGAAGCCCGTTCCTTCTAGGGACGGGAGGAATTGTCGCCAAGTCGTCTTGGTCATTAGTCATTGGTCAATAGTCATTAGTATTATTAAACACGAAAAATCGCGTATAACTACTAATAGACATCGCTTTAAAAAGCAAGTGGCGTTGTGTTAGGTGCATATTTCAAGAGAATTTCTCAATAAAAACATGATCTAAGCGCCTAATGCATCGGCTCATAAGATGGTGCGTTAGGCTAAAGCCGTAACACACCTATGCTTTTACTACGCTTTTACTTTGCCATTGCTATTCACACCAACAATCATTGACGGTGGCTCATTACTAACAATTGGCGATTCACCTCGCAATCCCTTGCGGCGTTGGTTTTTAGGAACTCCTCCCGCCATACCATACTCTACACTGCTTTTGCCATATTTAGCCCCAATGCCCATGAGTATGTGTTCTGTCATGTCTGCCAACTGCTGCTCTGTTTCTAACATTTCACGGTATATCTTATCTAGGTTAGAAAGCGCAGTGTTGTAAGTATTTTCTTTATTTCGCATTGTCTCAATTAGGCTTGAGTAGGCAAATAAAGTGAGTCCATTACTCACATCTAAGTTTGGATCAATTGAACTGATACTGGCTGCACGACGTGCTGCTTTTTCTAGCACTTGGGAAGTTCTTTTTAGTCTAGCCATAAAATGTACCTTTTAATGCAGTTATTTATTTGGTTATCAGTTCTCGAATTCACTGATTTAAGCTTCTTTACTTTAAAAAACTTCCGTATCGATCAGCCTGAGGAAATTCCTGCAAATCTCTATTAACTTTTATTACACTGTAAATAGCTAATAAATCAGTAAATTACGCAAAAAAGAACTCAAACCCCAGTTTGAGAACTCAATATTAGCTTTTGTGTACTAAATATACTCAAATGAGAACTCAAACCCCAGTTTGAGAACTCAATATTAGCTTTTGTGTACTAAATATACTCAAATGAGAACTCAAACCCCAGTTTGAGAACTCAATATTAGCTTTTGCGTACTAAATATACTCAAATGAGAACTCAAACCCCAGTTTGAGAATGCAAATCGCGTTATGAGAAGTTTTCAATTTATTACCCCTCGCGGGGATGGAAAAATTGAGCGCAGTTGGCAGTGCGATCGCACTTGTGATGATGCGGTGGATGTGGGCGATGTCTACGACGGGCTATTCGGCATCGCACTCTGAAAAATTGTGTCAAATCAGTGATGTCTGGCGACGATGTTTTTCGGCAATAATATGTTCCATCTCAAAGCTAAATAGTGCCGCACTCTGAGGAAATAAGCAGTACTCACACCTTTGGTTCGCTCTTTCAATTACGAGTTTCCGTAATTGGGCTGATACATAAGTCACGGGTTTTGGCGTAATTGCTCGAAGGTATGAGCTTTTGCCATACGCACAAGATGTTCTATCGTCAGATAGCGTTCTAGTTCCGCTTCACCTTTGGCTGAAAGTGTTCCTGCTTTACTTTGTGCTAGCAAATCACTGACACGAGCCTGGAATTCTGGTGAGGGTTGGATTGCTAGAATTTGTTCTGGTGTAGGCTGACTGGCTAACAACCCAATAATCTGTTTCTCATCGAGAAAATTGCCAGACTGTTCGCTCAATAACTCTTTTAGACCGCGTTCTACTATCTCTTGTAAGCGGTCTTGGAACTGCTGTAATTGCTGTCCTAGCTCCTCAGATACCTCAACAGTGATTTGCATCATCTAGCTCTGTTATTTTTTAAATCTATCTATTAGCTATAAGTCTAGCTATAAATTTATCTATTAGTTTGATTTTACAAGTATCTGGTATAACTAGTTACTGCGATCGCACTTTTGGTTAAGGGGTTAATGTAGGCGATCGCACTCTGAGCAACTGTGTCCAATGAGCGATGTCTACGACGGGCGTAGCTGCGGCACTTTTGGTGATGGGGTTGATGTGGGCGATTTATACGACGGGCGTAGCTGCGGCATTTCTGATGATGGGGTGATGTGGGCGATCGCTCTAATCCAAATTGTAGTTATTTGAGCAAGTAGAGGTTTGTTGAGGCAAATAGAATAAAATAAAAACAACACACTAAACTTAATTTTATGAATTTGCAATCCCGAATTGTTATAGATCCTAACGTCCTTGTCGGCAAACCAATTATTAAAGGTACTCGTCTTTCTGTTGAGTTTATCATTGACCTTCTTGCTCAAGGCTGGACAAATGACGAAATTCTCCGCAACTACCCTGGTATTACCCTCGAAGATATTCAAGCTTGTTTAGGCTATGCTAGTGCCAGCCTTAAAGCTGAAAAAGTTTACGCTTTTCCTGGGTAATTATGCGCTTTCTAGCCAACGAAAATTTCCCAGGAGATGCCATAGAAGCACTTCGCTGCGGAGGTCACGATGTTACATGGATTCGCACTGATGCTCCTGGGATTGCTGATGCCGAAGTTTTAAACCGCGCTCAACGTGACGAGCGCATTCTCCTCACCTTTGATAAAGACTTTGGTGAACTCGCCTTTCGTTCACATTTGCCTGCAACTTGTGGGATTATCTTATTTCGGATTAAAGCACCTTCCGGTATAGTTGTTGCTCAAAAAGTGGCGACTGCCATAGCATCTCGCCCTGACTGGGCAGGACATTTCAGTGTGGTTGAAGACGAGCCTATCCGAATGCGAGTCCTCTGAAAAGATTGTTAATAATATTCTTAAATATAATAAAAAACACAAGGGGTAGTAGGCGATCGTCATCAGCTATCACTATGCCAAAGAAATAGGTTTAAAACTGAGTACAATCTGCAAACGCTATATCTTCAATAATACAATCTACACAATACCTTCTACAGCCACCAAAGCCAAGAGTGCCGATCGCTGCGCTGCTGTTAACCCAGTTACACCTGCAATATTCATACTTTTATAAAGGCGATCGCATTCTTACCAAGAGTCTTAAAGAAGCGATGTCTACGACGGGCTATGCCTACGCATTTATGACGATGGAGTTAATGCAAGCGATCGCACTTGTGGTTATGGGTTTGATATGGGCGATCGCATTTTTGGTGTAAGGATTCAGGTCTAATATTTAGGAAGTAGAGATGGGGGAGACAGATAATTATTAGAATCAACCAGTAGTGCTTGTACAAAAAAATCAATAATAGACTTGCCTTGACGACGACAAGTCTGCACC
>NZ_JAIVFS010000165.1 GCF_020829645.1 Nostoc mirabile CHAB5784 | reverse complement strand
CTAACATCACCACGTAAAGAACCATCAGTTGCGGTTTAATACTAAAGATTATTCATAATTTTGTTAAGTCTCTGATTAACTCAGCCCTGCTGGGTCATTTTCCATAGCTTAGTCTAAACTCCAGTAGTAATGGTGCGCCAGTAAATACTCCCGTTGCCCTCGCCCTTTCGTCGGTGATTTTTACTAGGGCTATATGGAAGCCACGGAAAACAGATAAGGGACTTCCAACTAAAAAAATATCCTATCGCGGTGTAGGCAGGGGGGCTATTAGCTGGGGGCAGGGGGAGAAAGAAAAATATTATCTGAGTAAATTGGATAATTTATTTTCTGGAAGTCCCTAATCAATTGTTTGTCGAAGCAGTGTTATATCGTTATCGAGCAGGGGGAAAGAATTAGAGACTATTTCTATCAAGCATTTCGTGAAATGGTATGAGAGCTTGGTTTCATTAATGTGTGTGTGATTATTACCCACACAAGAACATGTGGTGATAGGATTAATGAAATTTTCAGTTCAGTCATCATCAGAAATGGTACGCACAACCCCAGGACAGAAGATTCCAATTGATAAACTCCAAACCACGCTGGGAGAATTAGAGAAGCTAGAAGAGAAGGTTAAAGAAGAATTATCCCTGCGAGAGAGTATTTACTTTCTGCGTGAACAACTTCAATCAGCGCTGAAAAAGGGCTATAGTTATCAAGACCTATCGGAGCTACTAGAGAAGCAAGAAATAAAAGTTTCAGCAGCGACACTTAAGCAATACTTAACTGAGATTGAAAAAGAAAAGCGTTCTCGTCAGCAAAGGGCTAAACCAAAACAAGTTTTATCTTTTGAAGATTCGAGTCAGACTACAACAAAATCATCGGGAACACCAGCAGTTATAGGAGTAACTGAGGACTCTCAATACGCTCTAAAAGATTTAGGTCAATCAACAGAGGAGTCACAAGAGAAGCAATCATTGTCAGATGGGGGTAAGGACTTTCAGAAAACTGCTAAAACTACTAGGCGACAAACGCCAAAAACTTCTAAGCCTAGTTCAGATATATCGAGTGAGTTTAATCAGTATTAGGGGTAGGTGTTATGCCGACGATTCATTTGGTAGATGGTGAAAAGGGTGGAGTAGGAAAGTCTCTAGTAACTAGGACAATGATTCAGTACTTTCTGGATAAGAAAATCCCGTTTGTACCAGTAGAAACAGATAGGTCAAATCCAGATGTGGCAGGAGTCTATAAGGGAATATGTCAGTATGCGGTGTTTAGCGAGAATGAACGGCAGGCTGATAAGGCAGATAGAATATTTGAGATGGCAACAAGTAAGCCAGTAGTTGTGAATTTGGCAGCACAATCACATAGAGCAGTCTTTGACTGGATAGAAAGAAATCAGTTAATTGAACTAGGGAATTCCGAGGGAGTAACTTTTTGCAAATGGTTTGTCTCTACAGGAGGATATGATAGCCTTAATTTGTTTGGACAGTCAGTGAATAGCTACGGGGAGAAAATGCCTCATATTTTGGTACGCAATTTAGGGCTGTGTGATGATTGGGAGCATGTAGATTTAGATATGAATATACAGAAACTAATCAAAAAATATAAAATTATTGTTATAGATTTTCCGAAGCTAGCATATAAAGAAAGAAACATAATAGACCAAAATAGAATGACCTTTGCTGAGGCAAGAGAGAATAAAGAATTTGGGATTATAGGAAGACAGAGAGTAGTAAACTTTCTGAAGCAGGCTTATGGAGAATTTGAGAAGGTAGGTATCTGGGATGAAGAAGTTAAATAAGAAATCTTTGGAGGTAGTAGATACCTGTTTAGGGGCAGAGTCACCAGAGGCAAAAGCTAAAGCCTAAACTGTTACGCAGCTTAATTGTATAATATGAGATTAAGTAACTAACCTGGATGATTTGGAGCCACTGAACTACCGTTGAGTGGGGGTCTTAAACCATGCAGCCTGATGATTGGTCGGCGATGTAGTGGTCGAGTTCGGCTTGGGCTGTAGCTTGCTCGTTGGAGGCAACTAGGGCGATTTTCTGAGCCTGGGTGGATTGATAATCAGCGAACGCGCTAATCCATGCGTCTTTACAACGTTTGTCGCTGACCTCAACTGTACAGCTGATTATCATTTGAATTATCTGGATATTTTATTTTCTGGAAGTCTCTTGCCGTTTGAGTTTAGACTTGCTGTCTAGATTTGCACTTTTGTGCATAGCTTGAAAATTGATCTCCAATTAAAATAATTCGTAATTCGTAATTCGTAATTCGTAAATTTTGTTTTGCGTTAGCGAGTCCGCGTACTCTTACAGAGAAGCAAGCTACGCGCAGCGTCTCGTAGAGAGCGTTTGGGGATTTTAACCCCACCGCAAAACTTGTTGCTTGTTAGAAGCGAGGGACTTAGACCCCTCAAAAATGTTAAAATAGGTGCATACTTCAACGAGTAGAGTTAAGGATAAAAAGTGCAAGATATGAATCTCAGGGTAAACATCGTAGAGTACAGGATTTTTTGTAAAGCTTAAAGAAATTTTTAGTTTAAATAAACATAAATAAAAATACGGTAGGAGTAAGTTTGGAAGAAGATAAAGCTTGGGGACATTTACTAGTGGAAAAAAAACTGGGTATTCTTGTTGTCGATGACCATCAATTAATTTTGACTGGTACTCTCGATGTATTAAGTCGAGAGTATCCCGAAGCTGCTATTATTAAAGCTCAGACTGGAGAAGAGACACTTTATCAACTCCAATTTCATCAGTTTGACCTAATTGTGATGGATTTATCAATTCCCGATCAGCAAAAGAAGATAGCAGAAATTGATACCGGAATTAAGCTGTTGCAAAATTTGCTTAAAGAATATCCCCATCAGAATTTCATGGTGCAAACTAGTTATGTGAAGGCGTTAATTCGGATTAAACACGAGATAGATAATCATCAAGGTGGGTTTGCGATCGCAGACAAAGGATTACCCGAATCGGAAATGCTAATGCGGGTTAATTTGGCACTTCACGGTGCAACTCACACGAAAGACATCAAAACGGGGATTGAACTCAAACCGGAATGGTTGGAGGTGTTGCGGTTGGCTTTTGAAGAGAGTTTGACAGATAAGGCGATCGCTGAGAGAATGTATAAATCAGAACGAGCAGTGCGGACTTACTGGACGAAGATTCAGGATGTTTTGGGGGTATATCCTGAAGACTGCAAGCAAGGTGGTAAGAATATGCGAATCCAAACTGAAGTTCGTTCCCGTGAAGAAGGTTTAATCGATTAGTACTCTTTTATGACTCTGGAGAGCGTTAATCCGAACGGGGAAAATTAATCCAGAAAAAACTAGATGAGAAAGAGAATCTGGAATCACATTTACCAAGAAATTGGGTTATGGTCTCTTGCTGCACGTCCGGGAATACTAGTGTTGGTGTTGGTGATCTTGATACGTATGGTTGGAGGAATGCAATCTTTGGAATGGATGTTCCTCGATACCATGTTACGTCTGCGTCCCGCAGAAAAACTCGATGAGCGTGTAGTCATTGTGGGGATCGACGAAAAAGATATTGAATGGGTTAAGCAATATCCGGTTCCAGATGGGAAGATTGCAGAGTTACTCACCAAGCTGGAAACCTATAAACCGCTAGCAATTGGGCTGGATATATTCAAAAATGTTCACGTTGAACCTGGTGGCGAACAACTCGCTAAGGTATGGCGGGAAAATACTAATATTATTAGTATTGAAAAAATCTTACCACCAGCACAGATTCCTCCACCCCGAAGTTTGCCACCTGAACAAATTGGATTTGTTGATTTATTTAATGATGCAGATAGCAAAAATCGACGCTATTTGTTATATACAACGAACCCAAATAATGATAAAGAAGATAAATATTCTCTAGCACTACAGTTAGTTACTAGATACTTCAAAAAAAAAGGAATGGAGTTGGAAACGGGGAGAAATGACCCGAATACAATCATGATTCAGGGAACTGAATTGCACCGAATTACCCATAATTTTGGTGGATATGTAGATATTAATCATGGGGATGGGGGATTGTCAATTTTAATTAATTACCGCAATAATTATCAGCCTTTTCATGTTCTATCACTGCGCGATATTCTCAATCAGAAAAATCAGAACGTTTATGCAAAATTGTTGGGCGATCGCATTGTATTAGTTGGCAACCGAAATCTCAGCGGCGGTGATATTTTTTATACATCTGCTTTGCCAACATTAGAATTAAAGGGTCAAATTTACGGTGTTGACTATCATGCTCACGTCATCAGTCAAATTCTCAGTACTGTAATCGATGGTCGCCCAATGTTGCACAGTTGGGGAGATATGGGAGAATACACATGGATAGTGATTTGGGGTTTTCTGCCGATTATTATCGGACGACTTACCCAATCTGTCTGGAAAAATCTATTCAGTGTTGGTCTAGCCGGAGTTTGTCTGTTTAGCTACGGCTATGTGATGCTGTGGTTGTGGGGTATATGGATTCCTGTAGCACCTAGTTTGATCGTATTAGCTGTGAATGGGGTTGGCTTGAGTGCTTTTGCATTTTACCAACACGATAAATTCTTGCGATCGCAAATTAACGAACGTCAAAACACAATTCAACACACTTTTACCGTAATTCATAATGGCCCCCTACAAACCCTCGCCTATGGATTAAAGCACATGCGTGCTAAAGATGTACCCTATGAACAACTGCTTGGACAATTTGAAAAGCTCGATCGAGAAATTCGGGAAATTGGCGAATTTCTCAAACTCGAAACATTAACCCCAGAAGAGAGCTTGCGTTTAGGAAGCGGATTGATTATCGAATTGAACCGACCGCTTCATGATTTGTTATATGAAGTTTATTCAAGTACATTAGATCGGAATGATTTTGAATATTTTAAAACATTAAAAGTTAAAATTCGCAATTTTGATCCAATTGATGATAAGTATTTAAGTAGGGAACAAAAACGGAAAATTTGTCTCTTTTTGGAAGAAGCTTTGTGTAATGTTGGCAAACATGCCCAAGGAGTAAAGTGTGTTCAAGCAACGGGTGTTTATGGTGCAAGTCAATATAAGTTGTGCGTCAAAGATAACGGTTCTGGGATTCAATCAAAGCTGGAAAATAAAGGTACAAAACATTCTAAACTACTCGCCAGACAATTAGGAGGAGAGTTTCGACGGGAATCGCTTTCCCCTCGTGGGACAGTATGCGAACTTAGTTGGAAACCTACGAAGGAATTTTAGATTTTTAATTGGGGACTGGGGATTCATAATCCCAAGCAAATCTTATTCATAATTTCTTCCTCAGTACCGATAAGTCAAGATTTTAGTAGATAACCATAGAATTATCAGCATTTACCATGAATCATCAATATTTTGGATTTTGGCAAAACAGCCGCAGACTTACAAGTTTAGTTGTGGGAGTGGTTTTTTTAATTAGCGCAGTCCCCGCCTATGCTGAGTTTAAACCACGCGATCGCAAACCTGCCAGTGGATATTCCCGTGCCGGTGGTTCGCGTGGATGTTCGAGTAGCGGTATCCCTATAATGCAGCTTGCACCTCAAACATTTATCGGTAAAACCGCTTCCACACGTCCAATGCTTGCTTGGTATATGTCAAGTTCTCAAACCGTGCGATTGAGAATTTTTGAATTCGATTCAGCGACAACCGTTAAACAAATCGGCAAAGTTAAAGAAATACCAACAACAATCGGAATCAACAAACTAAAACTTTCTCTTGATTATCCTGAACTAACTGTAGGTAAAACATATTTCTGGCAAATTGCAATTGACTGCGAAGCGCGTCCAATTGTTAGCAATGCAGAATTTACCGTCATCAATCCTCAATCACTAGCTAAAAACCGATTTGCTAGCATCCCAGAAAGCGTAAATTATTATGCTGAAAATGAACTGTGGTATGAAGCATTTGAAGAAGCATTGAAAGCAACCAATAATGGTAAATTGGGTGAAACTGGAGCAAGTTTAATTCAAGAACTCGCACAGTCTGAAATGACCACAGGAAGCGAAGTCGATATCAAAATCATCAAACAACGCATCGAAGATATCCAGAGAATTATAAGCGAAAAAATATAGAGGTAGTGGGGAGAATAGAAGTGGTGAAAATTTTGCGGTTTGGTATAGCGGAATTGCTAGGGTGTGTAGGAGCGATCGCAGTTTCTATTCACCCTAGTTTTGCTCAGTTAACTCCTGATAATACTCTTGGGATAGAGCGATCGCAAGTCGTTCCTATTGATAAAGATAATGACCGCATCGGGGGCGGTGCGGCTCGTGGCATTAACCTATTTCACAGTTTTCAAGATTTTAACGTCGGTGTTGGTCGAGGCGTTTATTTCGCCAATCCAGAGGGGATAACAAATATCTTTTCTCGCGTTACTGGTGGTAACTCATCGAATATTTTCGGGACTTTGGGGGTATCGGGTAATGCGAATTTGTTTTTGCTAAATCCTAATGGCATTGTGTTTGGGAAAAATGCCCAGTTAGATATACAGGGTTCTTTTTTGGGGACAACAGCAAATAGCTTAGTCTTTGCCAATGGCGTAGAGTTTAGCGCTACAAATCCCCAAGCACCGCCGTTGTTGGCTATCAATGTACCAATTGGCTTGCAGTTTGGTTCGCAACCAGGAAGTATTACTAGCCAAGCAGTGATTCGGAATTCTCAGGGAAATGCTGTTGGTGGTTTGGGTGTTGGTACTGGCAGCACCTTAGCACTTATGGGCGGTGAAATTGCCTTGGATGGTAGTTTTTTGTTTACTGAAAATGGACAAGTGAAATTGGGATCTGTCGGGGGAGATACAACCGTTGGGCTGAATGTCAATGGCTCCTCATTGGGTTTTAAGTTCCCAGAAAATTTCGGACGGGCAGCCATCAACTTAACGAATGGAAGCATTTTCGCTACAGGTGGAAATAGTGCAATTGAGCTATTTGGTGGAAAAATTGGGCTAAACGGAAACCGTTCGTATATATATAGTTTGAATGGCGGCTCAATTATTGTTGATGCGACTCAATTTAATTTAGACAATGGTTCTATCGTTAAAAGCCGTACATCTGGTGCGGCGAAGGGTGGTGATATTCAAATTCAAGCCCGCGATGTAGTAACTCTCGCTAACAGCAGTAACATTTATTCCGCCAGCACGGCAAACGCTACAGGTGCGGGTGGTGATGTTACTATCAATGCCGGAAAAATCACAATTACCGGAGCAGAAAATAGTGGTATCTCCATACTAAATAGTGGTATCTCCACATTTAGCAATGGTCAAGGTAATGGAGGGAACCTCACCTTCAATGTTACAGAGTCGGTTAACATCAATGGTGGTTCGATCTTTGTTGACACTGATGGTGCAGGCAATGCAGGAAGCTTAACTGTGCGAGCAACAGATGCTGTTAATATCACTGATGAAGGCTTTTTACACTTATCCAGCGATGGCTCTGGTTCAACAGGCAACCTGCGGATTGAAACAGGCACTTTGCGAATTCAAAATAATTTATCAGGAGTGAGAGCATTTGCATCTGGTAGTGGAAGTGTCGGTTCTATTTCCATTCAGGCTCGGAATGCGGTTGAGGTGACTCAAGGTGGTATTTTAACATTATTTTATGGTGTACCACTTGCAAGTCAAAATCGAGTAATAGGAGGGGATATCATCATTGAAACCCAGCGACTCAATCTCAAAGATAACGGTGGTATCTCGAGCATTACCAATACAAATGCAAATGCAGCTAACATTTTTATTAAAGCTAGTGAATACGTAGAGATTAGCGGCGAAGGTCGCATATCAAATAGCGCTTACATGGCAACGGGAAATAGTGGCAATGTAACGCTAGAAACGCCTCGACTCTCCCTAACTCAAGGAGGAAATATAAGCACTGCGTCCATTATTAGTAGTGGTAATGCCGGGAATATTACTATCCGCGCCAAAGATGTAGAATTGGATGGGTTCACTCCACCAAAGATGACTTACTTACATTCGGACGTGTATAAAAGTAATGCAGATGTGCGAGGTGGCACGATAACAATTTATACAGAACGATTGCGGTTGAGTAACGGTGGAAACATCTCAAGCTCAGTAGTAGAGGGGCGAGGACAAGGGGGTAATTTGGTGGTTGATGCCACTGATTCTATTGATATTACTGGGGTTGGTATAGAACGATTAGATGGTTCACTTGAGCCATCAGGTTTATTTGCTGAACTGCAAACGGGAGGAATTGGTTCTGGGGGCAATATTGATGTTACAACAGGACGCTTAAACCTCAGCAATGGCGGAGTAATTGCTGCCGGCACATTAAATCAAGGTAATGCAGGAAATATTACGATTAATGCCGAGCAAATTGATTTACGCCGAAGTAGTAAGATCGCGACTCAGGTTAACTCTGAAGCTAAAGGTAATGCAGGCAATATCAGCATCAAAACTCAACTATTAAATGTACAAGAAAAATCACAGATATCATCAGGAACTTTCGGAAATGGAAACGCGGGTAATTTAACAGTACAAGCTGATAAGATTATCCTGACTGGTTCAGACAGTGAGTTATTAACTGGTCTAACATCATCAGTTTCGGAAACGGGTAATGGTAAAGGTGGTGATATAGATATTACTGCTAATCACCTAATTATACGTGATAATGCTGAAATTGTTTCCGGCAGCATAGGTACGGGTGACGCTGGAGATATTAGAATTAATGCTAATGTTCTGGAAATTAGTGGAAAAGGTAGCGGAATCGCTTCTTTAACAAATGCGGGTAATGGTGGTGACATAAACCTCGATATCGCTGATTTATTACTTTTGCGCCGTGGGGGTTTAATTTCAACCACCGCAGGTAGAAGCCAAGCTGGTGGCGATAGCGGTAATATCAACATCAACTCTAAATTTATCGTCGCCATCCCTGAAGAAAACAGCGACATCATGGCCAACGCATACACTGGCACAGGTGGAAATGTCCAAATCAACTCCCAAGGGATCTTCGGTATCGAGTCGCGTCCAAAGACAACCGAAAAAAGCGATATTACTGCAAGTTCCGAATTAGGCGTTTCAGGTATAACAAATATTAACGCCCCCGATACCACTTCCATTCAAAACAGCTTCACTGCATTATCACCAAATGTCATCGATACCAATACACTGATTGCTAATAGTTGCATTTCACGCAGTCCCAAACAAGAGGGTACATTCTTCATCACGGGTTCTGGTGGTTTACGTAATAGTCCGGGAGATGAATTAATTTCAATCTATTCGACTGGTGAGGTGCGAAGTGTCAATGACAAGACATCGCGGACTTGGAAAAAAGGCGATCGCATAGTTGAACCACAAGGGGTTTATCGACTTGCTGATGGAGGCTTGGTACTCAGTCGAGAATGTCAATTGTAACGGATGATTTATTGGGAACATCCCAATTTTGCAAATTTACCAACATCATTAGTTGTCATTGCGAATGAAGCGTAAAGCCTTCTCTTCGAGAGGCTCCGCCAACGGCATAGCTTCGCTTAACGCGGTAGCGTCTCGTAAGAGAAGCGAAATGTTCGCCCTTGACGTTCCCGAAGGGTAGCAATCGCAACATCTCTACTTTGCGATTGCTTTGCTCCACTGCGTTACGTACCCTGCGGGAACGCCAAGGGCGAACGCAATGACAAATTGTATTTTTACACATTTGGGATGCTGCCGATTTATTTGTTAGAAACAACATAGGCATGAAAGCAGGGCTATTTCATTCTCATCTAGTCCGCCTCAGAATAAATTCTGAGGCTAATAGCAAAAGTCGTCTAAAGACGACTAAGAAAGGCTTTTAGTCCACTTTAGTGGACTTAAGCTAAAAGCCTGTGAACTTTAGTTCTGGGCGGTTTATGTTTAGAACGAAATAGCCCTGGGCATGAAAGAGCGCCTTTAAAACGAATCTATATACTTATAATTAAGCTAAGTTGGCTTCACTGTGTGGAACGTTAGAACGCTTTTTTATTAGCTGTATGTCGGATTTATTATGTCTAAACCAAAAATTTTGCAAGAAGGACAAAGTTACACTTTTCCTTCTTACTTCGAGTTACCTTATGAAACAGAAGATATTTTAGCTGAATTGGGTTATAGCTTTTCACGTGCGCGTATGACTTTACCTTCTTCTCAACGTGTACCACAACGTTTACCTGAATTACGTCAGCAAATCGAGGAGTTGTTACCACTAGTAACTTTATCGAGCGAAACTGCACGTCGAGAAATTATGGTAGCACCAGTACTTTCGGAACTAGCGCGTTTTTGTAAGTGTCAAATGCGTTTAGAATATCCTCTCCAGGTAAGTTCTCAACTCAAAGGTAATTTAGATTATTTACTGCGAAATATGAACACAAATGAAAGAGGTAAAAATTTTCTGGTAGTTGAGGCTAAAAACGACGATTTGTCAAGAGGTTTTACTCAACTATCAGCAGAGTTAATCGCTTTGGCAATAGCAGAAGAACAAGATATTCTTTATGGTGCAGTCACAGTAGGTGATACTTGGCGTTTTGGTTTATTAGAACAACAGCCTCTTCATATTACTCAAGACATTACTTTGTATCGTGTGCCTGATGATTTAGATGTTTTAATGCAAATATTGATTGGAATTATTGAATAATATAGCACAATACGCTTGGGTTAAGCCCAAAAAATAAATTGTGTAGGTTGGGTTGAGGAACGAAACCCAACATTTTCTGGGATTTGTTGGGTTTCACTTCGTTCAACCCAACCTACAATCATCGTTAACCGAATGGCACTAAGAAAAGCTCTAAGCTATACGGAATAAGGGCTACAGCTTTGAAAGTTATTGAACAGTCGAGGAGGGGTCAGGCGGTCGTCCTTGATGCAGTGTCATGGAAGCGATCGCCACAAAA
>NZ_JAIVFS010000164.1 GCF_020829645.1 Nostoc mirabile CHAB5784 | reverse complement strand
TTTTGTGGCGATCGCTTCCATGACACTGCATCAAGGACGACCGCCTGACCCCTCCTCGACTGTTCAATAACTTTCAAAGCTGTAGCCCTTATTCCGTATAGCTTAGAGCTTTTCTTAGTGCCATTCGTCTTTCAGTCAATTTTTGATTCAGTTGTTTACACAATTCCAACCGGAATAACAACTTTGAGTGAAATGCTTGCAATTTATGGTTCTCTTAGCGATAATACTCAACCGACTTATGAAAATATTGAAAGACGCTTTCATTTAGATTCATTTGGTATGTCTTCTTTTTCAGATAAATTTAATGTAATTCTTGTTGAAACTAAAAGTGGTAAGCAAAGACTTATATGGAGAGTACTTTCTGAGATGAAAGTATATGAGGTGTTTCTAGAACCAAAAAGTTTTGAGGCTGTAGCTAATCAATTTCTAATATGGGCTGAATCTCAAATAAATGAATAAATAAAGTAATATGTTGCTACTGTTTATGAATATACCACTGGTAAGAAGATTGAACCAAAACACGCCATGCTCTACAACGCTGGAAATGTTGCTGGGATTGGCGTATCCTTTTTGATAGGGGTGAAAGCTGCTACCTGGGCGAAAACTGCAATTGGGCCTCTAAAGTGGGTATCTACTGTACAAACTGGATTAGATGTTTATGATGCGGCTAAAGCTACCAATAACCTTTACCAAAGCTACCAAGATAACGGGAAGTTTGAACGAGAGGATGTTTGGAATCTCCTGGCTTATGTACCTTTTGCTGGGGCAATATTAGGTACTAAGAAGTTTTTTGCTGCTAATAAGGCGATTAATGCTGCTCCTGCTGATGATGTCATTGGCGATATTACTAAAGGCCCTGATAATGTCCTGCGAATGACTGAAGATACAGGAACTAAATTCGGGAATTGCTTTGTTGCAGGTACAGAAATTCTCACTACTAATGGTATCAAGAATATTGAGGATATTCAGGTTGGTGATTGGGTAATTGCTGATGACCCCACTACTCCAGGAGGGATTGAAGCACGACAGGTATTAAATACCTTTAAACGTGAAACTACTGCATTGGTTGACCTATATATTGATGGAGAGGTGATTTCTACTACTGGGGAACATCCTTTCTGGACTCCTGATAAGGGTTGGGTAGAAGCCAAAGAATTGCAAGTAGGGTCATTGTTGCAAACTGAAGATGGGCGGGTTATTGATGTTGATAAAGTTGAGAAGCGGGAAGGGCAATTTCAGGTTTATAACTTTAACGTTGAGAGATTCCATACCTATTTTGTTTCTGACTTAGGGATTCTCGTTCATAATACGTTTTGTAGACTCTTTACTAAAATTATTAAGTGATCTACATTCGTCAACAAGCTCTGTCCCAGCTGCTCTATGTATTGCTCCATCTACTCCACTACCTCCAAGCAGACTTGTATTTGCAGCATTTACAATTGCATCAACTTCTAGCTTTGTAATATCACCTAAAATAACTTCCATAAAACTTGAGCTTGGTAAAAAAAATCGAACTTAACATTTTGTTTTAGTAGTTGACAAGTGCGATATTACTCATTCTACCTTACCAGCACTCCATCCACCGCCACAAAACCCCACTGCGGAAACTTCGCCAGCAACTTCTTGATCACGATCACAAGCGCCGGATCATCCCAACACTCCTTCAAGAAATCAAACCCCGGATTCAGCCCCGAATTCGCCGCCACTTTAAGTTTCTGCATACGTTCTGGTCGCATATTTGACCTTGCTACAATCGCCTCATGCGACCATTTTTCAGCGCTGGTGACAGATACGGCGGAACCTTCACCCTCATGATCTGCTTTGACTTCTACACCCGAAACCGAGTTTTCAGCCGTTAACGAAGCAGGGGAAGCCTGTTCTACTTGCCCCTGTGTTTGATTAGCGTAGACGTGAAACGGCTTGGCGCTAGACATCGCTAAAGTTGAAGAAAATTCATTTACGGCGACGGACGCGGCGGAACCAGTACCTTCATGACAGTCTCTCACCTCAACACCAAAGACTTGGTTTTCTCCTGACAACAGAGCAGATTGACTCTGTGGGGCTTGTTCTTCCAAGCGAGTTAAATTCGGAACCACGGGCGCGGCGGAACCAGTACCTTCATGACAGTCTTTCCCCTCAACACCACAATCCTGTTTTTGTGCCAACAACAAAGTAGATTGACTCGGTGCAACATCTACAAGCGTCAGCGATGTGCAGTCCATTGCCACAGGTAACTCTTCCTCCTTCTCTGAGACGCTTTGAACAGACTGAGGCGATGCGCCCCCCAAGGGCGCGTGAGCCGTCTCCTCCTCACGCGGATTTCGTGTAGGCGTGTCAGAGACACACCTCACGAACTCTTTTGAAGAGTTCGTGAGGTGTTCTTGAGCAGTTCCTGAGACTTGATGGAAGGCTTGCTCTGGCTGCTTTTGAGTCAAAGTATTCGATTTTTCTGATGCGGTATTCGCTCTAATTGAAACGTTATCCGCTTTATTTGAAGCGGTATTCGCTTTATTTTTTTCGCTCTGCCAAAAATCCTTAACTCGCGCACCATGCAGATTTCTCACGTACCATATCGATGTTCTGCCATCACTCCCAGTACTGATACGACGAAATATAAATAAACTGGCTGCTTCCAAAACTCTTCTACCCAATCTAAAAGCCGAGTCACTTAAATTAGTTACCAATTTCATCCAACGTGAGCCATAAGGGTCAGCTAGCCAACACTGCTGCCAAAATCTCAGCACACATGATTTTTGATTAATTGCCCAGGTGGTGTCCTCTGACGGAATAATCATGTGAGGATGATTGAATTTTGAGCCAGTGGACTGTTTAGATTTGGTAGTCATTTTACAATCTCCTATTTATGTTGACGCACGGAAATTTCCCCCATTGTGATTGCGGGGCTTGGTACTTGGATTTAGTTGTCTAAAAAGTCACCGATACACTGAAAGCCTATTGAGGTTGCCAGAATCGCAACTCGTTTCTAAAATACCTGCTTGTTTTTTTACCTTCATTCTTCCAGTGATCCCAGGCAACCACCACCTCGTCCTCGCCCAGATCCTCCACAACTTCACCCCTAGCGTTATAGAGGGTGTAGTAAGGGTCAGCGTAGGCAACAATAGAACCGACTTGAATCACGGGAGGATGAGACGCAATTTCCAGAGCAGTGATTAAATTTGTTTCATCGGTGGTAAGTTCCGCCCAGTAGTCTGCTTTTATTACCTCGTATTCAGTAGCAACAGTACAATAGTCCTGCCAAGTACATCCAGGCTTTGCAAGCACCTGCCTGATATCACTAACCGCCTGGGGCAACATTGACAATTGTTCAACTCGATATGCGATCGCTCCTTGTGTCGGCTCACTCCCCAGAATTATTGCCGCAGCTTCAAACGCCTGGGTATTGTTCATAGCACTGGCAAGGTTTTTCAATGCCATGCCCATCAGCCGCAGACATTCCTGGGCATTTTCTTTTGGCGGTTCCTGGGCCAGCGATCGCAAATCAATTGTCTTTTCCAAGGCTTGCTGAACCTTCTTGTTCAAGACTTTAGCCGCCTGTTGCGTCATGGTATTCCCCCACTGTTGAGAAGGGCGTTCTTCTACAGCGCTTTCCAATTCTTGGATACGTTGTTGGAGTTGTTGATTCTCAATCTCCAGCTTTCTCAACCCCTCCATTTCATCCAGCCGTTGCTGCAATTGGATATTTTCTTCTTTCTGTTGCTTGTACAGGTTTTGCAAGGATTGGATTTGCTCTTGTACCTGGGCTTCAGCTTTAGCCCCTGCTTCTGCTTGTAGTCCAATCCTCAATTCCTGCTGTAAGCGCTCTAGCTCCTGCTGGTGTTGCTCTTTGAGTGCTGTGATCGCTTCCGTGTATTCTGCGGGGTAAGTGCGTTCTCTGGGGAATGGAACGCTGGCAGCATTTAGATCCCCATTGTTGATTAACAGCCTCTCGCCATCGCTGAAGGTAACAATCTGCTGCCAGTGATTTGGTGCGTCTGCCTCAATCAACCCGGATTCACCATAACGAGGGTGCGATTGTGATGAAACTGTGACAGAATTACACAATTGCGTTTGACTTTGTTCCTTTTTTGTGGTGCGTTTAGTTGTTGGTGCGACTTGTTGTACTGCTTTGGCGAAGTCTGCGGCAGTGGGGAAAGGTTTTTCTTGGGCTGCTAGAGCAACAGCTTGCTCTAACTTATCGGGAGTTTTGACCAGTCGGAGTAGCGAACGAGTCTGAGAAGGTTTGGTAATATGCGGCCTCAGTTCTTCTGGTAGAGTATCAACTACTCGCTTGGCCACAAATAGATCCTTGACCCGTCGATATCCCCCATGTTTGATCAATTCGCTTTCGCAATATTCTTCAAAGCTAGTGTATGCGCCATCTTGGTAATATTTGTTATCTTGCATCAACCGCAGTTCATCCGATGCCTGCCACTCGAATCGGTCGATGGCGGCGAAGGTTTCCTGAATGCTGATGTTGAGATTGCTGTAGTCAATGGCTGAAGTTGTTTCGGAACAGTTTCGTGTCAGCATTGTTTCACCTTTATATGCTGCATATACACACAAAAAACATAGTCAGCGTGTTTGGGATTATGACACTGTTGCACCAGAAGCAGCGCCAACCATACTTGGCAATTAGATCCAGTCTTTTACGGCGTTTTTGACTTATTGTTAGTCGCTTATATAGGCGAACGGAATTAGCCTCCGTTGTGGTCAGGGGATTTTGTATTGTTGAAACCATTCGGACTCCGAAAATAAGCAGGATTAGGATTAATGTATTAACATTAGCGAAACTGTTAATACAAAGCAACCTATCAAAAAACAAACCAGCTAAGTTTCCCTAGCTGGTTTGTCGCTTATTGCCTTAGTAACTTGCTCTCGCCATTGCCTGAGAGTACTATTCTCTTCTCTCAGGCGGCGGATTCCCCCAACATTTCGTACTGCTGTTGTTGCCACTGCATAAACTGCTGCTTCATTTCGGCGACTTCTGATTTCAGCTTTACTAACTCTGGATCAAGCTCAGTTACTGGCTTTTCAGCTAAATAAGAATCAATAAAATCCATTAACAACTTCGATACAGAGGTATTGCTAGCTTTGGCTTTATTCATAAAAGCCTCTTTTTTGTCTTCAGAGATCCTAATAATTATCTGTTTGTCTGCTGCCATCTCAATTCTCGTTGTTTATAACTTTCAACTTACACGCTATCAATAGCAAGTTGTATTAGCAAGTGTATAAACATAGCTTATCAACTTCCAGGACATACATCGCCTAAATGTATTAACTATGTATTGACAATAGTATTAACAAAATAGTATCTTAGATTTATGGGATAAGTAAAGCGGTTTCAGAAATCAGCTTTTATTTGCTCAGATCAAAAGGCGATCACTCCCCGTCCAAAGTTTGTGATCACCCTCTGTAAAAACCTAACCCCATGTAGAGGCAGGAGATCCTCATTATGACGCATTCACCCTATACACATTTCTTCTCGATTGTCCTCCAAAACTGACAATTCTTGAAGCACAAGCCGGAGGATATCTCAAAGGGAATAAGGCTGATTTTGCGATCGCAATTTCTCGCCCTGACCGTGCCTTGACTATAAACGAAAACTTCACCAACGAACCATTTACTGAACTGTGGGTGATTCCGGTTGCTGGCGGACTCAAAGACCAGTTTAAAGGGACAGCTTCGATGCTGCTTAGTTTTCTGATCCACCGCCGCAGCAAAGACAATTTCGCTGGATTGTACAACCACTTCGCCCATCGTGCCTTCCAGCAGTGGTGTGAAGATGGAATGCCGGGAGATCCCAAAGAGTTCTGCTTCGGTGCGATCGCTAGTGTACTGAAAAACTATATTTTCTGCGCCGAGTTTCAGAAAGTGGAAGGAACGCTGGGAACGTACTGGTTCATTCAATGGTCGTACCGGAATCCCCAATCTGATTTTGAGAAGGATGCGCTCTTAGCAACCGAAATGATTCGTTCTGGTGCAGAATCTGGGGCAACACTCCACGGGAGCGGCAACTGAAACTAATCTCAAACTACTAACTGCAATTGTTGAGTCTATTCTTTGGTCTGAAGAATCATATACCCGATTTTTACAGTGTGGGTTTGATGCAGCAATTGAGTTATTTGATATCAGTTCTCAAAATTGGGAGTTTGAAGAATCAACGTCATCACGTCATAATCCCAGGAATTGGGATGAGTACAAGCAGCTACAACAAACACGGGCTTTGTCACAGTCATAGTTTCAAGAACGTGAAAAAATCAAATTCTACACTTCTACGCAGAAAAGGAGGTGATAAAAATGCTAGTCCGATGGAACTTTAAGTTAAAACCCTGTCAGCTTCAACAAGCAAAAATGTCGCAGTGGTTAATCACTCTCAAAAAGCATAGAAACTATGCACTTAGAGAACGAGAGATTGGATACAATACTAATAATCAGAATGCTGATGAACCAGTTAATTATGCTTGGGGTAGTTACTGCGATTTGAAAACCAGAGTCGAATATGGTGGGTATTGTCCGCTAACTTGCCCCGTGTTGAAACATAGTGTTATTCCAACTGATCTAAATATTGCCCTGAAAACATCATCATCATCATGTGTTATCAAGTGGGATAGCGCTTCTAATATCCAGATAAAAGTAACAACGAAATTAAGACATAAACTCAAACATTTTAGTGACATTAGTGCTGTTGTTTTGCAGGGTAACATCCTAAAATTAGACACTGCATTTACAAATTTTTGGCGGCATGGTAAAGGATTCCCACGTTATTTACGAACTTTAAATAGTTTCAATTACTCACCAGGACAGGTTAAGCTTAAGACAATTAAAGATAATTATGCCACTGTCTATCTTCCAGGGATTGGCAATGTCAAAATCCACAATAGTCGAGATTTAACCAGTATTCAATCCGTGAGGACTTGTACTGTTAAAAGAGCAGGTGGTTACTGGTTCTTATCGATGTTAGTTCAAATACCCCAAGAACTACCGAAAGAAAAGTCAATATCTCAAATCAAATCAGTAGTTGGGATTGATGTTGGTGTGAATAAGCTTGTAGCTTTGTCAGATGGTAGTTTTGTCGAAAATATTAGAGTTACAACTAACATCAAAACATCTAGACGTTTAACTATGCGTCAACGTGCCATAGATGCAAATTTTTGTATGGTACGGTATGGTAATAAGATAGGAGTCAGGAGCCAGAATTCAGAATTAAATAGGGAGGATTCAGACCCACGACTGGGAAAGTCGACCACTAAATATACTTTCTTTAGTGGAGATCGAAAATAGCTTATTCATCTGCTTTTTCGGTTGGAATACACGAATTGTATTCTGGCTCCTGGCTCCTGATTGCTGAATTCTGTTTCGATAAATTTATGAAGCGATCGCGTCGGGTTAAGACTGCAATCGCCCATGCCGAAGCACTACCCCCAATCAATCCTTGGAGAGCCAGAAGCCTTTTTTCGGTTCGGTCAGGAGATTGCATCGCTCTATCTCTCTGCTGGCAATGCAGATGCAGCCGAGTAAATTAATTGGATTAGCAGCAGTACTCAATCTGCTGCTATTAACTCTTGTATTGGGCGTGGCATTTTATGGAGCAACAACAAGAACAAACTCGTCAAAAACAATTATTTATTTACCTGAAGAAGGACGGCGAGTTGAATCTGTCCGGCTTGACACTAAAAAACCTGACACCAGAAGAATTCCTCATCCTCCAACAACTGATTGATGAGTCAAAAGTTCGTTCGCACAACGCCAACAGAGTTGAAGAACTAATGCAGCGAGGTTTGATGGCTCAAGGGATGATTGCAGCTTTTGCTATTTTGATGTTTTCGTTCATTGGCATCTACGGTATTTATCGTTATATCGGTCAACAAGTTCAACAAAAAATGGAGACTTATAGCAATGTTAGGTAAATGGCTTCCAGGTTTATTCGGTAGTAAAAATGACGGTGTAGTTTCAACAGATTTAAGAGTTGGTGACGCAACGGCTGTTGAAGGAAATCTCCCTTCATCAATCCGCGATCGCTACACACTACCCGCTTACACTACAGCACAGCAGGTATTAGATGAAGCAGAAGTGGCTGGTACTTTAAAGGCGCAGAAGTGGCTACATACAAAGTTTTCCCGACACAAGCTCAAGCAGTTGCAATCCTTGGCAGAGATGTATAAAAACCAGTTGGCATATTCCCAAGAAGCCATGAAGGTTGAGGAGGATTTGCAGCGTACCAGGGCGTTACATGGGGAAGCAGTGATTCGTCATGCTTTCGGTTCTATTGAACAGCAGCGCCAATTGGGGGGATACGAGAAAGCATTTGATGAAGTGGGTGATAGCTTTAGGTTCTAAAGGAGAAGAATACGAAAAACCAACAAGAACAAAATATCAAAAACCTCAAACCACAAGAATCCCTCACAAGAGAGAAAATGCCAGAGAATATTGAGGAAATCCAAGAGCAGATGGAGACAGAGGGAAAAACCTTAAACTGGACAACCTCATTTGATAGCAACGAACCCAAATCAGTTACTTTTTTCCTTTATTGATGATTATGCAGTTGAAATTATCTTTCGTTGGATATGCCATCTCTGGAGTGGGCTTATCAATGTTAATGGGATTTTTATCAGTTGCCAGCCCAGTCAGTCAATTCTTGGTGTGGATTATTAGCATGATTTGCATTTGCGGTATGTCTGTAGGGTTATTTAACTTTGCTGGTTTAGTCGTCAAAGGATTCGGTTTCAACCGCAAAACTTTCACTATCGGCTTGATGCCTGGAGTGATATTCGTATTTGCGTTCCTGACTTTGGTTTGTGCTGGTGTTGCTTTGGGGGTACGTTAATGGGATTTGAATTAGAGAGACTAACCGCCAGTAGCGTAATTCATGTAGAGCGAACTATATTATGTAGTTTAGGAGCGAGTGCAGTAATGTGTCTATCTGCTCCTTTTTTCTTAAACACCGATCGAGTAACAACCGGAATGTTGCTTGGTGCGGGGACGCTCAGTGCTGGACTTTTTGGGGTATCCGCGCAAATCAGCTTCTTGCAAAGAAAAGGTGTACAAGTCTTTGCAAGAAGCTGACCTCAAATCACTTAAGCAGCACTTACAGGGGCAAGCGGCTTATGATTATGTCACCACGGCGATCGCTGCCAAACGCCAAGTTGCTGACTATGTGAATCGTCTCCCCGTTAGTGAAAGACCCCGATGGATTACTGAGTATCAGTTACAAGGTTTGGTTACACTCCCCGAACCAGCAGCGCAACAATTACCCCCACGCCCTGGTATTCCCAATCCTGATATTGCCGATATTGATGAACAGGATGTGCAGTCGGTGATTAATCCGGGTTCCATGAAGGTTTTACAAGCTTTAGCTGCTAATTATCCTGACTACATTCGGATTGATGGTGCGTGGTTAGATGAACTGTGTGATGCTGCATCACATCAAGATATGACCCTTCGCAGTAACCACCATTTTTACCTGTCTGGCGGGACACAATCCGGCAAATCAACTTTAGCAGGGGTGATTATCAACATGCTGCAAAATCTCAAAGCCCGGCAATTGTGATTGGCAGCGACCCAAAGGATGATGTCACCAGATGGCTGTGCAAATTTAGCCGCAAGTTTGACGGCATGAAAACGTTAAGAAATTGGATTACCTTTGCCACAGACCAAATTGACAAGCAGAAAGAAAGAGTATCTATTGTCGGGGGTGAATGTCAGGGTGTTCCCGAATTATTTCTTGCTCAAGACGAGGTGGACTCTGTATTTGGTGGTGGCAAGGGACTTCCAGGAATGGTTGATGCTGACACTGCCTTTATACTTGCAAGGTTTTTGGAACTATATCATCAAATTCACCGCCGGACTTAAAGGACATGGGATATTCATGGGGCAGTCCCCACTGTCAGGAGAAACCGGATTTAGTCGCCCATCGCTGAAAAACGTTTGCTTTATAGCTATGGGACAGACATCGAATTATATCCTTGACCATCCCCAAGATTTTGTAAATGTCAAAAAAGAGATTCTTGAAATCTTGCGGCAGGCTTGCGAAATGTTGGATAAAGCTGGAGTTCGATATGCCCTAGTAATTCCAACTCGTGGTAATCCTTTTATAGCTCTAATTCCTGAATTTGATATCAAAGGTATGGAGCAGAAGCAAGATTTCAAGCCAAATGATTCCAAACCTAATGACAATACCGATAGTCAGCAAAAACAAACTCATTCTCCACGGCAACATATCGACTGGTATGAAGAAAGAAGGTAAATAATCAGGGGTACTCATCTATTTCTTTGGAGGTAGATAACAAACTTTTTAAGTCTCAATAAGTACGAAAAAGTCAGAATAGCCGACTTACTTCATGGATAACCAACTTGTATAACCCATATATGAGGAATCAGGAAATGAGCAATACCATTAACATTCGACTAGAGTCCGTTCAATACGGTAGTTATTGCTTATGGATGGGGCTAGACGCACAAAGAAATTTGTACATGACTTATCCAGCGATTGAAGCTATTCTCAATTACGAGGAAAATTTAGCCAGGAAAAAAATCGGCTCAAAAAAGCTAAAAGACTTATACCAAGAGCAGTTGAAGGTAGGAAAAAAATCAGTTCGTATTGTCAATAAGCCTTCGGGCTTTTCAGTTCCCAAGAATGGGCAAGTTGCTGCGATCGCCTATGAAGGGTTCCTTCAACTCCTCAACTTTGAAGTTATCCAGCAAAATCCTGTAGCCATTAATCTGGTAGTAGCAGGTTTAGGTGACTCACTAAGATCACTAGTGGTCTGTCCCATTAATTTTGAGGGGTTGGATAAATCTTTGAAAGCTTAACTCTTGCGTCTTCTGTACGAAAACACCAATCTACACAAACTTTATTTTGATTGCGATCGCGTTCCCAAATCGA
>NZ_JAIVFS010000163.1 GCF_020829645.1 Nostoc mirabile CHAB5784 | reverse complement strand
CATCGCAGTACTGATCTACCACGGTGATCGTGGAGGTAGCCGTTCTTGAACCCAATTAAATACCCTTGCTAAGTTAAACTGTTAGTAATTAATTATACTCTCATGAGAGTAATAAAAGAGCGTTAGTAATTGAGTGGACTTGATATAACGTCATTGCAAGGGTTTCACGTTAAGTTGACACCAATGAACATGTTGTGCCCCTACCCGTGTACTTCATTTACCTGAAATACGCTGTAATTATGCGTGAATGCGTGAATGGGTGAATGCGTGACTTCCAGCTTGGGGTACTAGCTTGTCTGGAGAAGATATATTTCCTGATTTTGTTTTGGATTTACGGCTACTGTGCGCTTAATTACAATTTTGAACATAGAGTCGTTGCAATGCAGCGTCTCTACAAATGTTATGGATATGCAACTTATCTGATCCGAACTGCATTGGCTATACTACTGCTAGAAATGAATTTATATTAAAAATTAGCGGATGTATTTCTGACTATTATGTATAAATAATCATCCGAAAAAATTCAGATATTTACAACTTGAAGAGATTGTATTTTGTTACCCGTGCTGTCACAATCATGAAAATATTCTCAGTATTTGTTTTTAATCTTTAATTTTAACTGATGGAGGGCATCTGCGGCAGAAAGGGCGATCGCATGATCAAAAAAGGGTATCGAGTCCAAAAGCTGAAAGCAATATTCATCCTAGCATTGGCAGTTGTATTTACTAATGCTGTAGTCTCATATAGCAACACTGTTAAGCTGATTCACAACCAGCAATGGGTGACATCCTCCTATAAAGTGGTTACTCAACTTGAAAGTATCCAATCTACACTCAAAGATACTGAAACTGCACAACGTAACTACCTAATTACAGCAGATGCAGATGATCTAAAAACCTATCTTGCAGCTGATCAACAAACTAATAGGAATATTCAGATTCTCAGCAATTTAACTGCTGATAACCATCAAAAGCGGCAGTGGATTTCTTTGCTGGAGCCGAAAATTAGCAACAGGCTCAACATCCTGCAACAAGAGATTTCCCTCAGACAAAACCAGGGATTTGAAGCAGTTCGGGAGCGAATCTTATCTGACAAAAACAAGCAACCCGGCAAAGAAATCCAACAGCTTATTCACGACTCTTTAGAGGTAGAGCAAAATTTATTACAGCAGGGAATGCAGCAGTCGCAAGCAAGTTCCCAAAAGGCAATAGTTACATTTTTTATCGCTGCTGTTGTAGATTTAGTGCTGGTGGTGCTTCTGTATGACTTGTTGTGGCGTTATATCAGGCAACTTCAGCAGACGGAACTGGCTTTACGCCAAAGCGAAAATCGTTTACGAGCCATGATAGATGCAGAACCAGAATGCATCCAGTTAATTGCCAGGGATGGAACCCTTTTAGAAATTAATGCAGAAGGGCTGGCAATAATGGAAGTGGAAAGTGCTGATGTATTGATTGGTAAACCAATTGATGCCGTAATTGTACCAGATTATAGAGCAGTCTTTGCCAACTTGCATAAAAGTGTCTGCCAAGGTAATAAAGGGACTTTGAAGTTTGAAATCGTGGGATTTAAAGGTACTCGTCGCTACATGGAAACTCATGCCGTACCACTAGGTAACGAATCTGATGGCACGTTCATCCATTTGGCACTGATGCGAGATATAACCCAGCAAAAACAGGCAGAACAGAAAATCCGTGAACAAGGGTTGCTGCTGGATGTATCAAGTGATGCGATTCTGGTGCGAAATATCCACAACCAAATATTGTTTTGGAATCAAGGTGCTGAACGTCTGTATGGTTGGAAGACTGAGGAAATTGTCGGTAAGAACGTTTTGCAACTTTTGTATAAAGACATTTCACCACAGCTAGAAGATGCTTACTTGAGGGTGATGAATACGGGTGAGTGGCGGGGTGAGTTGCATCAAGTGACAAGGGAAGGGAAAGTAATTATCGTTGAAAGTCGTTGGATACTGATCCGAGATGATAATGGACAACCTAAATCCATTTTGAGTGTGAACACCGAGATTACGCAGCAGAAACAATTGGAAGCTCAACTTCTGCGATCGCAACGTTTGGAGAGTATCGGTACATTAGCTGGCGGTATAGTCCATGACCTGAACAATATACTATCTCCAATTTTAATGTCAGTTCAAATATTGCAAAAGAAATTGCCCGATTCGCAGAGTCAACAAATACTGCAAACTTTAGAAAATAATGTTAAACGCGGCGCTAATTTACTCAAGCAAGTGTTATCTTTTGCACGGGGCATCGAAGCTAAACAGACAATTGTCCAAATTCAGCCTTTGATGGCAGAAATTGAGCAAATTATCACTCAAACATTCCCCAAATCCATCATTTGCCAAACAGATATCCCTAAAAATCTGTGGTATGTCCGTGGAGACGCAACTCAACTACATCAGGTGTTGATAAATTTAGTAGTTAATGCCCGCGATGCTATGCCCAATGGCGGTACATTGAGGATTGCGGCGGAAAATCTGGTGATTGGGGAACATTCTGCCCAGATAAATATTGATGCTAAAGTGGGTTCTTATATTGCGATCGTGGTGACGGATACCGGCATGGGGATGTCGGCTTCAGTCCAGCAACGAATTTTTGAACCATTTTTCACTACCAAAGAGGTAGGCAAAGGTACAGGTTTAGGACTTTCCACGGCGTTGGGTATCATTAAAAATCACGGTGGTTTTGCCAATGTTTACAGTCAGGTAGGCAGAGGGACTCAATTTACACTGTACTTGCCTGCCTCAACATTCAAAGACACACATTTGCTGTCTCCAGAACTAGAATCAGTTACAGGAGATGGCTAATTTATTTATATATTTGTCTGCGTTAATGGTGCCAACGGTAATAATGCAGGATTATCGATAGGACTTACGCAAAAAGGCAGTGAAAGCCTTGATTTCCTGTAGGGGTAATTCATGTAGACGCAAAGCGGCTTAAGGCACAATACGCTTGGGTTAAGGCTAAAAAATAAAACTGGTGTAGGTTGGGGAGCCAGTGCGTTGGGCGGCTCTGCCGACTTGAAGCAACTGGCGTTTGAGGAACGAAACCCAACATTATCAAGGCTTTGTTGGGTAACACTAAAGTTCAACCCAACCTACGATTCTTCTTAACCCAAGCGTATTGGCTTAAGGCAGGGTATTGCCCTTACATTTCGTACTTGATGCGTAAGTCTTAATCGAGAAATAACGCCGAATCTTGCTCCCACATACGTATAACTTGATAGCGGTGATTTGTCATTTCATTTAGATATGCTTCGGTAAAAGCGATCTCGTTATTTGTCTCTTGTAAAAAAATCACTACCTGCGTTATTGGATTGGTAAACCTGATGATAGATGAGCCGCCTAATTTCTATCCCCCACTTGCATTTATGCCAATTACCCCCATGATTATTAAGGCGATGGAAATGAGCTTGATAAGTGTGGCAGATTCACGAAACCAAAGAATACCAATAATAGCAATTAAGACAGTTCCTAATCCAGCCCAGACAGAATAAGCTACACTCACTTCAAGTTTCTTGAGAGCAAGGGTCAAAAAAGTAAAACAAAATCCATAAAAGACAGCTATTAATATGGAAGGGCCTATTTTAGTAAATCCTTGCGATAACTTCATGCAAGTTGTGCCTGAAACTTCAAAGAGGATTGCGGCGATAAGGTAAATCCAACTTGTTGACATATCTGTTATCAGCAGTTTGTGAGGAATCTCTTATTATCTTATCCAAATAAAAAAAATAAAACAGGTCGAATTATTATCATTATTCGCATGAATCTACTAAAAATTTGTAGGATACGCTAGCGTTGAAAGCTTTAAGAAGATGTTTTCTATTAAACTAAATAAAAAGCGCTCTCCAAAAGGAGAGCGCTTTTTTGCGTGAATTACTCAGCCTATACAGATTTATTAGGAAAGTGCAAAATTTTAAATCTTTTATAGTGTGTTATACACCACCCCAGATTTTAGGTGCGCTAGGAGGAATATTTTAACGCACCCTACGAAACTTGCTCTTTATTAAATCCATATTTCTTAGTTAACCATTAAGCGCTTCTTCTTGCTCGGTTTCGATGACGCAATCAGAAGTGGGCTTGGCAACGCAGGTGAGGACAAATCCTTCGTCCATTTGATCGTTGTCTAAGAAGTTCTGATCTGATTGGTCAACTGTACCTGAAATCAGCTTACCGGTGCAGGTAGAGCAAGAACCAGCGTTACAAGAATAGGGCAAATCAAGCTCATATTCCTCGTTAGCGATCTCTAGAATATACTCATCATCAGGAACGTCAATTACTTTTTCGCCGTCTGGGGTACGTAATGTAACCTTATAACTTGCCATGTAACAATTCCTAGTTCAAATAAACTCCATATTCGATACTACGGGTTTATGTGCTGCTAGTCTAGAGTTGTTTGTGGTTGACTGTTTTAGATTCTCAAGCGATTAGTGGGGCTAGTTTACATCTACCAAAAGCTTCAGACCAAAATCACACAGAAAAAAATGTTGCGATCGCTTCAGTAAATCCCTTGATTGAGTGTGCATTTGTTTATCTGCCATTTCATTGCTATTCCAGCTTAGAATGCAATACGCTTGGTGTTCCTGATATTTTGCCGACATTTTTGTAATAGTCAAAGTGTTGTGCTAACCGATATCCCGCCTTGGAATAAATTCCAAGGAAGTGTTGATTGACTAAGTACCGACCCAATCAAAAGTGCTAACCGATATCCCGCCTTGGAATTTATTCCAAGGCTAATAGCTCAAGTCCACTCAAGTGGACTGAAATTTTCTCTTTCACCGAGGACAGCCACGTACATCGCTTCAATTTTTGGAAATAATAGATCCGACGCATGATTTACTGTGTATGAATTTTGACTTAAATAACGTCTCTAAAAAGTAGTGGTTGCTTTTAGGAGGAGCGATCGCCCTGCTCCTGATCTTTGTTTGGAGCGAATATGAGCGAGGGCGACCCTCAAGAGAGGCAAGTGAATCGTTTGACAAACTTATGCGTAGCTCTAAAGAATTGGATTGCAAGTTTTTATACCAGCAACAGAAATGGTCGGAGTATGATGGAAAGTGCAGAAATTAACTTCATGTAGTGAAAAGCGATCGCCTGTCAAATATGACAGTTTTAAATCTTGTATTTAGTCCTCTTGAGAGGAGTTTAGCTATTAGCCTCGGAATTTATTCCAAGGCGGGATGGCAACGAAGCAGAAGCAAAAAAATTGTAGGTTGGGTGGAGGCTAAGCCATTGCTAACATCCTGATATATGTTGGGTTGCGCTCCGCTCCACCCAACCTACGTCTAATGCACTATTTTGCGTAGACAGTCCACTACGTGCATTTCAAAAATCAAATACTAGTCCTATATTAGCCTCGGAATTTATTCCAAGGCGGGATGGCAACGAAGCAGAAGATTTAAAAAATACTGATATTGAGCAATCCTATTTGATTTGTGAGAATTGCAACCCGCAGATCCGCGAATTATTTGAGAAGTCGCGGATCTTTTTCTTGACTAATGATTCAAGATTGCTATATAAATCCTAGCCATTTTTCTAGGATGAATTCTCCCCATTTTTCCGATGCCATCTGGGTTGATAAAACAGGACGATATGAACATCTAAGAACGTTTGCAGAAAAATCTTATGTCTTCATTACTGGCTTTATCCAACAATTTAGCTGACACCGTAGAACAAGCTGGAAGTACTGTGGTTGCGGTAAATGCGGGTACTCGTGTTTCCCCAAGTGGTATTCACTGGCGTAATGGCATCATTGTTACCTCTGATGAGTCACTCCAGCGCTATGACGACATCACCATCACTTTATCAAATGGTAGTACTGCACCAGTAACACTCATCGGTCATGACTCTAGCACTGATATCGCTGTTTTTAAACTAGAAAATTTAGAAATTCCTGTGGCAAAAGTTGGCGATGCCAAAACCCTCAAAGTTGGTCATCTCGTGTTAGGACTGGCAAGAGGTAGCGAAGGTGACTTAAGGGCGGCGATGGGTGCAGTGAGTGTGGTTAGCGGTGCTTGGCGAAGTATGAGTGGCGGAAATATTGACCAATTCATCCGCCCAGACATCACCCTTTACTCTGGTTTTGCAGGTGGGCCGCTCGTAGATGCTGCTGGTTTTGTTGTAGGCATGAATACATCGGGGCGGCGTGGTACTGCTCTGACTATTCCCACTGCTACAGTCGATCGCGTGGTTGACCAATTAGTAGCAAAAGGACGCATTTCAAAAGGCTACTTGGGTGTGGGAATGCAACCTGTACGCTTACCTAAGAACCTGAAAACTGCTCTCAATTTAACTTCTGCAACTGGGGTAATTGTCGTTAATGTTGAGCCTTCTGGGCCTGCTGATAATGCAGGTGTGCTGCTTGGCGATGTTTTGGTAACATTCGATGGCGTAACTGTGGGTGATACAGGTGATGTACTGGCGTTGCTCAATAGTAGCGATCGCATTGGTAAAACTGTCAACCTGCAAGTTGTCCGGGGTGGAGTATTAGTTGAGTTAGCGATCTCCGTTGGCGAACGACCTTTGTAATTCGTAATTCGTAATTCGTAATTCGTAATTTAGAACTTGAAGGTTGAGCTTCTGAACTCGGAACTTCCACCTTTTTGCTCGGACGTTGAGCTTCTGAACTCGGAACTTCCACCTTTTTGCTCGAACGTTGAGCTTCTGAACTCGGAACTTCCACCTTTTTGCTCGAACGTTGAGCTTCTGAACTCGAAACTTCGACTAAAAACTATTGTCAGCCAACAGATTCTATTTTGACATGGGGAAAAATTGTATAACATGGCAAACACAACATTAACTAACATCACTGCTGAATTAACAGAGGTAGCTGCTAAACTACGCGATTGCACTGTTAAAGTGAAAAGCGGCTCTCTGGGAGTCGGTTCCGGTGTAATTTGGCAATCTGACGGACTAATTATCACTAATGCCCATGTCGCAACCAGCAACCGCGCAACTGTGGAATTGGCAGACGGAAGAGTATTTGATGCGGTGCGTACACAATTTGATCCACAACAGGATTTAGCGGCCCTGAAAATTGTCGCCACTAATTTAACTGCTGCAACCATTGGTAATTCTGAGGCGCTACGAGTGGGTGAATTAGTTTTAGCAGTGGGTAATCCGTTTGCTGACAGTGGTGCTGTGACAACTGGAATTATCTATGCAAATAATCCACGAGCAGTTATGGCTGATTTGCGGCTATATCCTGGAAACTCTGGGGGGCCACTTGCCGATTGTCAAGGCCTTGTTGTGGGAATTAACACCATGATTGTTAATGGTTTGGCTGTGGCAGTTCGCAGCAAAACTGTTGAGCGTTTTGTACAGGGAAATAGTCGTCCGCAGCTGGGAGTTACACTGCAACCCGTGCTTTTAAGTAGGCGTAGCTTGGGTTTATTGGTGTTGTCAATTCTACCTAACAGTGCGGCGGAAATTGCTGGTGTACAAATGGGCGATGTTTTAATTGGAGTTTCGGGGCGATTATTCACTAGCATGAATGATTTAACCAAATATCTCCATGAGAGTAAAGGATCTGTACCGCTACAACTCCTACGCGGTGGGCAGCAATTCGTGATTTATGTTGAGGTGCAGGCTGGTAAAACTGCTGTGGAGGCGACATGATCCGAGTGATGGTAGTTGCCACTTCCCCTGTTGTACGGGCAGGGTTATCAGCTGTGGTAACTACCAATCCTCGGCTGACAGTTGTGGGGAGTGCATCCGATTTGGATGTATTGGCGAGGGAAGTTGGGCAATTACAACCAGATGTGGTGCTGGTAGATTTGAGCGGTAATCTTCAACAATCGGTGTGGGAAAAATTGCTGGTTATTCAAGAACAGCAATACCCATTAGGAATGATCGTCATTGTTGAGGAACTCGACAGCATCGACTTAGAGACGGCATTACGTTCTGGTATCCGGGGGATATTGCCCAGTAATAGCACAGAGTCAGAAATTGTCGCTGCTTTGGAAGCGATCGCTTTTGGTTTGGTGGTGCTGCACCCGGATGCTGTAGAATTATTATCTATCCGAGAAAAAGTGGTAACAAATCCTGTACAAACCTTGACACCACGCGAGATAGAGGTTTTAGGAATGCTTGGGTCTGGGTTGGGAAATAAAGCGATCGCTAAAGGCTTGCACATTTCGGAGCATACAGTCAAATTTCATCTCTCATCCATTTTTCAAAAGCTCAGTGTCTCCAGCCGTACCGAGGCTGTTGCTGTGGGTGTCAGATTGGGTTTGATTATGCTGTAATCAATTATCGGTTGGATGCAATAGACCTGCCTTGAAA
The DNA here is from genome assembly GCF_020829645.1 of Nostoc mirabile CHAB5784. GTDB lineage: Bacteria > Cyanobacteriota > Cyanobacteriia > Cyanobacteriales > Nostocaceae > Nostoc > Nostoc mirabile. The sequence continues at coordinate 2,767 of NZ_JAIVFS010000163.1, read as the reverse complement.
ATAGGGAGTAGGGAGTAGGGAGTAGGGAGTAGGGAGTAGGGACAACAAATTTGGCGTTGCTGATTAAATGTATGAATCTGGGTGTAGAGACGTTGCAATTGCTAGTCTCTACAAAAGTTTTGAAATCACTCAATTCAGCAACGCCCTGCAACGCCAAAAAAATACCTAACCCCCAGCCCCTTAAGAGCTAGCGTTGGGGAGTAGCCTCAAAGCCTCTCTCCTTTTAGGAGAGAGGTTTGGAGAGAGGTCAAAAATTAAGTTGCACATCGCGTGAGGTCTATTCAATATCAAATGATGACATACAGCCTTCAATGAGGTGATGCTGTATATATCACATTTGATTCATCACTTATATGAACATTTTAATGCTCTCTTCCACCTTTCCCTACCCACCAACGCGCGGGGGAACCCAAGTCAGGACATTTAATTTACTTAAATACCTGAGTCAACGCCATAATATTATCCTCGTGACTCAACGCGAGGGCGATGTTACAGACGCAGAAGTAGCAGAATTACGCGATTGTGTGGATCATCTAGCCATTTTTGAACGCCCGCCAGATTCTGCAACCACCGGAATATTAAAGAAAATACAGCGATTTGGTAAATTTCTGCAACAGGGAACACCACCAAGCGTACTCAACCGCTACTCAGTTGAGATGCAAACATGGATTGATAACTGGGTGGAAGCAGGGAAATGCGATGTAATTACCTGCGAACATAGCGTCAATGAAATTTATATACGTTCGCATTTTCCCAAACAACTAAAAACTATAGTTAATATTCATAGTTCTGTTTACGCTACTTGTCGCAACCAACTATCAACGGGAATTTCGGAAAATTCGCTCAGAGACAAAATTAATCTGCCACTTTTGCGGCGTTATGAGCAAAACTACTGTGCTAAATTTTCGGCAATCGTTGCGACAACAGAAGAAGATAAAATTCAACTACAAGAGTTTAACCCTAATAGTGAAATTACAGTTATTCCCAATGGTGTAGATTTAGTTTCTTTCCCCAACCGTACCACCGATCCCGGTGGATACCGTTTAATTTTCATCGGTGCAATGGATAATTTAGCAAACATTGATGCTGTGTGCTTCTTCAGCAACGAAGTTTTGCCAGAAATCCAAAAATTGTATCCTGATACAACTTTCGATATTGTCGGTTCTCATCCGGTGTCAGAAGTTTTAGCGCTTGAGCAAAAACCAGGAATTAATGTGATTGGGCGTGTGCCTTCGATGGTAAAATATTTACATCAATCTACCATCTCCGTTGTACCGATGCGGACTGGGTTTGGCATTAAAAATAAAACTTTAGAGGCAATGGCAGCTGGTGTACCGATAGTAGCTAGCGATCGCGGTTTAGAAGGATTAGCCGTAGATGGTGCTAGTCATCCATTGCGGGCATTACGAGCAAATAAACCGACAGAGTACATCACCGCTATTAGTCAACTATTTGAGCATCCACATCTGCGTTCACAATTATCTCACAACGGCAGACAACTCGTAGAAACAGAATTCACTTGGGATATTGCTGGTAAAAGTTATGAACAAGTATGTCTTAAAAGAGAGTAATAACCTAAAAATATTTGATTTAATCAAGATCCCAGCACTAGTACAATACGGTGGGAAATAGCACAACCATTTGAAATCAATGAAAAAGCCTTTTGACTTTTGACTTTTGACTTCCGCGCAGCAGTACTAGCTTCTAGATAGATTTCAATTCTTCTTTATTGTCGGTGTGGGACAGATGTGTGTAGAGACATTGTATTGCAACGTCTCTACATCGGCTATACAAATTATCTTATCTAAATCGGATTGGTTCAGGGTTAGCTTGTAAAGAAACACATCAATTATTGTCGTATTTAGTTGAAGCACCTAACACAAGTAATTTCTTATGCTTACGTTTATTTTTATTTTTGAGAGTAGTCAAATAATTATCAACGTAGCGGAAAGCAGCTGCACCATCGTAATCAGCAATGGCTATAGCTTGTAAGAAAACCTTTGAAGGAATTTCAAACCCTAAAAATTTTTCTGTTAAAATTAACAAATCTTTATCTGTGGCAGGAAAAGTAGTTTCTTCTGCCTCTTCTGGATCGGAAAATATATCTTCAATTAATGCTTTATACATTTTGTACCTCCCCAAAAGCATAAGACGCAAAGCCTGTGATAAAGTTTAGCTGCTGATCGCGAGTTTGTAAGTTAAGTGGGAGTTCAGTACCAGCACATCCTATCTCCCGCAAAATCTCCAAACAATAAGCACCGAGTTGAGTGTATGAAGCTTGCTCCAATTCTTGAGCTACTTCTAGAGCCATCTCCAGATTGACTTGGATAACCGTTTTTACAGGGTTGGTCATAAACACGCCCTAATAAACTGGATGCTCTAAGTTTTGATCACAAGTTCAAATAGCGTAACGGTGTTTTTGCGGATTTTATAAAGAGGCGAAAATAAAGTATCAGCGCATTTGCGGTAATGTATCCGAAATTAGACAAATAAGTCTGAGAACTCGGCAATTTCGATCTGGGTGCGATCGTCGTTCGCACAGCGTGTCGTTGGCGCAGCCTCTGGTAGAGAAGACAAGCGATCGCTCGCCTAAATAAGTATAAATAAATCTTATAAATCAATGCGCTTGGTCTTAGTGATCTGGAGTTTAGACTAAAAGCGATATGAGAGAACGCAAATCAAATGGAATTAGAGATTAAAAATATTATCTTGTCAGCCTCAAAGCATCCGCGACCTTTAACAATTCTGTAGTATATCTGCTCCAGAT
>NZ_JAIVFS010000162.1 GCF_020829645.1 Nostoc mirabile CHAB5784 | reverse complement strand
CTGGAGCAGATATACTACAGAATTGTTAAAGGTCGCGGATGCTTTGAGGCTGACAAGATAATATTTTTAATCTCTAATTCCATTTGATTTGCGTTCTCTCATATCGCTTTTAGTCTAAACTCCAGTGAGTGGATTAGTTGGAACGCTTGCAGCAAATCAATCGCCTGGTCTGACTCCAGCAAAAGTCAATAGTTACGGAGCAACCTTTTCTTGGCAGACTAATCCGCAATTCTTGGTCAACGGATTCTTTTCGTATACGAATGCAGACTTCCTCAACGATCGTGAAAGTAGTCGGAATATTTGGAGCTATGGGCTAGGAATTGGATTACCTGACTTCGGTAAACAGGGCAATTTGCTAGGAATCGTTGCAGGTGTAGAACCTTACTTGGGTAATCCAACGGCAACTCAACGCGCCAGCGGAGTGCGAAACGATCTCCCATTTCACTTTGAAGCATTTTATCGCCATCAATTGAATGACAACATTTCCATTACTCCAGGGGTAACTTGGCTCGTGAATCCAGGACAGAATCAAAATAACAATGATGCTGTAATTGGCACGATACGGACAACCTTCCTCTTTTGATAAATTTATGCTGGACTATGGAAGAGTAGCGATCGCATCATCGCTCGCTATCCTTCAGTCTTCCGATCTGGGTAACGAATCATTGGAAACAGCGTTGGCGATGTACCTGCTTGAATAGTACCGATCGCTTCAAACCCGTGCCGCTCATAAAAGGGGACATTACTTGGGTTTGAGGATTCGAGATAGGCAGGGGTTTGGGTGCGATCGCATTCTCGCAAGATTTTCTGTATCAAGGCAGATCCATATCCTTTGCCTTGCTGCTTGGGTTCAACTCCTAGAATTGCCAAATACCAATGTGGCTCAGTCGGGTGATGGTGTGCCATCTGTTCTAGCACAGCAAACATATCGGCTTGCTTTTGCTCGGCAACGCTGTGCTGAATTAGGTCAATTAGAGGCTGGGCATCTGGTTCGATTCCGGGTGGAAGCCAAAGTGCTGCACCAAAGTAGTCGTCGATATAGTAAGCAGTATTATGCTCAAAGGCTTTACCTCCAAGAAGGCTAATAAATTGCGGGAAATAGGTCAGATATTGGCGAGGTTCAGAATATAACCATCGTGATGCCGGGTCTGCGTTAAACGCTAGCACCCCAACTGCAACGACATCGGCGACATTAGACTCGGTGACCGATTCAATGGTTGCAGTAATTGGTTCTACTTCATTTGTAGAACTTACATTCAAGGGTGTTGTGTGCATTACTGGCTCCTTAGTGTTGAAGGAATGAGGGTTCTTTTTCTTTTAGAGTGCGTTGATAGTTATTGTAAAAGCGTAGGGATGAAATTGCTAGAAAAGTTCTGATTTTCACCTGACGGGGGGACAACAAGCTGTAAATGAATTAGCCCTTTTTTATTACTCTCGCCAAAGTATAATTAAGTGCGATCGGGATTATAAATAAAGCAGCATCATCCAAAACACCACCACTTTGTCAACTCTTTGCAATGAAGTATCAAGCTGGGGACGAGTTTTTACAAGAACTGCCACTAATTTTGGCGGGGCCAATTTTAAAACATACTGAACTCGACTCAGTGACGGTATGGGTGGCACTCAAACAGTCTTGTCAGGTAGAACTCAAGGTTTATGACACAACAAATGATGGTGAAGCACTAAGAAATTGCTTATTGGAGGGGGAACACTCCACCTTTGCTTTGGGCAAGTATCTTCACATTGTTGCTATAACGGCTCGGTCTACGGAGGGGCATCGTTTAACTAATAATCGCATCTATGCATACGACCTCCAATTTACTCTCGCTGACCAAAGCCCGCAAACTCTACAACAAGCATTATGCTCAAACGCCTCTCCTACAGTCAGCATCAGCTACTTTGAACATCAAAAACCAACCTTTGTTCTGCCGCCAAACCGTCTCCAAGATTTGCAAATTGTCCATGCTTCCTGCCGTAAACCTCATGGTCATGGCTTTGATGCCCTGCCGATTCTCGACAGTTTGATTGAGGCAAAAGCAAATCAACCACAACACCGCCCTCACCAGCTATTCCTCACCGGAGATCAAATTTACGGTGATGATGTAGCACAACCATCCCTGTGGGTTGCCAGTACTCTTGGTGATGCACTTTTGGGTTGGGAAGAACAACTTCCTGTGAATGGAGTGTACTGCACTCCCCAGCAACTACCCCCTGGAGAGCGGGCTGAAGTTGCGACAAATCAAGCAGGTTTGACCGCAGGATTACATAATAAATCTGAGAAAGTTAACAGTCATCTTTTCAGTCTCGGTGAGTATTACGCTGCTTATTTACTAGCTTGGTCGCCAGTGTGCTGGCCCGCCGCATTTCCCAAAGGACACGAAGTAACGCGCAAGAGCAAAGCTATCAAGCACTGGAATCGGGCAGTGCGGCATTTGCGACAATTCATTTATACCCTTGGGAAAGTGCGCCGCGCCCTTGCCAATATTCCCATGTACACCATCTTTGATGACCATGATGTTACTGATGACTGGAATTTGAACCAAGCTTGGTGTTTGCGAGTATTAGGGCGTCCCTTGGGGCGAAGAATAGTCCAAAATGCATTGTTAGCTTACACGGTGTTTCAAGGTTGGGGCAATACACCAGAGCAATTTGCAGAAGGTAAATCCGGTGAAAAGCTGTTGGCGGCAGCACAAACTTGGTCAGCTTCCCAAGGGAGAGATGCAAAGGCTGATGAGGCGATCGCTCGTTATGTAGGTATGCCAGCCAACGATCCCCACACAGATTTACCTATTTTAGTCCGAGACGGTCCAGTGTTCATTCTGGATCGACATCCTGAAGCACTGACTTGGAACTACATAGTCAGGAGCGATCGCCATGAAGTAATTGTGCTGGATACGCGGACTTGGCGGGGTTATCCAGCCGATCAAAAACCAATCGCGCCGCCGATGCTGTTGTGTCCAAAAGCCTTTGAGCAACAACTAGTTTTACCTTTACAACAAATAGCTGAACAAACTCAGATTCAAACAACATTTGTGATTGCGCCCACCAATGTATTTGGATTACAAGTGATTGATTCGATTCATCATTGGCAGTTACAACAGGAGAAAGTTTTTTCAACGGATGTTGGAGATGCCTGGAACATTAATGTTGAAGCACTGGCAAAATTCCTAACTACTTTGTTTGAGGAACGTCAACAAGTCGTTATTCTATCAGGAGATATCCACTACAGTTCTGTTGCTCACTTGTCTTATGCACGCACTCATTCCAAATTACAGTCTGTCTTAGTGCAATTAACCGCTAGTGCATTGAAGAATGAAGAGATTTTAACGCGGCTGATTCATACACGATTGAAAGATTGGTTATTACCAGAAAAGGTGCGACATTGGATAGGTTGGATCAATCCACCCAATATGGTAGAAATTTCAGAGAAACAATTACACCATAATCGCCAGTTGCTGACTAACTCTGAGTGGCATTGTGTGCTGGAATGGATACCTCGAAACAGCGTTGAGACTTCTAAGTGCAAAGCAGATATATCATCGTTGATAGCTCCCTGGAAACGAGCCGAAAATGCCAAATGGAAATGGTTACAACCCCTGATGTTTTGGAAATTTCGTTGGATTCAGGAGGGGCGAGAAATAGTTGGATTTAATAATTTGGGTTTGGTTCACTTCGAGTTCGCAGATGGGAGTCGTTCTGGCAAAGTTATTCAAGATTTGTACTGGTTTTCTTCTTGGTATCCAACTCAAGTTGTTTACAGCCGTTTTGAGAGCCAGTTAACGCCTAATCAGTCATTGTTACGATAACCCCGATCCCCCCAACCCCCCTTAATCCCCCCTTATCAAGGGGGGAAACAGGAAATCTAGTTCCCTCCCCTTCACAAGGGGAGGGTTAGGGTGGGGTAAAACCGTAGCTTTTATCCAGATGAGTAAACTGTTTCAGACTTGTGTGTACACCGTAGCCGATAAATTGGGGGGCTTAATATAAAGGCTTGCTCTAATTCCCTCCAATTTATCGGAGGGTTAGGGAGGATCAAGTCTTAAGTAAAGCAAGCGGATTGATTTTGGTTATATATGTGGGCACTCTAGATTTAAGAAACTTACTGGAGAGTGATTTCTATGTCTACGACCCCAATTAGTGCAACACTGCCACAAACAGACAGAGATGCTGTGTTGCAAGCCATTACCACCATTAAAGAAAAGCTACCATTCTTGGTTGATTTGAATTCCGACGATCGCAAGACTTTACCCAAGATGGGAGATAAGAGTCGGGCGTTTGTAAGCAAAGCATTAGAGGTGGCGGCGCAGAACCCAGAGTTTTTACCGCGATCGTTCGACTTGGAAGAGATGCGGAAGGATGTGCAATTATTTGAAGCGTTGTATCCGGTGTTGTTGTCGTTGACGCAGTTACAAGAGTTGGTAGATGATACATCTCTTGCAGTCGGTAGTGAAGCTTATGCAGCCGCGTTGCAGGTGTATAACTACGCTAAAGCCAGTGGACAAGGCGCGGGTTTAGATGCAGTGGTTGTGGAAATGGGACAACGATTTGCTCGTAAACCTGGAAAATCCAAGTCTCAAAAAGCAGCGTTGTAGAAAATAGCTCGGTACTTGCACTTAAAAGATGCAACGTTGAAGTTCAGAATTTGAATGTTGGAGTTAAAAGCACGACATTCCGAGTTCTGAGCTTCATTTTTTGAGTTCAGAGGCTCAACGTTCGAGTAAAAAGGTCGGAGTTCCGAGTTCAGAGGCTCAACGTTCGAGTCAAAAGGTGGAACTTCCGAGTTCAGAGGCTCAACGTTCGAGCAAAAAGGTGGAACTTCCGAGTTCAGAGGCTCAACGTTTGAGTAAAAAGGTCGAAGTTCCGAGTTCAGAGGTTGAAAGTTGAGATTTTGAGAGCGATCGCACAAGCATAATATCCCAAAAGCTCGTTTCTCATGGAACAACATTAAGGATTGGGTGCGGTTAACATAATAAAAATATTCCAGAGCATCTGACTCCAAAATTTAAGAAGAAACAATAGCTTGATATCTTTTTTGCTAACGGGCGATCGCCTTCCAACCCTCATCATGCAGACTGCGATATGGAAGAAGCAGGTAAAATTAATAGAATGGTAAAACAAAATTTTCAACCAGAACATACGCCGATATCTCCGTCAGATGGTTCTGAAAACCTGTCAACTACCATCATGTTCAGCGAGATATCCAAATTAAGTGAACTTTCCTTTGACCCAAACGCTGTGCCTATTTGGGAATTGGTAGCTGAAATCTCTGCCCAAGTCCCTGATGAAGAATGGCAAAAATTACCCACAGACTTAGCTAGGAGATTTGATTACTACCAGAAACAGAAACAAGGAAAAGATTGATGCGGGTTGTGTTTGCAGATACAGGGTACTGGGTAGCGTTGCTTAATCCTCATGATGATTTACATAACAAAGCGATAAATCTCTCAAAAGCTTTACAGCCTGCTCATATTGTCACTAGTGAAATGGTTTTAACTGAAGTACTGAATGATTTTTCATCTAGAGGTGAGTACTTTCGACAAGCAGCCGCCAATCTTATTAGGAGTCTCTATCGCCATCCAAACACTACCATAATTCCACAAACCAGTATTCAGTTTCAGGCGGCGTTGACGCTTTATGAGCAAAGGGCAGATAAAGAGTGGAGTCAAACTGATTGCGTGTCATTCAAAATTATGGAGGAGCAAATTATTGCTGAGGCGCTTGCCTATGACAGACATTTTGTGCAAGCAGGTTATACAGCTTTAATGCGAAATTGCCAAGTATGAGATGATTTAGGAGCGATCGCTTTCCAATCCCCATTATCCAACCTCAGAACTCGAAGCTTGCACTTCAGATGTTAAAGAGTTGAGCTAGAAGTTTAGAATTTGAGTTACAAGAGATATAGCTTACTGGCAGAAGGGTTAGACAATGAGTGATTTACAAACCCAGCTACCGACAGATACATGGATTTGTGCTTCTTGGGAGGAGTATGAGCAAGCGATCGCTAACTTGCTCAATGAGAAGGCAAAGAGTTACTACTATAAGGGGCACATGAGGCTGGAGATGGCACCAGTTAGTTTTGATCATGGTAAAGACCATGTTGTAATTATTTTTGCAGTGACTCTATTTGCAGCACTTAAAGGAATATTGGCGACAGGTTTAGACACAACGACTTTTCGTAAAACTGGTGTTCAGGATTGTCAGCCAGATGTAGCGTATTATCTCAGAGAAAACGCCCAAACTATCCCAGCAGGTACAGGAATTGTCAACCTTGATCGTTATCCTGCACCGGATTTGGTGATTGAAATTGCAAAAACATCTCTGCTGGATGATTTGGGTACAAAGCGATCGCTCTACGAAGAATTAGGCGTTGCTGAATACTGGGTAGTGGATGTGCAAAATGCCCAAATCATCGCCTATGCGATCGCAGACCAAGGCAGTAAACGTATTCAAGAATCACAAGTATTGCCTGGATTAGTAATTGCAATTTTAGAGGAAGCTTTACGCCGTAGCCGTGAAATGAGTCAATCTGAAGTTGGAACTTGGTTATTGAGCCAGTTTCAGCAAAAGGAGGATTGATCATAACTCTTCTCAAGATATTTTATGCAGAGACGCAATTTGACTCGCATCTCTACAGCGTCTTTCCATGACTTTTATTGTGCGTTCACAAATTCCAAATACCCACTGCTAAGTTCTTTTACGGCCAAGTCATAAAATTGCTTACCATGTTCAGGCGTTGCTAAAGCCGGATTTGATCCCATGCGTCCATCTGGATAACGCACTCGAAAGTCAGCTGCGCTATAAATCCGATGTCCGCTTGCAACTTCTGGTGAAAGATATGCTTGCTTAATCGCATTTGGATAAACGTACTGGGTGAGGGCTACTTCACTTGGCGTTGCATGAGAACCTTCTTGATCCCCATATAATTCTTTAGCTAGCTTATATACAGAACCGCACATAAACCAGTTTGCCACTTGACATTGCACCTGTTGAGCATTGGGAATCTGCAAATCTTCTAAATGCGCGTAAGTTTCTGAAAAAGCGGCTTTCAGGGTGGCGATATTACCACCATGTCCGTTAATAAAGTAGAACTTGCTAAAACCAGCTTTGGCTAAACAAGTTACATAATCTCGCACTACTTGAATTAAAGTGCTGGGACGCAGACTGATTGAGCCAGGAAAAGCAGTATGATGCAGTGCCATCCCCACATTGATTGTAGGGCCAACGATCGCTTGAGTTGCATCACCTACACCAGCTGCGATCGCTTCTGCACAAATGGCATCAGTACCAATTAACCCCGTTGGCCCATGTTGTTCTGTGGAACCAATAGGGAAAATAATCCCCTTTGACTGCTGTAAATAAGCTTCGACTTCTTGCCAAGTACTTAAATGCAGTAACATTTTTGATGATTTTCCTCAATAAAATTGCGGTGGGACGAAACCTTTCTCTGTTAAAACCCCACTAACATGATTATGAACTCTCTAGATTTTCTGTGGTGACGTAGCCTAAGAAGAGAAGCGGCTTGTCGTAGACATCGCTACGATAAATTTCAATAATAAGATCCCCGACTTCTCAAACTAGTCGGGGATCTATGGCTTTCACATTTTTAGTTATCAGCCACCAACCTGGCAATAATTTTATACAAAATTTGGAGGAAATGAAACTATTTATTTCTATGAATATTGTTTAGGAGATGGAGTTGCAAGAAATTTCGAGATATATGAATATAAGCAATTTACCGATTCTGCCACTTTATCCTACGACAATCGCTGCGAACCCCCTTAATAGTAGAAATCCAAATTGAGTTATGAGATGTTGGTATTGTGGATCATCAACTAGATAACGGGGATCAATCTTTTCTGTTGACTATTCAAAGTAATAATGTTTTTTCACATCCTTTGTAATTTCCCATGTGCAGGACATGCCAGCAGGAAAAGTCACCAAATCGCCTTTACCCATTTGCACTGGCTGTCCACCATCAGGAGTAACCACAACATCACCTTCCAAAAAGTAGCAAGTTTCTTGAGAATCATAAGTCCAAGGAAATTTTGAAACTTCCTTTTTCCAAATGCCCCATTTAGAGACACTTAATTCATTGAGGCGTTCAAGTCTTAGGTTGATGCTCAATTTTAATTTCCATATTGTGTTTTATCTAGTTATGTTCAGCAGTAGGATTGAATATCCTCTCCACACTGATCTACTAAATAACACAAAGCGCGAAAACGCAAGTAGACAAGTTCGTTATAAAGCGGATTAAGTTTACACATTGGTGGAATGTGCCCTATTTTGCGACCAAAAAGCATGAGATCGCGCTCGAATGGACACTGGGCAGGAATCACTTTAGCAATAAGTTTGGCTAATTTCCGATTCTGAATCTCAATTTTGTCCAGCCATTGACGTAATGGTTGCAGTAAATCTAATTTAGGTCTAGCAAATCGCTTTTTACTACCTGTTTGATTCTTTTCTTCTAAAGGGCTAACAAAAACAGGCAGAAAAATACGCTGATTAAGTGTTTTAAGCATAGTCGTAGGCAAGGTTTTCCTTGTGTAGATGAACTATTTGCCGATTGGGAATATTAACATGTAATCTGTTAAGCAATTTGCATTATGCTTGGAAATTCGGAAGGAAAAGAAGCACAAGGCAAATAATTTACATGCATCTTTGGGGGGAAATTGTTTAACTAATTGTTATTTAAGCCCACCAAATCAGGAAGAACTGTCCCGTTAAATACAAAATAACAAAGAAAATATAAAAATGGCATTTCTTTAACTTATCGATTGCTAATCTTGGAGATAGCAATTTTATATATTAAATATAAATGCCTGGTTCTCAAACTGCCTAGTACCTAGAGATGGACTTTTGGAAAGAGAAAACAGTTTAGCTCTGACTCCATATAGACTTCGCTAGGATTAGCCTCTAATATCGAGCGATTTTAGGCTATTAAATATCTAGTAATCTGTCTACTATGTTACACTAGCCAAGCTAGATATTATCTAATAAGTAGCAAGAAATCCTTTGATAAGTCCAAGCTAATATACTTAGAAAGTATAGCATTTACAAGAATATTTGCAATAAATGTATTGCGTGTAAGGGCGTACAGCAGTATGCCCCTACCAATATAGCGGTTCTCATCTTTAATGCAATACAGTCTGAACCTCACCCCGATTTGAGGTACGCAAATACTCTCCTCTCTTTGCTAAGGAGAGGGGTTGGGGTGAGGTTTAAAAAAGTAGTTTATGCAAAGGAGAACCGTTATATATATATCAAATATTTTGTGAAATGGTTTAATTACAAAAAAATGGTATAATCACAAAAATCTTATTTATTAAAATATCTCAAGCCGTAACGATCTTGATATTTGCTGATATACTCTACATTCTGTTGCTCTAATTTTGACAACAATTTAGGTGGCGGTGCAGAGACTACAGTCGGTTGAGTCAACAGGGGTTGCGTCGGTAGAATTGGATTTGCTATGCTCTGCAAAGTATCCAGCATTGTTCTGGCTGTGGGGTAGCGATCGCGCGGATGATAAGCGATCGCTTGATCAATTACTCTTGCCATAATTGGGCTAACATGACTTGCATACTGTCGCCAGACAATTTCACCCGTCTGGGGTAAATTTGGGGATTGTTGTGAATCGGTCTTAGCTGTTTAACCACACAACGGCGCTTTGAAGGCATGTAGGTATCTTCTGCTAGATAGGTTTCACCAAACCCACCAGCCCCCAGTGTGCGGATAACTTGATAGCGATCGTTTAGCAGCTGTATTGTCATGGGAGATTACAAGCCAATACAGTTCAGTTAAGCAATTTTTCCTTCTCTCTCTTCTCTCTCTTCTCTCTTCTCTCTGTGTCGCGCCAGTTGCTTCAAGTCTCTCAACCGCAAGAGCGCACTGGCTTCTCTGCGCCTAATAAGGTTCGTTAAAAAAAAGAGTCCTAGCCTTAACCCAAGCGTATTGGATTACAAGCAATATTTTTAAAGATAGTTTTCCCCAAAACTACCTTCACTTCAAATCTAGTAATCCTTCTTCTTTTAATTTCGGATTGAAGCGAATTTGCATCTGCAAACCACGCACTTCTAATAATTGCGTTGAAATTTCTGCTTCTACTCTCCGCGCCACATTTTTAAGAATTTTTATTTGTGCTAATTCATCATTAGCTGGATTTTGATAATTTGCCTGTTCTTCAGGTGTCATTACGACTTTGACATCAAGGGGATGAGTCCATTTTTCCTTTTGATCCCCATTTCCCCAAGGGACACTACCATTTTCAGCAATCCAAGCATTTTCAGTATTTTCTAAAATTGTGCGACTAGGGCGTTCAATAGTTTGAACTTTTACCCAATAGCATTGCTGTGGCTGACGGACTAAATGCTGTTTGAGGCTGAGGTAAACATCACGAGAGTATCCTACAAATTGCAGCACTTTTCCTTGGTCAAAGATAGCATATACCCCGATTTTACCTTGAAATTGTTCGGGTAATTGGCCGCGATCGTCAATGTAAGGAATGTATTCTAGGGCTGCCAAAGAAGAAAGATTCGTTTCAAGAGCCATACATCAAATATTAAACTTACTATTTGCCTTCAAAATTCAGAATTGCTAATTAAGGAAAAACTATCTTTCAAATTACCCTTTCTCCACTTTTTGGTAAATTGCACAAAGGCGACTGGGTTTAAAAATCTTAGCACTAAACATGAAATTTGGTGGAACGTTGATAATGGCATATTCATCAGAATCATGATACTTTTCAAATTCTGCTGGCATTCCTTTAGTGGTAGTTAAGCTGTAAGGAACTGGTTGAAAAAGTAATTCTGTAAATTTAACTTGCTCACACTGCAACTGTTGACAAATTTGGTTTAAGAAAGCAACGCTTGTCAATAAATTGAATAAATTTTCTTGAGCTTGTGCTTCAAGAGTGAAACTGCTATCAAAGTTCTGGACGATTTTAAGGGGCATTTTCTGTATAGGTAGCTATTAACGACTCTAATTTTTCACGGTATCTGAAAAACCTCACTTCTATTTCTCTCTTCCTTTAAGGAGGAGCCAGTGCGCCCTTGCGGCTGTGCCGACTTGTTCGCTCTTAGGGTTAAGGCAGGGTTGCATCTGGCGTCAAAGACTTTGAATTTTCCCCGTTAGAGTATCGGTAAGGGGGTTAGGGGGTTAGGTTTTCGTGGGCTTTTCCACATGACCTGAATTGTCAGATTAACGACTAAGTGTATGATAGAGGATAGGCAACAATCCAAAAGTGCTGGACAACGAAGCCTACCTTTTTGTGCAGATAAGCTTTGTGAAAAATCACCACTTTAAGATCAGCCTATTAGATTGTGTGACTTCTGTCAGCCACAGGAGGAAGCTGGCATGATTAAGAATCGTGAAGTTTAGCAGATTTTCAAAGATAGATGAGTTGTGCTGACATACTTCAGATATTAGACCTCTTGCAAAAGTCTATCCCCTTTTCCACATCCCGTCAAAAGTCAGGTTGAGCGAGAGCATTTGCTTGTTGAGCGAGAGCATTTACTTGTTGAGCGAGAGCATTTGCTTGTTGAGCGAGAGCATTTGCTTGTTGAGCGAGAGCATTTGCTTGTTGAGCGAGAGCATTTGCTTGTTGAGCGAGAGCATTTGCTTGTTGAGCGAGAGCATTTGC
>NZ_JAIVFS010000161.1 GCF_020829645.1 Nostoc mirabile CHAB5784 | reverse complement strand
GGGTAGGATTTGAGGATTCTAGGATACTAACTATCACCTACATGGTCATTCAGTTGTCAAGGTTCAGTACCTTGCGGCTAATCCTCCAGACCCTTATGGGTCTTAGTTTCTAGCCAACGATTCGCACACCTACTCTCATACCCAACGCCACTGGAACCCGCCTCCCCGACAAACTCAGCCATAAGTACTTTGGTAAATATCATGCAGGATGCTACCCAACTAATCAAAATCTACCCTTCGCCGATCGCACCATCAACTTTGGCTTAGAATTAGAATCACGCGGTTTTGCACATGCACCCACCATAGAACCGCAAAAACTCAGCAGATATCAAATAGAAGTCTTTCCCCACCCAGCAATCGTTAACCTATTCAACTTAGAACGCATCCTCAAATACAAAAAAAGGACGCCTCAGCGATCGCCGCCTAGAACTAACCAAACTCCAAAATTATCTTCTCGATATCCTCCCCTCCTTCTCTCCTCCTCTGCGCCCTCTGCGCCTCTGCGGTTTGTTCCTTCTTGAAATCCCCACCACAGGCGCAGCCCTCAAAGCAACCGAAGATAAACTAGATAGCTTAATTTGCGCCTATGTTGCCGCTTATTGGTGGTATTGGGGAGAACAACGTAATTTAGTACTAGGCGATGTCTACGACGGGCTATGACGCTCGCGGACTCGCTACCGCTACGCTATCGGCGTCGCACCACTGGCTACATTATCATCCCGCAAAGAATGTTAGCCTAAAATTGTAATCTCGTAAGATTTAACTCAAAGAGGTTTTATGCAAGGAGTTAGTTCTAACTTGAGTTTAAAAGAGCTTTATGAAATTGATGATCATCTCTGGTTAGAGGAAACAATCAAACTATTGAAAGCTAACCATTTAGAAGAATTAGATTTAGAAAACTTAATTGAGGAGCTAGAAAATTTGGGTCGTAGAGACAAAGCCAAGGTTGCTAGTTTATTAGAAGAAATTATTAGACATTTTTTATCGCTGCAATATTGGACAGAAGAATATCAATATAATTCTGGACATTGGAAAGCAGAAATTAGAAGTTTTAGGAATCAATTAAAACGTCATTTGACAACGAATTTATATCAATACTTAGAAAATGAATCAGCATCAATTTATGATGATGCTTTAGGATATGTAATTGAGAAAACTGAAGGCAAACTAGATAATTTACCTCAATCTTGTACTTACACCTTAGAAGAGCTACTAGATATTAATTATCTACCTAAAAATGTTTGATATAAAAGGCGTTGCTAAACTTAAATCAGCATTATATCACCAGGTGTACCTCACGTAAACGAGAACCGCTATATATCCTGTCCTCTTCGTGAGGTCATTTTACGACGCGTTCCGACTCTGGTTGTCGCAAAGTCAAAATAACGATCAACGACTTCCTCTCCTGCATCAATTTTCTCCTCAAGTTCTTTAATAGAAATATTGTTCATAGATTTTTCTCTCCCGTCTCGTACTTTTCCAATAAGTAAATAAAAGGCGTTGCTAAACTTAAATCAGCAACGCCTAATCTTGAGTATTCAACAATTACTCACTACTTTTATTCTGCCCAAGCAATCAACCTTGGTTCATAGGCATTAGCCAGGTATTGATTTTTCGGCAATACACGCAAAGACAAACCTTGCAAACCAGAAGCCGTATAGGTGATATTACCCGTGTAAATACTCAACTGCTGTGCATCCTCCCCTTGGTAATCCATCACCACTGGCACAGCGTTGACAATATCACCATTGGCATCGATCGCACCTTGATATAACTCCACCTGCACATCATTATTCGTCAAAGTTGCTAAGTCAACCTTGGCTTTGACAGCAACAGTTTGGTTAACCTCAATGTCTGAAGCTGCTGATACGTCAATATCTTTGATTTTGATGTTGAACCAGTGTTCCCTCAGTTTTTCTTTCCAAGCAGCTAGTTCTTTAGCTGGGGCATAGTTATCAACAGTCAGGGTATGATAGCGATCGCTAGCCGGGAAATAAGCTCGTCCGGCATATTCTCCTACCATTCGCGCTGTATTAAAGAACGGACAATTCAACCGAATTGCATCCTTCATTTTGGCAACCCACGGACGGGGTAAGCCATCACTATCCCGATGTTCATAAAATAGTGGTACAACTTCCTTCTCTAACAATTCGTAGAGAGCATTTGCTTCTACTTCATCCTGGTAGTTGGGATCGTCGTAATTCTCGCCATGTCCAATTGCCCAGCCTGTGCGGACGTAATCAGCTTCATCCCACCAACCATCTAGTACACTTAAATTCGGCAAGCCATTCATTGCTGCTTTCATACCACTAGTACCAGAGGCTTCCCGTGGACGACGCGGTGTGTTTAACCAGATATCGCAACCCGCAACCATCAACCGGGAGATGTGAATATCGTAATTGGGAACAAACACTACCTGTTTTTCTAAATGTTGTTCGCGGATAAAGTGATTGATCTCGCGGATGAGTTCTTTACCGGGAATATCCTTGGGATGTGCCTTACCAGCAATCACAAATTGCACTTTCCGGTCTTTATTGCCTAGTAAAAGCCGCTTAATGCGATCCAAATCACGCATCCAGAGGGTAGCGCGTTTGTAGGTGGCAAACCGACGGGCAAAGCCAATGGTGAAAGCGTAAGGATCTAAAACTTCTTGTGCCTGGATAATTTCGGAGGCGGAAGCGCCGCGATCAGTTAAATGCTTGACCAAATGCTCCCGCACATACAAAATCATATCCAAGCGGCAGCGTTCGTGATTGCGCCACAATTCCTCATCAGGTATGGCGTCCATCCGCTCCCACAATGGGCTATCTGGTGGTGCTGATGACCAGTTTGGTCCTAAGTAGCGATCATACAACTCTTGAGTAGATTTCGCAACACAACTCCGAGCATGGACACCGTTAGTAATTGCTGCGATCGGCACTTCTTCTACTGGCACATTCTGCCACAAACCCTTGAACATTTGCCGCGACACCACACCATGCAGTTGGGCGACACCGTTAGAAAATGTTGCCATCTTCAGCGCCAGCACCGCCATACTGAAAGGCCCAGATAAATCGCCTGTATTCTCGCGCCCCAGTCCTAAAAATTGCTCTTTGGGCAACCCAAATATTTCTGCATAGTACCCTAGGTAGTACAGCATTTTGTCGGGAGCGAACAAGTCAATCCCTGCTGGTACTGGCGTGTGGGTAGTAAAAATATTACTGGAAGCCACCACCTGTTTAGCTTGGGGATAATTCAGTCCCTCTTCCTGAATCAGCAAGCGGATGCGTTCTAGGGCAGAGAAGGCGGCGTGTCCTTCATTCATGTGGTAAGCGGTGACTTTCAGCCCCAAAGCTTTGAGCATTTGCACACCACCGATCCCCAGCATGATTTCCTGGTGGATACGCATATCGATGTCGCCACCGTACAGCTGGTCTGTAATGTCGTGGTCGTAAGTGTTATTGGGTTCAATGTTGGTGTCCATCAAATACAGGGGAACCGTTCCTACCTGTACGCGCCAAACTCTGGCATACACCTTGCGTCCTGGATAATCTACTGCAATCCGCAATTCTGAACCATCAGGATTGCGCTCTAGATGCAAGGGCATATTGTAGAAATCGTTGAGCAGGTAGCGTTCTTGCTGCCAGCCATCGGCATTGAGATACTGGGCAAAGTAGCCTTGCTGATACAGTAAACCTACGCCCACAAGCGGTAGCCCCAAGTCACTGGCAGATTTGAGGTGATCCCCCGCCAGAACGCCCAAGCCCCCAGAATAGACGGGCAAACAATCTACAAGTCCAAATTCCGCCGAAAAATAGGCGTAGCATTCCTTTGGTTTCTGCTCCCGTTGTTTCTGATACCAGGTGCGCTCTTGCAAATAATCGTCTAACTGACGATCAGCTCGATCCATTTGCGCTAGGAAGCCTTCATCTTCGACAACTTCCAGAAGCCGCGATTGAGAGATAGTACCCAGCATCAACACCGGGTTATGATGGCTAGACTCCCACAGGTCAGAGTCTAAGCGACGGAATAAATCTTTAGTGTCAACGTTCCAATCCCAGTGCAAGTTATATGCTAGCCGCCGTAGTGGTTCGAGTCGCGGCGGTAGTGAAGGGGATACGTTAAATGTGCGAATTGGCTGCATAGGTTGGCAAAACTCCAAGTTTAGCTATGGTTATTGTTTACTCTCTTTACCAATGTTGCCAATTCTTTATACAGTAGTTTGTGAAAAAGCGATGACTTTGTTAAGCATTGAGAATCTTTTTAACCTAGTTGCTAAAGTTTACACTAAGGTGTTTCTAATTCTATGCCTTACCTTCAGCCATGTACTTGGTATATTAAAATTTAATCATTTACTGTCATGTATCACTTAAAAAAATTTAGTTTAGAATAAATAATTTATATTTATTTTAGAATTGATTCCGGGGATCAATCTCAGTCCTTGGCTGTGGGTGAAAATTAATCATACCTGCGTCAAGGAACAGTTAAAATTTTAATTATTTTTTAATAAAATTGCCCTAGCGTAGAGGCAGTGTCAGAGGAAAGACTTAGGATAATACTTCCGTTAAGGTGATGCGAGGCCGAATAGCCCATCGTAGACATCGTTTAAAATTGGATCGAGTAAAAATAATACCAAGCAGTTAACTAGGAAAAGCGATGCCTGCGGTGGTCACTGAGCGGCTGGTGAGCGGCTGGCCCTGAGCGCAGTCGAAGGGAGTCGAACCATGTCGTACTCCTACGGGGATCTTGCTACGCGTAGCGTCTCGTAGAGAAGTGCGGGCTACGCCTACGCTAACTACTTGGTATAAATTTTTAATAATAAAGCAGAAAAATAACTTAGTCTGGTGTTATTTTACGCGCCTAGCGAAGGCTGATCTTTGGTATTTTTTGTCATTGACAAAGCTACAGCTGCTGCATAAGCAATCTCGGCTGCCATTTGATAAGCAAGTTTGATACTAGATGAAGCGTCCTTGGCTTTAGGAGAGAGAGAAGCTTTTTTTCGGCGCGACTCCTGTTTGACATCACCCGCCGCAATAGCTCGCTGTAAAATGATCCAGGCATCTAGGTCTTCTGAGTCATAATTACTTTGAAGTTGCGATCGCAGTTGATCTTCGGCTACAACACTCAGATAGCCGATATTTAGAGCTTCTTGGGCAATTTCTTTAATTAAAGCCATAATTTGAACCAAGTGTGTGAGTTAAAACCGATACTTCAATCTGGGCATTTGATGTTTTTTCTGGACTTCTCCTGGAAAATAAGCTACGTTTTAGCTTTCTTTCAATAAAATTTATAATAACTAGTGACAAGCACGCATCACCCGCTTGGCTCACCCGAATGGGTGATTTACAAATTTTTAGATACAAGCAATAGGGAAGAGGAAAATTTTTAGCTTTTTAACGAAGAGGGTGTCATAAGTATAGTAGATATCATTCTGAGTTAACACAAAAAAATAAAATTACTTGGACAAGCAACGGTAGAAATATAGACATAAATGCTAATGAATCGCTTAGAGCATTTTTAAAGTTACCGTTTTCAAAAAATTTTCTCTAAATGTATAAAATTAATTTAGAGTAGCGTAGGCTTTGCCCGCACTTCTCTACGAGACGCTGCGCGTAGCAAGATCCCCGAAGGGGTACGGCCGCGCTCAGTGACCACCGTAGGCATCGCTTTAGTAAAAAAATTAACTAATCTCACCATTATGATCAACAAGCAACTTGGAAATCAACTTATTTAATAAGAGTGTTCCACTAAAAATAAAATGTGCTATCGTTAAAAACAATTGTTATTAAAAGCCATTTATGTAATTAAAAACATGAATTGGTTAGTCTATAAATCATCCGTGTGCAACATGATTGGAGCAGCATACTCTAGAAATTCGTTGCAAGAAAGCCGTCATAGCAGTCGGGGAAGCGCTTACTTGTTTGCACCGATGGTTAACTTCAATGTGATGGCTGATGTGGGAGATAATCCACCCTAGTGGGGTTTTATTTGGGCAAAAATACCCGTAAAAATCCAACAATAATTACATCGTCATGCTAGGCAGAAATTTTATCTAATTTTTGAATATAGTCTAGTTAAATGTATTTTTTGTTGCAAAATAGCTTGTGGAACTAAGTTGTTTCAAAAGACTAAAACCGCTTGATAAAAATTAGCCTCAAGGCAAACAACTTTATCCCTATTTGCGTAACAAGCTTTGCAAATTTGCCAGATAACCGAAACAGTAGCCTATCTAAACCAGCAAATTTCCCCATCAGACAATTTAATAGTCTGAGGTTTGACTCTGCAATGCACTGAAATTGTTTTGTTAATTGTTATGGTGAAAAAGAAGCCAAATTTTTACGTACATATAGTAGAAAAGCTTCTAACGATTTAACGCAATTGTGCATATAAATTGGGTAATTATACACACCTAAGTTCAATAATTGCTCACATAGTCAAAGCCAGACTCTGGTTTTTCAATTGGAAAACCATCTAAAAATATGGGTAAATTTCGGTAATACTGCCAACTCACTTTCATGTATTAATAAATACAAATATTTCTAGTGTTGGCAGAAAATTAGGATACAGCCAAAACAACTTTCAATACTCCCAACAACCATTGATTGAAGAGATATATAGCCATGCATAACGAGAAATATTTTTCAAAATTGCAGCGCGTGCAAGAACTTGTAGTAACTACTGTGTTAGGGGATATTCCTACACTTATTCTGGGGCCGAAGTTGCGTAATTTGGGATATCGTAGTATTTTTGCCCAGATAGGCAGCCCAGTTTATATTCAAGATGGTGTTGAATTTAACGGTACTTGCTGTATTGAGATAGGCAGTGGAGTATATATTTTCAAGGGTGTGCGGATGGATGCTAGAGGACACAAAAATAATAAAATTCATCTAGGAAATAGAGTTGCTATTGAGCGTAACGTTGATATAGGGTCTTTGGAAAATACGTGTATACATATTGATGAAGACACATTCATTGCTCCCAACGTGTGTATTGAGGGGCCAGGAGACATTAAAATTGGTAAAAGCTGCTTGATTGCTGCCCACTCAGGGATATATGCCAACAATCATAATTTTGCCGATCCGATGGAGCCGATTAAATACCAAGGTGTTACTCGCAAGGGAATTGTAATTGAGGATGACTGTTGGTTAGGGCATGGAGTAACAGTATTAGATGGCGTTACTATCGGCAAAGGCAGTGTTATTGGTGCGGGAGCAGTTGTAAATAGAAATATTCCTCCTTTCTCTGTTGCTGTAGGCATACCTGCACGAGTAATCAAAAATCGAGTTGGCAAAGACTTAAGCATTACTTCAAGCTGAGAAATAAGACATTGGGCATGGGGCATGGTAACTATCTCCTGTAACAATTAAGCTGTTCCCTTTTTGAAGAAACTTTTGCCCTCAGTTAACGTCACAAGAGTAACTAGTCTCCGAGTTATTTTTTAGGGTCATCTAAAAGTCAGACAACCGCAAAAGTCCGGAATACAATTCTTTTGACTTTTGAAAGCCAGTTGCTACCCTGCCGGAACCCTAAGAGCGAAAAGTCGGCAGATGCGACGCCCGACGCCAGTGGCTCATGGGGGAAACCCCCTTCTCTACGAGACGCTACGCGTTGGCGCTACCCTCTCCCTTTGGGAGAAGAACGCACTGGCTCCTTTTGACTTTTGACTTCCGCCTTGCGGCAAGAGTCCTCTCAAAAAGGGACGAGATTTGGGTAATATAAAGGAGCTATCTTTTCTGCATGGCAGATCCTGAAAGAAAAGCTTTCTTTGTCTTACCCCTTGGAGATATTTCTATGTTGACTTTAAAAATCGCTGTTTATATTGTTGTTGCCTTCTTCGTAACTATCTTCGTCTTCGGATTTTTGTCAAACGATCCAGCTCGTAACCCCGGCCGTCGGGACTTAGAGTAAAAGAGCGATAAATCATCCGCGACTTTAGAAGGCGGAAGATATTAAACGCCACGGAAACTTACTAAACTTTCGCCTAGTAAGTTTCCTGCTCAAAGTGGCTTGCTACCGGTAGCAGAAGGCGACAGTCGGAAGGCAAAATGTATATTTAATCCTTCCGTCCGTCATTTGGCTGTTTGTTAGCCCGATTATGCTCAAATATGCTTCATCCAGTTCTGCCGCCTGATCCGCCTTTTATCCTCGAATCTTTACAAGTTGTAAATCCCGCCTCATCTGCTAGTCATACAAATTTTCTTTCAGGTGTAGATACTGGAATACACGAAAAGACAGACAAATCCAAGCAGCCCAAGGATTTGGCCCAGTTGCCAATTGCGGGTGACACGAAGAGTAATCCGCCATTGCCAACTCCGATTAACTCAACTCAGAATGACTTGGTAGTTGCCAAAACTCCCTCTGTACCCCATCCACCAGAAACCCTCCCACCAGAAATTTCTCCCATCAAGAGTTCTGGAACTGCTGCACTTTTGGGGCGATCGCTAATCGTTGGTTATCCCACGCCGGAGGTTAAAACCTCTAATTACCAAGATAAAGAAGACACAAAGACAAGTCCAAGTGTCGATGTTCGGCGCTCGGAACTTCTCCTAAGAGCGGCATTACGCAAACGGGAGATGCAAAGAGAAGCCACTGTATTGCCAATAAAAGTTGGAGCGGAGGCTTCCTCTGTAAACGTAAAACGTGAATCTTCTCAAAAACTCGGTGAGCGATGTCTGACGACAAGCCGCTTTGCGTCTACGCTAAGTTCCAACTCTACTGGTGAAAAACAAACCTTTTTGGATGGTAGCTTTAGTTATAGAGTTTCCCCAAATCCCCAACTCGCCCAATCTTTGCCTCCTCTTCAAATTGTCCCAACTGCCACAAACAGCAACAAGTTAGTCGAATCCAAGGCGGGAATTTTAGCACAGAAGTTAACCCAGCAAAAACAGCAAAGTGATATTACTGCACCACAGTCTTCAGCAAAAGACAATATCTCTGTATCTGCTGCTGATCTTGCACCGAGTTCTCAATCAGTACAAAATTTTATAAAATTCAAGTCTCGTAACCCGAAAAACCAACTCTCATCGCCCATCACTGTAGGATTCAAGTCCCAAGCCCAACAACAAGCTCAAGCACCAACGCCTATACCAGAGGTAGACAGCACTAATCAGCCAGAAAGTCAACCATCTGGTACAACTGCGCCAGCTAGCACGCCGCCAGCTAAACCGAGAATTGTGGAAGTCACTTCAGATCGGCAAGAGTATGACGAGCAACGGCGAATTATTACAGCTGTTGGGAATGTAGTTGTGCGATTTGATGGGGCGGTGGTGGATGCCGATCGCCTGCAAGTCAATTTAGACAACTTGATTGCTGCGGGCTACGGCAACGTAACTTTAACACGGGGCGATCAGATACTGCGTGGACAACGCTTTACCTATAACTTTGTTCAAGATAGTGGGGAACTGCTAAATGGTAGAGGAGAAATTTACGTACCCTCAACACAAACAGATTTTGCTTTTTCGCCCACCGATATAACTGCTGGTGGAGTTCCAAAACGTCCGCCCAGCGATCGCATTAGAGCCAATCAGCCCCTTTCAGGTGTGAGCAGCCCTGGAGGAATTGATGTGGTATTTGGTGGTCAGGCAAATGCTAGCAACATCGCGCCACCGAAAACAGGGGGTGTAGTCAATCGACTCAGGTTTGAAGCTGAACACATTGACTTTTATCCGCAAGGCTGGCAAGCAAGGGATGTCCGCATCACCAATGATCCTTTTTCGCCCCCAGAACTAGAGTTGCGTGCAAATACAGTAACTCTGACGCGAGAATCACCCTTGGTAGACCGCATCAGGACACAGAATCAGCGTTTGGTATTCGATCAAAGAATCTCCTTACCAATTCCTCTGAATGAGCGGACTATTGACCGCCGGGAGCGGGACGTTACACCTGCAATAGTTTCCCCCGGCTATGATGGAGAAGATCGGGGTGGTTTGTATATTGAGCGTGGCTTTCCAGTGATCGATACAGAGCAGACACGCTGGACGATCACGCCCCAGTTGTTAGTACAGCAAGCTGTGCAAGAAGGCACGGGTGATTTAGGCGCACTGTTTGCTGTCAAGACAAAGATAAATTCTGTTTTGAGTCCACGAGCAGTAATTGAGGGGACTGGGGAGTTAACTAGTTTTGACTTGAACAAGCTAGAAGATAATTTGCGGGTGAGGTTAGGATTGCGCCAGACATTAGGGACTTCCCTTCCCCATCTTTTGAATCTGGAGTATAGCTACCGCGATCGTTTTTACAACGGTACCCTCGGCTTTCAAACCGTCCAGAGCAGTCTTGGCGGCATTGTTACCTCTCCTGTAATTCCTTTGGGCAAGAGTGGCATCAACCTCACCTATCAGGGAAGCGCTCGATATATCAATGCCAACACCGATCGCCAAGACTTATTAGAACCAGTGCGGGAAAACAATCGCATCTCACTAGGTCGTTTACAAGGCAGTGCTTCCCTCAGTACTGGGCTGTTGCTGTGGCAGGGAAAACCATTACCACCCACTGCCACTGAGGGATTACGATACACGGCTAACCCTGTAGTTCCTTACTTGCGAGCGATCGCTGGACTTACAGGCACTACCAGTTATTACACCAATGGTGATAACCAAAGCACCCTAACTGGTAGAATTGGCTTACAAGGTCAAATTGGTCATTTTTCTCGACCTTTTTTCGACTATACCGCCTTTAATATTAGTTATTCTCAAGGCTTAAACAACGGATTATCACCCTTTTTGTTCGATCGCTCCGTTGATAACAGAGTATTGAGCGCTGGGATATCACAGCAAATCTACGGCCCTTTTCGCTTAGGCTTTCAAACATCTGTTAACTTGGATACTGGTAGAGAAACTACCACCGACTACATTTTGGAATATAGCCGTCGCACTTATGGCATCACCTTGCGTTACAATCCGGTGTTGGAGTTAGGCGGCATCAGCTTCCGAATTAGTGATTTTAACTGGGGTGGCGGCACTGATCCATTTTCGGAAGTTAAGCCAGTGGTAGGCGGCGTAGAACAGGATTATTAGTCAAACAGTTAGCAGTTGCCCGACACTTGATTATCTAACCGCAATGGATATTTTCTATCTTTTGCCCAGTCTAAGGATTTGGTACGACTCGACAGCTTATCGCACAATTGGTTGATGCCGCACCAGGTATTCTCAGCTTGGCATAGTCGCCCCTTAGTTGAATACGTGACGGTGGTTGGTGTAGGGTTGCACAGCATCTTTGCACTGCAGCTTGGTACTCTCGCCATTGCTTACGGATTGCAAGACTTGCAGCATCGTTACCTAAGTCTGAAAATCTTAGCCCTGCTCGAATTAGCCAAGTTTCTACATCAGTTGTTTCACCAAGTATTTCTGGTATGGGATTAATCTTTTCCATGAGTAATATCTTTTACACGTATTCAAAATTGATAATTTTACTTTAAGAAAAACTATTGATAATAGCCAATATAATTATTTATCAAAATCATCAATAAAAATGATTAAAAGAAGAGAACGAATTACTATTACGGCTCTCATTTGGATGCATACACGGTGGGGGCACAGCATTGCTCATTGGTGTCAACTTAAGCAAAAAGGATGCAAAAGATATAATCTAAGAACATCTGGTTTGATGTTCTTAGTGATACATCATGAGTAAAAAACGTCCAGCGCGACTCGGCAACCCAGACCTGCGTCC
>NZ_JAIVFS010000160.1 GCF_020829645.1 Nostoc mirabile CHAB5784 | reverse complement strand
TTGACATTACCTGTTTCGGCTTTGCGCTGAAACCACAAGTTAATCGTGTTGCGACTGATATTGAACAGAAGGCTTGCCTCACACTTCTTGAGACCGTCCAACTCAATCGCTTGCATGACTTTTTGCCAGAAATCATCACTCTCTTGCTTTGGCCATTGAAATGGGGTAGACGCAATTGGAACTCTTATAGTCTACGTCCTAATCTTCATGGCTATAGCTATAATTTTTGCGATAGTAAGCTTGATATTCCGCAGACAGCAGAGGTTCCCACCAATCACGATGATTGAGATACCATTCAACTGTTAAACGTAAACCCTCAGCAATGGTTACTGAAGGCGTCCAACCAAGCTGAGTTTTAATCTTGTTCGCATTAATTGCATATCTCCTATCATGTCCAGGTCTATCCTTGACAAAAGTAATCAACTCTTTTGCTGGACGTACTGGTAAATCAGGTGCTAATTCATCCATCATCTGACACAAAAGTTGCACCAGATTGAGATTTTCCACCTCATTGTTACCACCAATATTGTATGTTTCGCCTGGTTGACCATGATTGATTACCGCATCCAAAGCACGACAATGATCGCCCACATAAAGCCAATCGCGCACATTTTTCCCATCACCATAAACAGGTAATGGCTTACCTATTAAAGTGTTGATACACATCAGAGGAATTAGCTTTTCGGGAAACTGATAAGGGCCGTAGTTATTAGAGCAATTTGTGATAATTGTCGGGACATTGTAAGTATGGTAATAAGCACGCACTAAGTGATCACTACCGGCTTTCGAGGCTGAATAGGGACTATTAGGAGCGTAAGGTGTAGTTTCACAAAAAGCTGGATCATCTAGGCCCAAACTACCGTAGACTTCATCAGTAGAAACGTGTAGAAAACGATAATCAGATGGCTTTGCTTTTGCCTCCCAATGTTGCCGAAAAGCTTCTAACAGGGTGAAAGTTCCTACCACATTAGTTTGTACAAAAGCAGTTGGCCCAAGAATTGAACGATCAACATGAGATTCAGCAGCAAAATGGGCGATGGTATCTATATTTTCGGTTGATAATAACTCGTCTATGATGGTGCGATCGCAAATATCCCCCTGCACAAACTGAAAATTCTCTCTTCCCTCAACCAGCGCCAAATTCAGACGATTTCCCGCGTAGGTAAGCGCATCCAACACCACCACCCGGTCATCTGGATAAACCTGACACCAATGATGCACAAAATTTGCCCCAATAAACCCCGCACCCCCAGTAACTAATAACCGCCGACTCATTCAATTTCCTCTCTTCTCTCTGTGTTCTCAGCGCCTCTGCGGTTCTTTTCTATTACTTAAAATATTTCTTCCTCAGCTTCCCATATATCCTCTGTGCCAATAATTTTGCCATACGTATTCTCGTCAAACTCTTAATATTAGATGGCTGCTGTACTTTGTGATCAAAAAACTCATTTAACTCATCCAGAATAACTTGGAAACGCTTAATAATGTTTTCAGTCCGATATTCAGCCAAAAACTCTTCAGTCAAACTAAAAGCTACTGAAGAACCAATCACCTTCAGAATACGTTGGACATCATATTCTTGAGAATATCCAGCAATTTTATAGCAATTAAATCCAGGATCTAAGTAATCAGCCAGTCCACCGTTGACACTAGAAAATACTTGACAACCACAGGCAAGAGCTTCCATTGGTTGTAGACCAAATCCTTCACTAACACGCTGTTGTGTCCAGTACTCAGCCGAATCATACAGGTAAACCTTAGCTCGGTTGAATAGTCCAGGTAAATCCTCTATGTATGAATCAACAACCAATACTTTACACTGTTTTTGTAACGCTGGAATCAACTCTTTCATTAAATACTCAGAAGACTTCCGAACCTGAACTAAAACATCAATATCCCGTTCCAGACCTAAATTTTGAAACTCATCAGAAATTTGATTTGGCAAATAATAAATCAGAGAGTTGGGTGATTTTTCTCCCCAATATCCCATTGTATAGCGGCTAACAGTGATGATCGGAATACTTGCAGGTAGCGTAAATGGATAACCTGCACTATGTGCATGGTAAACGACATTGTATTGCTTAAGTTTAGCCACGAGTTGAGCTACATCAAATCCCCAACTGATGACAAAAATTACATCACTTAAATTTTGCTCTTTTAGCAAATCATCAATAAAAAGCTTACCTTTTTCTCGTTGACGGTAAGTTACAACACCAGCACTACAGAACTGCTGAACCAGATTAAGTGCTTTTAACTCAGCCCAAAGACCACCACAGGCAAATTTGCCATCTGTACCGGGGAGTAAGAAGTAAAGTTTTCTCATAATTTTTTTAGGGGAGTACCGCAAGGCGGAAGTCAAAAGTTAACACTGAGCGACTTGCCTTGACTTGTACTGAGCGTAGCCGAAGTAGCGCAGTCGAAAGGAGTTGAAGTGTCAAAAGTCACCCATGCTTTAATTTTGGGCTTTCTGGCTGTAATGAAATGGTAGGTTTATTTCCGCCGACCTGTACTAGATGGAGAAAACTATGGAGAAAATTTTTTTGTCTCCCTCATCCCCCTCATGCGTACTCTTGCCAGCCCACTTTAACAAAATATGCCTGACGCCCCCAAACGTCGCGTGTATGGGTAATATTTTCAATTGTTAGATTAAAAGGAATGGCAGTTGTTAGGTAACGCTGTGCCATAGAACCTAAATCAGGTGCAAGTTCTGCGGCTGTCGTCGCTGCTAACCCCAAACCTATAAGTTGCTCGATTGGTCGAAATGGTAGTAACAGATGCACACCCACAGCTAGTCCAGCTGTTAAGAGCATTGCTACTGATAAATTTGTGCCGCAACGGGGATGTACAGCCAAATCCCATTCTCCACTGGTGAGGCGATGTCGAGCAAGTATGACCGCACGCCGCAAATCACTAATATTCACCTCACCATAGAGGTAGAATCCCTGCTCAGTAGACAAACCGCCTAATAGTTCGTTATCTAGTTGAACGTTAGTAGGTTCTCCTTTGGCAGGATAGGCACTTTTTGATTCGCTAAGAACCCAAACAGTAGCGTGTTCTAAAGCGTGAACCTGCCGTATCATCAGAATTTCTTTCAACCCTGGAATAAACGATAGCTGTCTGAGTAAGTCGGCATCTTGTGTGGGTTGCGGAAAGTCTGAAAATTGGTCTTCAATACTCGGAACTTTATCAGATCCAGGTGTCTTAAAATCAAAGTTAAAAAATTCAAAGGGAGACGAGCCACTTTGAAAAGAAGCAGAAGTATTCATTGGAACACTGCTCCCAAAGCCAATGGGGCAACATAGATTTCTCTCAAATGTAACGCTTGCACCACTGAATTGTTGCTAATTTTTGTGGATGATTTTTGAGTTTGGGCATGGGGCATGGGGCATTGGGCATTGTAGATTGCTCTCCCATTCCTACATCTGTTCTGCTTAATAAGAAATTCTGATCTTTTATAGTTTCCGAGTCCGAGGGTCAGCTGGCTCCACTAACATAAACTCCGGCTGAGTGAAGGACTCGGAACTTTTGGTAGAGTGTTCACACTGAAAACTTAGGCGTGAAGAGGGAAATAATCAGTAAACCTCAAGATTGGTTTGCCATTATACCAGACCAGAGCAATTACGTTGCTACTAATAAATCGTTTATTCGATCTGGTTAGGCAGAGTACAGCAATTGACATCATTCAAACAGACTTTGCCCCACTGTAAAGCCCAGCGGACAAGAGCTACTCGATTTTCTGTCTCGGTCTTGGTAAGAATATTACTGATATGGTTATCAACTGTACGCTTGCTAATCTCCAGTTTTCCTGCAATCTCTTGGTTAGTTAAGCCAGCGGCTACTAAGTCGATAATTTGCAGTTCTCTGTCTGACAGACTAACGGGGGTCTCAGACTTGCCACCAGCCATGACTATTTCTATCCTCCCTTGGTATATGTACTTAATCACTCTTTCTAATTCTAGAAGATTCTTTTGTTGGGAGGGGTTTCAAGTATTAGCAGTAATCCGATTGTCAATATTTTCTTTGGATTTCAATTTGCCAAAAATATAAACCATGAAATTAAATAAGTTTTATGTTATACAAAATTTATATAAATAGTTAGTGTAAATGCTTAGGTTTGTTGGATGATATTCAGAAGCATATAGATGTTATGGAGTAATAAAAATTGCTATTTAATTCTATGAAGGGCTGGCGACAGATTAGCAAAAATTGTTGTAGATTTTATACTGTAAATTACTAATCCAAAATCGAAATCTAAAATCTAAAATAAAATGAGCAATCCCCGTGTTTTGTGTCTCGGTGAAGTTTTGTTTGATTGTTTAGCCGATCAATTGGGGCTAAAGCTGGAAGAAGTAAAATCCTGGACTCCCTATCCAGGAGGGGCACCAGCTAACGTAGCCTGTGCTTTAGTCAAGCTGGGGACTAAAGCAGGATTTATCGGAGCCGTTGGTGAAGATGAACCAGGGAATGCACTGGTCAAGCTATTACAAGATGTAGGTGTAGAGACAACGGGGGTACAACGCCATCCTACAGCACCAACGCGGCAAGTTTATGTTACACGGGATTTAGCAGGCGATCGCACCTTCGCCGGATTTGGTCAGCATGACACCGCAGAGTTTGCCGATACTCGCCTGCAAGCTAAACAATTGCCAAATTCGCTGTTTCAAGAGGCAGATTTTCTAGTTTTGGGTACTTTGGAATTAGCCTATCCTGAAAGTGAAGAGGCAATTCACCGCGCTCTAGAGTTAGCAGAACATTACGACCTAAAGATTGTGCTAGATGTCAATTGGCGTCCTGTATTTTGGGAAGAGCCAAACATCGCTCATCAAAAAATTCCAGAATTATTTAAGCGAGTCGATTTCCTCAAACTCTCCAAAGAAGAAGCCCAATGGCTATTTGAAACCGCAGATCCCGGAGCCATCACTTACCGTCTGGCTTCAATTGAAGGGGTGCTAGTAACAGATGGAGAAAACGGTTGCACCTATTGTCTGGGTGAGAACGAAGGCAAATTACCTTCATTTTCTATCCCCGTAGTTGATACAACTGGTGCAGGGGATAGCTTTTTGGCAGGATTCATCCACCAATTGAGTCACCACGGCATCCACAGCTTGCGGGATGCCGAAACAGCAAAACGCATTGTTACTTATGCTAGTGCTGTTGGAGCGCTGACTACCATTAAACCAGGTGCGATCGCTTCTCAACCTACTGCTGCTGAGGTCGAAGCTTTTCTAGCCACACATCAACTCTAGGAACTAGCATAAGTCACTGGGATATCAGCCACTAAAGGCTGATACTCCCGACTAGAAAATGGACGAAAATCTTCATGCCATTCTGCGGTCATATTGCACAATAAACGTAGTTGGAGTGGTGTGGGTACTGGATTAACCCGCTCAACTTTTACTTTTAGAAGTTCTGAATTTTTGTTCTTGAGTTTAAAAACATCATCCACAATATACCGAGGACAATAACCTACGATGTGATGATCCTCGGTGCATAAAAGCAATGCACGCGGGTCATGGGGATTTTGAAATTCGTTAGCTAAATATAAGAGTTCACCCGTTTGTAATTGATTAATCCGTTCAGTTGCACAAGCAGGAAGGTGTCGCAGTCCATGTGCAAAAAAATGGATATGGTATAAACCATTCTCATCTGGTTCTGGACAGGGGAAAACTTCAAAATAATCTGTTACCTTGCGTCCACCGCTCCGAGAAAGAACGCTAATTGGATCGTCTTCTCCTTGTGGAATATTTAGCGATTCAATATAATTTTTGTAGTCAGGGCGAGAGCGTCGCATTAATCGATTAGAAAACAAGGGGAATAGTTCAACTGATGCGTATTCTTTGTTCAAGTCTGGGAAGGAATATAATAGCTGAAAATTATGTTCAGTTTGAGCTTTAACAGCACCTTGCGTATATACAAACTGATATTTTTTCCCGTCAAATGTTAGGCGACCAATGGGAAGCCAAGCGCGACTTTTAGGATCTTGCCAAGCTAAAAAAAGTGTTTTCATAGTAGGGTGTCCAGCAGCTTACTTTGATTTAACTCCAATATCTTTTGTGCAAATTAAATTGCTGTTTGCGATATGCGATCTGATGGAATACGCTTAATGTTAAGCAATATTTCGCCAACCGTATCCGAATCGTTGTAATACCCCTTAGAGAATTTAGTTGTTACTAACACGCCTGCATTTATTAACTTAATTATACGTTTACAAAAATTTAGGTGTAAGCTGCACTTTTACGTATATACTTAGTAACAAGATTATAGAGTCATCAAACAATAGTTTCATATTTTGATGTCAAAAAACTTCTCCTAATTTTCTTTTAGCACAGAATATTAATGCTTTGGAGATGTCTAGTGTAACAAAAGGATTTAAGGCTAATGAAGACAAAACAGTTTATTGCATCTACTTTAACTTTGTTTACTACAACAGCATTATGTTTTCCACTAGTACAGTCTACTGTAGCTCAAGCTCAGACAAGTAGTACTGCTGTTGTTGTTGGTATCACAAAAATTGCTGCTGGTTCTACAACACCGGGTGCTACAAATTGGCAACCTTACGTAGGCTCTATCTCTATAAACGGAATTTATGTTGATGTAGATACTAGTGGAGCAAATTTTACCTCTACTCCAAAATACGTTACATCTATAGGTGGTGATGGTTATCACTGGGCGACTACTGGAGGGTCAGCAATTTATTCTCCAACACCAACAGGTTTTCGTGTTTATGTTCGCTTCTCGGATAATGGCACTTTAAGTCCTGCCTTTGCTAACCAAAATAGATTCCACATTAACTGGATAGGTATTGGACAATAGTTGTTCAACTTTCTCGACCTTAGTAATACCAAAGCCTGTAGTCCTCACAGAATTCGGTATTTCTATAATCGTTCTGATATTTTCCACAAATACTTGAGGCGGCTCGGAAACATCTACAGACATAGCATTAGCTGGCTCCTCAAGAGTTGAAAACTGGCTATTGAGGAGTTTTCTGGTCATAAACTGAATTGTGGCGCTCTTGCAGCTGCTTTTGAATGACTTCAAAAGAGCCTTTGAGGTAAACTAGCTTGATGCAATCGCTATCCAATAATTAAAATTGGCGATCGCTAACTTTGAGTACTAAACACTCCAGCACCACATTTTTATTTAACTTGACAGGCTAATACTTTAGTTGGTTTTAGTTTGCTGCCATAGAGTATCAACAGTCACAAACTCATAACCTTGTTGTAGCAATTGCGGAATGAGAATTTGAATTGTGGCAGCAACATCTTGTCCACCACAAGCACCATCATGTAAAACAATCAGCGAACCATTTTTGACCTGCTGCATAACTCGCTCTACCACAGTGGTTACACCTGGTAGCACCCAGTCTTCTGGTACAACACTCCACATAACTGGGCGGTAATTCCACTGAAAGAACAATTTTAAAGTAGCAGGCGTAAATAAACCATTGGGGGGGCGGACATCTCGCACTTGTTCAGGTTGCAGATTGCAGGCATTGTAGATGGCAGCTTGGGTTTTTTCTAAACTGTCCTTCAGGTGATTTGGAGAAAGCATGGCAAAAGAGCGATGATCGTAGCCATGCAATCCGATCCAGTGTCCGCGATCGCTAACAGCTTTAGCAATAGCTGGTGAACGGTTGACGCAAACACCCAACCAAAAAAAACTCGCTGTAATCTTGTAACGATCTAACACTGCTAAGACTTCGGGTGTGTATTGAGGATGGGGCCCATCATCAAAAGTCAGGGCGATCGCTTTAGCATTGGCATTTCCAGCCCAAAGGCAGTTGGGAAAACTTGGCTGGAGAATGCGGTAGAAAATTGGGAACAGGGGAGCTAGCTGCATAAAGTTTTTTCTTTTTTGCATAATCTTGCATAAATACACTGATTACTTAATTTGAAACTGTTAAACGAGGGAACCATAGCTTAACTCGCTTATATCTGGAACTTACCTACTGTACAAATAGAGAGTTCCAGATACAAGCCTTCCTTATAGGTTCAAACATCACAGCGATCGCTTTGGCATGGCAATCACCACTCCAAAACCAGTTGTGAAAGGTCGGCTGGAGAATGTCAATGCTCTATTTTGTAAAAAATCTGTTAGAGCAATACTTTTTGACCTACCACTCGTCTAAATTGATGATAAATCTACCAATAAACACTGCATGAAAAGTTAATGCTGTTCAAAGATATACGAGATTATCAAATTTCATTTCTGGGCTTGTTTCTAGTCGTGGGAATCAGTACACGAGATTGGACGTTGCGACCAGACTTGATTGGGGTATTGATCGCTACTTGTTTAGTAACCCAATCGGTATTGTCATTTGTCATTAGTCATTGGTCATTGGCAAACAACATAGACGCCCCAGCGGCTTCTTGCAGGGTAGGACAAATGACTAATAACAAAGGACAAATTACGAATCTTCGCAGTGCTTTAATTACCTCACTCGGACTCAGTTTACTGTTGCGGGCTGATCACTGGACGACAATGGTAATAGCGGCAGCAAGTGCGATCGCTAGTAAATTTCTCTTTAAATTTGGTGAGAAGCATTTCTTCAACCCTGGTAATTTTGGCATCATTTCCGCCTTAGTTCTCACCTCCGATGCTTGGGTTTCGCCAGGACAGTGGGGTGAAGAGTGGTGGTATGCGCTGTTATTTGTCGGGACTGGGGGCATGACTTTGCAGCGCATTGGTCGCTGGGACACCACAGCCGCTTTTTTGGGTAGCTATTCCTTGCTAGAAGCGATTCGCAATCTCTGGCTGGGTTGGACTTGGGATGTTTACTGGCATCGGTTGATGAGCGGCTCGTTGTTGTTGTTCGCCCTATTTATGATTACAGATCCGCGATCGATTCCCAATTCCCGAATTGGGCGGGTAGTTTGGGCAGCTTGCATCGCTGGATTAACTTTCATCCTGCGGAATTATTTCTTTATTCCCACCGCAGTCTTCTGGGCACTATTTATCCTAGCCCCGTTGAGCATTTTGCTAGATATTCTCTGGTTAGCCCCACGATTTTCTTGGCAAATGGGAGATGAAGGAGCAGGGGGAGCAGGGGGAGAACTTTTACTTAGCACTCCTAACTCCCAACTTTTGTACAGACGCGATTAATCGCGTCTCCTCTTGTACAGACGCGATTAATCGCGTCTCCGAAATTAGCACTTTATATAGAGGTATAAAAAATGAAGATTTTTAGGCTTTTAACGCCATTACTGTTGACAATTGTCGCTGTGTTTTGCTTTGCACCCGCAGCTTGGGCATTTTGTGGATTTTATGTAGCTAAAGCTGATACGAAGCTGTATAACAAAGCTTCTCAGGTAGTGATCGCACGGAATGGCGATCGCACCGTCCTAACAATGGCAAACGACTACCAAGGCGAAGTCAAAGATTTTGCAATAGTAGTACCAGTGCCAACGGTGCTGCAAAAAGAGCAAGTTCGTGTTGCCCTACCCAAGATTATCGAGCGCCTAGATGATTTTAGTGCGCCGCGATTGGTGGAATATTTTGACCCAGATCCTTGTGCCCCACTACCACTATTTTCCAGAAACCTATTTTTCAATGCACAAGCAGCAGTACTAAATAGTGCCGCACCTCAGATAAGCGATCGCGATTTGGGTGTAACGGTCGAAGCGAGTTTCAACGTGGACGAATACGACATCGTGATCCTCAGTGCTAAAGAATCTGACGGACTGGAAACTTGGCTCACACGCAATGGCTACAAAATCCCTCAAGGGGCGAAACAGTTACTTCAGCCCTATATCCGTTCCTCAATGAAATTCTTTGTTGCCAAAGTCAACTTGGATAAATTTGAGGAATCTGGCTACCAGCTCCTGCGTCCGCTACAAATTTCCTATCAATCACCCAAGTTCATGCTGCCAATTCGTTTAGGCATGATAAATGCCACGACAGAGCAGGATTTAATTGTCTATATCCTCTCGCCCCAAGGAGAAGCACAACTCACTAACTATCGGACGGTGAAAATCCCCTCCAACGTCAATCTTCCCGTGTTTATCAAAAATGAATTTGGTGAATTCTACAAATCCCTGTTCCAAACTGCTTACACCAAAGAAGGCAAGAGAGTCGGTTTTTTGGAATACACTTGGGATATGGGTAGTTGCGATCCTTGTTCTGCCGATCCCCTGACTCCAGAGGAACTCAAGGAAGCAGGCGTATTTTGGCTAAATGATAATTCTCTAAGTAAGCAAATTAAGGTTAGACCAATCCCCAGGTTTGCTCCTCCCGTTTTGAACACTAACGTCTTCATCTCCCGTTTGCATGTCCGCTACACCCGCGACACATTCCCTGAAGACTTGATTTTCCTGCAAACTGCCAACCGGGAATTATTCCAAGGGCGTTATATTTTGCAATATCCATTTGAAGGGGAACTTAAATGTGAGGCAGGTAAAGAATACAAACGGTCTTTGCCCAAGCGTTTTGAACAAGAAGCGCAGACTCTAGCTAGGTTAACCAACGGAAATATCCAAGATATTCGCAACAAAATGAAGCTGAGTGTCGGAGATCTCACATACACCTGGTTGGAAAATGTCCAGTCCTGGTTTGGATTAGATTGAGGGAATGGGAAGAAAGAGGCAGGGGGCAGGGGGAGAATAAAAATTACCTCTTTACCCTCTGCGTCTTAACAATGCCCAATGCCCAATACCCCATGCCCAATGCCCCATGCCCAATGCCCAATGCCCAATGAATAAATCTTGACGAAAATTTTTTAGAGTGTTGTTATACGCAATACTAAGATATTCTTGCCTTCTTCGCCAAGATTCTCATGGTTCAATTCGATGAACACCTACGCCGCTTAGTTAGCGAAGCCTGTGAACACCCATCTGGAAGTCCTCAGCGTCAGAAGCTGCTCACGCAAATTATTCGCTTGAGTGCAAGTAGACTCTGGAGAGAAAGTACTCCTTACTATCAAGATGCACTACAACAAACTTGGTTGTATTTCTGCCGCAATGTTTGTGAAGGTTTAACAGGTCAAATCTATAATCCCACTTATGGCAGTGTCATCACCTGGCTGAATGCTTACCTAAAACGGAGACTACAAGACTTTTATATTAACCAAAACCGGGAACAAGCCACAACAGTCCATCTTCGGGTTCGTCAGTCTACATCGGGTGGAATAAGAGAAACCATTGATCCTGTAGATAACCTGCCAGCTACCCCCCAACCACCTCCCATTTTGGAAGACTTGGAGATATGGGCTAAGACAGATTCTGAAGGAGAACTTTGCGGTACTTACATTAAAGGGCGTCCAGATGTGAATTGTCAGATGTTAATTCTTAAACGCCTACCCCCGGAAGTTAGCTGGAAAGAATTATCTGAGGAATTTGGGCTGTCAATTCCGACATTAAGCAGTTTTTATCAGCGCCAGTGTTTACCACGTTTGCGTAAATTCGCCGAATTAGAGGGATTGTTATAAACAAAGAGGAAGGAGAGCCAGTCGGTTGCGAACTCTCCCAAAGATAAAAAGACCTCTAAGAGGTTTTATATCATGTCCGCCAAATTACCCGTAATAAAAGTACCTAACCCCAATCCCGCTTGCGGGGTGGGGTTCTTCAAGTTTAATAACGCTCTTTTATGTCTCTGGTGAGAGAAAAATGCTCTGATTTGCTGAGATTTTTGAAATTCCTTGAAGACTGTGAACAATACAGGCGCTGCTATGTCGGAAATATTGAGAAGTAATCAAATAT
>NZ_JAIVFS010000015.1 GCF_020829645.1 Nostoc mirabile CHAB5784 | reverse complement strand
TAGAGGCTTTTAGAACAGCAATGTCTTATCGATTTTTCGATTGGTTAACCCTTAACCGTGACCTGTTTGCTGCTTATAAAGCCAGTTTAGGCTTTATTTGGGCTTAATTTTTGTTTAAGTCCCGTTAGTTAAGTTTTTACGTTGTTTAGTATTATGTGCTTTTCGACTTGACGCATATTTATCAAATTTTGGCAATGAAATTAGTATATCACTAAAGATACAATAAAATATATTTGACTATAAAATATATTTTAGTCTGTCTTGGAATTCAGCGTTTCCACAATTTTTTCTGTTTTCCGTTTTGCCCTGCGCTGACCATATAATCGCGCAGCAAAGCTGGTAATTATCGCCACTAAGTCTTGCATTAATTCATCCCGACCATTGTCAGATAGATTAACAACTTCTAGATTTACTCCTAATCTTTTAAGTAAAATGTCTATGTAATGTGTACCAAAACGTCCTAGTCTGTCTTTGTGTTCGACTAGCAAAATATCATAATCATCTTTGAGAAAGAGCTTTTCTAGTTTTTTGCGATTGTCGTTTAATCCGCTCCCTATTTCCTTTATGACATAGGCGATCTGATATCCTTTGGCGATAGCGTATTGAGACAACCTTTCTGCTTGTCTATCTAAGTTATCTTTATTCTCAGCACTTGAAACTCTGGCATAAATCGCAACTTTAACAACACCCCCTGATATCTTTTTTGGATCGTAATCAACAATTACCGTGCCTGTAGGGAGTTGTTCTGTTGGGTATGGTATTTTACCTGCTTTGTAATGTCGCCAAGCTGTAAGATAGGAAATCCCCAAAGTTTTAGCATAATCAGACAATTTCATCAGACTGAAGTTTAGACTATATCTGACTATGTTAGACTATATTTTGTTTAAAGTTTTATCATACTTAAAATTTTAGATTTAATCCTAATCTTATCATAACCAGGAATTAGGCGACTAAAGTGAGCCACTCACTTGCGGGGGTAACCCCCGTTGTGGTAAGTTGCGTTGCACAAGTCGCTTAATCTGGGCACTGAAGTGTCTGAAGCTCTACGCTTACTGGAAAACTTGTAAAACTTGAGGCAACTCCAATGGCTTGGCAGCGTCCTGACGGTCGTCTTCCTTACGAACTACGTCCGATCAGCTTTCACCCCAGTTTCACCCGCTTTGCCCCCGGTTCTGTTCTCGCAAGATGCGGTGATACTCAAGTACTTTGTACTGTTAGCGTTAATAAGGGAGTTCCCAAGTTTCTCGAAGGAACTGGTAAAGGCTGGTTAACTGCTGAGTACCGGATGCTACCATCTGCTACTCAAAAACGGCAAGAAAGGGAATTATTGAAATTATCTGGACGGAC
The DNA here is from genome assembly GCF_020829645.1 of Nostoc mirabile CHAB5784. GTDB lineage: Bacteria > Cyanobacteriota > Cyanobacteriia > Cyanobacteriales > Nostocaceae > Nostoc > Nostoc mirabile. The sequence continues at coordinate 131,217 of NZ_JAIVFS010000015.1, read as the reverse complement.
ACAAGAAATTCAGCGTTTAATTGGGCGCAGTTTACGCGCAGCAGTGGATTTTGAGGCGCTGGGAGAACACACGCTGACTGTGGACGCTGATGTGCTGCAAGCAGACGCTGGAACTCGGACAACAGCCATTACAGGCTCGTTTGTGGCGTTGGCTCATGGGATTTCTAAATTGTTGCAAGAGGGGGTGTTGGAGCGATCGCCTCTGTGTGGACAGGTAGCAGCAGTTTCCGTAGGATTACTGGATGGAGAGCCATTTTTGGATCTGAATTATATCGAGGATGTGGCTGCAACAGTAGATTTTAACGTGGTGATGAATCAACATTTGGGAATCATTGAAGTTCAAGGAACAGCCGAAGAAGGCAGCTTTAGCCGGACTCAGTTGGATCAACTGCTAGATGTCGCCCAAAAAGGAATTCAGGAATTGTTAATCGCCCAACGTGAAGCGATCGCTGACTGGAAAGCACTGTTTGTGATTAATTAGTTTTATTAATTTTTAATAAGAATTAATAAATGTATCCTCTGTGGCATTAATCAACAAAGTATCAAGTAACTAGGTGTAAATAAAAATAATCATGAGAGTGGTTCCAAATCATCCGGGGATTCGATCCCGGATGATTTGCTCCTGCCTCTGCTTCAACGGGGGGTTGGGGGTATCTTCGAGAGACATGTTTAGGACTTACGCACAGGTAACGGAAAATCGAACCACTTCAGACACAGAGAAGCCAGTGCGCCCTTGCGGTTAAGAGACTTGTCCCTTGCGCGTCTCCCCGAATCCCATTCGTGAGAGGCTAGCGCCTGCCGTAGGATGCCCGAAGGGCTGTAGGGAGAAGCAACTGGCGCGACACGGAGGAATAAGAGTTTGAGAGGTATTTTGCGTAAGTCCTAATGTTAACCGAACCGTATTGACTTACTACTGACAACTTACCGTTGAAGGTGATAAGGAGCGTATACGTTTTTCCAGCCTAGCTAATCCACGATGTTAAATGTTTCAAAAGTTAAAAAGGAGGATTGTAATAAGTTCGGTATTGTATTGCCAGAAGCCAGCAATATGATGATGAAGCCATGAACAAAACCGTTGAAGTTCTACCGGATCAGCCGGCGCTGGTTGCACGAGCGCTAGAATTAATTCTGTCGAAGTTAGAAACTGCCATTGAGCAGCGTGGACGGTTTACCATCGCCTTATCTGGCGGCAGTACACCTAAACCGTTATACGAAGCGATGCCTTCTCTACGAGAGGCTTCTCTTTCAGAGACGCTAACGCGAACGCCAACGGCGGGCTACGCCTACGCTAATCGAAAACTCCCTTGGGATAAAATTCATATATTTTGGGGGGATGAGCGTTACGTACCACCAGATCACCCCGATAGCAATGAACTGATGACGCGTCGGGCGTGGCTAGATCATGTTGATATCCCAGCAGCTAACATTCACCCCGTACCAACCTTGGAAGCCAATCCAGAACTGGCTGCTGCTAAGTATGAACAACAGCTTAAAGAATTTTTCAATTCTTCTGGGGTCGAGTTTCCTTCGTTGGATGTAGTATTGTTAGGAATGGGTGATGACGCACATACCGCATCTTTGTTTCCCCACACAGAGGCTCTCAAAGTACGCGATCGCCTAGTTACCGTGGGTAACAAAGACGGAAACCCCAGGATAAGTTTCACATACCCCTTCATCAACGCTGCAAGCAGCGTGATTTTTCTGGTTGCTGGTGCTAATAAAAGACCAGCTTTGGCGCAAGTCTTTGCACCTGTAGCCGATGACTTCACTTACCCATCCCGCTTAATTCGGCCCCAAGGAGAACTTTGGTGGCTGCTGGATGCAGCAGCAGGTTTGGAACTCCAACATTAAACTTGGGAATTGGGCATGGGGCAAAGAGGCAGAGGGGCAGTTCTTGCTGGGTGCAAGGGGGAGAATGAGTAATTTACCTCTTTCCCCCCTCTGCTCCCTGCTCCCTTTCCCCGTGTCCAATTAATGGTTCCATCAGCAGTAATTGCTAGAATCTAAAGCTAGGGCCGCCCTCTGCTTGCCAGTCCTAACTATATTTATGATGATCTTGAACAAAGGCTAAATATCGATGATCGTCTGCCCTAATTGCAATCATCCCAACCCTGACGGCGCTGTCCAGTGTGAAGCTTGCTATACACCCTTACCCGCGACTACTAACTGTCCCAGTTGTGGGGCAACTGTGCAGGCAGATGCTGCATTCTGCGGTCAGTGTGGCTATAACCTTCACTCCGCAGGAGTTCCACACGTTCATACTGCGGTAGCTACAACAGTTACTCCCGATGTTCCTGTGGAAGTTCCGCCGTTAGTTCCACCCGATCCCCTGTTAGAACTTTTACAACCAGATGCTTTGGGAATGAGTGGTTCTACTAACTCCCATCCTCCCGAATCATCTTTACCAGCAACAGAGGTGGCAGCTTTGCCAGAGGTATCTGTGGCAGAAACCAGCCCTCCAGAACCAGCGCCAACGATCGCAGCTCAACCGATAGTATCTATACAAAGTATTCCTACTCCACCACCGTTGGAACCAGCGCCAGCCCCCCAAGCCGAAGTACAGGAGCCAGCCGCACCAGCACCAACTGCAACTGTTGCCAGAACACAATTGCAGCAAGTTACAGCGCGGTTAATCCACGTTCAAAGTGATCGGTTAATTGAATTGCCACAAAATCTCTCTGTGATTCATATCGGCAAACCCAATGACCGGATTCCCCCAGATATAGATGTTTCAGGATTTCCCAATTCAGAAATTGTCTCGCGGATTCATGCAGATATTCGCGTCGAGGGAGATGCTCATTATGTAGAGGATGTAGGAAGTTCTAATGGCACTTATATTAATAATTTGCCACTTTTACCAGGGAATCGTCATCGCTTAAGACCAGGCGATCGCATCAGCTTGGGTAAAGGAGACTTAATGACATTCCTCTTTCAACTTGCTTAACTGATTCTCGATCAATTGTGACATCAGTCTAAGCATTTTCTGCCCATCCTCCGGCATCCCTTTGGAGGAAAAACAAATGAACCGCATCAAACAAGCGACGGATAACTATGTTGTTCTTGATAGCCCCATAGTTTACAGCCGTCGCTTCGAGGTGCGAATTGTTGCATGGTTCAGCAACTCCATTACCTTAATAATTACACTACGATGGATGAAAATACACTGCCAATTTTAGATTTTGAATTGAAGGGAAAATCTAAAATCTAAAATCCAAAATTGAATGACCTATGAAAGAACCAAGCAAAAATTTTGAACCCTTGCTTACCAGAGAAGCCCCGTCAGTTGTTGAACGCATGGGGCTAACGTGGCTAATTGCAGCAGCGATCGCAACTGCTTTATTGTGGCAAGTACCAGGAGGGGATTATATCTTATACCCATTTACGATCCTGGCAACTTGGTTTCATGAAATGGGTCACGGCTTAATGGCACTCCTATTAGGGGGACAGTTTCAGAAATTACAGATTTTTAGCAATGGTTCCGGTGTCGCAACTTATGGCATCCAGCCGGCATTGGGGCCAATTGGCCCAGCAATAGTCGCCGCCGCAGGCCCAATGGGGCCGCCTCTTGCCGGTGCAGCTTTGATTTTGGCTTCCCGCAGTTTTACAGCAGCAACTCTGAGTTTGAAAATTTTAGGGAGTTTTTTGCTGTTTTCCACATTAATTTGGGTACGTTCCTGGTTTGGATTGGTGGCAATTCCCTTGCTGGGTTTAATAATCTTGGGTATTGCCCTGAGAGCACCTCGTTGGGCACAGGGGTTTGTCATTCAATTTCTGGGTGTACAAGCTTGTGTGAGTACGTACCATCAACTTGATTATCTATTTAGTAGTTCTGCTGGCCCCCTTGGACTTTCTGATACAGCGCAAATGCAGCGATATTTGCTTTTACCTTACTGGTTTTGGGGCGGGTTAATGGCGATCGCATCTCTGGTGATTTTAGTCCAAAGTCTCCGCGTTGCCTATCGTTCGGAGTAATGAGTAAGAAGCACCATCAAAAGGCAATTGAATCTTTAGCTCAAAGAATTACTGAACATCAAGAAAAGATTAGACTGGAATCAGAGAAGAGTTTTCCTGACGAAGGTTTGATTAAGCATTGGGAAAAAGAGATTCGTGCTTTTGATAAGGCAATCCAACAAGCGCGTAAAAGATTGAGACAATAAATATGCAGATTAGCGATCGCCCTCTTGCAGTCAAGAATTCAACTCTCAGTACCTTGATTTCTGAATTAAGTACAGAGTGCCTAAAAGTACAAGCCTTAGTTAACCAGTTACAGTTACCTAGTTTAACTGTTAACCAACAAGCTGAAATTCTCGCAGAACTTTTAGCTGCTGCGGTTCATCTGCATAATCATTGTGACGAAGATTTTCAGACGCTAATTATTGAGGAAATGGAGAATTTGCCTGATGATGAGGATTGAATAGTGATTTTAGTCCAAAGTCATTGCGATCGCCAACCATTACCTAAGCTGAGACTTGAGCGCGAATTTCATTGGCACAAGAACGGCCCTGTTCAACATCAGCAATATTAGCAAAAGTCGTTTCTGCAATATTGTGGAGAGCTTCTGCTGTAAAAAAGGCTTGATGTCCGGTAATGAGTACATTGGGGAACGTCGTCAGACGTTGGAAAATATCATCTTGAATAATTGCACCAGACAAATCCTCAAAGAACAATTCCGATTCTTGTTCGTAGACATCCACACCGAGATAGCCAATCTTGCCAGACTTCAACCCCTCAATCACTGCTTGGGTATCAATCAGCGCTCCTCGGCTAGTATTAATTAGCATCACGCCTGGCTTAATCTGTTCTATAGCCTCAGCGTTAATCAAGTGATGCGTTTCGGGAATCAGGGGGCAATGTAGCGAGATAATATCCGAGTTAGCAAATAGCTCAGTTAGCTCTACATACTTTCCACCTAGCGCCTCCAATTCTGGATTGCGATAAACGTCATAGGCGAGTATATGACAGCCAAACCCCTTCATAATCTGTCCTAAAATCAGACCGATTTTGCCCGTGCCAACAATCCCCACTGTGCGCTCATGCAAATTAAATCCCAACAGTCCATCTAAAGAAAAATTGCCTTCTCGGACACGGTTATAGGCCCGATGAATTTTGCGATTTAAGCTTAAAATCAATCCCACAGCATGTTCTGCTACCCCATAGGGTGAATAGGCGGGAACACGCACAACGGTAATTCCTAAGTCTGCTGCGGCTTGTAAGTCTACGTTGTTAAACCCTGCACAACGGAGGACAACCAGCCGAGTTCCCCGTGAGGCGAGAAGTTCTAAAGTTGGCGCGTCAACCTGATCATGCACAAATACGCAAACCGCCGGGAATCCGGCGGCGAGAATAGCTGTATCCCGATTTAAACGAGGTTCAAAAAACACTAATTCGTGTTGGGTGGGAGAATTTGCGGCTGATAAAAACTTGCGATCGTAGACTTTTGTACTGAAGACTGCTACTTTCATGCAAAACCTCAAATTGTATGCTGCACAATGTTCGACTACATGATAACCTTGGCAGTTAGAGAAGCGATGTCTAGGATGGGCTATTCGGCAGCTTTGAACAAAAAAGAATTCAGGATTGCTTTAAGGTAGATGACTGACTTTTGGCTGCTCGAAGTAGCCATACATTACCCGAGAAACTTGACGAATAAAATCTCTAGCTCTAATGTCATTATTCGGTCTTCGCACGAAAATTCCTGCTAAATAACGCTTACCTGATGGCGTTTCAATAATACCCGCATCGCCTAGTACAAACCGTAGAGTACCTGTTTTATGAGCAATATTTGCACCATAACCTAAACCAGATGGGAGCAATGCTCTATTGTGACAACGAATCATAATACCTAAAACTTGGGATTGACTTGTAGCAGAAATTAACTGATTATTTGTAACCAAAGCTGACAGTCGTACCAAGTCTTTTGCACTAGTTTTATTAGTTCCTTTAAAATCTCCTAACACATTGCGAATCACAGTGCTTTGCAATCCCCACCGGCGAAACTTTTGATTTAATTTAGATACACCACCTAATCGGTCGATAATCATATTTGTAGCAGTATTATCGCTAATAGTCATCATCTTGGTTGCAGTTTGCAAGAGACTCAGCTTAGTTCCCACTCGTTGATACTGCATATTTCCAGAACCGCCAGTGACATGCTTCCGTCCCATCACCAAAGTTTCGCCTAGTTTGATTCTCCCTGCATCTACTTCCTGAAATAAAGCAATCAAAATCGGATACTTAATTGTGCTAGCGGCGGAAAAAGCTTTATCACCATTAACACTAAAATAATCTCCTGTTTCTAAGTCCATAAAAAAGATTCCGGGAGTGAGGAATCTATAGCGAGCCATTAATGCTTTAATAGGAGTTTTTAGTTCTGATATCTCACGTCCTAGAGGAACTACACCAGTGAATTTAGAAGTATTTATTGGGTTGACAGGATCGGTTAGAGGAACCGGAGCAATAAATTTAAGTTTTGGTAGTTGTAAATCAGATTGATTTGCACTCCAGTCATTTGCGTTGCCAACTTGATTCGTATTGGGATTCGCTTTTACTGGGGACGATAGTAAAAGAATACTTGTAAGGCTCAGTAAGAACCAGCGTAGTTTCATGTAGTGCTGTGAGGATAGTGTTGGATTTATTTACAGAGATTTTCCGAATAAGTTAATCAAATCCGGATTGATTGACATAGTAATCACTAAGATATCCGATGTCAAGAGATATTAATAAGAGATTTTCTGGAATATTGTAAACAAGAATTTTGATAAAAAAGTATAAGGGAGAATATAGAAAATATGTCTATATTACATAAAATAATTATTTAATTATACAAATAGTAAGAGATTATGATTGCGCTTTTAATTTTGATAGCAATGATTTATACATAGCAATCGAGATAAAAAAGCACGCGCAGTCGAACCAATTAAAAAGTGGAAAATGAAGGCTATCAAACGACTAATAGTCAAAATAATTCGTAATTGATAATGACGATCGAGGACTCGCTAACGCTGCGCTAACGTAATTCGTAATTATTACCCCATACCTAAAGGTATTTGCTCTGAATGATGAATAAATTTATTTTTTTTCATTAATAAATTAAGTTGCTCTGTCCCTCAATGATTTAATTATTAATTAATTACTAATTAATGAATTCAAAATTTACGAATTACGAACTTGTACTGAGCGTAGCCGAAGTATTACGAATTACTAATTATTCGGTCATTGGCTATTGAGAATTTTCTAACTGTTCTAAAATTTCTACAAAAGATTTACCTGCATCAGGTTAGGTGTTTGTTTCAAGGGTCATCTTGGTTAAGCTTAGGACTTACGCAAAAACCCTCTCAAACTCTCATTCCTCCGTGACGCGCCAGTTGCTTCAAGTCTCTTAACCGCAAGGGCGCACTGGCTTCTCTGTGGTTCGTTTTCCGTTACCCGTGCGTAAGTCCTAAAGCTGATGAATAGATAACGGTAAATCGCCAAACAGATAGGACATCTCTGGGTGTCATTGACTCACTGGGTAATTGGAGCAACCACGATCGCGGGAAATGTCTTGGGCTTGGGCGTTGGCGTTCCCGAAGCATCCCGTTACGTAGATAAAGCAATAATGTTATAGTAGTATAGGGAATATGGTAAAATTTCCCTTACTTCACGGCATTTGAATACTCAAATGTGTGAATGATATAGCTGGAGAGGTGTCCGAGCGGTTCATGGTGACGCACTCGAAATGCGTTTTGGGGAAACCCAACGGGGGTTCGAATCCCCCCCTCTCCGTTTAAAATGATTGCCGAAAAATTAGACAAACAGATGATGTTTGGCTTCATAGATGGTATGTATGAGTATTTGCAAGTAAGGGCACACACATGTGCTATCCTAAGTATATATATGTAACGGACGTTGTGTGAAACGGGATTATATTTCCGTATTTACTTAGTCAGATATTGCAAAAACTACATTAAAATATACACTGACGACACAGATTTTGGGGATAAACTAATGCCATCGTGTGAGGAGTGAACGATGGCAAATCGCAGCATGGGGAAAGTGCCCTCATTTATTGTTATCAGTGTCTGTTTATATCTAGGTATTAGTATAGGAGTCGTTATCCGGCTTGGGCAATCACAGCGATTAAACGCTGCTACTACACCCACTGAACCTGTATCATTACCATTAGCTATCCCTGTTACGCCATCAACAACAGAAGAACAAATCTTTCCAGATACTATTACTATCAAAGCCGTTGGAGATATTATTCCTGGCACTAATTTCCCTAACTATAGATTACCCAGGTTTCGAGATCAATTATTACCAAAATCAGTGAGAACTCACTTGCAAGGATCTGATATCTTGTTTGAACTTTGAAAGTAGCTTAACTAATTATCCCTACACTGCCAAAGATATTAGTCGAGGGCAAGTCTTTGCTTTTCGCTCCCCACCTGGATATGCTCGGCTATTTGCTGAGGCTGGTTTTAATGTGTTTAATATGGCGAATAACCATGCAATGGACTTCGGCCCGGTAAGATTCAAAGATACAAAGAAAAATCTTGAGGCTGTGGGTATTGCAACATTAGGTCATAAAAATCAAATTCTTTATTTGGAAGCTAACAATATCCCTGTGGCAATGGTCGGGTTTTCTCCTTATGAAATGTATAATTCCATCCATAATTTAGGAGCAGCCCAAGCACTTGTAACAGAAGCTAAAAATAAAGCCAATATTGTAATAGTATCGATGCACGCAGGAGCCGAAGGAACGGGGGCGCTACATGTTAAGAATCAGACAGAGTTTTTTTATGGAGAAAATCGAGGGAATTCGATCAAGTTTGCTCGAAATATGATTGATGCGGGAGCAGATTTAGTACTAGGACATGGGCCTCATGTTCCGAGAGCTTGATAATGTTGGGTTTCGTTCCTCAACCCAACCTACACCAGTTTTATTTTTTAGCCTTAACCCAAGCGTATTGATTTAGAGAGAGGTTTTCCAGATAATGGGAAAAGTCAGAAGAGTAAATTAGGACTTACGCATTGACAAGAAAAGCCAAATATGAATAAGTTTAAAAACCACATCTTTGGTAAGGGCACAGCATTGCTGTGCCCCTACAGTATGGTCTATTTCTGATCGCAGGATAATTAAGAAAAGCCTGATACAACCGGGAGCATAGTTAATTCACATCACGATGCATTTGTACAGTGCGTAATATCATGTCCGCCAAATTACCCATAATAAAAGAACCCCACCCCCAACCCCTAAGAGCCTGCGGGGAGAGGAGACAAAGCGCAGCTTTGGCGGGGTGGGGTTCTTAGGGTTTAATAAGTAATCAAGCGGACATGATATAAGTCCTATAAATAAGGAATTTAGCTAAAGATGAAACAAGAAAGAAAAAGATGCTTTTGTATTGGCAAAAGGCGTTCAATTTTAGATTGTGAATTTTGGATTTTAGATTGAAGAAAAAATTTCAAATTGACTAATTATTGTCATCTTGTAGCTTTTCCTGAAATTTCTGATCATTATGGGGTTGACTATCAGTCGGTGAATTTTGCTTTTCCACTGTTGGTACTACTACAGCAGAAGGATCTGATTGTTTGGATTCTGACTGCTGGGATTCTGTCGGTGGCGCTGCTGGTATAACCACAGAATTTGACGGAATCACCGGTTGAGGGGAAGCAGAATTCTGATTAGAAGCGGGTGAGTTATTTTGTGGTAATGGTGCGGGGGAAGCACTACGAGATGAACGAATAGCCCGTAGTTTTTCGACTAGCGAGGGTGTAGGTGAAACGCTAGGTGAAGGTGCGGATTGTTCGGAATCGCCGCGTTGTGATTCTTGTGTAGGGCTGCTGGGAGTTTCTACTGGGGAAGAACGACGATTACGCCGCCGCGGCTTGGAATTAGATACAGGTGCTGATTCGGTTCTTGAGGTGGTGTTAGTCTCTTCACCCCTCTCTAAGCTAGGAACTTTCGCAGGTGGTTCTTGAGTTGGCTGTTCAAAAAGCGGTTTTGCGGTTGGCTGGGGCTGAGATTTGGGTAAGATGCTAGTGATGCCAAAACTTGCTGTAGCAGCAACCAGGGCTACACCTATACCTATGAATATTTGAGATGACCCCAGTTTTTTTGCCAGTACATTTTCTTTGGCGATGCTTGGGTTGGGCTGCGCCAACCCAGATGGTTTATGAATGCGATTCTGGGAAGTTTTCCCATTCCCAATTAAAGTTACTGCCTGCTGGGCAGATAAATTGACAGTTGGCACTGCATAAGTGGCTAAGGCTTGCGGTGTCATATTCACCTCATTTCCAGGTAGCAGTTGTAACCACTCAGCAACTGTTGATGGGCGAAAACGAGACTCCACCGCCATACCGCGCATTATGGCCTGGTTGACAGAAGCACTCAAGTGTGGTTGCAGTTCGCGGGGGGAAGGCATTTGTTCGCGATCGCGCAATAATGCTGGCATAGGAACCTGTGCTGTTAACAGTGAATACAAGGTTGCTGCTAAACCATAAACATCCGTGGCGGGTGTGCGCGGCGCTTGCGTCAAATACTGCTCAATGGGAGAATAACCTTCAGAAACCATACCTGTGTGAGTCTGCCTGACACTGCCATTAAATTCCCTGGCAATGCCAAAATCAATCAGTACTACTTCCTGGGTTCCTTCACGAAGGATAATATTATCTGGTTTGACATCTCGATGTAACAAACCGTTGTTATGCACTACCTGCAAGGCTGCACCAATTTGCCGGATGTAATGAATTGCTGTGGCTTCAGGTAAAGGTATCCCTGGTAATACAAATGCGTCTCCCAAGGTTTCGCCACGAATGTATTCCATCACCATGTAAGGCAGTCCAGCCTCGACAAAAAAATCACTAACTCGGACTATATTTGCGTGAATACACGTAGCTAATCGTCTGGCTTCATCTTGGAATTGGCGCTCAAATTTTGCAAAATCAGGATGTTGTTGCAGCCGTTCATTGATGGTTTTCATCACCACCTCATGACCTAAGTAGTGATGCGTAGCTTTAAATGTAATGCCAAAGCCACCCCGCCCTATTTCTTGAATTAGGGTATATTTTCCATCCTGCAAAATTGTGCCTGCTAACATAGAGAGTCCTGAGTCTTGAGTGAGCAGATAACTAGCGAGTCCTGAGTCTTGAGGGATTCCCTAAGAATTTTCCCATATTTTTTATATAGGGCGAGGGTTTTTGCCTGTCTATCTTACGAGATAATTTAGTTGTTGGAACTCTCCAAGCAAGAAAGACCTCCCCATGAACACAACAGTTTTATCTTTATAGGATAACGCCAGAGTCAAGAAATCCGGAAGTAGGAAACAAGCTCAATTTGTCTTCCACGCCTGTGATGTGATAACTAACACGCTACTTGCTACAATGCCAAAGAGTAATTCTGTAATTTTTAAATAGTTAATAATCAGTATATTTCGGATATTTTAGTGAAACGCGACACCATTTATTACCAAATCTTTAAGCGATTTCCGTGGTTTCTTTTTGAACTCGTTGATTACCGCACTGAACAGGCACAGAACTATCGATTTGAGTCCGTTGAGGTGAAAGAAACCGCCTTTCGTATTGATGGGGTCTTTTTACCTCCAGAAGGTACAACACCCAGAATTATCTTTTTTGCAGAAGTTCAATTTCAGAAAGCGGAAAGTGCGGTCTTGGGGTCTCCCCAAGTAGAGCAACTTTCCAAGACAGATGAAGCTCTTTATCATCGCTTTTTTACCGAGTCGATGATGTATTTGAACCGGAATCAGTCTCAATACGATGACTGGTATTGTGTGGTAATTTTTCCATCACGCAGTTTGGAACCTAGCGATACAAGAACTCATCGATTATTTTTGAACAGTGACCAAGTGCAACGAATTTATTTGGATGAGTTAGGCACTTCCAATCAGCAATCAATAGGCATCAATTTAATGCAATTGACAATCGCCTCAGAGAAAGCGATCGCACAGCAAGCAAAGCAATTAATTAAGCAGGTACAATTAGAGTCAAAGGACGCACTGACGAAAAATGAAATAATAGATATCATTACCACAATTGCTGTTTACAAGTTTTCATCTTTGAGTAGAGAGGAAGTGGAAGATATGCTAGGACTGACTTTAGAGCAAACAAGGGTTTATCAGGAAGCGAAAGCTGAGGGACGGGAAGAACAGAAAGCTGAAATGTTGTTAGAGCAAACAAGGGTTTATCAGGAAGCGAAAGCTGAGGGACGGGAAGAACGGGAAGCTGAAATGTTGTTAGAGCAAACGAGGATTTATCAGGAAGCGAAAGCTGAGGGACGGGAAGAACAGAAAGCTGAAATGTTAAAAGTTACAGTTCCCCTGTTACTAAAAACGGGGATGAGCTTGGAGCAGATTGCTCAACAACTTAATGTTGATTTAGAATCTGTCCAAAGCGCCGCACAGCAGAGCGCGTAAAACAATGTTAGGCAATGTAAAATTAATCAAATTGGCTCATAATAAGCGGCTCGAACTGCTTATTATGAGCCTTTAATTATTCATGCCCACTTACTTGGACATAGTTTAGAAGTTGTTGTAGAAAATGAGTGAATGGACAGTTTTGACTCCTGTTTTTTCAGTTTTTGGGATAAATCCGGGTTAATACTCTGAAGGCTCATTTTCTTAAAATCGCTGACCTATGCCTAAATGCACTTTGCTTTCTCCTTGGTCATTAATGCCATAGTCAGCCCGAATTAAGCCTAGTGGTGAATTTAATCGCACTCCAGCCCCATAACCAAAACCATAACCTGGTTTGCCTCGCATACCTGCTGGATCTCCTAATACAGTATCACCAGAGCCTAAGTCTGAGGCAAAGTCGGCAAATAATACACCCCCTACTATTGGTAAGACGGGAAAACGATATTCTGCGGAAGCTAACACATAACTGCGACCACTCCCCACATCTCCAGAATCGTAACCGCGCACTGAGTTGGAACCACCCAAGTTAAAGCTTTCGTAGGGTGGTAAATTACCAAGGACAGTACCAGCTTGCAGATTCACCGCAAATACTTGTGGCTGTTTGGTGTTAAATAACTGGACTGGTAAATATTGGCTGTAATTGGCTTTGAGGCGATTTAGGGAAATATTTCCTTGACCGATGGGGACAGATTGTTCTGTACTCAAACTCACAACGGAACCTTGAGTTGGATTGAGGGGATTATCCCGTTGGTCTTTGGTGGCGGTGAAGGATACGGTAGTTAGGTCATCAACGCCAGTTCCACTCGCAGATAGGGGATTGCCTTGAGCGTCATTTGGGGTAATATTACCTTGGCGATCGCGAATACTAGTTCGGGTATAGTTTAATCCTAATGAGGTATTCCAGTCGTCTATTGGTCGCTGTAAGCTGACACCACCGCCAATTTGACCTTCTCGAACTTTGTCACCGTTAGCAAGCTTAATCTTGTCGTCAAAAGTTTCCGAAAGTTCCTGACTACGAAAACCATTCACAGTGTACCCCAAGCGATCGGGGTTAGTTGTCCGATAGGGACTGATAAATTTGCTATTAAACTGCAAGTCTCGGCTACTTACACCAAGATTCACACCTAAAGTATCATTAACACCACCGACATTCTGATCTTGATAGCTGATTGTGCCTGTTAATCCTTGATCAGCATTATAACTACCGCCCAAGTTAACACCACGCGCCCCAGTTTCTTTAAGTTGGTAGACTAAATCTAGTTTTGTCGCATCTCCTTCTAAAGCAACATTCACAGTCTCAAATAAACCAGTACGATATAGCTGTTGTATGTCTTGCTTGACAATATTTTCTTGGAAGATTTGACCAGGTTTTAGCTTGAGTTGCTGTTGCAGGAAATCTGGTTTGGTGCGTCCTCCCACAGGATTACCCTTGCTATCAACGGTTTTACCCTCGTCGTTGATAAAGCGAAACTTGATATCACCCACCAAGCCTTCAGCGACATTCACCGTGAGAATACCTTGAGAACTGGGTTTAATTGATAACACCCGTGCTAAGTTATAACCATTGTCGGCGTACCATTTGTTAATTTGTGCTACTGCTTGCTGGAGTCCAGCAGGACTGATGGTGGTTCCAATTTGAGATTGCAATTGTTGTTGGGCTACTTGGTAGGTGAGGACTTTAGTACCAGATAGTTGCAGCGATCGCACAATTACCGGCTGCACTTGATAAACTACATTTAATCCAGCCTGTGTGCTAAAGCTATTCACACTGGCATTGCTAAATAAACCTGTATCCAAAATTGCAGCTACATCTTTTTGTAGCTGGCTTTGACTGGTTTCTCCACCCGTCTGAGTTTTAATTACTTTGCGAATGATTTCCTGCAATTCTTGATTGGCTCCCACTACCTGTACATCTGTAGCTGTGACTACTAAATTGCTTTCAGTATTAGGGGTTTTGGGAGATGGCGAGAGGAGGGGAGCAGGGGAGGCAGGGGAGGCAGGGGAAATAGGAAGGATGACTTGGGAATTTAACTTTTGTGCTGACTTTAAGATGACTGTGGAATTTTTGTTTGCACCTGTTTGCACGGCGACGGGATTTTGGGAAAATTGTTGTGCAACTATAGTTTCTGGGGAAGCAATTGTCTCTATCCGTGCGGGAGTGTCTTCAATTATCGGCACCACCAAGTTACCAGCTTTTGCAGTTGGAGTAACGGTTTTAGTAGGTGCAGCCGTTGCTTGCTGAGTGACATTGGCAGCAGTTAAAGTAGCTAAAGTAAAAATTGCAGTAGCAGAAACTCGCATAATATTTAACCTAATTAACTGGGAGTTATACCAATTTTGGATTTTAGATTTTAGACTTCGACTTCTCTCCGAGACGCTACGCGAACGCTAAGTCGAACGATTTTTGATTAAAAGTCATGGACAAAAGGCTGTTCGGTGTAATTTCAAACAATACTACCTATCCAAAATTGGTGTTAGTTGTAGAGAAGTAAAGAAATAGGGATAATACTAACTTCCAGCTTTTTCGCCGATTTTCCTATTTATACCTCTTACCCAAACAGACAGTTAATTTTGATATTTTGTTTCTTATGAGTAATGTATCTCGGTTATCTTTAGCTTCTAACTCCCAAGCTGCAACTTTTCCTTTACGCTTACTTGTATTAAGTAATGGTCATGGAGAAGATGTGATTGCAGTTCGGATTTTGCAAGAACTCCAACGACAATCAAACCCACCAGAAATCTTTGCTTTACCTCTGGTGGGTGAAGGACGTGCTTACCAACAGTTAGATATCCCCCTTATTGGTTCAGTCCGCACTATGCCTTCTGGCGGCTTTATTTATATGGATAACCGCCAATTAGTGCGGGATGTACGTGGTGGTTTATTGCAACTGACCCTCAGCCAGATTAAAGCTATTCGCCGTTGGGTGAGTTCTCAAAAAAAATTAGGTAATAAAAGAGCGATTTTAGCTGTGGGAGATATTGTCCCGTTGTTGTTTGCAACTTTCAGTGGCGCTAATTATGCTTTTGTGGGTACGGCAAAATCTGAATATTATGTGCGGGATGAAGCTGGATTATTACCACGGAAATCCAAAGATGCGCGTTGGGAAAACTTTTCCGGTTCAGTTTACCATCCTTGGGAACGTTGGTTGATGAGTCGTCGCCGTTGTAAGGCGGTGTTCCCTAGAGATGCACTGACGACGGAAACATTAAAACAATGGCCAATTCCAGCTTTTAATTTGGGTAATCCGATGATGGATGGTCTGCAACCGACCTTTTCACGCCAACAATTTTATAGTCAGGATAGCCAACAACAAGAGATAGTTCGGCCTTTTGTAGTGACTCTTCTTCCTGGTTCCCGTCCGCCAGAGGCATACGCCAACTGGGAAATAATTATGATTGCTGTATCTGCGTTGATGGCAAGTTTCCAGGAGCGAGATTCGATTTTCTATACTTCTAATAGAGTGGTGTTTTTAGGTGCGATCGCTCCGGGTTTAGACTCTAATATTTTATCCCAAAGTGTGCAATCTCAAGGCTGGCGCACTGAATCAGCATGTCCTATCAAAATTGCTGATCAAAATGTCTTGACATTTAAACAAAGAAATGCATATTTACTGCTGACACAACAAGCCTATAATGATTGCTTGCATTTAGGAGATATAGCGATCGCTATGGCAGGTACAGCCACAGAACAGTTTATCGGTTTAGGAAAACCTGCGATCGTGATTCCTGGTAATGGGCCTCAATATAACCCTGCCTTTGCTGAAGCTCAAAGTCGTCTTTTAGGCTCATCTTTGATTTTAGTCGAGCAGCCAGCAGAAGTTGCGAAGGTTGTACAGTCTCTATTCAAAGATCCTGATATTTTGCAAATTATTGCCGAAAATGGTATGCGACGCATGGGGAAACCCGGAGCCGCACTACGCATTGCTGAATGTTTACAGGAACGATTTTGATTAGTCATTTGTCATTTGTCATTTGTCATTTGTCATTCTTCCCCTGCTCCCCCTGCTCCCTCATCCCCAGTTCCTCACGCTACCAATCCCGAACGTAAGGCCCTTACAGCAGCTTGGGTACGGTCATCAGCACATAGTTTATTTAGAATATTACGAACGTGGGTCTTCACAGTACCAACTGTAATGTAGAGTTTCTCGGCAATTTGCCCATTACTACATCCAGCTACAATCAACTCCAGGATTTCCAGTTCCCGTTGAGTCAAGGGGTAAGTTTCCAAAACTTGCTCGTATTCTGACGCTAACGCCTCAATTTTTACAGTCTTCGGCGTTTTCTCAGAACCTTGGCTCTCTCCAGGAATACCTTGCCGCATCTTCCGCAATACCACGTTAGCAATTGCCGGATCAATCCAAGAATTACCGCCGTGAGTTGCTTGGATAGCCTCAGTTAATTTACTGATGCTTGTTTCTTTCATGTAATAAGAATCAGCACCCGCCGCGAAGGCTGCAAGTACAGCATCCTCTGTGTGATCCATTGTCAGGATCAAAATCTTCGTTGTCGTTTGCCCAGTTTCAGCTTGGTGACGTTTGAATTTTCGGGTGAGTTCAATGCCATCCATATCAGGCAAACCGATATCTACAACAGCTACATCTGGTTTTGCCGTTTCCAAAAGTTTTAGTCCTTGGGTAGCATTTGCGGCTTCGCCAATTACTTTCAATGCGCTGTGAGACTGTAATGCTGCTCGTAGCCCCATTCGCGTTAAGTCATGATCTTCAATTAAAATAATGCTAATTTCATTCATCGCTACACTCGCTCTTATGCTGTTTGCATCTTTCAAAGTATTACTTTTTGTAAGTGCTATCTTTTATTTTCCCATACCAAAGATAGATGATATTTCAACCACTCTGCATCCACCGATAGAAAGAAGAAATCTCATGTTTTTTAACATTTAGATAGAGAATAAATCTAGCTAGAGATATATAGATACTTGCACAATAAGTATGAAAGATTGAGACTAATGCCAAATTGCTCCTCCTTTGGTAAAAATTCAGCTTTCAGTTGCCATGTTCCATTAGTTAATTACTATTATCTTGCATAAAGCTTACCAAAATGGACAAATTACAAAAGGTAAAAATTACCTTTCGAGAAAGTGAACGCTGGTTTCGAGCGATTTTTAACCAAACCTTTGGATTCATCAGATTGATGCAGCTGATGGGCATCTTCATGGAAGGGAATCAGAAGGCGTTAAAAATTGGTGGAATTACTTCGCTGCTAGTAATTCGTTGTCTTTTGGGGGAAGCTTGTTGGTCTGACTTTTCACAGGATTTGGAAAACCTCTCTCCTGATCGGAGAGAGGTTTTTAATTCTACCCTAACCCTTATAGAGAAGCTTGTTCAGCGGTTAGGTTTTTTGTTAGTTTTTCCACATAAGGTGAAAAGTCAGGCTCAATGGTGGACAATCTCAAAAGAAATTCAAGCACAACTACAAAGGGTAACGACTCGTGCGTCCAGATGGTTGGGGACTTACGGTTCACAAGTTAAACTCTTCAGTAATCAAAGCCAAAAAATAAGTTTTTTAATACCAAGAAGTTTGCATGAAGTTGGTATTATTTCTGATGTTAATTAGAAGGTATTGGTATTTTTCCCAACAGTGGAAGGCTGCGATCGCCAGCAAAATACTAACACAGGTCTAGCGCTCATTAAGAAAATTCTCGAAATTTCAGGAGGTAGGATTACTTCAGATTCAGAAGATGGTATAGGAAGTTACTATTTTATTTACTTAGCTTAACCAATCTGATGAGTAGACTTGCTCAAGCTTATGGTACGCAGCAATGGTATGCAACTCTCACCAATGGCTGACGACGGTCGCTTGTTGACTCAATTACAATTGTTTTAAGCAAAGCAAAAGTATTTTATTTTACTTTATACAAGCTATGTTTGCTGCGTTCAGGTCAATAGTTTTCGGTTTGTTAATTACTAATTGTTTTAGAATCATTGGTCATTTGCTAGGAGTTTAATTTCAATCCTCTGGCAATTAATCAGCCTGAGGATACAACAGACTGCATTTAACCCAAAGAAATGCCCGAAAGAGTAATTAACATACTACTAGTGGAGGACAACGAAGTTGATGTGATGAATGTCAAACAGGCATTCAATAAAGTTAATTTTATTAATTCAACCAGTATTGGATATTGTGCGAAATGCCTTAGTCAATAAAGTTACAGATTTTATATGTCTGAAAATATTATATTCTTTAGGGACTTCCAAATAAAAAAATATCCCACTGTTCACAGTCAACAGTCAACAGTCAACAGTCAACAGTCAACAACTTTGTTATACATCAACCTATGTTTAGCGGCAAAAATAAAAAACGATGGAAGATACGCTGAAAATTTTGGTTGTAGATGATGATGAAGTAGACCGGATGGCAGTCCGTTATGCCCTGACTAAAGCAGGTATTCAAATAGAGCTATCTGAAGTAGGCAATGGCAATGATGCATTTTCTATTTTAAGCACTACTGCCTATGATTGTGTTTTCCTGGGCTATCGCTTAATAACTCAGGATGCACTAACCTTAATTCAACAGCTACGTTCTTCGGAAATTAAAGTTCCTTTAGTAGTCCTAACTAGTCAAGAAGATGAACATACTGCTGTCCAATTATTGAAAGCTGGTGCTACAGACTATCTTTCTAAGTCTAGGGTATCTCCAGAAAACTTGGCACAAGTTTTGCGGAGTGCAATTAGGGTTTATCGGGCTGAGATACAGGTAGCTTTGGCAAAAGACCAGCTTAGAGAAAGTCATGAACAACTTATTCGTAAGAACCAAGAATTGGAGAGACAACAGCAACAGCTTCAAATGCAAAACTTAAAGTTATCAGAGGCATCAGTACTAAAATCACATTTTTTGGCAACTATGTCCCACGAACTTAGAACGCCGATGAATGCGATTATTGGTTTTTCGCAAATACTGCTGCGTCCTAAGTTCGGTCAACTAACGCACCAGCAAGCAGATATGGTTGAGCGCATCTTGAATAATGGGAAGCATTTGCTGATGCTAGTCAATGAAGTTCTTGACTTTTCCAAACTGGAGGCAGGACGATTAGACTTAAAGGCGGAAATATTTGATGTCTTAAAGGTAATAAATCTTGCTGTAGGTGAAATGCGTTCCCTAGCTGACGCCAAAAACCTATCATTATTAGTGCAAACCGATTTGCAAAATAGTTTGGTATTTAATGATCCAGTTCGTGTCAAACAGATTTTAATTAACCTGCTCTCCAACGCCATTAAGTTCACAGAGTCAGGTGAAGTTTGCGTTGAAGTTAAGGAACTACCTGCAAATCGAGTGACAATTATTGTTCGGGATACAGGTATTGGCATAGCACCGAAAGATTTTCAACGTATTTTTGAAGCATTTCGACAAGTCGATCAAACTCTCACTCGGAAATATCCAGGTACAGGGTTGGGTTTGGCAATTATAGATTCACTGGTGCGAATGATGGGCGGCAAAATATTTCTTGAGAGCAAATTAGGGGTTGGTTCAACGTTTAAAATCGAATTGCCGCGTCAAATCATATTATTGGCTGTAGGAGGCGATGCTCAACCTTTATCGGTAGATAGCAACCAGGTTTTTTCCCCTGCTAAAAATCCGCATCATTCATCTTCTGAAGCTAGGCAAGCACCAATAGGATTTCCTAAATTTAAACTATAAATTACTTTCAAAAAAACTGATAAAAGTTGATAAATTATGTCTGTAGTTGAAAATAGTAGAATTTATCGAATTCTCGCAGTTGACGATACTCCAGATAATCTCATTTTGGTTCAAGCAATTTTAGAAAGTGAGGGGTATGAAATTGATTTGGTTTCAGATGGAATAAAAGCTTTGCGGCAAGTTGAACAATCTCCACCCGATCTGATTCTGTTAGATGTGATGATGCCAGGGATAGATGGTTATGAAGTCACACGTCGGATTCGGAATAACCCAGCAATTAGTTATATTCCAATTCTGCTGATTACAGCCTTTCACGAATCCAGTGTTGTCGAAGGTTTGGATGCTGGTGCTGACGATTTTATTCGGAAACCATTTGATACTGATGAACTATTGGCAAGGGTGCGATCGCTGTTACGTCTCAAGCACAGTTTGGACGAACAACAAAAAATGGCCCGCCAACGGGAAGACTTTGTTTCCCGTCTGACTCATGATTTGCGAACTCCCTTAGTAGCCGCCGATCGCATGTTGAATTTGTTTGAGATGGAAACATTCTGCAAAATTTCGCCAGAAATGAAACAGGCGATCGCAGTTATGATTCGCAGTAACCAAAATTTGATGGAAATGGTGAATACCCTCCTAGAAGTCTATCGCTTCGAGGCAGGTAAAAAAACCTTGAATTGGGAGGAATGCGATTTACGTGAGATATCTCAAGAAGTAGTGAGCGAACTAAGTCCTCTAACTAGTGAAAAAGGTTTGACTCTAAAAATAGACACCCGTGAATTAGATCCACTGGGTAAAAACGCAGGTATTATTATGGGCGATCGCTTGGAACTACGGCGGGTGATAAACAACCTGATTGCAAATGCCATCAAATTTACAGATACAGGAGGCATCACAATTCGCATTTTTGAAACACCACCTAATTCAGAAAATCCAGATTCGGTAACAATCGAGATCCAAGATACAGGATATGGGATTGCGCCCGAAGATCAGGCAACAATTTTCGAGCGATTTCGCCAAGGCAAACATAAACGCTCAGGTAGTGGTTTAGGGCTACATCTATCCCACCGGATTATAGAAGCGCACGCAGGAACTATCAAGGTCACCTCTGAACTAGGTAAAGGTAGTTTGTTCAATATGCAACTACCTAAAAACATTTAAGTCCTTCACCTTCATCTTCATATTTTTCTGCTCGACTGCTAATCCTGACAAACCTTCAAAGCTGGGTAAGGGACGAATTTTCTTGCCAACCCACTGCGAATTATAGCCTCTAATTCCTCGAGCATATAGGGCTTGCTGATGTAATCATTAAATCCTGCCTTGAGAATACGCTCACGATCCTCCGTGCTAGCTAAAGCTGTGACAGCCACCACTGGAATTGTGGAAGTTAGGGGTTCAAGCTTTAGATGACGCACAACATCCATACCGCTAAGACCTGGTAACAAAATATCCAACAAGATTAAGTCTGGTTGATATTCTTTAGCTACCAGCAGCGTTGCAGAACAATCTGTTTGACAAATAAATCTATAACCCATTGACTCAAGAGCATAACTAATTAGCAGGAGACTATCATCATGGTCTTCCACTGCCAAAATCAAAGGCTGGTGAGAGTTTTGCTTCTTTTCATCACTCATGAATGAATGTGCCAAATACATCTCTCCTCCAGAAGATTTTATTAGGAATCATCGTCTTTACTTGGGCGATACAGAGGAGGCTTACCGCGAACAATAGAATAGTGCCCAGTTAGGAATGACTTGTGTTTTGCTTTTGCCTAATTGATAACTCTAACCCATGCAACAATAGCTGAGGAAAGAAAACCTCAAGCTGACAACTTTAGCAGATACTTTTTGATTATACGCAAAATTACAGAAGATTTTCCCAATGAGTTAATAATAACTTTAGATAGATGATTATTTCTAACGATATCACTTTACCTGTGTATGGTTTTAGATTTGAAAGATACCGGATAAATAAGTAATCAAAGCTATTTACTATTAAATTCTGTACTAGAGTTGGTGTAGTGGATACTAAATTACTCAGGATAATAATTTTCAATACGTACTATAAAGTTTTGTTGAACTAAGCTTGATTTTATCCATTTTTTTGGCAACGCAATACTCCTGCGGAGTCGTTGTACAAATGCCTAAGCTGAAACCTATGTGAAACGCTAGTTTTACTTTTTGAACTTCATCTATAATCTATGACAAGGAAAAAGTATTTGTTAAAAAGCCAGGGTTTTCTCGGATAGAAGAAGAATTCAAAAATCAGAATTCAGGAGTCAGCAATCTTGACGCTCGTTCCGAATAGATAGATGAATTGAAATAAAGGTAATTCTAAATTAATTATAGAAAACACTGGTATATATTGGGTATGGCTTTTAGTCATGCCTTTTTCATGAGTAAAACCAAGCAAGTAAAACCTATAAATAATTAGGTTAATATTTACTTTGCAATCTCTGAATCTAACTTTAGATTAATATCAGATTAAAGAATATTTGGTCTGATGCTAAAGGAATAAGAAATATCATCAAACTCTACCAAATTAGTTTGATAAAATACCATCTATAAATAGCCCAAGCAACAAAACACCACTAATACCATATATTGAGCAATATTCGGATCATTCTATGGATAGTATAAATAACTATTTTACAAAGTTATTATTCAGCCTATTAATGTCTAAAAAACGTGTATGCGCCCTGGAACGATACCCAGGGTTTTTTTATCAAAACTCAGATAAGTCAAAGATAGACTCTCATCGGAATAGAGGTAAATTGACCAAATAATTACTAATTCGTAATTCGTAATTCGTAATTCGTAATTAAAAGTACAGAGCAACTAACTAACATTTTATGGAGACAAATAAATTTATTCCTCAATTAGGCCCCCGACTTCAGTCGTGGGGTAATAATTACGAATTACGAATTATAAATTACGAATTATTTTGACTCTTCAAGTCATCTCCGAAGGGGAGCCATTCGCTTATCAGATTTTAGAATATTTGGATACAGCCTATAGCAGGATGAACTAAAGCAAGGGTCAGTTTAAATTAATCTTGGTGTAGTAAATGCTTGGTATATATAGAGGCTTGGTTAAACCAAGCCTTTTATTATGACTGATTAAGTAATTATGTATCAGTCTTCAGGATATTTGGATACAGTCTCTAACAAGATGAACTGCTAGAAAAGTAAGTTTAAATTAATTTGGGATCTTTGCCTAACCCTCTTTTATGACTCTGACGAGATAAAAATCACAAACATTGGTTTCTGATTAGTTTTTAGAAATCTAAGCGTAGGTTGAGGAGCCACTGCGCCCTTGCGGTTTCCCGACTTGTACCCCTGCGGGGATCTTGCTACGCGCAGCGTCTCCCCTTGGGAAAAGCAAGTGGTGTTTGAGGAACGTAGACTCAACACCAAGAATCCAAGATAGGTGTTGGGTAACACGAATATTCAACCCAACCTTGTATCTTAGAAGAAGTGGTAGACCGTCCCCCCTTCAAAAGGGGGGACTACAGGGGGGTTAAAACAATCTCAAATTCTCACGAATGATTTAGGACTGCTATATAGGACTTACGCAAAAGTACACGCGCTCAGGGGCAATTCATGAATTGCCCCTACGTGAAATAAGGGTTTCGGCTATTGTTTGCGTAAGTCCTGCTATATAAGCAACAGATACCTCGAAGTCGTTTTGAGGTACTTCAAAGTCGTTTTGAGGTACTTCAAAGTCGTTTTGAGGTACTTCAAAGTCGTTTTGAGGTACTTCAAAGTCGTTTTGAGGTACTTCAAAGTCGTTTTGAGGTACTTCAAAGTCATGTTGAGGTACTTCAAAGTCATGTTGAGGTACTCCAAAGTCGTGTTGAGGTACTCCAAAGTCGTGTTGAGGTACTCCAAACTTTGTCGCACCGCGATTAAGTACACAGGTGCGACGCCGAATAGCCCGCCAACTCTTGGAGACGCACTCGCGTTCGGCATCGCTTTCATAAATCTCCACAAACAAAGCGATGTCTACGACGGGCTACGCCTACACTTGACTTTTAAAACAGTCGCTACAATTATTTTATTTTTTCAGAGTAATAAAAGAGCGCTAACTAGACAATTGCAAAATCATCATCATGTTTATGCGTTAATTGCATTAATACGGATTTACAATAGTTCCACAGATGCGATTCTAATATCAGGGAATAAAGATGGATACCCCTGGTGTTGACCAGGGGCTTTTTATTATAGCGGTTCTCGCTTGGGTGCAGTACAGTTTTGACCTCTCTCCAAACCTCTCTCCTAAAAGGAGAGAGGCTTTGAATCTTACTCCCCTTCCCTTCAAGGGAAGGGGCTGGGGGTTAGGTCTGTATTCCATGCAATTGGGAACCGCTATAGGTAGCTACGCCTTAAACGTCAATACCGGACTTAATCGCGCCACAACGTCCACCATTTCTGCCTCAAGCTGCACATCAATTACAGACTGAATCGGTTTGTAGGCGGCGGGTGCTTCTTCAATCCGGCGTTCTTGACGCAAGGTGATGTTATGCGGCAAGTCATAAACTAGAGGTGCTTCCACATCTTTGTATACTTCTCGCAAACGCAGACGTAGCAGTTCTGCTAACAACAAGCGATTAATAACACACAGTTTCATCGGATGACAAGTGTTTTGTAGTACGTTGTATTTTTCATGGCCAACGGTTACTTAGTCAAACCAAAGTTGTAAAGAAATTTGAAGTTTAACGAAAAACTTTTAAAAATCTCTAGACTCTCCAGCCGGCTAGAGAGTCTAGGATGAATTCAAGGCGACTCTCTTTCCAGTTATTTCTGATGTGTGAGAGATACGTCTCAGTGATCCTGCTCGATCTGGCTAAGTTGTTCATTTTATCCCGTAAATCTATGACTCTCCAACTCACAGTTCCCAACATGGCTTGTTCTGCTTGTGCAAGCACCATCACCAAAACACTTCAGGCAGTCGATGCCAATGCTAGCGTTCAGGCCGATCCAACAACCAAGCTTGTCAGTGTTGAAACTCAAGCATCAGAAACAGCAATTAAGGAAGCGTTAGCTGCTGCGGGTTATCCAGTTGCTAACTAATTCGTAATTCGTAATTGTTGGCGAAGCACTTGCGCGTAATTGTCTTTCTTGGCGGTATTGAATTAGTTGAGGTCTAAATCCACAAATAATTTAATTACGAATTACTTTAAGATCCTGCCACACCAATCACAGGGGTTCATCTAGTTATGGATACTCTCACACTCAAACTTCGAGGCATGAGTTGCGCTGCTTGCGCCAACAACATCGAAAAGGCAATTCGCTCTGTTCTTGGAGTAAGGGACTGCAACGTTAATTTTGGAGCAGAGCAAGTTACCATCAAATACGATCGCTCTCTAGCAAATTTAGAGAAAATCCAAAGTGCGATCGCATCTGCGGGATACTCTTCTTACTCACTCCAGGAAGAATTGCTCACCGAAGAAGATGATGCAGAGATTGCCAGTAGGCAAGCATTACAACACCAACTCTCCCTCAAGGTAGTGGTGGGAGGTGTAATCAGCATTTTCCTATTTTTGGGGTCGTTGCCCATGATGACTGGGTTGAACTTGCCCTTAATTCCAAGCTTCTTACAAAATCCTTGGATACAATTACTGCTGACAACACCCGTCGTTTTCTGGTGTGGTGGATCTTTTTACCGCAATGGCTGGAAATCTCTCAAGCGCCATACGGCGACGATGGACACGCTAATTGCTTTGGGTACAAGTGCAGCGTATCTATATTCTTTGTTTGTCACTGTTTTCCCAAAATTTTTTATTGATCAGGGCTTGATACCTCATATTTATTATGAAGTTGCCGCCATTGTCATTACCTTAATTTTGTTGGGGCGGTTGCTGGAAAATCGCGCTAGGGGACAAACTTCTGAAGCCATTCGCAAACTCATTGGATTACAAGCTAGAGATGCCAGAGTTATCCGTGATGGAATAGAAATTGATGTTCCCATCGCCGAAGTCAGAATCAACGATGTAATTTTGGTGCGTCCTGGTGAAAAGATTCCCGTAGATGGCGAAGTGATTACAGGCGCTTCGACGGTAGATGAAGCGATGGTGACGGGTGAAAGTTTGCCAGTTAAAAAGCAGCCAGGAGATGAGGTGATTGGGGCGACAATTAACGGTGCGGGTGCTTTTCAGTTTCGGGTGACACGAGTCGGAAATGATACGTTTTTGGCTCAAATCGTCAAACTGGTGCAACAAGCCCAAGGTTCTAAAGCACCAATTCAGCGCTTGGCAGATCAAGTTACAGGATGGTTTGTACCAGCTGTAATTGCGATCGCGATCGCCACTTTCGTCATTTGGTTTAATTTCACGGGCAACCTCACCCTAGCAACAATGACAACGGTGGGTGTACTAATTATCGCTTGTCCTTGTGCTTTGGGTTTAGCTACCCCCACATCTGTAATGGTAGGGACGGGCAAAGGTGCAGAAAATGGCATTTTGATTAAAGGCGCTGACAGCTTAGAACTAGCACACAAAATTCAAACCATCGTCCTAGATAAAACTGGCACTTTGACTCAGGGTAAACCTACGGTTACAGACTTTGTAACTGTCAACGGCACAGCTAATGGTAATGAAATCAAGCTTTTACAGTTAGCAGCAACGGTGGAACGAAATTCTGAGCATCCTTTAGCTGAAGCGGTGGTGAAATACGCCCAGTCTCAAGAAGTGAGTTTAATAGAAGTAAAGGACTTTCAGGCTAATGCAGGTAGTGGTGTTCAAGGAGTTGTTTCAAATCAGCTTGTGCAAATTGGTACACAACGCTGGTTAACAGAAATTGGAATTAACACCATAACTCTCCAGCAGTATAAAGATGCATGGGAAGCGGCTGGTAAAACAGTCATTTTGATTGCTGTAGATGGCGAACTGCAAGGAATAATGGGTATTGCCGATGCCCTCAAACCTTCCTCAACAACAGTAGTGAAAGCTTTACAGAAGTTAGGTTTAGAAGTAGTAATGCTTACCGGAGATAATCGTAAAACTGCGGAAGCGATCGCAAGACAAGTTGGCATCCAGCGAATCTTTGCTGAAGTGCGTCCAGATCAAAAGGCAGCGATTATCCAATCTCTTCAGAAAGGGGGACTGGGAACTAGGGACACAACGAATAGCTCAGTGCATCGCTGGGGACTAGGGAAAATTCTTCCCAATCCCCAGTACCCAATCCCCACTACTTCGGCTTCGCTCAGTACAAGTCCCCAATCCCTTGTCGCAATGGTAGGTGATGGCATAAATGATGCGCCAGCCCTAGCACAAGCTGATGTGGGAATTGCTATTGGGACGGGAACAGATGTAGCGATCGCAGCTAGCGATATCACCCTAATTTCTGGCGATTTGCTGTTAATTGTGACAGCAATTCAACTCAGCCGCGCCACCATCAACAATATCAGGCAAAATCTTTTCTTTGCCTTTATTTACAACGTTATTGGTATTCCTATTGCGGCGGGAATTTTGTTCCCCATCTTTGGTTGGTTACTCAATCCAATTATCGCCGGCGCTGCGATGGCTCTTTCTTCACTCTCTGTTGTTAGCAATGCCCTCAGATTGCGTAACTTTCAACCAAAAGCTATCTCATAATTGCAGGATAATTTCGGAAATGTTCAGTCAAAAAATGCTTTGGGGAAGCCTTACAGCTTTAGTGCTTCTCACTGGAACATCAGGCGTAGCATTAGCAGAAATGCCAGCCCACTCGCCAGAACAAACCAGCCAATTCCAGCGTATCGAGCAACCTTTGGGCTTGAAAGTTGGTGTTGCGATCGTAGGTTTAGCTTTGATTGGACTAGAATTTTGGTGGTTTCTTCTCTATAAAAGTCCTGATTCCTAACTTCTGAGTGAAGAATGCAGTTTTCAATTGCATGAAATATAGAAATTTGTAGGGTTGCACAACTGTGTAACCCTACAGCCTATTCATCTGTTGCAAAGATTTTTGTCAATAGTATTACTAGTGTTTTGAATGATCGGACAAATTGTATCCTCATGCTGTTCGCCCATATTCTTCCAGTGGCAACGCTATGAGCGAGTCCGCGAGCGTCATTTTGAATTTTGAATTTTTAATGGGTAACTGTTGCTCATGGTACTGAAAGTAACTGTTTTTTTTTAGTTCTCATGTTACTTCTAGATCAACAGCTTCACCTCAAGTGAAACCATAAAAATGAATCTCAACTCGCAGACTTTTAGCTCAACCCGTAAACCTAAAAACTTCAATAATCCAGAGCATTTTATTGAGGGATGGTATTGGGTAATACCCTCTCGAAATCTGCGGGTGGGTGAAGTAAAACCTGTCACGATTTTGGGCAGAGAACTAGTAATTTACCGTGGTAAAGACAAAAGAGTAGCTACCTTTGACGCCTACTGTCCACACATGGGCGCTCACCTTGCTGAAGGCAAAGTTGAGGGTAATGCACTACGTTGTTTTTTCCACCACTGGAAGTTTGATGCTGAGGGGATGTGTATTGATATTCCATGTTTAGATACACCGCCTTCCTTGAAATTACAAACTTGGCCCACTGCTGAGAAGTACGGGATGATTTGGGTTTGGACTGGAGAAATACCACAACAACCTTTACCTTTTGTTCCAGAGTTGGAACAAAAAGAGTGTGATGTCGCCATCCATTCTCACTTTGTAATGAACTGTCACCCCAATGTGGTGATGATTAATGCGATTGATGCTCAACACCTTAATGCAGTTCACAAACTGCCAATAGAAATTATTTTTGAAAGACAGGATCTGAACGAGAATGGGATTATCTTCAGTAATATTACACCCATCAAAGACAATTCATTTTTCATTAAGCTCATCCGTATTTTCTACAAAAATGCCATAACTTACAGTGTTTGCTATTGGTACGGTAGCATTGGCATTGTGACCCTTGGCCCCGACTTCTTCCATGTCCACACGATGTTTGCAGTTCGCCTCCACGAAGGCGGAAAAGCTGAAGGTCAAATCTTGTTGATCACTAAGAAACGTAAAGGAATTTTTGGTTGGTTATGCAATCGAGTTGTGCTATGGCTAACTAAGATTGCAGGTAAGTATTTTCTCATGGGTGACATCAAGGTTGTCCAAACAATAAAGTTTGATTTGAAAACTCCCATCAAAGCAGATCAGTCAATCATGCAGTTTATTAACTATGTTGAAAAACAGCAATCCCTAATGTGGGGGACTTGGCAAGAAGCGCGATCGCGCGATGTGGAGAGCAAGCCCAAGCGTGAGAGATGGCAAGATACAATGAGTAATGACTAATATCATGTCTATATGACCAGAATTCCGTCAGGCTGCATGGTCAATTAAACGTACACCAAATCATACCATTGTCAACAATCTTTGCAACAAATGAATTGGCTGTAGGGGTGTACAGCTGTACGCCCCTAAGAATGTAGGTATAGCAGATATTTTGTAAAATTGTATAACAATTAATAAAGGTTAAAAGTTCAACGAAATTACTTTTAACTTTTAATTTATGTTTTACTGGCATACCAGATAAATAAAAAGAAGTGGCAAAGCCACTTCCTAATTCCCAGGTAGAACCTAAGTTATGAGTATAACCACTACAAAAACTTGAAATAGTATAAACAAACACCAATTAACTGAATATCTCTATTTTCTTTGTTTTCTGAGTTAGGAAATTTTGATTTTCATCAGCCAAATAACTGTATATTTACATAGTCTCATGATTGCAATGCAGACTCAATTTTATCCAGTTCATTGCTAAGATATGCAAGTTTTGCCTCTTCATCAAGAAGTTGCTGTTCTAATTGAAACTTTACTGCCGTACCAGCCTCAATAGCTACAGCTTTCTTCATCTGTTTAAACTTTACGCGCTGTAATTGCTTCCTTGAGTTTGGATAAATTCTACACCTGAGAAGCTGTGTTTGCGCGTTGACTGGGATCATAGCCGAAGGGTACAAGGAAGTATTCATTGGTGCGCTGGATGCGTCCACCATGACCAGAGTAGTCAATTATGACAGTTGCATCAGGATTTTGATTTACCTGGGCGATGATTTGGTCAAAAGCTGCGAGGATATTTTGCCGAGTTGCAGAGGTTTCGGTAAGAAGTGTGACCTTTTCTGGTGAATAGGCGGCGCGATCGCTATCAATTAGTATATCTCTTATAGCCGTTGCATCGAGGACTGTGACTGGTAAATCTGCACCTACGCCAATGAGTAATGCATAACCGTTGGTAAAAGTTTGGTTTGTCATCCTTTATGCCATCATTCGCGGTTTTCTTCTCTACCAAATAAATGTTCTAAGATGCGCTGACTTTCAGTTCTCAAACCTCTAATTTCTGTCATAACTACCTCAAAATTGCGCTGAGATACCTCATGATTTCGCTGATGGACTTCAACTATTTGCACCAGTGAATTAACAGTTGAGCGCAGTTCCCCAATACTTGAGCGCAGTTCCCCAATACTTGAGCGCAGTGAAGCATTCTCGGCTGCATTAGCTTGTGCTAAAGTTGTGGTTTGGGATAGAATTTCCTCAATTCTATCTAACCTATCTGTATTCATATTTAAGAGATTTTCTGGTTTATTTCTTAATTTTACCGTAGCAGCAGGAGCGATGCGTGTCGGGGTCTTGCATTTGATGAAACTAAACTTCAAAGCTTCACTGGGTGACTTGTATTAGTGAATAGGCGGCGCGATCGCCATCAATTAGTATATCTCGTATAGCCGTTGCATCGAGGACTGTGACTGATAAATCAGCACCTACGCCAATAAGTAATGTATAACCGTTGCTAAAAGTTTGCTTTGTCATTTTTTATGCCATCATTCGCGGTTTTCTTCTCTACCAAATAAATGTTCTAAGATGCGCTGACTTTTCGTTCTCAACACTCTAATCTCAGAAATAATTACCTCAATGTTGCGTTGAGATACTTCATGGTTACGCTGATGGACTTCAACTTTTTGCACTAGTGAATTGACTCTTGAAGTAAGTTCACCATTCTCGACTGCATTGTTTTGTCTAGTTTGCTCAATGCTGGAGCGTAATTCAGCAATCGCCACAGCACTTTCCCCTACTAAAGTTGTGATTTGGGCTAGAATCTCCTCAATTGTCTCTAATCTATCTGTAGTCATAAATTCATAAATTTTCTGCTTGATTTCTCAATTTTACCGTAGCAGCAAGAGCGATTCGTGTCGGGGTGTTGCAGTTGATGAAGCTAAACTTCAAAGCTTCACTGGGTGACTTGTATTAGTGGATAGGCGGCGCGATCGCCATCAATCAGTATATCTCGTATAGCCGTTTCATCGAGGACTGTGACAGGTAAATCAGCACCTACGCCAATGAGTAATGCATAACCGTTGGTAAAAGTTTGGTTCGTCATGCGGTGGGTGAAGAATGCGATCGCCTTTTATACTCTATAACTTGTGGAGAAGTGCGATGATATTTTACTTTGCTTATGTACTTGTTGAAGAAACTTAAGATGCGTTGCTATATTAAGTCATGTAAAAGCACTAAAATTAAGAATCAGATTAGTTTTTCTTTGTCAAATTATTCGGTAGGTTATTCTGGTGAGATTCCTCAGTTATTTTACTAGCTATTCGAGGTTGAAATCTCACATAGACCATTACACTTGTGCTAGCGAATACCAAGGCTAATGCTGGTGGGATTAATGGTATCCAAGCAGCTTGAAAAAAGAGCGCAATACAAAAGCTAGATAGGACGATTATCGCTATTCCACTTGCCAGTGCTAGGAAAAGAGGATGGTGTATGCGCCATGCTAAAACACTACCTAAGAGCGACCAGCCCCACACCCAAATAAGTTCTGCCCAGTCGGGCCAATACCAAATTAAAGGTCGCCCATCCAAAACTGTACTGATGAGTTGACTTGCTATCTGTGCATGAATAAACAGAGCAGACATTCTGGCTGGTTGATCTGGCAAAGCACTGTAGGGTGTATAAAAGCTACCTTGAGGGAAATTAGCTGCTGTAGTGCCAATAAT
Source organism: Nostoc mirabile CHAB5784 (assembly GCF_020829645.1). GTDB lineage: Bacteria > Cyanobacteriota > Cyanobacteriia > Cyanobacteriales > Nostocaceae > Nostoc > Nostoc mirabile. The sequence goes on along the minus strand of NZ_JAIVFS010000015.1, from coordinate 99,196 downwards.
TACAAGCCGATCTTTGACTAAATTGGGGTTGACTTGACCACTGAGGACTTGTGTGAGGGTTACTGGGTCGGCGATGCTGTTGGGATGACGATAATTTAATAATATTTGATAGCCATCTGCATTCAGATGTTCGTAACTACCGGAATTCGGTTGTAAACGCGGGAACAGGGTTTTACCTAACTGAAAATCTCCTTTATTAGTAAAGTCATATTCAATGCCTTGTTTTTCCAGATAATTAATTGCTATGAGCGCACCAAATGCAAATGATGTTGTACATTTTTTCTCTGGAGAGTAAACAAATAACAAACTGCGGCGGAGAATTTGGTCGTTTTCATTGTCAGCAACCACATTGCTAAACCCAACATTATCTATAGGAAAATTTGGCGGTGGTGGGATTTCATCTTTACCCAAGGTGTTGAACAAACAGGTGCTGACGATGTTATCTTGATTTTGCAAATTAGCCGCCAAATAGTTGTTTTCTGGTTGGAATAGATATAAACCAACAATTCGCGGTTGATAAGACTCTATTTTCTTTAATAGCTGATTGACTCTACGATCTGATAGAGTCCATTTCTCTCGTTTAAGATCCTCGTCAGTAATTTTTACCAGCAAAATCCGCCGATCGGGTGCTTCTGCTGGACGCGATCGCAACATCTGGTCATAAACACTTAACTCCCAAGGTTGTAACCATTTGAGTTCCCGAACTCCCCATACTAAAGCAGTGACCACTACACTTGTGACCAAAAGAGTTTGCAACCACGCGGTATTAGTAGCTGTATTAAAGGGATGCCTACTAGATGAAGTTTCGCTATTGTTAATTAAATCTTGTCTACTTGCAACTTGCCTACTAAATACTTTAAGAGTTGAACTGAAAATTTGTTGTTTTTCCGACCTACTAGCATCATTTATAGAATGCTCTATTACTTTAATAATTTCTTCAGGAACGAGTAAATCTATTCCAGCTACCTGGATTTGATTTTGATAAATAGTAACTCTTTTAAACTGAGTTATTGCGCTTTCTAAATCACCACGAATAAAGCTTCGCATTCCACGGGTGTATATTAATAATGGCTCAAATTCTGCTACTGATTCACCAACTGTTTCTACTAATGAAGCTAATCGTAATATTTCTGCTTTATCTCGATTTTGATCCAATTTTGATAAAGTCAATGCTAGTTCGCGAGTTGCTTCACTAGGAAGTACATAACCTAAAGCTGTCCATCGTTGAGCTTGGGCAAAGTCTTGAATATCAGGATCATCGTTACGAAATTGTGGGTGAATGTAATCGAGTACAAAGTTAGCAAGTTCATCAAGTCGCTGTATACCAAAATCTGGGTCTTCCTTCAAGCATTTAAGCAGTTCCTTTCGTATTGCTAAATCCATCTCGTAGAGTTCATGCCCAACTTCATCACATAAGCTAGAAAGCAGTAAATCCGCTACACTTACCCAAGGAATACTTAGCATTTGACCGTGAATATCCCGCTGGAAGTTAGCCCACAAACGATATAACAAATCGGGTGTGAGCGCTAAGGGAAAAGCCGCATGATAAGCCAAATATAGATGTGCTTTTCCAAAACGTTTTTTAAAAGACTCAATGCGTCGGTTAGCCACTTCAGGTTGGATTTTACTCATTTTATCTGCTCCTGAAAGTTGGGAGAGCGTCCGCGTAAGACATCAATTGCATCCTGCATACCTCGGCGGTTGACTTCATACATCGGGATTAGATGGGCAATTTCTCCAGCTGTAGTGCCAAGCCAACGCGATCGCGGCATTGGATTCAGCCATGCAATATAGCGAACATATTGCTTGAGTTGTTTCACAAATGCCCCAGTTAAATCAATACGTTCTGGATTAAAACCACCACGAGCCGCACCTGCATCACTAAAGATGAGTACAACAGTTCGTTCTTGACGCAATTGGACTAAAACATTTTCAATCAGTTCAGCTTGTTGATGATTAGGGTCTTGGTAAAGATATTCTACTGGACAGTTATGAAAGTAATAGATATTGGATCTTCCTAAACGTCCTCCTCGGAGAGCAGTTTCTACCAAGCGTTGTGATAAAGAATGAAACGGTACCATCGAACCATCTTGGTCAATAAGTAACAGCAATTCAGTTCGGTTCACCCGACGCGGTACGATTATAGGTTCTAAAAAAGTGCCTTGGTATCCAATTTGTTTGATTGTTGCTTCCACATCCAATTCAGTTGGCATCCCCTCCCGGATCATTCGGCGCAAGTGCCGCCACATCTGCTTCATCTGCCGTTGAGTTACAGGTAGGTAGTCGAAAGAAATAATAAACTGATTGTAAGAAGTTTGGTTGTTCTTGCTGGTTGCTTGTAAAACTGCCTGAGCTACTTGCACTTCATCTTCAATTACTTGAGTCAAACTTGAAGAGATATCTGAAGCGGGTGTGCCTGTAGTTGCTTGAAGAAGCGAGTTATCATCATTGGCTGTTTGTTTAGATAGTCGCTGAATCAGCCATCTAATAATTGTATATATAGTAGTTAAAACAGATCCCGAAGCTAACCCTACTCCAACTACTTGAGAACCGAGAGTTATAAATGGTGCGATCGCTTTCCAATTACTCTCGTTCTGGGTTTGATTCGTCTGTGGTGTTGGAGTGGGACTAGGATTAGTTCTTGGAGTTGAAGTTGGATTGTTTAATCCGGGCGTCTGAAATTGAATTGCTGAATTTTTGGTAGTCTGATTTTGATTTCTGCTTGTTATTCCCCAAACAATCCCGGCTCCTATAATGCAAGCTCCTGCTAAAGCTACATAGCGAGTTATTTGAGAAAGCTGACGCTGCTGAGTTGTCATAACCAATGTTGACGAGGTTGCTAAGACAGCCTTGCTGTTGATCACTTGCTCAAAATGATACTCAAATAACTCCATTTCTTCTGTAGATTTAATCCACAAAGTCTGACACAGACGCTTCAAAGCAGCTTGGTCATTAATTCCAAAGCCAGCTTGCATGGCTTGCAAAACTAACTGATACTCATCAATACCTAGTGGTAAGCCAGTTTCGCGCAGCTTAGTGAACAGTTCCAGTAAAGGCAAATCATTCACGTCCACGGCTCTGTCTCAAATAGCGTATATGGTCATCCCAACTTTTCAGCAACACGCCAGCATAAGGTATCTTGCCATCCAGTTTTGCCAGAGCCTCATCTTGAGGATACCGACGCAGGACGCGAAACCAGTCAATTAATTCGCTGGTACTGACTTTTTTGCCAGCCTCACCTTTATCTTTTCGCATTTCCTCCCGCAATAGTAGGAAGCGAACTATGGCTTTATCCACCAAAGCTTGGGGTGAAGTAGGAAACAGAGCGTTAACGATTTGTATCAACCGCTCACGACTAGGAAATTCAACATAGTGAAACAAACACCTTCGCAAGAAGGCATCCGGCAAATCTTTTTCATCATTGCTGGTAATTAAAACAATTGGTGCTGCCTTTGCTTCAATTTCCTGACCTGTTTCCTCGACAATAAACCGCCGCTCATCTAATTCCAGCAGCAGGTCGTTGGGAAAGTCAATGTCAGCTTTATCAATTTCATCAATCAGTACGACAGTGCGATTTTCTTGCTGAAATGCTCGTCCCAGAGGCCCCCAGCGTATATATGTAGTTGGATCATCAATTCGCTGGATTTGTTCTGCTGTCAGGCGACTGGAAGCAGCTAGCTGGGCATCCCGCAACCGTCCAACAGCATCGTAGTTATACAAGCCATCGCGCCCTCGACTAGTGGATTTGACATACCAAGCTTCCATGTTCAAACCTAGTTCGTAGGCAACTGCACTTGCAAGTTGAGTCTTGCCGCATCCCGGTTCACCTTTGAGGAGTAAGGGACGTTCCAAGTAAATCGCCAAGTTGACTGCTTCTACCAGTTCAGGATTAGGCAAATAGGGATATAACATCTGTCCATTTGCCCCCCTTTCTCCTAGCTGAGGCTGCACTTTACCTGTATATTCCAAGAGTTTTCCACCTACAGCCTTAACCATTTTTCCTCTTCGTCATACCAATTACAGCCAGACAGTTGACAAATTTCGCCCAATGCGGGTTCTGGAATGCCGTTATCACTGTTTTTCAGTATTATTTGTACTGTTTCATCTAGCTGATCTATCAGTTTAGTCGGCAATTCGTCCTCTGAATACTCTAGCCAGTTAGTCAGTTCATCGTCAGAAAATTGATTAATCTCAGGCAGTTTCACAGGGTTATCTGGCTTCCAACTAGGGTCGAGCCGTTCTACAAAAGGAATATTCCAACTACCTACGCAGCCATCATAATCTACTAGGAACATTAATAATTTGAATTGACTCGCTTGTGGGCTAGCCGTTTTAACTTTAGTAGCTAATAGTAACCAGAAATCTTGGATCAGATCGTGTAAAAGAGTTTCCGAAAGACAATCGACATCGTATAAAATTAACAGGACATTCTGAGTTAGCCACCATTGATAAACTCGTTCAGCAATTTCAGGAATTGAGCTTTGCCTACCCAGACCAACTCTACCACCAAGTTCACGCCACAATGCAGCACTGTCACTTCTACGAGCAATACGACTGAGTTCAATTCGCACAATCTTTCCTGTCATAATATTGGGAACATTTTGTACCACTAGCCGATTTAACAACCAGCGCTGACCATAATAAAGTGAACCGTGGATTAGAAAGGCTGCTACTGAATGAGTCTCAATAAATCTCCGAAATGCTCGCGTCTGCTCTCGATAACCCAATTTCAACAAAGCACGATACACTCTTCCACTAGATAGAGCTAGTTCCAGATCACCAAGCTGCTGATCCAATTCGTTTAGTTCAGCTTCAGTTTGTTCAATTTGCTTTTCTAATTGGAAGCGAATGAGAGTATCTGCTGCGATCGCATTATCGTGACGCAACCTTTTTAACTTCTCGGCTAGCAGGTCATAATGTTCCTGTAGTGCATCGCTTTTGTGCTGTAGATGCTGCTCGGAAGACATCCAGGTACTTTTTGAGTCAATAATCTTTACTCAAGACGACTAGCCAGATTATCGATCTAGCAATCTGGTTTACTGTGTTTGGTTTCAATAGCTGAAACATCATTGCGACACGAGATGTCACTTATGTAATTTCTTCTCTCAGTAATTTACTAGTTCCAGACTTAGTGTAAGAACATCGTCTTCATAGTCCCTCTACGCCCTAGCAAGCAAACTGATGTTTAGCATACCACTACTCACTTGGATTCAATACAACGATAATTTCTGCAAGCCTAATTCTCAGAGGTTTCCAGTGGGGATTGGTGGAGGAAAAAGTAGCATCCCCAGACACCGCTTCGTAGTCATTGGGGAACTTTTCGTAAGCATTAGGAGCAGTATCTACTCGTAGGATGAGTTTGCCCTGATAGCTAGATAATCGGCTACTATCTAACAAAATCGTGCCGCCGTAGTCCCATGCCAATCCATAGAGTTTAAAGTTACCTAACTTCTTACGTAATTCGCTCAAAGGGGTTCCCACTCCAATACCTTCGCGGGTTTTCCAAGCTGAACCCAGGTTACGCACATCTAGAGGTTTAGTACGAGTATTATCACTCCAAACTACCAGTAAAGATCGCCCCTGATTTAGATTTAACTGAGTAGCTGCAAAACTACCCATTCCTTCGGGGCCTGAAATGGTTTTATCAACGAGACGAGATCCACCAAATAGTTTGACTAAATCTTGCTTGGTGGTTGTGCGTGTTATCGGCCCAACTCTTTCCCCAGGAACGATTAAGGTATCTGTTAATGGTTGCGATTTAGCAACAGTAATTGGATGATTGATTTTCTGGGGTAGTGCAAAGGCTGGGTTTGCTGAATAGTTTAGCAGTAAAGCTAAAGTAGCTATAGCAAAGCCTTTGATTGATGAATTCATGGGTTCTATTTTGGGTAGTAGAATCTCAGTCAGAAGCGTTAAATAAACAATAACTACTACAATTTCCCAATGACAAATTCCTGATTTTCCCAAAATTTTATTTCATCGCTCTAGTTGCGTTTAAAATTGCAAGCATTGCTACTCCCACATCAGCAAAGACAGCTTCCCACATTGTCGCTATACCTAAAATACCCAATCCAATAAATACACCTTTAATTGCTAAAGCAAACCCAATATTTTGCCAAACAATTTTACGGGTTTTTCTGGCGATTTGTATTGCTTCTGCCACTTTTGAGGGTGCATCTGTCATAATCACAATATCGGCAGTTTCTATGGCTGCATCTGAGCCTAACCCGCCCATTGCTATGCCAACATCTGCTCTAGCAATCACTGGCGCATCATTAATGCCATCCCCAACAAAGGCAACTTTACTATGCTTACCAACGGTGCTGAGTAATTTCTCAATGGCATTGACTTTTCCTTCTGGTAATAACTCTGCTTCGTAAGCATCTATACCTAACTGTTGAGCAATCCGGGATGCGATCGCTTGATTATCTCCTGTCAACATTACTGTTTTCTCTACACCCATTCCTTTGAGTGCTTGAATAGCCTGTATAGCATCTTCTTTGGGTTCATCAGCAATGACAATATACCCAGCGTAAATATTATCCACTGCTAGATGAATAACTGTTCCTTCTAACTGGCAATTAGCATGAGTAATATTCTCTCTATGTAATAGGCGATCGCTTCCCGCTATCACTACCCTATTTTCAACCTTGGCTTTAATTCCATAGCCTGGTATCTCTTCATAATCTCTCACCTCAAATTCATCGATTTTTCCACCATAAGCCTTGCGGATAGATTGAGCGATGGGATGATTTGAGTGCAATTCTACTTTGGCAGCTAATTGCAGCAGTTCTTGTTCATGGTAGCCATTTGATGGTACTATTTTTGCTACTTTAAATACCCCTTTTGTTAACGTTCCAGTTTTATCAAAAACAACTGTATTCACTGCATTTAAAGCATCTAAAAAAGTAGAGCCTTTAACCAAAATACCACGTTTAGCTGCACCTCCTACACCTCCAAAGTAACCTAAGGGAATACTGATAACTAGTCCACATGGACAGGAGATAACTAGTAAAATTAGGGCGCGATAAACCCATTCTGAAGAAGTTGCACCAGCAATGAATAAAGGAGGTAATAATGCAACTCCTAGAGATGTAAAAACTACTATCGGCGTATAATATCGGGCAAATTGAGTAATAAATTTTTCTGTTTCTGCTTTTTTACTTTTGGCATTTTGCACCAAGTCTAAAATCTTGACAATAGATGAGTCATCAAATAGTTTCGTAACTCTAATGTTGAGAACACCCATTTTGTTGATCATCCCAGCCAAAACTGTCTCTCCCAGTCTCACTGTTCGCGGTACAGACTCTCCAGTTAATGCAGATGTATCGACTTGCGAATTCCCATCTATAATCTCACCATCTAAGGGAATCTTTTCCCCAGGTTTTACAACGATAATATCTCCAATATTTACTGTATTGGGGGATACTTTTTTTAATTCTCTCTCTGTTTGAATATTGGCATAATCTGGACGTACTTCTAATAAAGCTTTGATGGAATTACGAGAACGACTAACGGCAATATCCTGAAACAATTCCCCAATTTTATAAAATAACATAACTCCGACAGCTTCGGGTAACTTATGAATTGCGATCGCCCCTAATGTCGCTACTGCCATCAAAAAGGTTTCATCGAATACTCTACCTTTGAGGATATTGCGCCCAGCAGTTTTTAAAACACTCCATCCACTTAATAAATAGGCAGGGATGAAAAGCAGATATTCACCTATTGAGTAGAATGTATTGTGTAATTGATTTTCAAAAATTACACCAGGCGCATATAAACTTAAAATTACTACCAAAGGCAATATCTCATTTTTCAGATTGAATTCTCCACCGTGGTCGTGATTGTGGTCATGGTTATGATTATCATCATGATTATGGTTATGTTTCTCATGATGGTCATGTTCACAGTTGCAACAACCTGAAGATTCTGAATGTAGTTTTCGCTTCATCTTTTCTGTTGAGGCTAGTAAATTACTTGATATATGAGCCTTTTACCAAATGTAATGAAAAAAATAACTTTTTACAAGTTGATAATTTAAGAACGAGAATCTATCTCAGATTTATTGCTAAATATTTATCCTATCTTTTGGTTTAAATTAAGATTTATAATCTTGTAAAGACAGCTATACCGATTTTTAATTGTATAGAATAATGTCAAAATATAACTTTTGTTCGTAGTGAACAATTTATCGCTCTGCATAAGATTTCAAAGACAAAGAGTCCCTTGCATCAAGCCAACAATTACCAACTTGTGGATATAGAGCGGATTTAAATTTGTTGAAATACACTACTTAGGTTTCAAATCCAGACATCAAGCCTGTTTGACTGCTGAATTCTGCTGTAGCAAGTAATTTGTGATCAAACTGGGTAGATAGGGAACTTTGTTGAGTAACAAGTGTCAGGCTAGCTATTCTTAGGGAAAACTCACTTGAAGTTTGAAAGTGAATCGAATACCCTAAACTAGTAGACAATTTTCTCAAGTAAATTTATGAACAAAAAAATTATCCTGAATTTGCTTTCTAGTTCCTCAATTTTTGTGTCGCTGATGTCTACGCTGGCGGTATTGAATCCTGCCCATGCTAGTATTACTCAGCGATTAATGCACACACAAGACGGTCGTACCTGTATCACTAACCCACATGGTGGAAAAGATTTTGTGTGCATTCGAGATTCAGAGAGAACGCAACCGTATACCTCTACACGTTCCTCAACCATTGCCACATCAGTATCAGATGAGAATGTTGCCATGTTGGACTTTACTGAAGAGGAAAGCGATGCCGCAATTCAGTTATTTAAATGTGACTGTCCATTCTGTTTGAATTCTTTGCGTCAGTTGCGCGGTACTGGAAATTTAGTCTACTAAGATTGAAGAGGGCTGATAGCGACTATAACTTCTGTTAGATACGCGTGATTAATCACGTATAGAACATATACGAAACCAAAAAAGCATTTTTAACTAAGTACCACTACTATTATTTGGTCAAATCTAAATTCATTCTTGGGGCGGTTTATAGGGGCAATTCATGAATTGCCCCTATAGCGTGTCTAGTTTTGCGTAGCGTCCTGTTTATTCAACCACCTCATTCACAGGGAATCTATCTATCAACTGCATTGCCCGATGGGCATTACGCCAGAAAGAGTCTGGTAAATGGGGAACGTGGGGTATTTGTGATAATAAATCCAACGTCCGCCGTAAAATTCTCACCACGTCGCCTTCATCCAAGGTGGTGTTCTCGCAGAGTTCTATCCACTCCATTCCTAGCGCCCATTGTTCCACTATGGCAATTAACTCAAACTCCAACCATATAGGCAGCGCTACGTTATAACGCCGTTGTAGTTGGAACATTTGGCGACGAATTCCCCGCAATTTTGCTAAGGCTTCTGCCACTTCATTACTAAGCTCAAAGTTAACCTTGCTATCTGGACGGGGCGTTTCCATCACCAAACCGGCGGCGGCGGCGGCTAAATGATGCGGATCTAAGTTGTCCAATTCACCACTAACGAATACTAAACCCAGCCACAATTCATTCTCGCCCCGAATGGCGGCAGCAATTCGCCCTAATACTGTGGGCACTAAGTTATCCAAACCGCCAAAGTGTTGCAGAATTGCGATTAAATTGAGAAATTCTTCCCAATGACGTTGTGAGTGTTGCTCTACTTGCCCTTGCAACTGTTCAAGTTCGGCTTCTAGTTCGACATAGCGGGCCCGGCGCTTGAAAAGTGTGGCAGCATTGCCTGATTGATGTAGGGGATGAGCTTCTAATTGCTCTTGGACGGCGGTAGTGCGGCTGAGTTGTTCTGCTACTTCTGGTGCGAGATGCAATGATTCTATCGGATCGGGAATACGCGCAGCGATCGCAAATGTTTCCTGATTACCTCGGCGCGACTGTCCTGGCTTCAAAGGCATCTCTGGCGGTGGTAGTAAATCAGGTGGCACTTCAATTCGCGGCAGTTCAGCATACAAATCAACTACATCCCCTGTTGTTGCCACATACCAACGGTTATCGTGTCCCAAGCATACCAAGTAAGGAGCTTGACCAGAACCCGGCGATTTTCCCACTAAAACTGCGGTTACAGGAGTAGACACTGTGATGTTTTTACCCTTGAGACTCAACAGAGTTCCTGACACTGCAAATCCCAACATCATCCCCAATTCTTCTTGTCTATCTTCCTGCGCTTGCTCTTGCAAGGTTTTCAATATCTGGCGTTCCACTTTCAGGCGTTGCCGTAATTTCTCATAAATAGCCAGTTCATTTTCATCAACTGCGGCGATTTGCTCATGTAGTTGAGCTAATTGTTTTTGCAGTTCCGCAATCTCATCGTATTCTGGTCTTAAATGCAAAGTGGCCATGTACTGCCCAAAACTGCGTTCTATCAGTTCCCTGGTTTGCTCTAGGGTGTGTGTTTGCAGCAAGTTGAGTACCATGCCATAACTGGGCGTAAACTGGCTTACAAGGGGGTCTGGCTTGGATGTTCCCAAATACGCCGCTTCTTTGGCTCCTTCAAAGGGAGTTTGAACTGTCACCACATGACCTTGTTTATCCATCCCCCGGCGGCCTGCTCGTCCCGCCATTTGCAAGAATTCGGAAGCGTTCAACAGGCGGTGTCCAGTATCAGTACGCTTGGAAAGGGTAGAAATTACCGTTGTCCGGGCAGGCATATTAATTCCCGCCGCTAGTGTTTCGGTGGCGAATACTACTTTAATCAGCCCCTGCTGAAATAGTTCTTCTACCAGTGCTTTCCAAGCAGGCAAAATTCCAGCGTGGTGGGCAGCAATTCCCCGGTATAGGGGTGCAATTTGTCCAGAACGCCCTGCTTCGGGATTGCGGGCTAAAAAGTCATCAATTTGTTGCCGCAAAATCTGGGATTCTTCATTATTTACCAGCCATAAATCACCCACTTCTGCCACGGCTTTATCACATCCCCGGCGGCTGAAGATAAAGTAAATCGCTGGTAGCATATCCCGTTGCTCTAACTGGCTCAAGGTAAAAATGATTCCAGGAGCCTCAGGTCTACCACTTCTTCCCCTCTCCCTTTCTCCCCCTCTCCCCTTCTTCTTCTGAATAAGGCGGGGGTTAATTTTGGTTTTGCTATCATTCAGCAGGGGAAATAACCCTTTGGGATTGCAAAAGTGAAATTCCAAGGGAACTGGGCGAAAATCGGAGTAAATCAGGTCAGTTGGCCCGTGAACGCGGTTTAGCCAATCGGTGAGTTGATCGCTGTTGGCAACCGTTGCTGAGAGGGCTGCTAGTTGCACTTCCCGGGGACAATAAATGATTGATTCTTCCCAAACAGTACCGCGCTGGCGATCGTTCATGTAGTGGCACTCATCAAGTATCACCGCTTCAACGTCTACTAATGAGATGCCAACTTGCCCAATGGGTGTGCCATAGAGCATATTTCGGAAAATTTCTGTGGTCATCACCAAAATCGGTGCATCTCTGTTAATGGAGGCATCTCCAGTTAATAGTCCGACTTGATTAAACCCGAATTTTTCTCGAAAATCACGCAATTTTTGATTCGATAGCGCCTTTAGGGGAGTAGTATAAAATACACGTTTTCCTCGCGCCAGGGCGCGATAAATGGCGTATTCCCCGACTAATGTTTTGCCCGAACCTGTAGGGGCACATACGACTACGGAGCGTCCGGCGTTTAGGGACGCGATCGCTTCTTTTTGAAACTGATCCAGATCAAAGGGAAATATAGACCCTAAGTCAAGTTCTGGAGACGGTGCAGGATAATTCACTCAATCACATTTGCAACCAGATTGTTTACTATACTAACGAGTCTTTTGTCAACTTCGTTAGGGGGAGAGGGGAGTGGGGAGTAGGGAATAGGGAGTAGGGGACTAGGAATAGAATAAATTTTATTGAATTTTCCCCACTCCCCACTCCCCATTCCCCACTCCCTACTCTCTTATTTTCCCAGTTCTTGCGAGCGCTCTGTGGCAGCTTTGACTGCTTCAATTAAAGCTGAACGAAATCCTGCTTGTTCTAGCTTGGCAATCCCCGCAATGGTTGTACCACCGGGACTAGTAACGCGATCTTTGAGTTCTGCTGGGTGCATTTTGGTTTCATGTAACAGTTTCGCTGTTCCTAGTACGGTTTGCAAGGCTAGTTGATTGGCAATTGCTCTAGGTAAACCTGCGGATACTCCGCCATCAGCAAGTGCTTCTACCAAGAGCGCCACGTAAGCCGGGCCGCTACCAGATAGCCCTGTGACTGCATCCATCAGCCCTTCTGAGACTTCCACGACTTCCCCCACAGCAGAAAAAATCTGCTGTGCTATTTGGTGGTGCTTGGCATTGGTGTATGCACCTGAACAAATGGCGGTAATTCCCGCTCCCACTGTTGCTGGGGTGTTGGGCATTGCTCTAATAACTGGCAATTGCACAAATGCAGCTTCTAGCTGGCTTAAAGGCACACCCGCTAATATGGAAATGATTAGGGGTGAGTGTTCTTTATTAAGAATATCAATATTTGCTAATTCTTGAGCGATCGCGCTGAACACCTGCGGTTTTACTGCCAAAAAGACAACTTCTTTTACTTGGGTGAAAACCTCGCTATTATCTGTCGTCACAGCAACATCGTATTGCTGTTTTAAAAAATCTAGGCGTGAAGATAGCGGTTCGCTAACTATGACTTCTGATGATTGATAAGTTCCAAGCGCAATAAGGCGGGATAAGAGCGCTTCTCCCATTACCCCACCACCAATTAAGCCAAATTTTATAGTCATTGATCATTTGTCATCTGTCATTAGTCGTTTGTCATTTGTCATTTGTCACTATGATCAAAACCTAGGACTAATCACAAAGGACAAAGGACTAACAACTAATTTAATTTTATTGTGCCATCCGGTTAGTTTCGTTGCCCCAGGTTTGATTTGGAGAACCTGTAGGACGAGAGGTACGTGCTGGCGGTTGTGGTACTTCATGAAGAACGCCACCTTGGGTGCTAACTTGGACACAGCTTGGTGTAAACAAGAAGATGCTCTCACCGATGCGCTCTTGATGTCCATCTAGTGCGTAAGTACCACCTGCAACAAAATCTACTGCTCGTTGAGCTTGATCTGGATCCATGATTGTCAGATTTAATACCACTGACTTGCGTTCTCGCAACGCTTGAATTGCCTGGGGCATTTCTTCAAAGGTGCGTGGTTCGAGTACTAAAACTTCCGAAATTCCGTTAATTGCTCCTGGCATACCAATCACATTCCCCATTGGCTTTGAACCTGCTCCGATATCATCTCCCATTGTAGGCACTGGTTCCCGCCAGCGTCGATTTTGAGCGGCTGGGCTTTCCTGTGATGTCGGTGGTTGGGGATTTTCTTGCTGATACAGATTTTGGTAATTATTATCTCTATCTGGTTCTTCTTCGTAATACTCGTATTCCACTTGCTCATTTAGACCCACAAAGTCTCTGAGTTTGGAAAAGATATTGTTCATTGTCTGTGTACTCTCCTGGTGCGAATAGCCTGTATTGACTTGGCTTAGGATTGATTGAGTAGGAGCAATCGCTACATCGGTGGATACTTCAGCAAGTATATTGCTATTTGTAACCCATACTACTGGTTTTGGCGATGAACTGACACTTATTGCAAAGGTCTGTGCATCGCCTAAACATAATAATGAGTCAAGATTATATCCTAAGGTTTGTCCGAAGGAAAGCTCTTTTTACCCCATTTTCCCTTAGCGATTGCTTTTGTCAATACTATATCCTTTGTTTATAATTGCACCAGTTTGTTACAAGATTCTTGTCATCAAATCCTGATCTCTATTAATACTGACCTGTAAGGCTGATGATCAAAGGCTAAGAGCGATCGCCAAACAAAATTGTTCCTAATCGTACCATCGTTGCGCCTGCTTGCACTGCCAGTTCGTAGTCGCCTGACATACCCATAGACAGGTGCTGCATTTTAATGTGCGACCAGTTTTGCTCTTTTATTTTCTTTGCTAGCTCACGATTGAGATTAAATACATTCAAAATTTCCGGATCATTTAATCCTGAAGGCGGAATTGTCATCAAACCTTGAATTTGTAAATTTTTGTATTGATCGAGTGTGGATAAATCAGCCAAAAGTTCTGGCACACTCCAACCAGACTTGTTGGGATCGGGGAGAATTTTCACTTGCAGGCAAACTTGGGGACTCACTCCTAGCTGTTGCGCCAATTGATCTAAGCGCTGTGCCAGCTTCAAGTTATCGACGGAGTGAATCCAAGGGAATTGTTCAACGGCTTTTTTGGCTTTATTGCTTTGCAAATGTCCAATAAAATGCCAGGTAATATCCGGTAAGTCTTGCAACTCGGCTTGTTTGCTGGCGGCTTCTTGGATACGACTCTCCGCAAAATCACGAATTCCTGCGGCATAGGCAGACCGAATGGCCTGGGCAGAAACTTGCTTGCTAACAGCAATCAATTTGACTGAAGTTGGCAAGGAGGAACAAATGGAAACAATACGTTCGGAAATCGAACTGCTCATTGGAAGGTGCGTTGGAAAACACTCTGAAGCTGATCGTACTCCTGAGATTGTCCACTGCGCCGCAGGGTACGTAAGCGATTTTCCAACATCATTCTAGCCTCAGTACGTCCTAGAGACTGGAATTTAACACCTTTAACGTCATTTGCAACCAAAAAAAACAAGCGCTGGGCATAAAGTGTGGTGAACAAATCCTGGTTCTCATCAACCATACAGATTTTGTAGAGTAAACCCCAAGTTGGATGGTTTATGTAAGTTTCTGCGTTTTCTGGATTCATTTAAAAGTCAAGGTGTAGTCACAGGTGGAGTATATATATCTTTTCGCAGTGAATTCCAAACATTCTGACGATAATACCAACATTCGCCAGAATATTTCCTTAAAATGCAAAACTGCGATTGCGAAGACCTTGATCTAGTTTCTAATGGGCAGATGAAGCTAGTGGTAGTGAAGCGAAATGGTACAACATGAAACGCGAAGTGTAGACTCGAAGAGTAGAGGCTTGTCGATAGATTTCGCCTTATGCTTTGGTGACTCAAATACACCAACCTGGCGGGCACAAGGCATAAAACAGTCCTGACCGTCTTATTGAAAGTTTAGCGTGTCAAGGGAAAACACCCTTTGAAATTCCCAACGGCAACAGCTAACTTTTCAACTTCTTTCCATACTGCCACAACTGTGGCTGAATGGCACAAAATTAGGGAGTGGGGAGTGGGGAGTGGGGAGTGGGGAGATGAGGGAGCAGGGGGAGCAGGGGGAGAAAGAATAACTAATAACCTACTCCCTACTCCCTACTCCCTACTCCCTACTCCCTATTGATTATTTAGCATTTTCAGGGCTGCAAGTTGTGCCTGAGCTTTGTGCAGAGATTCATACCATTCTTTCTCAGGATCGCTGTCTGCGACAATTCCCGCGCCAACTTGTCCCCAGACAATGTTGAGTACTGAGTGCTGGGGGATGAGTCTTGAGTGGGGAAATAAAGAAGAATTTACTCCCCCTGCCTCCCCTGCCTCCCCTGCTCCCCCTGTTTCTTGAGACACAGGAGCTAGTAGCAGGGTGCGGATTAAGATATCTAAATCTAAATGACCACGCCAATCTAAATAGCCGCAGGAACCGTAGAACAAGCTGCGCCGCACGGGTTCTAATTCTTCAATAATTTCCATGCAACGGACTTTGGGACAACCTGTGATTGTGCCACCTGGAAACGTGGCGCGGATCAAATCAATGGTGGTGCATTCGCCTTTTAAAGTACCTTTGATGTTGCTGACAAGATGCATCACATGGCTATATCGCTCAATTGTCAGCAATTCGTCAACTGTAACCGTTCCCCATTCACAAACTCGCCCTAAATCATTGCGTTCCAAGTCCACCAGCATGATGTGTTCTGCACGTTCTTTGGTATTGCTGAGTAAATCTTGTGCCAGTTGCATATCTTGTTCTGGAGTGGCACCACGCGATCGCGTCCCAGCGATCGGTCTGGTTTCGGCTTGCCGATTTTGCAACATTACTAACCGTTCCGGCGAACAACTAATCACTTCCCCCCAAGGCGTTTGCCAATAGCTGGCAAAAGGAGAAGGATTGATTTTTTGCAAGGCTTGGTAAATTTCCCAACCAGAAGCCGATGTAGACGCTTGAAATCGCAATGAAAGATTTGCCTGAAAGATGTCTCCAGCTTGAATATATTTTTTCGCCTGGTTTACAGCTGTTTCATAATCTGCTTGCGATGTCAAAAACAGAGGAGGTGAAGAAGATACAGGGACGCGGGGACAGGGAGACACGGAGAATTCTTGCCCTGCGTCTTTCTTTACTAACTTTTCCTGTAATTCATCGAGTCCACTTGCATCACTGGCGGCTAGCCAAAGAATCTGTTGTACGTGATCTAAAACGGCAAAACAATCTGGTTCATACCAAAAAGCTATAGGAAATGGTAGGGGATCAATTTTATTACGGGGTAACTGTTCAATTTCCCATCCTACATCGTAGCCTAGCCAACCCAACCAACCGCCAGTGAAGGGGAGGTGGGGAGGTGGGGGAGCAGGGGGAGCAGGGGAAGAGAACACTACCTCATCCCCCTCATCTCTCCCTACCCCTTGCTGTAACAACTTTTCTAAGAAGGGAAAAACCTCTCCTACTTCTGGTGTCCACATTTGGGGGATGCCATCGACTATGCGAGGAGCACCTGCACAGATAGAATGCCGGCTGAGTTGGGGATGATCGATTGGCGTTGGGTAGGGACTTTCCAGTAGGGTAGCAATTCCCGATGCGGAGGTGGCGTGAAAAAGAGTAGCAAAAACTTCCGAACCTGTGCGTTTTTCTAAGGGTAGCGATCGCCAATACCAAGCCTTGATCATACTGTTTAAAAGCGTTGTCAATAATTAGTTAACAGTTTTTAGCAGTGAGTAGAAATAACTACGACTACTAACCACTGACAAAATGCTATTACCTCTTACCACTTTCTCGGTGCAAAATTAGACCTGAGTTCCTATAGCTAGCCGTATTCCCCAGAATAAAATTAAAGTTGCAATAGCAAGCCAGTCACGCCCTTTAAATCGTAAGTCATACCACTGCACTCGATGCTCGTTAGGACTGGTAAAACCCCGCACCATCATTGCATTCGCCATTTGATCGGCTCGTAAGAGCAGATTTTCTAACAGTCTCTCTGCGACTGTCATCCAAACTTTGAATCCTCCTTTCAATCCTAGCTTTTTCCAATTAATTGCCCTTGTCATCACGGAGCGAAATAAGTTTTGCACTTCTTCTAAAACCAGGGGAATAAAGCGCAAGGATAAGGTTAAAGTTAAAGCAATTTCGGTAACAGGCCACTTGAAGCGTCGCAGGGGTTGCATTAGGCTTTCTATGCCAGATGTGATTTCTTCTGGTGCGGTTGTCAGCAGATACAGGTTGGTGCTGTAAATTACGGTAAATATAATTGTACTCAGACGTACAGCCAAATCCAAGGAACGGCGAGTTACTTTGACTGGGCCTTTGTGAAATAGCACATAGCTGTATTTCTTATTACTGGCTGGCTCTTGAACAATATTTTTGGAGTTTGCTTGCTGGGTTAATATTTGTTCATTAGCTGGGAGGCGTGGCTGATAATCTACACCCATTGCATCAGGACTGATGGCTCCGATCGCTAAGATAAAAAACGATAGCATTAACAGCCAACCCATTTGCTGCTGCCATACTCGGCGGGGAATCCTAGCAATCAAGGTGGCAAGAATCAATATTACTACCAGCAGCAGCCGCCAAAAGTTGTTAGCTAAAACATAGCTTGTTAAAAAGCTCATCAACCAGGCGAACTTGACTCGCGGATCGATTTTATGCAGCCAAGTTTGGGGTTGTTCTAAATAAAGTCCAAGTGGCAGCGATCGCAATAAATCCATTTGAAAGTTAGGAGTGAGGAGTAGAGACGCGATTCATCGCGTCTGTACAAGAGTTAGGAGACGCGATTCATCGCGTCTCCTAACTTATTTTGACGCGAGTTGCTCTATTAACATTACCAATTTCGGCATCACGGACTTTTTTGCTCCGCCACAGCAAAATAATTGGCGTGCCTTTAAATCCTAGCTGTTGCCGGAATTGGCGTTCAATGTAGCGGCGGTAGTTGTCGTTGAAGCGTTTGGAATCATTGACAAATAGAGCGATCGTTGGTGGTTGGCTACTTACTTGTGTACCATAATAAATCTTGCCCTGACGCCCACCACGGGATGCTGGCGGTGAATGCCAACTGACGGCATCTGTTAAGACTTCGTTAATAACTGATGTACTGACACGGCGTTTGTG
This sequence comes from Nostoc mirabile CHAB5784, assembly GCF_020829645.1. Classification (GTDB taxonomy): domain Bacteria; phylum Cyanobacteriota; class Cyanobacteriia; order Cyanobacteriales; family Nostocaceae; genus Nostoc; species Nostoc mirabile. Next base: position 80,933 of record NZ_JAIVFS010000015.1, on the reverse strand, counting down.
TGATTCAGCCGCCGTTTTCACCAACTCTAGAACCTTTTCTACCCGTTGTCCTGACAAGGCACTCACAAAAATTGTTTCTGCCCACTCGGTAAAATGTAACCGTGATTGCAGAGTTTTTTCGTAGTCGTAGATTGTGTAAGAGTCTTTTTCAACAGCATCCCACTTGTTAACGACGATGATGCAAGCTCGACCTTCTTCGATAATCCGCCCAGCTAATTTTTGGTCTTGCTCAGTGACTCCATCTACGGCATCTATTACTAATAAAACCACGTCAGCGCGGCGAATCGCTTTGAAAGCACGGTTAATACTAAAGAATTCTGTGCCGTATTCTATGTGTTTCTTTTTGCGAATGCCTGCGGTGTCAATCAAACGGTAGGTTTGTCCTTCTCGTTCAATGACGGTATCAATAGCATCGCGGGTTGTGCCAGAAATGGGGCTGACAATTGCCCTCTCTTCCCCGACAAAAGAATTGAGTAAGCTCGATTTGCCGACATTCGGGCGTCCCACAATTGCTACTTTGATTTCATTGGTGTCTGGGATGTCTTCAATAGCAGGTATGTGATTAACTAACTCGTCGAGTAATTCTCCTGTACCACTTCCATGAATTGCGGAGATGGGGTAAGGTTCGCCCAATCCCAATTCCCAAAACTCGGCAGCTTGCATTAAGCCTTGTTCTGGGGATTCACATTTATTTACAGCTAGTAGAACGGGTACGGGTTGTTGGCGCATCCATTCGGCGATTTCTAAATCTGCCGATGTGGGGCCTGTTTGACCATCTACGACAAAAATAGCGCCACAGGCTTCTGCAAGGGCTGTCATTGCCTGTTGGCGAATTAGTGGTAAAAATTCGGTATCATCATTAAAAACTAAACCACCAGTGTCTACTACTAAAAATTCGCGACCATTCCAGAAAGCTGGTAGATAAGTGCGATCGCGTGTCACTCCCGGTTCATCATGGACAATCGCCGTTTGTTCCCCGGCGAGTCGATTAACCAGGGTGGATTTGCCCACATTCGGGCGTCCGATAATTGCAACAATTGGCAGTGCCATAAAACCAGGGTAAGTCAGAGGTGTAGTATATCACGTCCTTACATTTTACTCACTTTAAACTTGAAGTTTTAATCTCAGTAAACCAAAAAGTTTTTTCCAAAAGAGCGATTATCAAAATTTTTGTAGCCTGTGATACTTTTTAATCCCAAAATTTTCACCAACCAGGAGAGTATACATTAGGATTAATTATAGTTTGGTGAGTTATAAATTCTTGATATTAATCAGGTGGAAGATAAACACCTTCAACAACTTCAGTAAACCGAAAAGATTTCTAGAAGGCTTACCATCCGTTCATTTGACCGATGGGATACAATCCGCCAGAATGCCTGTATCATCTGCTTTTTGAGCAATAGGGCTGTAGATCCGTTCTCCTGTCCAGGCAAGCGATCGCTCTCGTCAGTCCTAGAAACGTCGCCTGAAACCCTTATTCTTCCGTCAACTTCCAAAAGTTTTCGGTCTACTGAAATTTTTTGTCTATCTTGAGATAGATTTATTTAATTTTTTACTCTCTCTTGGTAGATATTGATAATCAATTGTGTTAATTTAAAATTTTAATAAAGTCGTTGTTAATTATATAATGTCTGTTTTCCTAAATATATGGAGACTATAATAGGTGCTTTAATTTCTACTATTGGAGTTATAGGAGCTGCTTGGATTCAAGGTTATTATAGTAGTAAAACTAATAAAAATTCCAACAACTCTTCTACTCCTAATGAACCACAATCACAACCATACCAACCACAATCACAGTCCTATCAATCAAACCAAGTATCTTCAAGTAGTGAAACGAATCCTGTTTTAACAAGAGTGTTTAGTGCGTTTAGTGCTGCTCTTGGTTTAATTTGGCAGATGGTTTTTATTGCTGTACTTGCACATGTAACTTCTAACCCTAACCCTAATTATCGGGACAAAACATTATCAACTTTAATAGGTTTGTCTAATTTAGCTTGGTTTTTATGCTGGATTATTCCTCTTATAAATTCATCCTATAGATCAAGAAAGCTAAGTTTTAATTTGGGTATTGTTGGAAATATTTTGGCAACTTTTGCACTTCTTGGTTTTCCTGGATATAACGTTGCTACAAGCACAATTCCTTTTCTTTTTTTCTCATGGATAGTTTTATTTATTATATATTTCTTATATAAATTTTCCTACAATCAGAAGCGCATAGGATAAATGCGTTATCTCCAATGCACTCAAGTTAGCGAGTGCTAATGGAAAGAATTCAAAGTTAATCTATCAAATCTGAAATGAGTGTTTTTCCGAAAGGCGATCGCTAATAAATATCTACGTAGAGCTAAGTGCTATATACTACCATTTGCATAATTAATGCTTATAGTTAATGTAGGTTGGGTTGAGGAACGAAACCCAACATTTACCGAGATTTGTTGGGTAACGCTTACGCTCTACCCAACCTACAATTTCCCTTAACCGAGCAGTATTGATACACACGCAGGTATCGTTGCCTTGGCGCCAAACAAAAAATGTAATATGAAAAGTACCCGTGGGGGTACTATTTAAACATAATTGGATATTTTATACTCGCTTGCATTGTGCATAGAATAAAGATTTTCAACCAACATAAAAGTGGGGAAATAAACCAAAATCCCAATCATTATTATCTGAGCAGTTTAGAAATCATAGCTTTAGGAGATACGAATAACTATGACTCGTAACTTATACGCTTTGCTTATTGGTATTGACAATTATCCTGATTTAAATCATCGACTCCAAGGTTGTGTAAACGACATTACAGCAATAGAAGAGTATCTTAACAAACGATTTGATCAAAAAGAATACCAATTACATTTACAAACGCTTAAAGATGACCAGGCAACTCGTAAGGCAGTCATTGATGGTTTCCGGAAGCATCTTCGTCAAGCTGGACAAGATGATATAGTTTTGTTTTACTACAGTGGTCACGGTTCTCAGGAGTTAGCACCAAAAGAATTTTGGCACTTAGAACCCGACCATCTTAATGAAACCCTAGTATGTTGTGACAGTCGTACTGAAGGCGGCTGGGATTTGGCAGATAAAGAATTAGCAAAACTCATTGCTGAAGTAGCAGAAAAAGACCCGCACATTACCATTATTATGGATTGCTGCCACTCGGGTTCCGGCACCAAAGACCCATTGCAAGAGACAGGAATACGTCGCCTCCCTACAGACAAGCGAGAACGCCCACTGGATAGTTTTATATTTTCGCTCGCCGACTTAACGCAACTTTCAGATTCCCATGACCCTGAAAAACACCCCACTGGCTGGAAGATACCGAAAGGTCGTCATGTACTTTTAGCCGCTTGTCGAGACTACGAAACAGCGAAGGAATACTACGGTGGTGACAAACACCGGGGTAGTTTCTCTTATTTTTTGATAGATACACTTGCTAAAGCCAATGGCAAATTGACTTATCGAGATTTGTTTGGGCGGACAAATGCCATCATCCGCAGTAAAATTACAGCCCAGTCTCCTCAGATGGAAGTAAATAATCCTGAGGATGAAAACAAATTTTTCCTTGATGGAGCGATCGCAGAACGTCACCCCTACTTTATTGTTAAAAATGACCCAAACTATGGCTGGGTAATTGATGGTGGTGCTGTCCACGGAGTGCAACCACCCAAAGACGAGGAAACCACTTTACTAGCACTGTTTTCCTTTGATGCCAATATCCAAGACCTGCGTGACCCAACAAAGTCTCTGGGTACTGCAAAACTGACTAGGGTGCTACCAACGCAGAGTCAGGTAGATATCAAAGATGTGCCAGACCTCACTGCTGATGGTACTTCTTTTAAAGCAGTTGTTACCAGCCTACCGCTACCACCTTTAGGCGTTCACATTGAGGGAGATGAAGCCGATGTAACTCTCGCACGCCAAGCACTAGCAACAGCTGGACTTGATGATAAAGCTTCACCCTATGTGCGCGAGGAGAAAGAAGTTGGTAAAGCCGAGTTTCGCTTACTTTGTCGTCATCAACAGTATTTAATTGCCCGACCTACAGATGACCGACCTTTAGTAGCTCAAATTGATGGCTATAGTCCAGATAATGCAAAACAGGCAATTAAACGTTTAGAACATATTTCCCGTTGGACAACAATTGCGGAACTCTCAAATCCAGCAACTAAGATTAGAGCCAATGATGTAGAGATGAAACTCATCTTTGAAAATGAAGAATCATCTCAATTGCAGCAGATGCGTTTGCAGTACACGTATAGGGATGGTAAATGGCAAAATCCGGAATTTAAACTGAAACTCACCAATAAAAGTCAGAACCCACTTTACTTTGGCTTAGTCAACCTTTCAGACAGTTTCGCTATTAGCGCCCCATTTTTTGAAGCAGGTAGCATTAGGCTACAACCAGGAGAAGAAGTACTGGCTCTAGACGGCGAAAACTTGATACTCGAAGTCCCAGAGGAGTTGTGGTCACAGGGGATTACTGAGTACAAAGACATAATTAAATTGATTGTCAGTAACGAGGAATTTGATGCTAAATTGCTGACTCAAAATAAACTTGATGCTCCTCGTCCACCTGCCATAAGAGATTTAGAATCTGCAAATCAAAGTAGCCTTGACCGTTTGATGAATCGAACTCAAAATCGTGAAATCAAAGCCAAAAGTGCAGCAAAGTATGATGATTGGTATGCACAGGAAATTACCATTACCACTGTACGTCCCTTGGAGTCTACCCCAGTTTCTCAGACAGAACATAAATTATTAGGAGCAGGGGTGAAATTACAGGTGCATCCTAGCTTGGTGGCAAATGCTCGCCTAACTACCACACCACAAGTCAGCCGAGATTTAGGAAATCAAATTTTGCCCCCTATCCTGCGGGAAGATGCAGAAGTTACTCGACCTTTCCAATTTACTACCAGTCGAGGTACTGACCCGGGATTAAGTGTATTGGAATTGAACGAGATTCAAGATTACACAGTTGTCACCCCAGATGCACCTTTGAAGTTATTAGTAGATGCACCGTTAGCAGACAATGAATACCTTCTTGCTGTTGGCTATGATGGGGAATTTTTCTTGCCTTTAGGTCGCGGTAAAACAACTCAAGATAGCAAAATAGAAATTGAGATAGAACGATTAACAGCTCCAGTTAGTCAGGGAGAACGTAGCCTGCAAGGGTCTATTCGCATCTTCTTTGAAAAAGTAATCAGTCGCCATTTTGGACGGGAATTTAAATATCCCATTTTAGCAGTGGCTGAGGTGGGAGATGAGAATAAAGTAACTTATAAACGCGATGTGATTGATGTTCAGCAGCGAGTCGCAAAAGCACAAAGAATTGCCCTCTATATACACGGGATTATTGGCGATACTGAAGGTTTAATTAGTAGTATTAATCAACCAGTATTGCAAGCAGATGGGCAAAAGCTTTCTATCAGCAAACTTTACGACGTAGTTCTTACCTTTGACTACGAAAACCTGAATACTTCAATTAAAGAGAATGCCGAAAATTTGAAACGGCGGCTAACAGAAGTGGGTTTAGGAGCAAATCACGGTAAAGAACTACACATTATTGCTCATTCAATGGGAGGTTTAGTTTCTCGTTGGTTTATTGAACGAGAAGGAGGTAATAAAGTTGTCCAACATTTAATTATGTTAGGTACACCAAACACCGGTTCTCCTTGGCCAGTTGTTGAAGATTGGGTAAAACTCACTTTGGGTATTGGACTCAACAGACTTTCTACAGTTGCTTGGCCTGTAACAGTGCTGACAGGTTTGATGGGAATTCTTGAAAAAAATATTAGAGTAGCTCTAGCTGAGTTAAACCCAAACTCTGATTTTCTCAAATCTTTGGCAGCAAGTGAAGATCCTGGCATTCCCTACTCAATTATTGCTGGCAATACGTCTATTATTCCGGCAGCATTAGAGCAACAGCTAGAGAAAAAATCTAGTGTTTTAGAACGGTTACAACGAAGTTTATTTAACAAAGTTGTAAATTTACCTTTCTTTGGTGTACCAAATGATATTGCAGTCACTGTAGATAGTATTGAGAATATTCCAAAAGGGCGATCGCTTGCACCCTTTGTTCAACAAGTAGCTTGCGACCACTTAAGTTACTTCAGCATCGAATTACCAGAAGTCGGGTTAGACGCTTTGATTACAGCGATCGTCGCCCAACAAAAGAAGTAGACAGTTGAAAGGCAAAAATAAGCATTTACTTTTGTTATTGTTGCCTTGATAAATTATATACCAATACAGTTAACTTGGGAGCATCCCAAATGTGTAAAAACATATTTTGTCATTGCGTTCGCCCTTGGCGTTCCCGCAGGGTACGTAATGAAATGAAGCGTTCGCGGAGCGTCTCGTAGAGAAGCAATCGCAACATCTAGACTTTGTGATTGCTTCATTCCGCTTCGCTTCATTCGCAATGACAATCTATCATCTTGGTAAATTTGCTTGCATTGGGATGCTCCCGTTAACTTAAGGATGTTTTGTAGAGATTTGATATACGTAAAGACGTTGCAATGCAACATCTCAAAGCGAAGTTATCAGTCGTACAAGTTATCTTAACCTAAAAGTATTGTGTTAAAGGCATCAGACTTGACCGAAAACGGAAAGGATACAGTTAAGGATAATCGTAGGTTGGGTGGAACTTAAGTGTTACCCAACAAACCCGCGAAAATGTTGGGTTTCGTTCCTCCAACGCCACTTGCTTCAAGTCGGGAAACCGCAAGGGCGCAGTGGCTCCCCAACCTACGCAGTTTATGGTTTTTGGCTTGACCGAAAACGGAAAGGATACAGAGCAACTGAATTTATTTATGGGGATCATTAATTTTGAATTTTGAATTTTGAATTTTGAATTCGGAGCAAAGCGACGTGATGCTGTGTCTGTGCGTGAGATTTTCATAAGTATTCAACTAAAATTGATATTAGATGAGGTCTACTAATGTCTAAGCATAATTTCAACCGGAATTTTGCGATTATTATCGGTATCAATGACTATGTAAATGGGATTAGAGAGTTAGAAACAGCAGTTCCTGATGCTCAAAAATTTGCTCAAATTCTCCAAGAGCAACATCAGAATCTCAAACAGCAATATCAAGCACAAAATAAATATGAAGTCCAGTTGCTATTGAATCAACGTGTTACCCTTAGCAAACTCAAAGAACTGATTGAAGACTTCAAACAAGGACAAATACCTTTTGACAACGAAAAAGTGGCAATTACCGAGAGCGATCGCGTCCTCTTCTATTTTGCTGGACATGGTATCGCTTTAGAGGCTCTAGAAAATCAAGAGGGGCCAGTAGGTTATTTGATTCCGCAAGATGCCACATTAGGAGATAGTAGTACCTACTTGCCGATGCAGGAGTTACATGATGCCCTAAATGCACTCCCTTGTCGGCACATGTTAGCAATTTTAGATTGCTGTTTTGCAGGCGCTTTTCGTTGGGCAAGTCTTAAGCGAGAGATTCAGCCCAAAGTCACAGTCTATAAAGAACGCTACGATCGCTTTATCAGCGATGCAGCTTGGCAAGTAATTACTTCTGCAGCAGATGATCAAAAAGCCTTGGATTCTTTGGGTGTGCGCGGGGAAGTAAAAGAAGGTAACGAGGTTCACTCTCCCTTTGCCAAAGCGCTTTTTGATGCCCTATGTGGAACTGACAAAAAAGCTGACTCGAATGATGATGGCATCGTTACGGCAACTGAACTGTACTCATATTTGCGAGAGCAAATTGAAGTTGTCACAGAAAAGAATTACAAGCGGCAAACTCCAAGTCTATGTCCCTTGAGAAAACATGACAAAGGGGAATTCATCTTTCTGTTACCTAATTTTGACCGAGATAAATTGGAGGATGCACCACCACTTAACTTAGAAAATAATCCTTATCGAGGATTGCAATCTTATGACGAAAAAGATAGTAACTTGTTTTTTGGTAGAGAAAACCTAATCAAACAGCTTTATCAGCAAGTCGTTTCCAATAAACAAACGTTGACAGTGGTACTAGGTGCTTCTGGAACAGGTAAATCCAGCTTAATGAAAGCCGGGTTGTTGAAGCGTCTGCGTGATTCTCAGGAGCATAAGTTTCAGATTTTAGATCCCATGCGTCCAGGGGAAAGTCCTTTGCAGGCTTTAGCACAGGTGTGTTTACCAATTGCAACTACAATTACTGTTGCAGAATTAGCAAAAGACGAGCAAGCTTTAGCAAACATCATTGAACGTTGGAGCCAGACTAATCCCCAGATTAAACTATTGCTGGCAGTTGATCAGTTTGAAGAGTTGATTACCCTGTGTAAGAGTGACGAACAACGAGAGCAATTTCAGAAATTGATCAAGAATGCGATCGCTAAATATCCCGACAAAATCCATGTAGTTATCACCTTGCGACTCGACTTTGAAGCGCAGTTTCAAAACTCTATACTCAAAGACTTTTGGAATGATGATACCCGATTTGTCGTCCCACCAATGACCCAGGATGAATTCCGGGAAGCAATTGAGAAACCAGCATCAGAAAAAGTCGTATATTTCGACCCTCCCAGCTTGGTGGATGAATTAATTAACGAAGTCGTACAAATGCCAGGTGGTTTACCCTTGCTTTCTTTCACCCTCAGCGAATTGTACCTGAAATATTTAGAGGAACGAAGGGACAACCGCGCCTTAAAAAAGGAAGATTACGAAGAGTTGGGAAGAGTTGTTGGTTCTTTGACCAAACGTGCTAACCAAGAATACGATCAACTAGTTGCAAAAGATCCTGCTTATGAACATACAATACGTCTGGTGATGCTGCGGATGATTTCATTGCAAGGCGGTGAATTAGCAAGGCGACAGGTTCCCAAGTCTGAACTAATTTACTCTGACAAGAAAGAAAGCGATCGCGTGCAAACAGTCATCAAACGTTTTTCTGAAGCCCGCTTAATCATTGAAGGTTCTAATTCTCAAGGCGAACCCTATGTAGAGCCAGCCCATGATGCTTTAGTGGAGGGATGGGATAAATTACTCAAGTGGAAAAAAGAAGAAGATATAATTTTACAACGGCGGCTAACAGCAGCTGCCGAAGAGTGGGAAAGTGTCGCCAGCAAAAAACAGCCATCAGACTTCCAAGCCAAAGCTGAAACTGTAATTGATTGGTTAGATCGTAGATTAAACGTTGCTGAAAACTTATTTAGCAAAATCCCGACTCGGCTTGTTCAAGGATTACAGCAAAGACAGCATCAACAAGAGGATTTGAGAGAGAAACCTATACAGTTTCTTTGGAATAGTAATCCTTATCTTGATGTATTGAATTGGGAACTCCAGTCTCATGACAATTGGTTTAATAAGTTAGAAACAGAATTTGTCCAACAAAGTGTTTTACAGAAACGCCGGAATATTAGTTGGCGATGGCGGATTGCGATCGCGGTTATCTTAGGTTTAAGCGGGTTGACTATTGCAGCGTTGTTTAATCAAAGAAGTGCAATTAGAAATTTCTCCGGTGCTTCTAGAGAAACAGCAGAAGCCAGGCTACAGCAGCGAGGATTAGATGCGTCACTTTATAGCCTCCAAGCCGCAAGGTTACTGCAACATCCACTTTTACAATTATTTCCTCCCGACGAGCAGCTACAAAATCAAGTCAGAGGCACACTGCAAGAAGCGGTTTATTCAGTCCGAGAAGACATCCGCATGGAAAAGCATAAAGGCACAGTTAGGAGCTTTCTTAGCCCAGATAATCAGCGTTTGGCTAGTGCTGGCGATGACGACACTATCCGCCTGTGGGATTTAAAAGGTCGTCTTGTCAAAGAATGGCAAGCACAGCAAAGCTTTGTCCATAATCTTACTTTTAGTCCAAACGGCCAACTAATAGCTACTGGCGGTCAAAATGATACCGTCCGCCTGTGGGATTTACAAGGTCGTCTTGTCAAAGAATGGTCAGCACAGCAAGGCTTTGTCAAAAATCTCAGTTTTAGCTCCAATGGTCAGCTTTTAGCTACTGCTGGGGCAAACGGTACTGTGCGCTTGTGGGATTTGCAAGGCAACCCCATTGGGCAACCTTTCAAAAAGACTGTGCTTCAAAAACAAGAACAAAAGATGGTTTGGGACGTAGCATTCAGCCCGGACGATAAAATCATCGCTAGCGCTGGCGATGACGGTCTTGTTAGCTTGTGGAACCCGCAAGGTAAGCTGTTGAAACAATGGAAAGGAGATAAAGACAATATCAGCAGCATCAAATTTAGCCCGGATGGTCAGCGACTAGTAACAGGGGGACAAGATACTACTGTTCGCCTCTGGGACTTGGAAGGTAAACCATTGGCAGAGCCATTTAAAGAGCATCAAGGCAGGGTCTGGGATGTAGAATTCAGCCACAACGGTCAGCAAGTAGCTAGCGTTGCTGGAGATGGGACTACCCTTGTGTGGAACTTAAAAGGCAAGCGGTTAGATAAATTTATAGGGCATCAAGGGCCAGTCAGAAGCGTCAGCATCAGCAAAGATAACCAGCTATTAGTTAGTGCTGGCGATGATGGGACTATGCGTGTGTGGAACTTAAAAGACGAACAGGTACAATTCACACAGCATCAATACCCAGTCCGTAGCGTCAGTTTTAGTCGTGATGGTAAGCAAATAGCTAGCGCCGGAAATGATGGTATTGTCCTCTTATGGAACTTACAAGCTCAACAGTTAGCACAGCCATTTCAAGGTCATCAAGGCAATGTCAACAGTGTCAGTTTTAGTCCGAGTGGTCAGCGCCTAGCCAGCGCCGGAGATGATGGCACTATCCGCTTATGGAACTTACAAGCTCAACAGTTAGCACAGCCATTTCAAGGTCATCGAGGCAAAGTCCGCAGCGTCAGTTTTAGTCCGGATGGTCAGCGTCTAGCCAGCGCCGGAGATGATGGTACTGTCCGCTTGTGGAACTTGCAAGGACAACCAAATCCTCAAACATTTCAAGGTCATCAAGGCAAAGTCTACAGCGTCAGTTTTAGTCCAGATGGTCGGCACATAGCCAGCGCCGGAGATGATGGTACTGTCCGCTTGTGGAACTTGCAAGGACAACAGTTAGCAAAGCCATTTCAAGGTCATCTAGGCCCTGTTTATGCTACAGCGTTCAGTCGTGATGGTCAGCAAATAGCCAGCGTCGGAGAAGATGGTACTATCCGCTTATGGAACTTGCAAGGTAAACCAACCCAGCAGCCATTCCAGGTATCTGGCATCCAACTCAAAGCAGTGGCGTTTAGCCCCGATGGCAAGATGATTGCCGTTAGCGGAGAGAAAGGTACAGTACAGTTGTGGAATTTACAAGGTGAAAAGTTTGCAGCTTGGATAGGGCATCGAAACTCTGAAGTTGAGAGTGTTAGTTTTAGCCCCGATGGCAAGTTCCTAGCTACCGCAGGCGAAGATGGGATCGCTGGACTGTGGCACATTGAATCATTCGACGAGCTGATACAAGGGGCTTGCGATCGCCTTGGTGACTATTTGCAGAATAACCCTAATGTGGAGAGCGATCGCCATCTCTGTAACAATGTACCATCAACCCCTGCAAATCTTGACAAGTAAGTTGGCACAGAAGCGATCGCCTACAGGATGCAAAAGGGGCAAAGCTTGGTTGATGTAATCGAGTGCTTTTTGCTTTTGTCCTAAATCGTTGTTTACTGCACCGAATGTTACTAAGTGTAGTCGCAACACCTGTGCGATCGCTCCGCTTGCAATGACGAAAATCCGGGAAATTTGCGTAAGTACTATAAACGTTGAAATATTTGTTACTAACATCGAAGCATTTGTTGCAAATGCTTAAACATTTATTGCGAATGTTTAAGCATTTGTGGGAAATATTTGAACATTTGTTGCCTGCATTGAAGCATTTGTTACAAACGTTTAAGCATTTGTTGCTAGCATCGAAGTTTTTGTTACCAACGTTGAAACATTCGTTGCCAACATCAGCGAAAGCGTAACTCACTCTAGTTTCACGTTACAGAAAGACGGCGAGAAAGCCCATTTCTTCTAGAGATGGGATGAATCGCCGTTCGCCGTCTTAGTCATTAGTCAGTGGTCATTAGTCATTAGTATTGTTTAGCACGATAAATTGGGTATAATTACTAATGACTAATAACTAATGACTAATGACTCGAAATCCCCCGGCTTGAAGCCGGGGGATGAGTTAAGTATCTATTGCAAAACTATGACAAACTTGTGACGCTTAATTTGCAGTGGATTTCGCTATGACTCCCAGTTGCAACCCAGGCGGATAGCTACCTTCTTCTTTGATGCGCTTAATTTCAGCATCAGTTATCCGCAAATTTAACTTTTGTGCCAACGTCCGCACAATATCACCCCGGTCAATTACACCAGCTACAGCACCAGCCGGAGAAAGTACGGTAATTCGAGGTAACTGCTCATTTTCTAGTTTGTTAATTACCTCAGCTATCGTTGTTGCTTCAGCAACAGTGGGTATTTCTGTCAAGGAATGCACAATGCTGTGTAAGGTTTGGGTTTCCCATTCACTCCTTTCAATTAAACGAAAATCGTCAATGGAAACTAGACCCCGGTAACGTCCATCAGAAGCAGCAAAATAAATCTGTGAGGGAACGGTTTCCAATAGGTATAAATCGGCAAAGGATCGCAATGTCTGATCAGCATCAATTACCCGAAAGTCACGAGTCATCGCATCAGCCGCCACAACTTTAAGTAGGCTTTCTTGCAATGTAGTCATGTTGTCATAGCTGTTAGCGTTGCGGACAGCAAACCAACCTAATAGCGCAATCCACAAACCAGCTACTAACTCTCTTGTCAAGAAATCTACAACAAATCCCAAAGCGATCGCACCATAACCCAAAATTTGCCCAGCCTTTGCAGCCCAGTGTACGGCTTGAAAACGATTACCTGTAATTTTCCATAGTGCTGCTTTTAACACTTGCCCTCCATCTAGAGGTAAGCCAGGAATCAGGTTAAATAGAGCCACCACCAAGTTAATTCTCGCCAAATCTCCGACCATGACACTGAGTGGACTAGTATCAGGTATCACAATAGCTCCCAGACGCAGTAGGACAAATAGTATGATACTCACCAAAGGGCCAGCGATCGCTACTTGAAAAGCTTTGAAAGGAGTTTTAGATTCTTCTTCAATAGCAGCAATCCCGCCAAACAGAAATAGGGTAATTGAATTAACTTTAATGCCTTGCGATCGGGCTACCAAGCTGTGACCCAACTCATGTAGCAACACCGAACCAAATAGCAACAGTGCCATAACTATTCCAGCACTCCAAGCTATAACAGGCCCCCATTCCTGATAAGCTACCCCAAAGTTGAGAGTTGCCAACCCTAAAATCACAAACCATAACGGGTCTAGAAACAGGGGAATTCCAAATAAAGAGCCAATTTTCCAATTTGTTTGCATTACATTGTCCTAAAACTAGATATCGCCAGTAGTTCCTATACTGCAATATTCGCGTATATACTTATACATATATTTCTGAGCATCAATTCGATAGTGTCGAGTTACGAAATGCTCTTATTTCTAAGATAGACAATTAATGCCTGTGAGCAAAGCTCTGAAGTGGGGAATGGGGAATGGGGAATGGGGCATTGGGGACAAGGGGAAAGACTTGTTGCAAGTTCTCACCTCTTGTCTCCTTGTCGCCATCTTTGATTTAGTGGGGGTGCAAAAACGCCGCTTATTCATCCGCCAGTCGTAGAGAATACCCAACTGAATTCTGACGACTGACGCATGTATTCTCTTTCGATAACATTGATGACATCATGGTTCTTTCTCTTGCATAAATTAACTTACATAAGCCTTACAGAAAGGATTAATCCCGTTTCTAAAGCCATATAAATCCTCCGTTGATGAAGTAGCTATCGTCCCTCAAGGGGAAGGTTAATATTTCCCACCTCAGTTAGAGTGACTACACGGAGGCTGACTGGCTAATGCTCATGAGTTATTTTGCTAGAGAAAGAACCAAAATCGTTTTTAGGAATTTTGTATTGATCGCGGCATTATTTATAACGCCACGATCATCGCAAAACTACAGACGACCGATATTAGTCAGTCCTAAAACGATGCCAATGCCGATAATATGACCAAAAGCCATCGCTGCAACGAATGTTGGAATACTGACGGGCAGGATAGGGAACTTGGGGCCAACTAGGGGTTTTTCAATCCTAGTACTTAGCAAAAGAATTACTAAGCTACTGATGCTGATGATGATGCCTACTGTAGGATTCCACGCAGGTGTTGCGGGAACAGTTGCAGCTGCTGCTAGTAAAATAGATGAAATCAAGCTTTTGTCTCCTAAAATGTAGACCTACAAAATAAATGTAGACCTACAAAATTATAAAATTACCAAGGCACAAAAGTTTTTCGGATAGTTTAGACTTTCTTGATGATTATTTTAAATTTGTTAAATTTTCATGCGCGTTAAAATTTGCGGCATCACTCAACCACAGCAGTCTATAGCGATCGCCTCTCTGGGCGCAACGGCACTAGGATTTATTTGTGTGCCAACCTCACCTCGCTACGTAACTACATTCCAAATTCGGGCAGCAGTAGCAAAACTCCCGGCTAATATTGACACAATTGGTGTTTTTGCCAACGCTAGTATCCCCGAAATCAGTCAGATAGTTGTTGATTCTGGGTTGACTGGTGTCCAGTTACACGGAGATGAATTACCAGATTTTTGCTACCAATTACGTCAAGCTTTACCCAATGTCGAAATTATTAAAGCATTGAGAGTTCGGAGTCTTGAGCATCTTGACACAGCAGCTAATTACACAAATTACGTAGATACTTTACTACTTGATGCTTACCATCCCGAACAACTTGGTGGTACAGGCAAAACCTTAGATTGGACAATGCTAGAGCAATTTAACCCCAATTGCCCTTGGTTTTTAGCTGGGGGACTAACAGCAGATAATATTGTGGAAGCTTTAAGTCAGGTTAATCCTAGTGGCGTTGATTTATCTAGTGGTGTAGAACGCGCACCTGGAGATAAAGATTTAGATAAAGTAGCCAAGTTGTTTGAGAAATTGGAGAGTAGGGAGTAGGGAATGAGGGAGCAGGGGAAGCAGGGGAAGCAGGGGAAACAGGGGAGAAAGAATAACTAATGCCCCATCCCCCATTCCCCACTCCCCACTCCCCATTCCCCATTCCCTAAAAGAACGCTGATTGATGGCGAATTAAGCTAAAAAATTCTTCGCGGGTTTTGTGTTCCTCTTGGAATGCACCAACCATTGCGCTAGTGACAGTCCAAGAACCTGGTTTCTGGACACCCCGCATCACCATACACATGTGGCTAGCTTCCATCACAACGGCTACCCCTTGAGGTTCCAGAATGGTCTGGATTGCTTCGGCAATTTGGCGGGTTAACCTCTCCTGGACTTGCAAGCGACGAGAATACATCTCAACAATGCGGGCCAGCTTACTTAGTCCCACAACTTTTTGGTTGGGGATATAAGCAACGTGTGCTCTACCCATAAATGGCAGCATATGGTGTTCGCACAAACTAAAGAAATTAATATCTCGGACTAGTACCATCTCGCTATGCCCTTCATCAAAGATGGCATCGTTAACGAGTTCTTCAAGGGATTGGGTGTAGCCACTGGTAAGAAATCGCATTGCCTCGGCCACTCGCTTGGGTGTTTTGAGGAGTCCTTCGCGTTCGGGGTCTTCGCCAACTCCCAATATCAGTGTCCGCACGGCGTCCTTCATTTCCTGCAGATGTTCCTCTTTGGGCGCGGACACATCGGCTTGTCGCCCGTTGTGGGTGTTGCGATCGGGTCTAGGAGTTATCGCTTCTGCCAAATCGGGAATCAGAGGCGATTGAGAGGAATTGGAACCGTTGGAAGCAATAGTCATGATTGAGTCTTGGTTATGGTTTGAATTTAGTTATGAGTAGAGACGCGATTAATCGCGTCTGTACACGAGTTATGAGTAGAGACGCGATTAATCGCGTCTGTACACGAGTTATGAGTAGAGACGCGATTAATCGCGTCTGTACACGAGTTATGAGTTAAAAATTCTAATTCCTAACTTTTAACTCCTAACTTTGCAATTAGAGTGCGCCAGCGCTGGGCATCAGGGTTAATTCATCAATAACTGCCTGTTGTGGTAACAGAACTGTGTGGAGAATTGATTGAGCGACAATTTCCGGGGTTAACATTTTGGAACGGTCTAAGTTGGCATGAACTGTTTCTGTGTCCCAAAGTTCGGTATTGACTGCGCCAGGACAAATAGCTGTGACACGAATACCGTGGGCGCGTTCTTCTTGTGCCAGGGTTTGAGAGAGGGCTATCAAACCAGCTTTGCTGACGCTGTATGCTCCCCAGCCGGGAAAGGGTTGCTTGGCGGCAATGGAGGCGATGTTGATAATTGTGCCTGTGCCCCGATCGCGCATTGAAGGCAAAATCCCCACAATGCACTGAAACACGCTGGTAAGATTTAAGTCAATTACCTGCTGCCAGCCCTCTAGGAGGGTTTCGGTTAAGGTGCCTGTATAGGCAAGGCCCGCACTGTTTACCAGAATGTCTATATCACCAAAGTCAAGGGCGATCGCTTGGATCTTTTCTTTTACTTCGGAGATCCGCGCTAAATCTACAGCGTAAGCTTTCGCTTCCACCCCAGTATGCTCGACTGCTTCTCTTACCGCCTCCAACTTATCGAAAGAGCGGCTGACTAAGGCGACATCTATTCCGGCTTTGGCAAAAGCTAAAGCCGTTGCTTTCCCAATTCCACTACTTGCCCCTGTAATCAGGGCACGTCGTTTTTGCTCAACACTCATGGTGTCTCCCAATTTTTTGGCAATTCCCAAAGCCTATTACCATCCAATTATTCACACTTCTCGGTTTGGATATATTAAAGGAATCTAAAAATCTGATGATTTTCATTAAGTAACTGCTATGATGCACTGCAATAGTCGGTATATTGTGGGTTTTACCAGTGAAGACAACAAATCATCGCCTGGAAAACCACGCCGTACACTCAAATTAGATTACTTAATAATACAAAAGTTACTCAATCAAATTGAGTAGATTTACCAAACATGCAAATGCCTATGGCTAGATTGTTAAAAATCTTTAAGCACATAGGCAATTATAGCATTTTGCTCTGCTAATCAATCATTATGCAGCGCTGTTAGTGGGCAACTTCTGTAAAAACGCCAATTTTGCGGAATTTTTCATAGCGCAGTTGACGGCGTTCTGGAGCCGTTAAACGATTGAGTTCGTCTAAATTTTCCAACAGCACTTGCTTGAGAATGGTAGCTGCTTTTAAAGGGTCGGAATGAGCGCCACCAGTGGGTTCAGGCAGTATTTGGTCGATAATTCCCAACTTTTTCAGGTCGTGGGAAATAATTTTTAGGGCAACAGCTGCTTGGGGAGCTTTGCCAGCATCTTTCCACAGAATGGCGGCGCAGGCTTCGGGAGTGGCGACGGTATAAACTGAGTGTTCAAACATGAGTAGGCGATCGCCTACACCAATACCGAGTGCGCCACCGGAACCGCCTTCACCGATGACTGTGCAGATAATTGGTACATCTAAGCAAAACATTTCCCGCAAGTTGTAGGCGATCGCTTCTCCTTGACCTTGGTGTTCTGCTTCTACTCCAGACCAAGCTCCTGGCGTATCGATAAAAGTTAGTATTGGCATACTAAACTTGTTGGCGTGTTCCATCAACCGCATCGCTTTGCGGTAGCCGCCAGGGTAAGGCATTCCAAAGTTACGGGCAATATTGTCTTTGGTATCACGACCTTTTTGATGACCTAACATCACCACAGGTTGCCCACACAGACGACCGACACCACCAACTAAAGCCGGATCGTCACCACCACAGCGATCGCCATGTAATTCCATCCATTCATCACTAATAGCCTGAATGTAATCGAGAGTACTAGGGCGACGCGGATGACGAGCGACTTGCAGTCGCTGAGACGGGGATAGACTACTGAAAATTTCCTCACGCAGTTGCATAGCGCGTGCTTCTAGTTGACGAATTTGACCAGAAACATCGACACCATTTTCTTCTGCAAGTTGCCGAATTTGATCAATTCGGGTTGCTAGTTCTGCTAAGGGCTTTTCAAAATCTAACAGTAGCGGTTTACGCTCGGTAGTTGCCATCGTAGGGGTTATCAATTACGAGTTATAAGTTATTTATCCTTTGTCTTTTGTCCTTTGTCCTTTGTCCTTTGTCCTTTGCAAATAACAAATGACTAATGACCAAGGACAAATGACTAACTCTTAAACCAGTAGTGGTCTAAATCCATGTTTTACTGATACCCGACCAATCTGTTCCATTTTATCTACGGTAATCTGATTCCGTCCCCACGAAAAGTTCGTGTATAACTTCTCAAATTCCAGCAGCATTGATTCGGCAAAACAAGCAAACAACTGGCGGGCTGGCACGTCCATATTGACGATTTTCATAATTTTCCAGTCAATATCCAGGGAATGCTCTACAATTCCACCATTTAACACATGTACACCAGGATACTGAATTTTCGTTGCTAAGTTTTTAGGATAACCACCATCAATCAACAAACAGGGTTGTTTCAAAGTGGTGGGGTCAATTTCCACTCCTCTGGGCATACTAGCAACCCAGACTACAACATCAGCTAGGGGCAGTGCTTCTGTCAAACCCATAATTTTTCCTCGCCCCAGTTCGCCTTGCAACTCTTTGAGACGTTCTTGATCACGAGCTATCAGCAGAAGTTCTTGAACATCTGTTTTCGCATCTAGCCAGCGTGTAACTGCACTACCAATATCCCCAGTTGCTCCACATATAGCAACAGTTGCTTTTGATAAATCAATTCCCAGTTGTTTGGACGCTTCTTCCACCTGCTTACAAATAATGTAGGCAGTATGAGTATTTCCTGTGGTGAACCGTTCAAACTCTAGTTTAATGTTGCGGACTTGGCTAAACTGCTCTAACTTAAAGTTTTCAAAAATAATTGAGGAAAATCCGCCTAAAGCTGTGATGTTAATGCCGTGCTTCTGTGCATGGGCCATGGCGTTGAGGATTTTCCGCGTTGCGGCTTTGATGCGGCGACTAGCTAGCATCTCTGGCAAAAAGCAAGATTCTACATACCTTCCTTCAATTTGTTGCCCAGTTACACTGGTGACAATAATACTATCAACAATTTGCGGTGGGGCGCTACACCAAAAGTCTAGCCCTTGATCGGCATATTCTGGGTAGCCCAATTCTTGAGCTACCGATTGAGCGTGTTCCAAACTAGTCAGATGTCCAATTAGACCAAACATGTAGTGATTATTAGGCTTATGCTGTCTCGAAAGGGTGGAATTTAGTAGAGTTGGAAGAGACGCGATTAATCGCGTCTGTACAGGAGAGAGGCGATTAATCGCGTCTGTACAGGAGTTAGGAGTACGACTCATAATTTCTCAGTGATCATTTCTCACCGGAGGCAAAGCGTCTCCGGCTTTGCTCCTAACTTTTTTTAAGCGGCTATGAGTCCGTAGGCTGACAAGCGCATAATATCGCGAGTCGTAAAACCTATGTTACTTAATGCTTCACCGTACTGAATCATAAAGTCTTCTACTAAAGCATCTTTTTCCATTGCCATTGTGTGGGCATCACCCTCTACTTGGTTGAGCATTTTCCAGACGATGGGTAGGTTTTGGCGATTTGCAAGTTCAAGTTCAGCTTTGGCTTCTGTAAAATGTTCTTTCAACCAAACTTCTCCAAAGTTGAGGTGGCTATATTCTTCTTTTACTACTCCCTCAGTGATTTTGCGGGCAAAATCATCGGCAACGGGGATGTAAATGTTATATGCTGCGATCGCAAAACATTCAATAATCAAAGACTGAATCAACAAGCAAGTAACAACCTTTCCGGATGCCGCGGCGGTTTGGAAATTTTGGTGTAGTCCAGAGAAAAATTCCTTGGCAAATTGCAAATCTGGGGTTACTTGCAAATTGCGCCCACAAGCTTCAAATCCTTTCTTATGGCGGCTTTCCATCTTGGATAGGCGAATCAATTCATCATGAGATTCTGGCAGCAGTTGGGCTAGTGTGATGTAATTCTCATGGGCTTCTTGTTCCCCTTCAATCACGATCGCATTAATCCGGCTATAAGCATCTTTGTATGTTTCGCTCTTGAAATCTAATTCTTTAGATTCGTCTGTAAGCTGCTGCATGGTATCTTTACTCCTGTAAACCTGATTATTTGACACCAGGATTCAATTTACCCCATGAACTGAGGGTAATAATCACTGTGATTTAATTTAACTTAACAAGTAACTATGTTTATAGATTAACTGTTGCTGGGTGAGATGTAGTACTAGCGAAACAAATGCTTTGCAGCTCAAGTTATGTTTAAACCAAACGCGAATCTGAAATCTGGCGATTTTTTGAGCCTAGTAGTGTTACTGCTAGGGGCATTTATCGTTCTACTACCTCTGTTTGTGGTCTTTCTCACCTCCTTTGCACCGACGGCCACCAGCCCGGAAAATTTGTCTAAAAATAGCTGGTCTTTAGCTAATTACCGGGTTGCATGGCAACAGGGAAAATTTTTGCTGGCGTTTGCTAATTCTACCTTGGTAGCGATCGCTGTGACGGCGTTTCAGATTGTCACTTCCGCTTTGGCGGGTTACGCCCTAGCACGGCTGAAGTTTCGGGGACGCCAAGCACTGCTATTGGTCGTTTTAGCGACTTTAGTGATTCCCTTTCAGTTATTGGTGATTCCCATCTTTTTGGTTTTGAAGTGGGGACACCTGATAAATACTTATGGGGCGCTGATTTTACCCACTGCTGTCAACGGATTTGGAATTTTCTTGTTACGTCAGTATTTCCAGACAATTCCGGTGGAGTTAGAAGAAGCCGCAGCCATAGATGGGGCGAACCGACTGCAAATTTTGTGGCGGGTGATGTTACCTTTAGCCCGTCCGGCGTTGGTGACGCTGTTTCTGTTCACCTTCATCGGTGAGTGGAATGATTTGTTTAAGCCTCTGGTGTTTACGACGCGACCAGAATTAAGGACGGTGCAACTGGCGTTGGCTGAGTTTCAGGAGCAATTTACAAATAATTGGCCTTTGATGATGGCGGCGGTGACTATAGCGACAGTTCCAGTGATGGTATTATTTCTCATCGGTCAGCGTCAGTTTATTCAGGGTATTGCTGCGACGGGAATTAAGAATTAGCTATTACGCCGTAAGCCTCCCACTGAAACGGTACTCCGTTCAGTGGTGAGATATAAGGCGGTTAAAAATAACGCGACCTCTGACCGATTTAAGCCGTAGGCTTAATAGGAAAGGGGTCAGCGTTATTTTTAACACTCTCTATGTTTGGTAATCTATCAACCCAGTCTTCCACTATCTGCGTGACTGTTTTATCTTTCATTAGAGCATAAGAACGAAGCTTATTTAATCGGCGTTCTGACATCCTTACACTTAATCGAGAATCTTTCATGTTGTGTACCCAATGTGTACCCAATATGGTACAATACTTTTAATTGTGAGGATACATTTGTACTCGCGTTGGAGCGTCACGGAGTGAGGACAGCGTACCAATACAAGCTACGACCAACAGCAAAGCAAGCCATAGAGATAGACAGATGGCTGTCTATGCTATGCGCTCAGTATAATTTTTTGTTGGCTGATAGATTTGATTGGTACGAGCGTAATCGTTCACCTATTAATGCCTGTTCTCTTGTTTGCCATATACCAGAATTGCGGGATAACCCAGACTATTATTCACAAAAGAAAACGCTACCACAGCTTAAAAAGACTCACCCTTGGTACAGTAAAATTTATTCACAAGTTTTACAAGATGTAGTCAAGCGAGTTAAGGTTACGTTTGACCGTTTTGTTAAAGGTGATAGCAATGGCAAACGTAGTGGCAAGCCTAGATTTAAGGCTCGTGACCGTTACCGCACGTTTACTTATCCACAGATAAAAGATGGGTGTCTGCAAGGTAATTTAATAACTCTACCAATGTTCGGCATAGTTAAAGTCATTTTACATCGCCCAATACCTGACGGATTTAAAATTAAAACCGCATCAGTGACAAAAAAAGCTGATGGTTATTATTTAACTTTAAGCCTTGAAGATACAACAATTCCATCTGTTAAACCTGATTTTAATCCAGATTCAATTACAGGTATTGACCTCGGTTTAAAAGATTTTTTGACAACTTCCGAGGGTGATGTTGTCCTAATCCCTCAACACTATCGTAAATCTCAGAAGCGATTACGTGTTGTCCAAAAGCGTGTTTCACGCCGCAAAAAAGGAAGTAATCGGCGTAAAAAAGCTATCAAGCAAGTCGCCAAGCAGCACAAAAAAGTAGCTGATAAACGCAAAGACTTTCACTTTAAAACTGCTAATAGTCTACTGAAAAAATATGATGTTGTAGTTCACGAAGATTTAAACATTAAAGGACTTTCTCGTTCGATGCTAGCAAAATCTGTGCATGATGCTGGATGGTCAAGCTTTCTGTCAATTCTAAGCACCAAAGCCGAAAATGCTGGGTTGTTGGTAATTGCAGTGAATCCATCAGGTACGTCACAAGATTGTTCCAGTTGCGGGGTGAAAGTTCCTAAAAAATTGCATGAAAGATGGCACGACTGCCCTAATTGTAAATGCAGTCTTGACCGTGATCATAATGCAGCCGTGAATATAAAGAATAGAGCCGACGGTCACGCGGTTCTTAAAGCTCAACGCCTCCTAAGCAATAGCCGGATTGGTTGAGAAGCCCACACTGTACCTGTACGGCTGTCAGTGTGTGGAGTGTGTCACTATCGCTAATTTTGTAATCACCTTTATACAAGCGATCGCTATTTTGTATTGTAGTATTGTATTGTTTTGTAGTTAGACGGATAATCTAAGCAAACTCTAGATTTAAAAGGTTTATGTGCTGGAGTCGATAGTCAGTACCAAACCAACTTTAAATCTATGTTTAAATGTTTTACTGACCAATGACACCGCTCTAAGCGTTGAGCAGGATTATTTACAATGTGGAAACGGAGGGAATAGAACAATGGATAAATTAAATGAATATAGGACAAAAGTTAGGCAACTGTTAACTAAATATCTCCAGTTTAAGCCTAGTTACGGAGATGTAGAAGTCGAACAAATTTTTGATACAGAACATGACCATTATCAAATTATTAGCGTTGGATGGAACAATCAAAAGCGGATTTATGGGCCAATAATGCACATAGATATCAAGAATAATAAAATTTGGATTCAACAAAATACAACGGAGGCGGATATTGCTTTAGAACTGATGGAAATGGGTATAGATAAACAAGATATTGTGATTGGTTTTCATACTCCAAAAATGCGTCAGTTATCATGATTTGCTGTGGACTAAAGGAGAGAATAATATTAAAGAAATATATTTTATTAGGATATTAGGTAGAAAAATAAATTAAATATAAAACCGTAGTTGTACAGATAAAATAATTGCTAATTTTGCGTTTGTACTGAAATCGAAATGCTCTGTTCATAAAAATCATAGATTATAGTAGTGGCAGGATGAAAAGCGAGGGATTTAAAAGATTGTAATGAAATACATATTCTGCGTTGAGGCAGAACATTGTTGTGTGCCAAATCTTTATTAATTGTGTGCAAAAGTGAAACTATATAAACTCTGATAAAAAATAAAAACCTGATTACCGATTTCGATGTACGCTAAAGTTGCTGTACAGCAACTGTTACTTCTTTAGAAAAGTGCGATATCAACTATGAGCCAGCGCTCCACTTGGGGAGACCCCAAGTGGAGCGACTGGTGTGGGTTGGGGGGATCAAGTCTTATCCGAACCGTATTGCAACGACTCCAGTATTCTGAAGTCGTTTTGCTCCTTAACACAATCTAGTCAACTACAAATACCCACTTTGTCAGTTTGTTTAATTAAGCTATGTTTGGTAAATAAAATAAGTAGCCCACATGATCGGCTGTTATTCCACACTTGACACAAAGCATTGTGAGTGCAAAACGTCTGCCAGAAACCATTGCCCATGTCAGAATTACCCGCCAATCCTGGCAACACGGCTTCCTTGAAGGCGAAGTGAATGCGGGTGAGTTTGAGTGGCATTTCCAGTGGCATTTTCGCCGGGGAGAACTTGCCGTCAAGCCTTGCCAAGGCCGCGCCTTAATCAAAGAACCCCTCGGTCGATTCTTGGAGCAACAAGATTACCAGCTAGAGCCTGGAGGAGATTATGCTTTTACTATTCGGGCGGAACTTTAAAAGTTAAGAGCCATTCAATTTTGGATTTTAGACTTCGGCTACGCTCAGTCGAACGATTTTGGATTTTGGATTGAAGAAAAAATCTAAAATCTAAAATTGGCTGACTGCTGATTCCGTGAGACGATTTAAGTATCTTTCGATTAAGAGGATGGCAACAATGTCATCTATCGGTCTTGGTGGCTGTCGCAGACCTTGTGGCAACAGCTTTATTAGCCCTTTGGGTGGGAACATTTGCCAATAGCGATCGCGTGCTTCTAAGGTTGTGTAGCGCTCATCCACTAAAATAATACTCAACGGTTCTGTCAATTCCTGATATAATGTCTGTCTCCACTGCTTGGCTGTAGTTTGGTCGCCCATCACCATCAAGGAGATCGGAAACCTTTGACGCAGTGTCTCAATGGTAGCGATCGCCTCTTTTGCTAAGACGACCTGATGATAATACAATTGCCGATCCAGTCCCATCACCGCTAAACCACACTTATCTCGACCTGGATCAAACCCTAATATGACTGGTTGCGTTGGTGAAAATTCACGGAAAGCCATAATAAATTGAAAATTAAAAATTAAGAATTAGAAATGAATAAATGCAATCACAGCAACTATTTTGACTGCTGTTCGATATGTTTAAATCTTACTAATAAGAGTGTGCAAATAATGTTTTAAGTACTAAAAATAATTTGTCCGTTGACTATTGCCACTAATTTTACTCTCAATGGGCCGGCTGTATAAGTGTCCTCTGCTGCGATCGCTTTAATCTCCAATGGTTGATTGTACTGTCTTAATTGGCTGACAAAGCGCAAAAAAGTCCCTTCTACTTGCACATCTTCGACAATTCCGGCATTACGGGCACGAAATTGGGAAGCAGAAATCAGTATTTCCAGTCGCTGCTGTAACTGATAGGATGTCATGGTTTTGGAATCGGCAGTAGTTGTGGCCAGCACTGCGCCTCCCGAAAAAACCAATTGATTTCGGGCTGTATCGGCGAAAAATTCTATCTGCTTTTCTCCCCTGACGTAATTACCAGCCGAGAAAATTCGCACCACGTATTCTTGACCATCGCCAATCTGCTTGCTCAATTGCTCAACCCTATCCTGGGTAACGCGCAGTAGCTCTACATTTGCAGGATTTCCACCAGGCTCACTTAATTCGAGGTTGGCGTTGCGATTGGCTTGTTGTAAAAGTTTTACCACTACCTGGCGACCAGCAGCAGGTTGGGTAACACGAACTACACCAGCAGACAGAACTTGACCGCGAACTATGGCTAGCTTACCCAGACGCAGGTCGCGGTAAGACTGATAATATTTTTCCAGCCTTGCAACTTCCAGTTCTAGTTGCTCCTGTTGTCCTTCCAATTCTTTGAGGCGCGATTCCCGTGTGGCAATCACTTGCTCTCGCGCTGCAACTTCTACATTACGCTTTTGAATCAATTGATCGAGTTGGGAGATTTTTTGATCGCGCACTTCTATGGCTTCTTGGCGATTAGCAAGTTCGCGATCGCGTTTTTCAATCGCTGTTTTGGCTTCGTCAATAGCTTTTTTAGCTTCAGCGTACAGTCGTTGACGTTCTGTCTTCAGTAGTTCAACTGCCGCTTGTAGCTCCTTTCTCTGATTGTAAACGCTTTGCAATTCAGCTATAGCTTTTTGGTACTGAGTTACAACTTGTCCTAGCTGGCCTTGAGTGCGTTGGAGTTGAGTTTGAGTTTGAGCTTGTTGACTAATGGTGCGGTTCAACTGAGCTTGTGTTTGGCGTTGTTTGGCATTCGCCGCCTGCAAATATTGATTAATTACCTGCAAGTCTTGTTGTGCTTTTGCTTGGGCAATTCTTGCTTGATTTAGCTCACTCTCTACCTGACTTTTCTGAGTTTCTGCGGTTTTTAGCTGTTCCCGCTTCTGTCTGAGGTCTGTTTGAATATCTTCTAATTCAAAGACTCCCTTTCGCAAGCCTTCGTCGGCAGCGAATAAAATTCCTAAGGTTGATGCTGAAATCAAACCGCCCGTAAAAATAGTTACCAGTACAGCAGTATTTTTCGGACGTAGGTTAAAAAGTGAGAGGCGGGCTTTGCCAACTCGTGTGCCGATGCGATCGCCCACGGTTGCAATTACGCCTCCCAGAATTAAAATTGCTGCGATGAGGATGTATCCGGTGGTCATCTTTAGCTACCGAAATCCTTCCAGATACAGCCTACTACTTTTAAGCATTGTCTGGAAAGAAGTGGAAATTGGCAATAGCTGAAATTACTCAATTTTAGATTTACCTCTAGCTATTAGTGTCATTTTTCAAAATACAACACGCGCCGATTCCCCTTTTTCCAATTGCATTTATGTGAATTGCCTACTTAAGGTAACAGGTTTATGCACAGTAATTTTCTTTTTGTGGATAGAAATCATCTTTTTTTCACGCAAATCCCCTAGTAGCCTAGTAACGGTAACACGAGTTGAACCAATTGCCTCTGCGATCGCTTGATGAGATAACTTCAGATCAATTGTGATCCCATCTGCACAAGGAACCCCAAAATCCCGACAAAGAATCAGCAAAAAACTTACTAACCTAGAACCCATATCTCGGTGAGCGAGAGTTTCAATCATCATCTCTGTCTGTAAAATGCGCGAAGACAGACCTCGCAGCATTAACATTGATAATTCTGGATTTTCCTTGAGTGCTTGCTCCACTTGTTCAATTGGTGCTGACAGTAATTCCGCAGGCGTAAATGCAACCGCATGGTAAAACCGATCCGACTTATTTCCCGTCAGCAATGACAATACACCAAAAACACTATTTTCCCGCAACAGCGCTACCGTTATTTCCTCTCCTGCCTCGTACACCCTGGAAAGTTTAACAGCACCTTTCAAAAGAAAATAAACTCGTTCGGCAGGATCGCCAGGAAAAAAGATCGTTTTATTGCGTTCAAACGTTTCCACAACTGGCGGAAACGCCCCGGTCGCCATCTGACGAAATACATTTGCTAGGGCTTTATCTTGTGTCACGATCATCTCCCTTCCCCTACCCAATGCCGGAAAAACAAAAACTGATTACCTAAGAATACACCCGAAAAATGAATAAAGCACCGTCAACCTTTCTGTACTTTCCTATACTCAAACTAATCTCTTCATAACTCTTTGTTTATAATGATACATAATTCTTGATCCTTTAAGCTACTAATTGTTGATAAGTACTTCCAATAGCTGTATTAAAAAGGGTTTTTTAAAGAACAAATAAAGTTATTTTGGGAATATCTTTAGGAAAAATCAAGATTTTTGTCACAGCAAACACTCTTACCAATATTCATTTTTGCAACTCCTGTATAAAACAAAGACAAAACGTGCCTCAGATTCTAGTATGCTCCTAGATGATCGATCGCATTAACAATTTATATGCTAAATCTGACTGGAAAAAATGCTCTTGTTACAGGTATTGCCAATAACCGTTCGATCGCTTGGGGCATCGCCCAACAGCTGCATAAAGCCGGAGCAAACCTGGGTATTACCTACCTGCCTGATGAACGCGGCAAGATGGAGAAAAAAGTTGCAGAATTGGTAGAACCCCTCAACCCCAGCTTATTTCTTCCCTGTAATGTCCAAAATGATGAACAGATTCAATCTACCTTTGAGACAATCCGTGAACAGTGGGGGAAGCTAGACATCCTCATCCATTGTCTTGCCTTTGCCAGCAAAGATGATTTGACTGGAGATTTTAGTCAAACTTCTCGTTCTGGCTTCAACACCGCCTTAGAAATCAGTACCTACTCGCTGGTGCATTTAAGTGGTGCAGCTAAACCTTTGATGACAGAGGGAGGTAGTATCGTTACATTGACGTATTTAGGCGGTGTCAGAGCAATCCCTAACTACAACGTTATGGGAGTTGCCAAGGCGGGGTTAGAAATTAGTGTACGTTACCTAGCCGCCGAACTAGGGCCGCAAAATATCCGCGTCAATGCCATCTCCGCAGGCCCCATCCGCACTTTGGCATCTTCAGCAGTGGGTGGTATTTTGGATATGATTCATCATGTAGAAGAAGTAGCTCCCCTACGACGCACCGTCACTCAGCTAGAAGTGGGCAACGCTGCCGCTTTCTTATGTAGTGATTTGTCTAGCGGCATTACCGGACAAGTGCTGTATGTAGATGCAGGATATGAAATTATGGGAATGTAAGATAATTTGGGGAGTGGGGAGTAGGAGTGGGGAGTAGGGGGAGTAAGTGAAGAATTATTCTTACCGATTCCCCATTCCCCATTCCCCATTCCCCATTCCCCAGTCCCCACTCCCACTCCCCATGCAAACAACCAATCGCCAAGTTAATTCAAACTACGACCAGTCAACTAAAACCCCTCGGATTGCCACTGTTCACCGCACCACTGGTGAAACCAATGTGCAAGTTACCATCAATCTGGATGGTAGAGGAACTTGCACGGCAGCCACAGGTGTTCCGTTTTTGGATCACATGTTGCATCAAATTGCTTCCCACGGGCTGATTGATATAGATGTTCAAGCCAAGGGAGACTGGGAAATTGATGACCATCACACCAACGAAGATGTAGGTATTACCTTGGGCCAAGCTTTGAACCAAGCACTAGGCGACAGAAAAGGCATTGTCCGCTTTGGTAATTTTCTTGCGCCACTGGATGAAGCCTTAGTTCAGGTAGCGCTAGACTTTTCTGGACGCCCTCACCTCAGTTACGGCTTACAAATTCCTACTCAGCGTGTAGGAACCTATGACACCCAACTCGTGCGCGAATTCTTTGTGGCACTCGTGAACCATAGCCAAATGACACTGCACATTCGGCAACTGGATGGCATTAATTCCCATCACATTATTGAAGCGACATTTAAGGCGTTTGCGAGGGCAACACGGCTGGCGGTGGAAATTGACCCTCGCCGTGCTGGTCTAATTCCCAGTTCTAAAGGCGTTTTATAAAGCTAGTACCGCAAGGCAAAAGTCAAAATTCAATAGTGACACATGTTTTAATTTTGGGCTTTCTCGCTGTAATGAAATGGTAAGTTTATTTCCGCCGTGCTGTACTAGCCAGAATTACTTGCCAGGGCTGACATTTATAGGGTTCATTCAGCTACTCTGTTTGCGATAATTGACACACAGGTTAGTGATGGTTATTATCAGCCTATCGGGTAACTTGTAATTAGTGCCAAGCTGGTAATTAGTAATTGAACCGAGATGAAGTCTGTTGCAGATGACCCTGATTCTCAACTTAATACGACAGACACTCCGCCAGTAGTCCTGACTTCTGAGTTGCGAAAAGTCTATCGCACTGGTTTTTGGCTAAATCAAAAAGTCGTATCTCTCAAAAACTGTTCTTTAAGAGTTTATAAAGGCGAAACCTTTGGGTTGTTGGGGCCAAACGGTGCTGGGAAAACCACCCTTTTAAAATTGTTGCTAGGAATTATTCGCCCTAGCTCTGGACGGGGACTATTATTGGGTAAGCCAATAGGCGATCGCACTATCAAGCAACATATCGGCTATCTGCCGGAAAATCCCTATTTGTATGACTATCTCACTGGCTGGGAATTTTTGCAGCTAGCCGCCGGACTATTCCAAATTCCCCAAAGTGTCCAACGCCAACGCATTCCCCAACTCCTGGAATTAGTGGGTTTATCCCAAGCCGATGCCCGCAAAAAGCTGCTGCGTCGCTATTCTAAAGGAATGCTACAGCGTGTCGGTATGGCACAGGCACTAATTAACGAGCCAGATTTGGTCTTTTTGGATGAACCGATGTCTGGTCTTGATCCGGTGGGACGCTACCAAATACGGGAAATTATCCTGGCGCTAAAAGCTGCTGGTAAGACGATTTTTTTCAACAGCCACGTTCTTAGTGAAGTAGAACAGATTTGCGATCGCATTGCCATCCTCGCTCAAGGTGAATTAATTTGCTCTGGTTCCCTCAATGAACTCTTAGGCATAAACAACACCTATCACGTCAAAGGTCAAGGTGGTGACTGGGAAATTCTTAAAAAATGGATACCCACTCTCAGATTTGAACCCGATGGTTCCTGGCAAGGTACACTACAAGACGATTACTATGATTTTCTTGCCAGTCTTCGTCTCATGGAGGGTAAAATTATTGCCATGAATTTGTCGCGTTACTCCCTAGAAGAGTTTTTTATTCAACAAATCCAAAGAAAAAGTGACTCGCTGAATTAATCTTGTTGCCAAATAGTAAATTTTGGGTTGCCTTGAGCAACAAAACCCAAAATTTCTGCCTTTTTGAGTTCATCTTTCTGAAGCAAACCGACTAAAAATAAAATTCCGATCTTTTTTTAAGGTTATTTGTATTTATTTAATGAACTTGTTCATAATTTTGGTAGCCCTAGCAGATTTAAACTCACAGTTTAAATGTCGTAAAATTGACTTTGAGAAGAAAATTTTATTCGTAAGTACTTTATTGATTAACAAAGAAATTATTGTATAAACTGCGTTTATTTGCGTAAGTCCTAATATTTTTGATAATTTCTATATTCAAATTTGCTTAACTTTAAATTAACTTCACTAAAAATTCAAATTAAATAGACAAATTTCCTCCGGAAAATGGCACTTTTCGAGGAAAATAAGAGTGTTGGGGAACATGAATACTTAGGTATAGTCAAAATAAAAATGTTTAGACAGTACTTTATTGATTGTAGTTTCAGAGTCTCAGGTAAATATGCTTAACACAACTTTGTTTAAATTCCTAACTCGGCCAGTTGTGGGTGTGGCTTTGTTAACTGCTGTCAATGCCGCTGTGCCATCTGCCAGTCTAGCTCAGGGACAACCATTACCACCAACTACACAAACACCAACCACACCAACACAATTAGATACTAATTATTCA
Source organism: Nostoc mirabile CHAB5784 (assembly GCF_020829645.1). Lineage (GTDB taxonomy): Bacteria > Cyanobacteriota > Cyanobacteriia > Cyanobacteriales > Nostocaceae > Nostoc > Nostoc mirabile. The sequence continues at coordinate 49,963 of NZ_JAIVFS010000015.1, read as the reverse complement.
TTAGGAGGCGGCGATCGCATCCGTGTAAATGTATTTGAAGTACCTGAATATACAGGTGAATATCAAATTCCCCCAGGTGGAGCAATCAACCTACCTTTAATTGGCAGTGTGTCAGTCCTCGGTCTAACAACTGAACAGGCTGCTGACGAAATTGCTAGAAGATATGCTCGCTTCCTGAAACGTCCCTTAATCTCAGTCAATTTGTTATCGTCTCGTCCGATTAATATTTTCGTTGCCGGAGAGGTGACACGTCCAGGCGCTTACACCCTGAGCTTGAGCGGAGGCGCAGGAGACAATCCCGGCGTACAATACCCCACTGTATTAGCCGCACTGACAACAGCACAGGGGGTAACCTTGGCTGCGGATGTGACTCAAGTTCAATTACGGCGTAAAATAGGGCGCTCCTCAGAGCAAACCGTCAGTATCAATTTGAAGGAACTCATCCAAACAGGCAGGTTATCACAGGATATTACCTTGCGGGATGGAGACACTATAGTTGTACCAACTGCAACTAACTTCAACGTGGCAGAATCCCGCAATATATTTGCATCTAACTTTGCCGCTAGCCAAACCACACCCCGCACGGTAACAATTATCGGTGAAATTAACCGTCCCGGTTCCTATCTTGTCACCCCAGCTAGCACAGATGCACAGGGGGGAGGCGCAACCACTAATAGTGGTACTACCACTCCCAATGGTCTACCAAATGTGACGCGGGTAATTCAACTAGCCGGGGGAATTACAGCACAGGCTGATATTCGTAATCTCAAACTACGCCGACTTACAAGAGCTGGTTCAGAACAAGCTATAGATATCAATCTTTGGCAATTATTGCAGAGTGGTGACGCCAATCAAGATATAATCGTGCAAGACGGAGATACGATTGTGATTCCAACGGCAACTGAAATCATTCCCGCAGAAGCCACTCAATTAGCTACCACTACTTTGTCTCCTGCACGCATTCAAGTTGGTGTGGTAGGTGAAGTTAAAAACCCAGGGTTAACAGACGTTCAGCCAAATAGCTCTTTAAATCAAGCTATACTCGCTGCTGGAGGATTTAATGATGCCAGAGCTAGTAGTGATGCTGTTGATTTGATTCGCCTGAACCCTAATGGTTCTGTGACTAAACGTATAGTAAAAGTGGATTTCTCCGCTGGGATTAATGAGCAAACTAATCCCATACTCCGCAATAATGATGTTGTGGTAGTCAACCGATCTGGTTTAGCTAAGACTGGCGATACCACAAACACTATAACTGGGCCTCTAGGCGTTATTTTTAATATTCTGAGGTTGTTCGGAATCTAGTTTAAAATACGGTTGTAAATAGGGGACGTTGATCAACCCTCTTCGTCCCCAGAATTGCACTATGTATCAGTCAAGCTCAATAGTCAAGAGTTAATATAGCCCTACTTAATAATTTGTGAGAGAAAAAAAGCTGAAAAGCTTATAAATAATAGGACTTACGCATTGACAATGAATACCAAATATGGATTAAGGTTAAAAACCATATCTTTTGTAAGGGCACAGCAATGCTGTGCCCCTACAGCATGGTCTATTTACGATCGCAGGATAATTAAGAAAAGCCTGAAAACTTCCTATTTTAGGTAATGGACATCACGATGCATTTGTACAGTGCGTAAGTCCTAAATAAGTATTTTTATCTCCGTATTTTTTCACAATTTAATTTGGATTGCTATACTATAGAAAACAACTATAGACTCATGATAGCAGTATTAAATTTAGGACTAGCCCTTTCAAGGTGACTGGTAAAATAAGATTGTTTTTCTCAGTGCTCTCTGTGCCTCTGCGGTTTAAAAGTAATTTATTTAACCGCAGAGGCACAGAGAAGGCAGTGCGCCCTTGCAGTTTCCCAACTTGTACCCCTATGGGGATCTTGCTACGCTCTTAGCGTTCCCGCTCTTTAGCAACTGGCTTGCCTTTAGCGATCGCTTCCTCGCAAATTGCATTTTTTATCCCAATTTTAGGATCTTTTTAGGTAGTATTACTTCTTTACAAATACTATAGACCTAAAGTTTTCACTGAAGATTATTAATCTGCTATTGATAGGCTTTTTGAACTTTGTTTTAGTTACTCTAATTTTTATGGTAATGATAATGATAATATTTTGCAATTTATTGACGTAAATATAGCCTTCACAGCCTTTTGGCTATTACTTGATTCTTATTATCATAAGAATTATTTAAGTAAATTAATTAATTGATGACAGATATAGTATCTTAACCTTAGATATCATGTATACACAGTACAATAATCTCAAATTGGAAATGACGCCATTTGTACAGTTGCTTGGTGTCCATTAATGAAGTAACTCTCGATACTGAATCATTTTATTTCAGTAATTTTACTATATAGTTGCTATTTTTTGGAAGACAAGCTAAAAAGGCTTTTCAGGCATATTTACGTGGGAATTCTCAGGTGAAAACCTCATAAATGCTGTATAAACTTACCAATGGCAGTTACACCACTGTATCCAATACTGAGTTACTGACTAAGGCTAGAGCTACTGACCGTTGACGAATCAGTTTTTGCAACATACCCTATTTTTTCCCTATGATGATTCATGGTTTAGGTTTTCTCAGTTTGAGCGCATCTCTTGTACTTCCCTGGGCATTAACAGGTCTGGTTCAAGGACAGAGAATAACAGAGTCTTTAGTTAAAGATGTTCGTCAGTCATCCACTGATCAAGAAATGCCACTACCTAACCGCAAGCTGATCAGTGCTATTTCAACTGCGACAAAATATTATGTTAGTGGTAAAGGAAATGATAGAAATAGCGGACTCACTACCTCATCCGCTTTTAGGACAATTCAAAGGGCGGCAGACCTGACCAAACCTGGGGACACGGTGCTTATTATGAACGGGGAATACAATAATGCACACCCAAAAGGAACGGTATTAGAGATTAAACGCTCTGGAAGGGCAAATGCATGGATTACGTATAAAGCATATCCTGGACATCGACCGAAAATTCAGCACAATGGATGGAATGGAATTTTGATTTACAATGGAGCATCATATATTGAGGTGAACGGGCTGGAGGTTGTAGGGAACAATGGCAAGATAAGCCGTAAGTATGCGCTGAGTCAGAGGTATAACGACGACAACCCGCTGACGAATGGAAACTGCATCAGCATAGATGGAAGACAAAATGGTCGCCCTCACCATATACGTATTCTCAACAACAAGATACATGATTGTGGAGGCATAGGCATTGCAGCCATTGAATCAGACTATATAACAGTGGATAATAACGAAGTATTCAATAATGCCTGGTACTCAGTTCACGGCTGTAGTGGCATTTCGCTGCTCAATAATTGGAATTCTGACAACAACCAAAACTATAAGATGTTTATTACCAGAAACAAGGTCTACAACAATAAAATGCTTGTTCCCTGGTATGTTACTAACAAGATCCAAGACGGTAATGGCATTATTGTTGATCGTGGAATGAATAAGCAAATTGGATCAAAATTGAGTCCGTATCGAGGACGTACTTTGATTGCCAGCAACATTTCATATAAAAATGGTGGTGGCGGCATTCATACATTCCAAAGTGAGAATATCGATATTGTCTACAACACTAGTTATCTGAATAACCAGAGTCCGGAAATTTCATCTGGGCAAATCTCGATTAATGCTTCAAATAATGTCAACGTTCTCAATAATATCCTTTATTCTGAGCGTGGGAAACCGATAAACATAAAATACGGTGGTAGTAGCAACGTCAGGTTTGACTACAACCTCAACGGCAATAGTACCTTGATAAAACTTTCCGGGCCTAGTGATATAATTGCAGATCCACAGTTTATAAATGCCTCGGCTGGTGATTTTAGGCTCAAGTCGACGAGTCCGGCAATCAATAGTGGTATGAAGTTCAATAATGTGACAACCGATTTTTTAGGCGACCCTCGTGTGAAGGGTTCACGATCCGATAGAGGGGCACACGAAATGCGGTAGTAGTTAAGAGGATGTTTTAAAAGTCTTGTTGTAGGTATCAAAACGTTCTAGCTCCTCCTAAATCCAGGCCACTTGCTCATGGGGGAAACCCCTTCTCTACGAGAAGCTCCACCTTGGCGGAAGCCTTTCGCAGATAAGGTGCTAGCCTCTCACTTTGGGAGAGGTTAAGAGCGATGGGGTCTCCCAAAGTCGAGCGACTAGCATGGGTTAGGGGGGATCAATAAGTGTCTAAAATCACAGCCAAATACTTTTCAAACATCCTTTATCACTATGGAATTGGGTTGTATGGCAAAATCCTGATTTATCCAGCGTTTTTGTCTACAACCCGTTTTTTTTAACACACTGTTCGCTCATCGCAATTAAGAAAAAGTGTGGTGGTAAATAATCAGGGTTTTAGCGTTTGCAAAGATAGTTAATACCTATATCAAGCTACGCTAATGCATAGGTAATTGCGTGCTAAACCTCAATACAGTTCAGTTAAGTATTTCTTCCTTCTCTGCGAGACGCTGCGCGATGACGGTAGCCTGCGGCAAGCCCTCCGGGTGACGCTTGTACCTCTCTACGAGACGCACTCGCGAACGCTTTCGCTGCGCTAACAGCAGTCGCTCATGGAGGAAACCCCCAGACGCTCGCGGACTCGCTCATAGCGTTGCCATGCCGTTGGCGCAGCCTAAGAAGAGAAGGCTTTACGCTGCGCTATGCGCGGCATCGTCTCCCAATGTGAGAAGACCGCGCTGCTTCACCGCTTTGCGTCTACGTTAAAAAAATTGACTTTGGCAAACAGTTTTAGCCTTAAATGAACCGTATTGTGCTAAACCTAGCTGTTGCTTCAACGGCAATACATTTATCTAGATTCAATCCCCGATTAAAACTAAATTTCTAATTTTTCCTAACTCTAATAAAAATAAAATGGGCGAACTGTAAGTTTTAACCTACATTCGCCATGTCACATGAATTAGGATCATGGTTTATTAAGATGTATTGGAGTAGTTCCTAACCTTTGAAGGTTTTATTTTTTTGCAAGCCCCTGAAACTCTTTTGCCAACTTTGTTGGTTTAAAATATTCATGATCATGATATAAATAACTACTAGATTCATTTTTATCAATGATTCCATTCACGACTAAGCCTAGTACGTTGTAATTGGATCTTTCTAATATCTCTTGAGCAGCGTTAGCACTGTTAGAATCGATTACCCCAGGTCGAGCTACTAACAAAATCCCGTCAGTCATTTGGCTTAAAGTCAAAGCATCGGCTGCCAAAAGGAGGGGAGGAGCATCAATAATTACAAAATCATAGTTATGTTGAGATGAGAAATTTTCAATTAATGATGCCATCCGTTTCGAGTCAAGCAAAGCAAGTGGGTTGGGAGGTCTAACCCCAGCAGTTAAGACATCAAGATTATCCATTACCTTAGATACAGTAACGTCAAATTCAGCCTGACCTACAAGAACCTCACTCAAACCAACTGCATTCGTTAGCTGCCAAAGATGATGCTGAGAAGGAACTCGCATATCTGCATCAATTAATAAAACTTTACGCCCTAGTTGAGCGATCGCTGCTGCCAAATTAGCTGAAACTGTAGACTTGCCTTCTTTAGGAACTGCGCTAGTTACCACGATAGTTTTGAGCACTTTATCTGAACTCAGGAATTTCAGATTGGCTTGAATCATTCGGTACATTTCGCTAGTTAAAGAGTAAGGCGTATCTCTAACAGCAATTTTTTGAGTTATTGATTCTACATTTGAATAACGAGAGCGAACCTTTTTAACAGACAAAGGAATAATTCCCAGCAAGGTATATCTAAATACATCTCTGACTTCCTTAAGTGTTTTTAAAGATCTATCTCTCATGCTTAGGAAAAGAATAGTTGTAGTGGCCAAAAATAAACCGAACATCACTCCTAACAGTAAAACAATAATTTTTTTGCCTACTACTGGATCTTTGGGCACTAAAGCCTGAGCAATAATCCGCGAACTGGCTGTATTTGTATTCTCAACTAACTGTAATTCTTGAACCTTTTTCAAAAGAGTTTGATATGTCGATTCTGCAACTTCAACTTTCCGTTCTAACTCTCGCTGATTTTGTGCTAACTGGGGTATGATTTTCACTCGCTGCTCGTAGGTAGAGCGGGAATTAGATAGAGAGGAGAGTCTTTTAGCTAAACCAAGGCGCTGTATTTCTGATTGTAGAAAATTTTGGATCAGGTTTTGTCTGAGTTCTCCAATCTGCAATAAGCTCTGCGGAATTTGTGTTTGATTACCAACAGTCTGACCAATTTGCTGTTGCAGGAGGGATTTTAAGCTAGCTTTCTTTGCTTCTAAGTTAATAATTACGGGGTTGTCATCTAGGAAACGGCTACGCTCAATCGCTAACTGTCGGTCGGTATCTTGAAGTTGTGTAAGAACTCCCTGCACTGCTGGCGACTGACTGAGGGCACTCACAGCGATCGCTTCCTGAGAATTTAGCTCTACTTTCTGGCGCAGTTCATTGGTTTGGGCATTTACCTCATCCAGTTGAGCCCTAACAGTATTCATCTCATTGTCGAGATTTCCAATAGTTTCAACGGCTGACCTTGTTTCCTCTGATAGATTTGCTATCTGATGCTTCTGTTTAAATATACGTAGCGCTACTTCTGCATTATTAACAGCCTCTTGAGTTTTAGGAAGCTGCTTGGCCATAAATTGACGAGTTGCTGCTGCCTCAGAGCGATTTGTCAAAATATCATTTTCTAAATAAAGACTCATGATTGTGTTGACCACTGCCGCTGATTGTTCAGGGTCACGGCTGGTATAGCTAATTCGCAATACATCTGTGCCGTTAACAATTTTCAGTTGGAGAGACTTTTCTAGTTTCTCTACTTCCAGAGGTTTACCTTCTTCGTCTTTAAGCTGTAGTTTGTCTATTGTTCGCTGCAATAGACTAGGTGAGGAAATAACTTCTATTTGAGTGTTTATAGGATTTTGAGTTGCTAGCAGGGATTTTAAATCTCCTGGATCTCCTCCTTCAGCGTTAGTAGGAAAAAGATTGGAGCCTACTACTTTAAAAGAAGGAATTCTAAATAACAGTTTTCCTTCGGCTTCATAGGATGGTTTCATAAATTGTGTAGCTATAGCACTTAGCATAACTGTAGCTGCAAATATCGCAGTAGCAGGTAGCCACCATCGTTTTAATATCAATAAGTAACGACTAAGGTCTAAATCAATAGATTCCCTAGATTCCATAGATTTTTCTGACATAAATCTTCAAGAGTACAGGTTTTAAGCAAGAAACTAAAATTTGACTTAGAGAATGCACAAACAACTACAATTGACAAGACTGATCTATTTGACAATATGAGAATAGTATAGACTATCTAAGTTACAAATTTAGTTTCCATCCAAAATTTAAAGTAACTACTAGCTTTGCCAAATTTTATCATAAGCCTCTAACAGTTTCGGAGCTTGATATTGCCACTCAAGTATCTTTTTCATTCTGCTTCGCCCCTCGGCTCCTATCTCAGAAGATAATCAATTCTCTATGGTTCAGCCATGACAGTTTCTCATAACCGGAAATACCACTCTGCTGAGTAAGCTAGAACTTAATGTGATAATCTTGAGACTATTAATTCTAGACCTTAGCTGCAATTTTTGAATAATTGGTCTATCTTTGATTAATATATCAGCGAAAGAATCACAAGTTAAGTTTGATTTATTTTACCAGATTCAAAACGCTCCCTAGCTTTATCCTGAGGTCGAGTCAGCCTATTGATTTTATTTTTACAGATTTGCACGTGTAGAAAGTTTGCTTGATAATATCGCTGATACATAAAGTATCCATTCCAAACTATTTTGCTCTAATAATGTAGTTTCAGTTAGATTTGAAAAAATAATATAGGTAAAATAAACTAAAAGCCATAAATTTTCAGATGTTTGATTCCATCGGATTAAATATATCACTCTTAATAGATTAATAATGAACCCAATTGCAAAAACCAAAACTCCTAGTAGACCCAACGCTAGCCAAAGATCCAAAAAACCATTGTGAGCATTAGGAGCATCCCATTGTACGGTTTGTATAACAATAGAAGACTCACTACTATTCTGCCAGAATGCTCCATAGCCATATCCTAGCCACGGTCTTTTCGCAACCATTTGCAACACAGCAGGCCATAGTTCTGCACGTCCAGTGAGTGTTGTGTCCTTACCTACTGAACCTAGAATTGTATCAGCTTCAGAGATAACCAAAGTATAAAAAGCTATGCCAAGTGTTGAGATAAACGTCACAACAGGTATCATTACTTTATACTTTAAATGTAAAATTCGATAATATATAAGAAAAGCAACTGTAATAATAATAAAATTACCTAAAGATGTTGCTGATTTTGATAATAATACAAGTAATCCAGAAGTAACATAACCAAGCCATAAAACCCAACGATTTTCTCGATTAGTCATGGCAAGGAAGAAAAATATTGCTCCACTAAGTACAAATCTCTTGCCAAGAAGATTCTTTTGTGGATATATTCCTCGCCAAGCTGTTGGTTCTCCAGCGCTTCCCATTCCGTACTGTGGAATTAGTACAACAAATAAGATAGACATAAATGCTGAGATACCAAGCATGTATGCACATAACTTCAGTTGTTCTTTTAAGGTGTAGCGTGAAGCGAAATAAAGCCCAAAGAACATTGTTCCCGCCAGACCTACAACACGACGTATAGTAATATCTGAATTTAAAGACCAAAAACTAGAAATTGCACAAACTCCGAGCAATATCCAAATAAGTTTATCTCTGTTAAAGACGTAAGCAACCTTCTTCCAACGTAAACCAATTAAGGAAAGGCTAACTATATATGTAAGAGTGAAAAGCAATCGAGCTATTAGTCTATCACCTTCTTTGATGGTAAAGCCATTGGTCATCAACGGATCTAGTGGAGTTCCTGAATAGATCATCAAAGAAGCGATTGTAAATAATTCTTCAGCGAAAAGTAGAAATTTTCTCATTTTTTATCATGTGTCAATATCATCGTATATATATTTAACAAGTTACAAAGTTGTGATTACTAGTCCCCGTTAATTTGGAAAAATACTTTACTAAGTAATCGGAAAAAAATATTTACACATGACCTTTTAGACTGGATAAAGCTTTCATGTCAAAATTTGTATAATTAATTTTGTCTTACTGCTTATATCTATTCACTCATTTTTAGATGGCTGGATTTTTTGAATTAGCATTTTTTAATTCAAACCGAAGACAGAAGTAAGCTAAGTTTCCAAGCAGATAATTTAACCACAGACGTTTTGTATATAGCGCTATGGCTATTGCTAAAGATTGCTTTTTTTTGGTGGTCTTTAAATTCACACTTCAAGGTTTTTTGTAATTATTTTTATTTTCTGCCTTTTGCATTTCTTGTATAAAAAGCCTCTTATTTTTTGGACTTCTTAGTCAAAACAGAGCTAACTTGCTGCCTCAGTTCCTGAGGAAACAGCCACATAATCAAGTACAAGCATATATCAATCGGGCGCGGCTTACCCCAGCGTATAGCTTCCCACAACAAAGGAAAAAAGGCTTTCCAATCACCTACTGAGGACGCAGAAGGAGTAATCATTGTTGCAATAAAACCTGAATAAGCTTTTGGTGTTACTAAATTGCGGGTGGAACGAATCCAATCCAAGGAATATTTCCAGTCGTTGATATTGCTTAAGCGCTTGATTCCCACTTCTGAATGCCAGATTGCCATAGGCTCAGGCACAAACTCTACTCCTACACCTTCCATAGCAGTAACCCGAAGTAACCATTCCCAATCCTCATGTCTGTAAAATTTTTCTTCCAGAGGCATTTTTTGGACTAACTCTTTTTTCACGAAAATAGTTGAGGTTTGTATGCAGCCCTCTTCTTTAAAAAAGGAGTTACGTGCAAAAAGATATTCACTTAGAGGTTCAGAGAGGTTAGGTAGCCTTGTCGGACGAATAAAATCACCTTTTTGAGTCTGGGAAATGAAACGACTAGCGACAACTGGAAAATCATAATGGGAATTATTTGCTACTTCAAGTTGACGCTCCAATTTTTGTGGAAGCCACTCATCATCATCATCTAAAAAGGCTATCCAAGTGCCTTTAGCTTCCCTCACACCAGTATTTCTGGCCCCTGATGGGCCAATATTTTTTGATAGTTCTATCACTCTCAATCTGGGATCGGTTATCTGAGATAGTACATTAACTGTTTCCTGATCGGGGCCGTCTATTATAACAATCACTTCAATTGATTGCAGCGTTTGAGTTAATGCAGTTCTGACACCCCTCGCAACAATCTGTGGTCTATTGCGTGTAGGAATCACGACGCTGACTATTGTTTGGTTACTTTCATTGACCATTGTTAATTTCTGGTTTGTTGATTTTTTTGATTGAAGATATTCAATATTCATTGCTTTTGTTATCTGTTATGCTTTCCTGTTTTATAAGCAGGTTGGGCTATTAAAACTTCATCATTTTTACAATTTTTTTCCTTACAATATGAATTCCGCCTAAAACATGAATGCTCAGAAAAATAACAAATAAAATATAGGAGAAAATCGCAATAATTAGAGTGAATAAAAAGTCTAAATTGATTGTTTTTAAAATTAAGAATACAAATAGCATCAAAGTGCTTATTATAACAGGACGGCGAATAACTCGCCATAAATTTAATGGAAATAGGAGAGTATAAGTGAAGTAAACATACTGGCTAAAGGCAATAATAGTCATTAGCAATGCCATTATAGCTGCACCTACTAACTGATATCGAGAAACTAATGCTACACCTCCCAAACTTCCTAATGTAGTTGTAATAACCAGTTCACGCAGGTTCACTATCTCAAAGTGGTTGGCTACAAGTAGAGAGCAAAGTGTGCGTGTGAAGGGCAACAAAAGCAGTGACATAGCGCTTATACTAAGAGCTAAACTTGCTTGAGCAAAGCTAGAATCATAAATAAAAATCAGTAAATCTTTACCAAAAAATAACAATCCAATGAATAAGGGTAATCCCATCGTTAGTAAAATTTCAATAAAGCTTTCAGTGATTTGCTGCTGCTTTTCCCGTCCTTGATCTACTACTTTTGAGAGCCTTGGAAACATTGCTACAGTTATACTGTTGGCAATAATTAAAAATGGTTGTAGTAATTGTAGGATTGCACCGAAAAGACCTACTAAAAATTCATTTCCTAACAATGAAAGAATCAAGATTTCGATTCTACTACTGATTACAGCTATTGCTTCAATAGCAAAAAATGTCCGTGAGATTTTAATTGTATTCCATACAAACTCTTTATCAATTTGCCATTGTATTTTGACTAATTGTGTGATTATAATCCATTCAATTACGAGAATTAATGTTTCCGAACAAAATAGTATCCCTCCCAGACTTTCAATTCCATACTTCAGGTGCATTGCCCAGATCATTATTATTAGGCGTAATACATACACTGGCACTGTAGCAATGGCAATCAAATGCATCTTCTCTTTAGCTTGGAAAATTGCCTCTGTTACGTTGGAAAGTGCAAAGGGAATTATCGTTAAGCCCATTATGTAGCAAAGAGTCGAGGTTTTGGAACTATAGGGAAGTAAAAATACTACAATCACCAACGCCCCATAACTGAGCAAACTAAATATTAACTGTAGGCAGGTACCACTCATCAAATAAACTGATGTTTTTTGTGGTTCGCAGGCTAGTTCTCTTGTAAACAATATCTTTAGTCCCTGTGAAGCAATGCCCACAAAGATAAAGTAGTAGCTATAGGCTAGTAGATACTGACCTATAGCTTCAGCTCCTAGATTACGAGCAATAGCGGCGGTTAATACAAAAGCTGTTATGCTTTGCGCTAACCGATTGACTATCATTGAGAGAGAATTACTTATGAATTTGTACTTTTCTACCATTCTTAAATTATTAATTCACCTTAATTCGCTCATTTTGAATCGCCAATACCTATATATCTCATAACTGGAATTTTTTTCGGATATATCGTTAGAAGCTTGAGTAGTTAACGCAAAACCTTTTATCGCCCTTAAGTAGGTAGTTAATCACTCAGCAAAGTAGAAAATCTAATTAGTAGGCACCTTCTTTTTTCAAAACTACCATAACTGTTTTGAGGAGAATTTCAAAGTCTAACCGAAGCGACCAATTTTCGATGTAGTTAAGATCAAGATTTATCACTTGCTCAAAATCTAAAATATCCGAGCGACCTGAGACTTGCCAAAGACCTGTAATACCAGGTAGAACTTCATGGCGAATAAAATGATGTTCAGAAAACTTATCTACATCTCTAATAGGTAAAGGGCGAGGTCCTACTATACTCATTTCTCCAAGGATAACGTTAAATAGTTGAGGTAATTCGTCTAAGCTGTAACGTCGAAGGAATTTTCCAACACGGGTAATGCGAGGATCGTCTTTAATTTTAAAGATAATCCCATCTTTAGTTTCATTTAATGCTTCTAATTCTTTCTGGAATTTTTCTGCATCAGACCTCATCGTTCTGAATTTCCATACTTTAAACTGTTGCCCATGTAAACCTATGCGAGTTTGTCTGTAAAATACTGTGCCGGGAGAGTCCAATTTGATAGCTATAGCTATAGCTATATAAATAGGAAATGATAACATTACAAATAAAGTCGCGAAGAAAAAATCAGAACTGCGCTTTATCCAAAAATCTTTCCCTGTAATTATCGGACAATCCAAACTCAAACAAGGCATTCCCCCTATTTTATTAAATTCTATGTTTTTATAAATTGGTTTTAATTCCATCGGCAAAATATGTACTTGGATGCCAGATGCTTGAAATAACCAGCATAAAAACATTCTATTTTTTAGAGCATCCCAAGATATAAAAACTTCTGTTACACCTAATTCATTAAGTTGATTCAATGTTTGTTGACGTTTATATCTATCTAATGAGCTAGCATTAGCCGTTCCAGATACAATATAATGTTTTTCTTTTTTTATAAAGCTAGCTATTTGCTCATGGTCTTGAGGATCGCAAATAATGAAGACAGAAGAACGAACTATTTTTTTCTGCTTCCGCAGATATTCCAAAGTAATATTTATAGTGTACCTACCAGTACAAATAAATAATATACTTAGCAACCAAGATAATAATATTAATCTTGGACGTGTAATATCAATAACTGGCTTATATAAAAGACAAACTAGGAGTATTAATCCATGAGCAAAAGTTAGCGATTTTATAATGTTGAAATAGTCATAGCGTTTTTGACCTTCTCGATAAATACCCTCGATAGCTAATGAGCCTATTTGAATCCCAATAGTTATTAAAATCGGCAAATAATGACTCTGTATATACGAAGTCAAATGCCCATAAGAAGATTGATATCCAGCTAAAACCCAAGCCAAGGATAAAAGAGTATAGTCTACTAAAAATAATGTTGTTAATCTCAACCACCACGAACCCTTGCGTACCCTGGCAAATGAAGATGCACGTAAATCTAGAGGCACTTCATTAAATTTACTTGTTGTAATGCTTTGATTACTCATAGTTTAGAAACACTTGGTGTAGTTAAAATTTCTTTGATGGAAGCTTATATTTAAGTAAGAAAAATGGGGTATCTCACATTTTTTTTTCAAAAAAACCTGGACTTTGTAGCCTACTATTAACCATTTATTTTCTTCGCACTAACTTTCTTTAAATTCTTGATCAAAAGCATCTTCCAGGGTCGGTTTGAGTGCGGTTACTACCCAGATACTTAGCTTTTGTTGCAGGCTAGAATCCAATTTAGGCTGGAAATTTTGAGCTTTGATGCCAAAAAAAGGATTTTTTGGTGAGTTAACTTAATAGTTGAATAAAATCCCTGACGTAAATAATCAAGTAGGTCAGGTAAAAATACTAGAAAGGATGTTTAAGGTGCGTAACACTTGAACTGATTTACTACAGTTTGATTGCAGATTTCCACTTCTATATAGATGATATGCCTTCGGAAATTACTGTAGCATGTTTAGCTAGACTAATTCAGCTTTGCTTAAAACTTCTCTGTTTGTTTACGCATAATTACTGATTAATAAAACTTACACACATAAGATAGAACAAAATGCATCAAAAATTTGATTATTGTTACAAAACTTTACAAAACTTGTTGTCGTGATTGAGCTTGAGTAAGTTTCATGGGCATCTCCAGAGAATTTGGTTATAAAGAAAGTAATATCAACACTGTTTGATATCTGTGAGCCTTGTCATCTCTGCATTATAGACATTTTTACCTACTGAGAGAGAATCAATTTTTTAGCTTTACAGTATTTTTACATTTGAATAAACACAATGAAGATTCGGTAATAATTATTTTTTCCTTCAGCAAATTTTCGGAAAAAAAGATAAAGTCTTTTCAGTGATTGTGTTTGAACCATATATTTATACAAAAAAGCAAAAAAAATATTTGTAAAGTAAACGTAAATTCGGAAACTAAATCCTTCTCCCTGACTGTACCTCAACAATGCAATCAGGCAATTTTTTAAATTTAAATGCATTTTTAAAATTTTAGTTTAAAAATAAAATGCTTGGTAAAAAGTTGGTGATTATTATATTAGAGAAAAATCGAGTAGCTAGAGTTTTAAGTATCAATTATCTTTGAAAATGCATATAATTAGCCTGGGTACTGTAAACCAGAAGCATTTCGCGCACCAGACTGCCCTTAAGCCTAGCTAGGCTTGTATCCTGAGGGCATTCATTAATGTGCAAACTAACAGAAAATTTGTATAAAAACATTTACAATAAATAATAAATTAAAACAAACGTATTTGTTGATGGAGTTGATATATAAAAAATGCAGATAAATAGCCAGACTCCAGAGTATAAGCAAAATATTCCGTTAAATACTTTAACTCACATCATCGGCACTCAAATTCTAGAGGCATGTAATGACACTCAAGTAGTTGATCACGATCTGTGCATCCATCAGATGTTTGAGATGCAAGTAGAGCGATCGCCTTATGCAATTGCTGTAGTATTTGAAGATATACAACTTACTTATCAGCAGTTAAATAAGCGGGCGAATCAACTAGCGCACTACCTACGTACTTTGGGAGTTGGGCCTGAAGTACTTGTGGGCATTTGCCTGGAGCGCTCCTTGGAGATGATCGTAGGAATACTGGGTATTCTCAAAGCTGGAGGTGCTTATGTGCCTTTAGATCCGGCATATCCCCCAGAGCGTTTAGCCTTCATCTTATCAGATACCCAGATACCAGTGTTATTAACGCAAGAGAAATTGGTCAAGAACCTACCACCGCATCAGACGCAAGTGGTTTGTCTAGACTCAAACTGGCAAGGTAACACCCAAAACAATCAAGAAAATCCTGTAAATCAAACGATGGCTGATAACCTCATCTACGTAATCTACACATCTGGTTCTACAGGACAACCCAAGGGTGTAATGATCCCTCATCGTGGTATCTGCAATCAACTATACTGGCGGCAAACAACCTTTAGATTAACTCCAGCAGATAAAGTTTTACTGACTATTTCTTTTAGCTTTGACCCCTCAGTGTGGCAAATATTCTGGCCATTGTGCTTTGGGGGGCAATTGATCCTGGCTCGCCCTGGTGGACAGCAAGATACTGCTTACCTTGTGAAGGCGATTATTGAGCAGCAAATCACTGTCTTGGCCTTAGTACCTTCTATACTGCGTGTCTTACTGGAAGAGAAGGGAATTGAGAATTGTCGATTTCTCAGGCATATTACCTGCGGTGGTGAAGCTTTACCTAGCGAACTCATAGACCACTTCTTTGCCCAACTGAATTTGGACAATGTTTTCCATAATTGCTATGGCCCCACAGAAGCTTCTATTGATGCCACCTTCTGGACTTGTCAGCGCGGCACTAGTTATACCATTGCTCCCATTGGTCGCCCTATTGCTAATGCAGAGATTTACATCCTTGATGAAAATTTGCAGCCTGTGCCTGTTGGTGAATCAGGTGAACTGCACATTGGCGGCATTGGTCTAGCGCGAGGCTATCTTAACCGTCCTGAATTAACCACAGAGAAGTTCATTTTCAACCCTTTTAGCTCTGAAGTTGGGGCACGTCTTTACAAAACTGGGGATTTGGCACGTTTTCTACCAGACGGTAATATCGAGTTCCTTAGTCGGATTGACCACCAAGTGAAAATTCGTGGCTTCCGAATTGAATTAGGAGAAATTGAAGCGATATTAGGACAACATCCGTCACTAACACAGACTCTAGTCATAGCTAGAGAGGATGTTCCTGGTAACAAGCAACTAGTAGCCTATATTGTTGCCAACCCAGAGCAAATTCCTAGTCAGGTTGAATTGCGTCGCTTTTTGCAAGGTCGGTTGCCTGAATATATGGTGCCTGCCTCTTTTGTATTTTTAGACACCTTGCCATTAAACCCCAACGGCAAAATAGACCGCTACGCTTTACCTGCACTGCATACATCTGATCTTGTGTCAACTAACTTTGTCCCACCCCAAAATGCTACAGAAGAGGTCTTAGCTAACATCTGGGTAAAAGTTTTGCGTTTGGAACAAGTAGGCATTCACAACAATTTTTTTGAATTGGGAGGCCATTCACTGCTGGCGACTCAAGTCATGTCTAGGGTTCGCCAAGCCTTTCAGATAGAAATGCCGTTGCAAATCTTATTTGAAAATCCAACGATCGCTAGTTTAGCTCAAGCGATAGCTCAAACCCAGATTCAAGAAAATGATCCCCACAACCAGATTATTTCCCCAATAGCCAACCGGGAGTCAATCCCTTTATCCTTTGCCCAGCAGCGAGTGTGGTTTTTGGAGCAGTTGGAACCTAACAGCCCAGCTTATATCATCTCCAATGCACTGCGCTTAACGGGCGAGTTCAACACGAGTATATTGCAACAGGCACTAGATGCGATCGTTATTCATCACGAGGCACTGCGAACAAACTTTATTACATCGCCGGATGGTAGCCCCATACAAGTTATTCGTAAGCCTCGGCCAGTTGAACTCAAGATAATTAAAGTAACCCAGGAGCAGGTACAATCTCTCCTAAATCAAGAGGCGCAACGCCCCTTCAACTTAGAATCTGACTTAATGCTGCGAGCTAGCTTGCTCCAGATAGACGAACAGGAGCAGATACTTTTGTTAGTGATGCACCACATCGCTTCAGATGGCTGGTCAATGGGCATTCTCTGGCAGCAGTTAGCATCCCTTTATGAAGCCTTATTGAGCGGTAAGCCTTCTCCCCTGGCAAAATTACCCATTCAGTATGCCGATTTTGCTGTTTGGCAGCACCAATGCCTATCGGGTGAAGTCCTCTCCAGCCAAATAAACTACTGGAAAACCCAGTTAGCAGGTGCTAATACTGTACTGGAATTGCCTACCGACCGGCCACGTCCACCAGTGCAAACTTACCAGGGGGCGGCCGAATCCCTCATGCTACCGCAGACTCTGAGTGCATCGCTTCTAGAACTCTCGCGTCAGGAAGGTGTCACCCTATTCATGACCTTGCTGGCAGCCTTTGGGACAATCTTGCACCGCTACACTGGGCAAGAAGATATT
The DNA here is from genome assembly GCF_020829645.1 of Nostoc mirabile CHAB5784. GTDB lineage: Bacteria > Cyanobacteriota > Cyanobacteriia > Cyanobacteriales > Nostocaceae > Nostoc > Nostoc mirabile. The sequence goes on along the minus strand of NZ_JAIVFS010000015.1, from coordinate 32,478 downwards.
CTCATCGGTTCTCCCATTGCTGGACGTAACCGTTCTGAAATTGAAGGGTTAATCGGATTTTTTATTAATACTGTCGTTTTACGGGCTGATTTTTCCGGCAGCCCCAGTTTTCGTTCAGTGCTGAGTCGAGTTCGCCAGATGGCATTAGGTGCTTATGCCCATCAAGACATGCCCTTCGAGAAACTGGTAGAAGAACTGCAACCAAAGCGAGATACCAGCCGTAACCCACTGTTTCAAGTGTGGTTTAATATGCTCAACTTAAGAGATATCCAACTGGAACTACCTGGGGTGGCTGTAGAACCAATCTCGATGTTAGAAACAGCTTCCAAATTCGACTTAACTTTGTATGTAACAGAAAAAAACCAGGGAATCCAACTTGATTTAGTCTACAACACTGATCTGTTTACTTCAGAGCGGATGATGGAAATGCTGCATCAATTCCATCATTTGTTGAATCAAATTGTTGCTGCAACGGAATGCCAGATTAGTTTGTATTCTCTTGTCACACTAGAAGCCCGAACTTTGCTACCAGAAGCAAGGGCGGTTTTGCCAGAACCGAGGTACGAATTAGTAACAACAATGTTTACCTCTTGGGTAAATGGCACCCCAGAACATTCGGCACTTCGTCAAGGATATCGCACTTGGAACTATGGCGAATTGGGCAAAAGCGCTCAAGCTTTAGCACGGGTGATGTTGTCTCACGGAGTGGAACGGGGAGATGTTGTAGCCGTGTTCGGGACACGAAGCTTTGCACTGATTTCGAGTATGAACGCTGTACTTTTGAGTGGCGGTGTTCTACTGACTCTCGATCCGAAACTTCCCAGCGATACCTTTAGTGGGCTATGCCAACGCCACCAGATCATGTTAAAGGAAGCTAAAGCTAAATATATATTATATATTGATAGTCAGTATCCAGAAGATGAAGAAATATACAAATCTTTAATTATTATACGTGTAAACCCAGACACAGGAGAAGCGATAAATTCACCCCAAAATAGCAGTAAAGCAATAAAATTGCCTGAAATCGCTGCCGATGATCCAGCTTATATTTTCTTTACTTCTGGCACCACTGGCGTACCTAAAGGGGTGCTGGGATGTCACAAAGGGATGGCGCATTTTCTCAACTGGCAGAGGCAAACATTTGAAATTGGTCAGCAAGACCGGGTTGCCCAATTGACAGGTCTTTCCTTTGATGTAGTTCTCAGAGATATTTTCTTACCTTTGACTAGTGGTGCAACCCTGTGTTTGCCAGAGGAAGGGCATAACCTAGAACCAACTAAAATTCTAAATTACTTGGAACATGAGCAAATTTCTGTGCTGCATACAGTTCCATCGCTGGCGCAATCATGGTTAGCTAATGTGCCGTCAGGAGTCTATCTACGTAACTTACGCTGGTTGTTCTTTGCTGGAGAACCTCTCAAAGAGACACTGGTATATCGGTGGCGCGATGCTTTTCCCGAATCAGGTGAAATTGTCAATCTCTATGGGCCGACAGAGACAACTTTGGCGAAGTGTTATTACAAAATACCTGTTGAGTGTAAACCTGGGGTACAGCCAGTAGGATTGCCGCTTCCTGAAACCCAAGCACTAGTTTTAACACCAAATAACCAACTGTGTGGCATAGGTGAACCAGGCGAGATCGTTATACGAACGCCATTCCGCACTTTGGGTTATATAAATACTCAAGAAGAAAACCGTTCTCGATTTGTCAAAAACCTTTATCGGAATGACGAACGAGATTGGCTTTATTATACAGGCGATCGCGGATGCTATCGTCCAGATGGCTCTCTAGCAATTCTCGGTCGCCGAGATCATCAAGTTAAGATCCGTGGGATACGCATTGAGCCAGGGGAAATTGAGACGGTGTTAGCCCAACACCCAGATGTACTTCAAACTGTAGTAATTGCCCGTGAAGATGTTCCTGGGGATAAACGTTTAGTGGCTTACATTATCCCGAATCAAGACTGGGCATCCACAATTAGTGAGATACGGAGCTTCCTCTTGACAAAGCTCCCACAGTACATGCTCCCTTCGGCTTTCGTCTTGCTAGACACCATGCCTCTAACCCCCAACGGCAAGGTAGACCGCCGCGCCTTACCTGCACCCGACTCATCAAGGCAAGGGTCGGAAGCTACGTTTGTTGCTCCCCGCAATGAGGTGGAACGCCAGTTAACAGAGATTTGGGAACAAACTTTAGGTGTCCAGCCCATTGGCGTCAACGATAACTTCTTTGAGCTAGGAGGGCACTCCATCTTAGCAGTAAAACTGTTTTGGCAGATTGAGAAGACATTTAATAAAAATCTGCCTCTTGCCATTCTCTTCCAGTCAGGAACTGTAGAGGCTCTAGCCAAAATAATTTGTCAAGAAGATTTAGCAGCAAACAAGGCTTTAGTAAATACCTTAGACGAATCAATAACTACTTGGTCATCCTTGGTAGAAATTCAACCCAATGGTTCCAAGCCACCTTTTTTCTGTATTCACGGACTAGGTGGAGAAGTCTTGTGTTTCCGTGAATTGGCACAGCATCTGGGGCCAGACCAACCATTCTACGGACTACAACCACAAGGGTTAGATGGAAAACATCCTTTCCATACACGGGTTGAAGACATGGCAACTCATTACATTCAAGAAATTCAGACCCTTCAACCCAATGGCCCTTATTTTCTGGGAGGTTATTCTTTTGGGGGTGTAGTTGCTTTCGAGATGGCTCGGCAACTCCAAGAGCAAGGCGAACAAGTTGGTATTCTAATTATGCTTGATAGTTGTCGTCGAGGTTATAGCTGGCGGGCGTCATTTCTCAAGCGAGTTTTCTTGCATTTAAATAATATTGTTCAACAAGGGCCAGCCTACCTTTGGCAAAGGGTTGTGAGATGGAGTTATTGGCGTAAGTCTCATCTCCAGAATACATACGACCGTTACTTGGAAGTGGCACTAGATATACCTGTAAGTGACAAGCACTTAAAAATTATAGATGCTAACACTCAAGCCGTTAATGAATATATTTTCCCAGTTTACCCTGGTCGAGCTATCCTCTTGCGAACAGAAGATCAAAATCGGGACGAAGCTATAGGCACACAATACGATCCTCAATTCGGCTGGGGCGAAGTAGTTGCTGGAGGATTAGATATCCATTACGTTCCTGGATCTCACCTTGGCCAACTTAATGAACCGCATGTACAGGTGTTAGCCGAAACATTGAGAAATTGCTTAATCCAAGCGCAGTCTCCAAAGAATTAATCTGACCAAATAAGTCGCGGCGTGCAGAGCAACTAAATTTATTTATGGGGGCAAGCCGCAGGCGAATTTATTCGCCGGGTTTTGGGGCAATACGCTTGGGTTAAGGCTAAAACCCTTTGTGAAATCAAATTTTTTAACGAACCACAGAGGCGCAGAGAACACAGAGAGAAGGAAAAAATGCTTAACTGAACTGTATTGGGTCTTGGGGGTTTCCCCCATGAGCGACTGCCGTGGGAACCCCCGCAACGCGCTGCCTCCCCTCTGCGTTTAAATTTTAACCCTCAAATCGCTACGAATTTACGCAAAGCTGTACTTAGCCTAAACACCAATTGGGAGAATAATAGAGAAATGCTTGCTAATGCTAACTAGGATGAGATAATTATTTTGTGGAACTGGAATACTGGTCGCAGTCCAATAACCAAAAGACCTGACCAATTTAATATGCGATGAATCATGCTAGTGTCACAGATTGAACAGAGGTAGTTATTGTGGCACTGTAGCCTTGAATGGCTGTTGTTTTAGATTTTAAGTTGGTAAGCAATCCACAATTTACTGATGCTATATAGACGATTTGGACGCACAGAATTACAGATGCCAGTGTTTTCCTGCGGTGGCATGAGATATCAGTTCAAATGGGAAGATGTTCCCAATAATGAAATTCCTGCTGATAACCAGGCGAATCTGGAAGCGACTATTAGAAGGGCAGTTGAGGTTGGGATTAATCATATTGAAACTGCTCGTGGTTATGGCACTTCCGAAATGCAATTAGGGAGAATATTGCCCAAGTTTCCCCGCGAAAAATTGATTGTTCAGACCAAAGTCAGCCCAAAGGCAGATGCGAAAGAATTCCGCGAGACATTTGAACAATCATTGCAAAATCTCCAACTAGATTATGTTGACCTTTTAGGGTTGCATGGCATCAATCATGCTGAGTCGTTAAATGACAGCATCCGTCCCGGTGGATGTTTGGAAGTAGCGCAGCAGTTGCAAGCAGAGGGAAAAGTTAGATTTATTGGCTTTTCCACACACGGATCAACAGATATGATTGTGCAGACAATTAATACCAATTTATTTGATTACGTGAATCTGCACTGGTACTACATTAATCAATGGAATTGGGCAGCAATTGAAGCAGCTAAACGCCACGATATGGGGGTATTTATTATTAGCCCATCTGATAAAGGAGGTTTATTATATAAACCACCGCAAAAATTAGTAAGTCTTTGCGCCCCTTTGAGTCCAATGGTGTTTAATGATTTGTTTTGTTTGAGTCATCAAGAGGTGCATACTCTGAGTTTGGGAGCAGCAAAACCAGAAGATTTTGATGAACACCTGAAGACTTTAGAATTAGTAGATCGGGCATCAGAAATTTTACCGCCGATTTTAGCAAGGTTGGAAGAAGAAGCGATCGCTACTTTGGGAGAAGATTGGGTAAAATCCTGGCAGACAAATCTACCAACCTTTGACCAAACCCCTGGTCAGGTAAATATTCGGGTAATTTTGTGGCTGCGAAATCTAGCGATCGCCTATGATCTGGTAGACTACGCTAAAATGCGTTACAACCTGCTTGGTAATGCCAGCCATTGGTTTCCTGGTAACAAAGCTGATCGGCTAAACGAATTAGACTTGCGGCAATGTCTCGCCCGCAATCCCCACGCCGATAAAATCCCTCAAGTTTTGGAACAAACACATCAAATGTTGGCAGGTGAGGCCATCCAACGTCTATCGAAGACTTGACAAATTGTAGGAATGGGGCATGGGGAATGGTGCATGGGAAATAGTAAACAATAATTTTCAATGCCCAATGCCCTATTTCCGATGCCCAATACTAATCAGATTTTGCCGTATCGGGTGATTTACTTCCCTTTGGTACGACTAGCACCTTATCAACGCGGTTACCATCCATATCCATCACTTCAATTCGCATACTTTGCCATTCAAAATGATCTGCTGCGGCAGGAATACGACCTAAATGCGTGATCACAAAACCACCTAAGGTTTGATAACTGCCGCTCTCCTGAGATTTCCACTCTTCCATACCGAAAAGTTCCAAAAACTCCTCTACAGGCAACATCCCATCCAAAAGCCAGGAACCATCTTCGCGTTGCACAGCTTGTGGTTGATCCTGCCCATCTGTTGAAGGAACATCACCCACGATTTCGCTCATAATGTCGTTGAGAGTGACTAATCCTTGAATTACGCCATATTCATCGACTACTAGCGCCATGTGAGTGATGGTTTGCTTAAACAATTCCAAAACTTTCAAACCACGGGTGCTTTCTGGCACGAATACGGGCTGTCGCAATCCCACTGTTAAATCTAGCGGTTCTCCTCGGAAACTCCTGGCTAATAAGTCGGTAACTGGCATAACACCCAGCACATTGTCAAGTCCCCCCTGACAAACTGGATACCGAGAATAGGCACTATCAACCATTTTTTGGCGATTTTCTTCGGCAGAGTCGTCTAAGTCCAGCCAGACAATATCGGGACGGGGTGTCATTAAGTAGCTCACAGGGCGATCGCCTAAACGAAAGACTCGCTCCACCATATCCTGTTCAGCTTCCTCAAAGGTTCCCGCCTCGGTGCCTTGCTCAATTAAAATTTTAATTTCTTCTTCGGTAACTTGCGGCTCGGTAGAAGCTGTAATTCCCAGCACTCGCAGGATCAAATCTGTAGAAGCGCTTAAGAGATAGACTACTGGAGAACCGATCGCCGCCAAGGCTTGCATAGGAATCGCTACAATCGATGCAATCCTTTCTGGGTTGTTTAATGCCAGACGCTTCGGTACCAATTCGCCAACAATGAGTGACAAATAGGTAATAAGCAAAACCACTATTCCGAAAGATAGCGGTTCACTATAAGGTGCTAACAAGGGCATAAGTTTTACATAGATTGCCAATCGGTTGGCAATTGTTGCTCCTCCAAAAGCACCAGTCAGGATACCGATCAGGGAAATACCTACTTGAACAGTTGACAGAAAATGATTTGGAGACTCAGCTAGTTTCAGTGCTGCCTTTGCCTTGACATCTCCTTGATTAGCAAGCTGTTGTAGCCTAACTTTCCGGGCTGAGACAATCGCCATCTCAGACATAGAAAACACACCGTTGGCAATAATTAGCACCAAAATGATTAAAATTTCAAAAGTTATGGAGGACATGTTTAAAATTGCCGCTTATCAGAGCGAACGTAGCTCAATACCTAGTATCTAGTATTAAAGGTGCTTCTATAAATGCTTTTACTGTAGACAAAGTAATAGTTATTTTCACGTTGACTGTTGACTGTTGACTGTTAACCGTCAACCGTCAACCTTTTAAAATAGTTGACATAAACTGCCTCAAAATTTTCTAATCCACAAAGACTCCCACCGCTAGTAGTACTTATGTCATTTTCTTCTATTGTGCGTGCCTTAGCGCGATCGCCGCTCACCACTGAATTTATTTCTAAGTTAAACCGACAACAAGAATTGCGGTTAAATGGCATTCCTCGACTACCCAAGGGTTTAGTGGCTTCGGCATTGGCGCAGGCTACGGGCAAGGATTTGTTTGTGGTTTGTGCCACCCTGGAAGAAGCTGGACGCGTTTACGCACAACTGGAGGCAATGGGATGGCAAACAGTACATTTTTACCCCACCTCCGAGGCTTCTCCCTACGAACCTTTTGACCCGGAAACTGAGATGAGTTGGGGGCAAATGCAGGTATTGGCAGATTTGCTCAAGAGGAGGCAGTGCGGTCTTGGGGTCTCCCCAAGTGGAGCAACTGCCGTTCAAGAGTCATTGGTCATTAGTCATACCCTGCGGGAAGGCGAAGCGCCTATGTCATTAGAAACAAACCAAGAACAAATGACAAAGGACAAAGGACAAAGGACAAATTTGGCAATTGTAGCTACTCAAGGGGCACTGCAACCCCACTTACCACCACCAGAAGCTTTTGGGCAATTCTGTCTTACCTTAAAGCGGGGGATGGAATTAGACTTGAATGCCTTCAGTGAGAAAATAACTATTCTGGGATACGAACGAGTACCTCTGGTGGAAACAGAAGGACAGTGGAGCCGACGGGGCGATATTGTTGATGTGTACCCAGTTTCATCTGAGTTTCCAGTCCGGCTGGAATGGTTTGGTGATGAAATCGAGCAAATGCGGGAATTTGACCCAGCAACCCAACGTTCCGCCCTCGACAAAGTTGATCAGTTAATTCTTACCCCCACTAGCTTTGCTCCCATCGTCATGGCGGCACTGAAGAATAGTGGTGAGTTAGGAGTTATGAGTTATGAGTTAAATTCTGACTCAGAACTTAGCACTGAGAACTCATCACTCTTGGAGGGTAGTCGTCGCTTTTTGGGGTTGGCTTTCGAGCAACCAGCGTCCCTGCTAAACTATTTATCAGAAAATACCCTGATTGCCATTGATGAGCCAGAACAGTGTCATGCTCATAGCGATCGCTGGGTAGAAAATGCCCAGGAACAGTGGGGAATAGGGAATAAGGAGTGGGGAGTGGGGGTAGATTCTTCCCCATTCCCTACTCCCCATTCCCTACTCCCCATTCCCCTAACATTGCCGAAAATTCACCGGTCGTTTGATGAGTGTTTGGCTGACGTTGCCAAATTTAAAACCTTATATTTATCGGAACTGTCAGAAGAAAATGATGGGATTAATCTTGCCAGCCGACCTGTTCCAGTCACGCCGCACCAGTTTGCTAAACTAGCTGAAACCATCCGCCAAGAACGCGATCGCAATTTCTCTATCTGGTTGCTTTCTGCTCAACCTTCCCGTTCTGTCTCGCTGTTGCAAGAACATGACTGTCCGGCTCAGTTTATCCCCAATCCCCGCGACTACCAAGCGATTGATAAGCTGCAAATCAACCATACTCCCATAGCCCTAAAATATTCTGGTCTGGCGGAACTAGAAGGTTTTATTCTGCCGACATATCGAGTGGTAATCGTTACAGATCGGGAATTTTTTGGGCAGCATTCTTTGGCGACTCCCGGCTATATCCGCAAGCGCCACAAAGCTACTTCTAAACAAGTTGATCCCAATAAGCTGCGTCCAGGCGATTATGTGGTTCATAGAAATCATGGTGTTGGCAAATTTGTCAAGCTGGAAAGTTTGACGATTAATAATGAAACCCGTGATTATTTGGTGGTGCAGTATGCTGATGGGTTATTAAGAGTTGCAGCCGATCAAGTAGGTGCTTTATCCCGGTTCCGCGCCGCAGGTGATAAAGCACCGGAACTCAACAGGATGACTGGTAAAGCTTGGGAAAATACCAAGAATAAAGTCCGCAAAGCGATCAAAAAATTGGCAGTGGACTTGTTGAAACTGTATGCAGCGCGATCGCAACAACAAGGTTTCAGCTTCCCAGGTGATATGCCTTGGCAGGAAGAATTGGAAGATTCTTTCCCCTACCAACCCACGACGGATCAACTCAAAGCTGTACAAGATGTGAAACGCGACATGGAAAGCGATCGCCCAATGGATCGCTTAGTTTGTGGCGATGTCGGTTTCGGGAAGACGGAAGTGGCGATTCGTGCTGTTTTTAAAGCAGTCACCGCCGGTAAACAAGTGGCACTCCTTGCGCCAACGACTATTTTAACACAGCAGCATTACCATACACTCAAAGAACGTTTTGCTCCCTACCCAGTAAATGTCGGTTTGCTCAACCGTTTTCGTTCGGCTGAAGAACGCCGCGATATTCAAAAGCGATTGGCAACGGGTGAATTAGATGTAGTAGTTGGTACGCACCAACTTTTAGGTAAAGGCGTGACATTCCGGGATTTAGGACTGTTGGTGGTGGATGAAGAACAGCGATTTGGGGTGAATCAAAAAGAGAAAATTAAAAGCCTGAGAACTCAGGTTGATGTGCTTACCCTCTCCGCCACTCCCATTCCCCGGACTTTGTATATGTCCTTGTCGGGAATTCGGGAAATGAGTTTGATTACCACGCCACCCCCAACCAGACGACCGATTAAAACCCATCTATCACCAATAAATTCCGAAAGTATCCGCACTGCAATTCGGCAAGAATTAGATAGAGGCGGACAGGTATTTTACGTAGTTCCACGAGTAGACGGAATTGAAGAGACAACAGCCAATTTACGAGAAGTGATACCGGGAGCTAGGTTTGTGATCGCTCACGGTCAAATGGATGAAAGCGAGTTAGAATCAACCATGCTCACCTTCAGTAATGGCGATGCAGACATCCTCGTTTGTACGACAATTATTGAATCTGGCTTAGATATTCCGCGAGTCAACACCATTTTGATTGAAGATGCTCATCGCTTTGGATTGGCACAACTGTATCAATTACGCGGTCGTGTGGGACGTGCAGGTATCCAAGCTCATGCTTGGTTATTTTATCCGAAGCAACGGGCATTATCTGATGCCGCACGGCAACGATTACGAGCAATTCAGGAATTTACTCAGTTGGGTTCTGGATATCAGCTAGCGATGCGCGATATGGAAATCAGAGGCGTGGGTAACTTGCTAGGTGCAGAACAATCCGGTCAAATGGATGCCATCGGTTTTGATTTATACATGGAAATGCTAGAAGAAGCAATTCGGGAAATCCGAGGACAAGAAATTCCGCAAGTGGAGGATACCCAGATTGACCTCAACCTGACGGCGTTTATCCCAGCAGATTACATTACCGATTTGGATCAAAAGATGAGTGCATACCGGGCGGTGGCGACAGCTAAATCTAAATCAGAATTAAAGCAGATTGCTGCTGAGTGGAGCGATCGCTATGGTACTTTACCAGTCTCTGCAAATCAACTTTTGCGAGTCATGGAACTCAAACAGCTAGCGAAAAAACTCGGATTTAGCCGCATTAAACCAGAAAACAAGCAGCACGTCGTTTTAGAAACACCAATGGAAGAACCCGCTTGGAATTTATTGGCGGCGAATTTACCAGACAATCTAAAGACGCGCTTTGTCTATTCTCCTGGGAAAGTTACAGTGCGCGGGTTAGGAGTTTTTAAAGCAGATCAACAATTGCAGAATTTGATTGATGCTTTCGGGAAAATGCAAGGTGCGATTCCAGAGGCGGCTATTGTTTGATCAGTAGAAAAAGATTAGTCATCAAGTGAAAACCTATGTCATTTTGAGCAGGCGGGAATTCTAGACCCAGCCCTTTGAGTCTAGTTAGTAGAATTAAAGGAAATACTAACCCAACTTCAACTCATGATAAAAACTATCGAAGGCATTTATCAGGATGGAGAAATTCACCTCACCCAGTTACCGCAAGATATTAGCGATCGCTCTCAAGTTCTTGTCACCTTTCTAGACACTGCCAAAATCGACCCCACCAAATTACGCCAACTGATTGATCAATTGGAGACAATTGCTGGTATTGGACAAGGTTTCGAGGAACTCAACGCTGGTCAAACTCGCCCCATTGGGGATTTCGTCCAAGAAATGCAGCAAAAGTATGGCATTTCAGGTTGAGATTACCCCAATCGCAGAAACTCAGATTGAGCAAGCTTATCGCTGGTATCGAGAGCGGAATCCTGAATTTGCTGATCGTTGGTTTCGAGGATTGATGAATGCTATTGCTACCTTACAAAAGAAGCCCCAACGTTGTGCTTTAGCAGTCGAACATGAAATTTTTCCAGAAGAAGTATGTCAACTCCTTTATGGGAAAGCCAAAAATGTATACCGAGTACTTTTTACGATTCGAGGTACTACAGTTAATGTATTGTATGTGCGCCACAGTGGCCAAGCACCACTGACAGTAGATGCTCTAGAGGAGTTAGAAGGTGGAGTTTAGGATTTAAAGGCGATCGCTATGGTACTTTACCAGTCTCTGCAAATCAACTTTTGCGAGTCATGGAACTCAAACAGCTAGCGAAAAAACTCGGATTTAGTCGCATTAAACCAGAAAACAAGCTGCACGTCGTTTTAGAAACTCGCAGAAAAGGGGGTTAGATAAATTAAGCTTTTTAGCAATTTTTGCCTAAGTCATGACGATATCTCGCACAGTCGCAGATGTTAACCATCATTTGGAGTTGCTCAATTTAAGTAATAGGCCAAAACTCAAGACAGCTAAACTAGCAAATCCAAAGGTAGGTTCGGGAATCGATTTTGCAACTACAAGCGGTTGAATTTCAGAAGAGGTAATATAGTTGGTGAGAAAAGGCTTGCCAATATAATTAAGATAAGGCAAACCAACAATATTAGCAGTATACTCATCTAAATTTTCATAAGTTGAGAAAGTTAATTTAGAATTACTAGAGTTAAATCCAAAAGAACTTAAACTAGATACACCCAACCATTTCTCTTGCGGAACTTTGGAGTTGCCAGAAAATATCAAATCAAACGTATTTAACTCACTTGTGTAAATTAACCCATCATTATTCTGATCCACACCAGAAAATGAACCAGACAAGATACCTCCTCCTTCCCAGCCTGATTGTGTAAAGGCGTAGTCCAGAAATGCAGCTTGTACTTGGTTAACTGAGCTTCCTAGCAAGCTGAAAATACTAATAGTAGTTGTAAGTGCTATTTTTGGGAACCATTTCATAGTTTTGTGCCAGAGAATTGTTGAGGGATTTTTGATATTGAAAAAGAGAAAATACTTGCTCAACACTAGCTGTTATTCACCCAAAGGCGCTCCTTCACGACGTGGGTCAGCACCACTAACTAGCCCCTGATTAGTCAGTACAATTCCGGTGGAACCACTGGTTAATTGTATAACGCTGATTGTATGACCCCTAGCTTCTAAAGCAGATTTGAGGTTGGCAACATCTGTATTTTCTTCTAGTTCAGTTGGGCCATTACGACTACCAAAATTTGGCAAAGATAGCGCTTGCTGAATGTCCAATCCCCAGTCCAGATGGGCTACTATTGCTTTAGCGACATAATTAATGATTTGCGGCCCACCAGCTGAACCAATTACCATTACTAGCTTGCCATTGCGATCAAAGACCATCATGGGAGCCATTGAGCTTCTAGGGCGTTTCTTGGCTTCTATGCGATTAGCAACGGGCTTTCCTTCTGATGTCGGCGAAAAAGAGAAATCTGTCAGTTGGTTGTTAAGTAAAAAGCCTCGTACCATTAATCTTGAGCCAAAGGCATCTTCAATGCTAGTAGTCATTGAAATAGCGTTACCTGCCGCATCGACAATTGAAACATGACTAGTAGATGGCAAATCCCTAGATTGATCTTTACCCAAGGGATTTACTTGCTGTAACAATGGATTGCCTGCTTGGGCTTGACCGATTGAACGTTCAGGATTGATTATTGCTGCCCGTAACTTCAGGTAGTTAGGGTTAATTAATTCTTTGACTGGTACTGAAACAAAATCTGTGTCAGCTATATATAAATTTCTGTCAGCATAGGCTAAACGTCCAGCTTCAGAAAATAAATGGACTGCTTCTAAAGAAGCTGGCTTTAAAGCTGCCAGATTAAATTGTTGAAGAATACCTAAAATTTGCAGTACGGTTAAACCACCAGAACTTGGAGGCCCCATACCGCAAACTTTGTAAATTCGATAAGTGCCACAAACTGGTTCTCGCAGTTTAGCTTGATATTGCACTAGATCAGTGGTGGTTAAGTCACCTGATACAGCAGCTTGGCTCACCGTAGCTACTATGTCTTTAGCAATATTTCCTTGATAAAAGGCATCAGCGCCTCCTTTGGCAATCTGACGCAATACCTCTGCCAAAGACTGATTGACCAATCTTGTACCAACTGGCTTGGGTGTACCATCGGGTTGATAGAAATAGCTCTTAGCTGGCTCGTTGCGAGATAGATATTGATCCCTACTTAGCAGAGTGTACAAACGTGGTGAAAGTGGGAAACCTTGTTCAGACAGTTGGATAGCTCCTTGAAACAGTTGCGACCAAGGTAACTTGCCATATTTTTTGTGTGCCAACTCTAGCATTCGTAACACCCCAGGCACACCTACAGATTTACCTCCGACAACAGCATCATAAAACTGTAATGGTTTGCCATTGGCATCGAGAAAGCGATCTGGTTTCGCCGCAGCCGGTGCAGTTTCTCGACCGTCATAAGTGACCAACTTCTTCGTTTTGGCATCGTAGTGAACAAGGAAAGCACCACCACCAATACCTGAAGATTGCGGCTCTACCAACGTCAGTACCATTTGGACTGCAATAGCAGCATCGATCGCACTACCTCCACGACGTAGAACATCGCGTCCGGCTGCTGATGCTAGTGGATTTGCAGCTACTACCACATACTTATTTGTGCGAACAGCTTCACGCTCAACTCGACCACTTGCAGCCTCCGGTGGAGGAGGGTTTTGGGCTTTGCCTATGATAGCTGGCAAGAGGGCAGCACTGAGTGTGAGAGGGAGCAAACAAGTCTTTAACGCAAGCTTAGATGCTGTAGTCAACGCAACTCTCCGAATTTAAATATTTCATTTATCGTTAATGCTGGAATTGCAAGAAAATCTCATCGAAACTCTAGTAATATTGAGAGTCTTGCTTGTTGATTTCTTGTTTACTTCACAGATTAACTTACAAGACATCAAGTTACAGCATATTAGGATACTAGTCAACTATTTATCACTTTTAAAAATTTTGATTGTGTATGTATTGAAAACAAAGCGATACCTTCTCTGCGAGACGCTACGCGTAGCTTGCTTCCCCGTAGGGGTACGGTGGGCTACGCCAACGCCACCCGCACCACCTGTAAAGATATCTTTGCCAGTAAGCTGTTCCACATCTAATTTGCAAATTTAAATTAGATAAACTCGTCTATCTACTGCTAAGTAAGTCGGTTTTAAAAAATCAACCTATGTGACGAAATATAAAATCAGAAAACAGCTTATAAATTGGTCATTCCAGAGTTTTTATAAAACTAAACATACATGGGTTTTATCATGCCGACTTACTTATGCCAGCCATTAGATACCTAACTCAATCGCAGAAATGAAAGTTTACAAAAAGCTCTTTCAGAGAGTAGGTAAGGACGATACAGTTTATCTGTCAGTGTTCAGCATCAATTTGCTGCTCTGATTCATCTACTAACTTGCTTGGTTCACCAGGGTAGAAGTCATAGTCCACAATCTCAAGACGCGCTTTGTGTATTATCCTGGAAAAGTTACGGTGCGCGGGTTGGGAGTTTTTAAGGCAGCTCAACAATTACAGAATTTGATTGATGCTTTTAGGAGAATGCAGGGTGCGATTCCAGAGGCAGCTATGCTTGTTAGCATATTCTCACAAACTAGCTCAACAAGTTTATGAAAATTAGAGCAATTATTCATCCAGCAGAAGAAGGCGGCTATTGGGCAGAGGTTCCCGCGCTTCCCGGTTGTATTACCGAAGGAGACACCATAGAAGAGGTAATGACTAACTTAAAGGACGCTATTGAAGGTTGGCTTGAAGTTGCCAACAGTCGTAATGCAATTGAGTCAACAGATCAAGTTGTCGAAATTGCTGTATGAAATCGATTTCTGGCAAGCAACTTTGTAAGATTTTGGAGCAAAAAGGTTGGGTTTTGCAAAGAATTAGTGGCAGTCATCATTGACGTTGCTGTTTACCCAAAGATTGAATCTCTTCAATCAGATTTTGCAGATCAATCTGACTCCACTGCTGATTGCGAAGTAAAGTTACTTGTTCCTGTGTCCAAGCGTAAAAATCAGTTTTGTAGAGGCTTGGTGAAAGCATTGGTATCTTTGGGTTTGTTTCAGGTACACCCATTAAGTTAGTTCAACCTCAACGTCTTTGCTTTTATTGTAGAACTGTCTCAAACTCTACTAGTTCTGCTATTGAGAGCGATCGCGCTTTGCTTCCACCCCAAGCGATCGCACCCAACAGAGTGCAAGCAGAGATAATTTATAGTATGACTTTCGTAACGATTAACAGCCATGACTGAGCTACTTGAACAAGCGATCGCTAAACTAAAAAATTTACCTGCCAATGAACAAGATGCGATAGCAGCGATGATTTTGGCAGAACTAGAAGATGAACAATTTTGGGATGAAGCTTTTGCCCGTTCTCCAGACATACTTGCCAAACTTGCAGCCGAGGCAATGGCTGAATACCGTGCAAGAAGGGTGGCAAAATCTAAAGCAGAATTAACGTAGATTGCTGTTAATTAGAGCGATCGCTTTTTTATATCTCAAAATTTTGATATCATATATAGTATCATCTCTCAATGAGCAAGTTAAGAAAATTAGTAGATCAGTTCCTAAAGCGACCTCCAGAAGTGCGGTTTCAGGAAGTTTACTATCTATTGGAAGCTTTTGGCTTTCAAGAGAAAAGGTCTAAGGGTAGCCATCATAGCTTCCGAGACTCCCAAGGTAAAACCATCACTGTACCCAAAACAGGAGGACAAAAAGTTAAAGGAGTTTATGTACAGCAAATAGTTGAACTATTAAATTTAGAAGAGTGGATTGATGAAGACACTGAACCAGAAGAACCAGCAGATTGAGAAGCCGTCCTTAGAATATTATTTAAATCTTCAGTACCCTTTAACACTTTACCCCGATCCAGAGGAAGGTTACGTAGGTCAAATTAAAGATTTACCTGGATGTCTTACCCAAGGCGAAACCCTTGAAGAGACAATGGCAAATCTCAATGAGGCGCGGGAATTGTGGATTGAAACAGCTTATGAAGCCGGCGATGATATCCCCTTACCAAGTAATAATGATAGCTATAGCGGTAAACTACTACTACGGATGCCAAAATCTTTACATCAACGTTTAGCTGAGACTTCTGAACGGGAGGGCGTTAGTCTCAACCAGTATATTGTGTCTTTGCTGAGTGCGGTAACATAATTAAGAGCAAAGCAATCTTAGTAAATCGCCAGAGATTTTATAAATATTCAAAAAATACTTCAGGTACTAATCTTAATTCCCCAGATTTCAAGCGAGAAATATCTATCCATAAGGCTCTATGTTTATGAGTTTGTGATTCTGAAAAAACTAAACTTTCCAGTTGATAAAATTTGGAATCAACAAAGTCACATTGATAAAGCTGAATAATTTCATGACCTTGCCTACCACTAAATGTAAACAGGTTTTCTATACAACCTAGATATTTAATATTCGTTAACTCTGCCTGAATTTCCTCTTGAAACTCCCGTTCTAAGGCGGCGCGGCTGGTTTCGCCAAATTCAACACCACCGCCTAAAGCGCGATAAAATGTTTCTTGCTTTACGGGATCGTAGCCTTCAGAAAGAAATATGCGTTCGCCATCCCGAATTAGCCCCAAGGCTATTACCCGAATTTCGCCTGCTTTATTCATTTTTGTAACTAATTATCGTAAATAGACTGAGGACGACTTTCGCTACCCTCAATAGGCCAATCTGGATTTTCGCCACCGATGTACAATTCTTCAATGGTGACATATTCCTGACTTAGCTGGCTAAGGGCGTTGATTAAAATATCCAGAGCGATCGCATCACTGGTTCCTAAGTCAAACCAACAACGCCCCCACTGACCCTCATATTCAAACTCACCAATGTTGTGCATCAGTGCTAGCAGGCTTTTGTCATACCCTTGCTCATCATAATTCATGTAGCTGATATCGAGTCCAGTGTCCTGCACCTGAAGATTCTCTGCATTAAATGCACCCAATTTACCCAGATAAAACCAGGAATTGAAAACTTCTTCTACATACTGCTTTTCACGCGCAGAAGGATTTGTGCTGAATTTCAGCCAAATCCACACATCAAAAGGATTAATTTCGCGGAACTGAATCTCCATTTTGGTCTAGTATCTCAATTACTGTTCTGCAAATAAGCATATCAAAGTAGGGAGTGGGGAATGGGGAATGGGGAGTGGGGGCTAAGGATTC
Source organism: Nostoc mirabile CHAB5784 (assembly GCF_020829645.1). Classification (GTDB taxonomy): domain Bacteria; phylum Cyanobacteriota; class Cyanobacteriia; order Cyanobacteriales; family Nostocaceae; genus Nostoc; species Nostoc mirabile. Next base: position 15,483 of record NZ_JAIVFS010000015.1, on the reverse strand, counting down.
TTTAGGGTAACAGCATTTTTGCGTTCACTCTCAATTTGTTTGACTAAATCGCCTGGGAGTTGGGATTTTTTAGTTAATGCTTTGTCAAAATTAGCGATCGCTTCCTTGATCATCTGCTGGCTTTTTTCTTTTTGCCCCAGTTCTTTCAGGATTTGGGCTTTTAGATAATAAATTTCTGGATTATCGGATGTGGTTTTGATCGCCCGGTTTACATACTCTAGTGCTTGTGGATACCGTTTTAAATCGCGGTAAGCAAGAGCAATACCCCGATCCACGAGATACCCAGGAGCAGCATTTTTTTCTAAGCGTCCAATTGCCTGATCTGGGCTAGCAAAAGGCAAATTAACCGCCAATAATAAATCCATATAACCCTTGATTAAATTCAGTTCTGGGTCGTTGGCAGAAATTGCTTCGGCTTTGTCTAAATATTCATAAACTTGCCGCAACCGACTAAAAGCTTGGGGTACACCGTTGACTGTACCCTCACGGGTGAGAACTACTGCACCCTCTAAAAAATGACCAACAGCAGTGTATAAATTACCACGCAATGGATCGCTAGGAATTAATTTTTGTCCGGCTTCTAGAGTTTTCTGACTGTAGGTGTCTAATTTAGCCCAATCTTTATTTCCGTATGCTAAAGATGCCTTCATAGCATAAGCTAGAGGTTCATTTGGCTCTTTGGATACTGCTTGTTCCAGATAACGCTCTGCGGCTGGATAGTTGCCTTGTTGGAAAATCGCTTTAAAAGCGGCTTCTGTTTGGTCGCCAATTTGATGAGGTTCACGATTGCGAAACGGATCGCCAGCCAAGGAGGGATTTACCCACAAATTAAGTGCGATCGCAGCGCCAAAAGCAGTCTGAGCAAGGTTAGTGAGTCTAGCAGACACTACTAATCGAGGCGAAGAAAACCTTTTAGTCATTTTAACCCTCAGAATATTTGCGGTTGAAATAGTTGTATGTGTTACTTAGAATGCAAAAATGGTTAATTTTTACACTGAGCGAAGTCGAAGTGTTAACTTGCCTCTGCTTCAACCAAAATTTTCTTATATAAAGGTTGACTTTGGTAATTTTTCCATGTTCCCAGGCTGGTTATAGCCAAAGTTTTAATGGTGGGTCTGTCACAATGGAGAAAAAGTGGATGATTCTTGCTGCTAGATTAAGGTGTTAATCCTTTCTTGGAATTTTCCAGATGCTCTTAGTGTAGCTAATCAGTAATTTGCTGACTTTTTGGTAATCTTAACAAATGCTCTATCTCCGAAATCTAAATTATCATCCCACAGCGTGCCCAACAGCGATTCTCAAATCGATTAACTTGGAATTAGCACCCCAGCAGCTAGGTCTGATTATTGGCGCGAGTGGTTCGGGTAAAAGTACCTTACTAGAAATTTTGTCGGGACTAGCCGAACCCACTAGCGGCGCACTCTTCTGGCGGGAACAAGAACTTATAGCCGAACAGCTGCAACAATTAGCTGGGTTGGTATTTCAGTTTCCAGAACGGCACTTTTGCGGTGGTTCAATTTTAGAAGAATTGCGTTTAGGACATCCTGAGTTAGGGTCAGAACGAGTTAAACAGGCCCTTACTGAGGTGGGATTAGAGCATTTATCGCTCTTTGCCGCCCCCCATGCTTTGAGTGGTGGTCAGCAACGACGTTTAGCTTTGGCTGTGCAATTGATTCGCCAGCCAAATTTACTGTTATTGGATGAACCCACAGCTGGGTTAGATTGGTCAATGCGTCGGCAACTGGTAAATTTATTAGCGAAACTGAAACAAGATTGGACGCTGTTGGTAGTGACACACGATGCTGGGGATCTGTTAGCGATCGCAGATCGTTGCTGGACACTCAACCACGGTGAATTAGAATCAGTAGACCCAAAAACACTAGAATCCAAAGTCAAAGAACCTCTACCATCGGTGTAAGAAAAGAGCAAGGGGACAAGGAGACAAGGGGAGCAGGGGAGGCAGGGGAGGCAGGGGAGGCAGGGGAGGCAGGGGAAGAAGAAGTATTGATTTTTGACCAATGATCAATGACCAATGACTAATGACTAATGACAAATGACAAATGACAAACCTATTGCCTGAGATGGCAGAAATCTGGCAGCAAACTCTCAATTGGCAACCAACTGTCCAACAGCAAGCGCAATTCCAAAGGCTTTATGAGTTAATCCTAGAAGGTAATCGCCAACTCAATTTAACTCGGATCACCGACCCCCAAGAGTTTTGGGAAAAACATCTCTGGGATTCTTTGCGAGGAATTGCGCCCTTGTTATCAACAAATTTCTCCCCTACTTCCCCTACTCTCATCGATATTGGTACAGGTGCGGGTTTTCCGGGTATTCCAGTGACAATTACTGTACCTAATTGCACAATTACTCTTCTGGATTCCACTCGGAAAAAAATTACTTTTCTCGACAATATATTAACTGAACTTGCCCTTACCAATGCCAAAACTCTTGTTGGTAGGGCTGAAGAAATCGGTCATCACCTGCAGCATCGACAAGCTTACGATATTGGATTGATCCGTGCTGTAGGTGCAGCCTCTGTCTGTGCAGAATATACCCTACCACTGCTCAAACAGGGAGGTTTAGCCATAATCTATCGCGGTAATTGGACGGAGGATGAAACAACTGCTTTGCAAAATGCTGTTAACCAGTTGGGTGGGGTCATTGAATCAATCGAAAAATTTACAACACCTTTGAGTCACAGCATCCGTCATTGCCTTTATTTACGTAAGGTAGCAAACACACCAGCTAATTTTCCTCGTGCTGTTGGTATACCTACTCAAAAGTCATTGTAATTCGTAATTCGTAATTCGTAATTCGTAATGACGCTCCTACGTCGCTAACGCTACGCTAACGTAATTCGTAATTAAGAACATAATTTATTATTAAGACACTGGAATTTTAATGATAAATTCTGTACCCTTACCCAAAACGGAGTTGCAGATCAACTTACCATTATGCGTTTCTTCAACAATTTGACGAGCGATCGCTAATCCTAATCCCGTTCCCTTGCCAACCTCTTTAGTGGTAAACAAGTGGTCAAAAATATGTGCTTTAATACCCTCTGGCATTCCCGGTCCGTTATCTTTGATTTGAATTACTACCGTATTCTGGTCGCTGGATACTTCAGTGTGAATTATAATTTGCTGAGAATTAGCTTGTAATTGGGCAAATGTTCGCCCAACGCTTTCTGTATCTAATACATCAATTGCATTAGCAAGAATGTTCATAAATACTTGATTTAACTGTCCTAAAAAGCACTTAACAGGCGGTAATTTACCATAATCTGTAATTACCTCAATTGTCGGACGTTTCTCTGACGGTTTGAGGCGATACTTCAAAATTAACAGTGTACTCTCAATTCCTTCATGCAGATTGCAAGCAACTTTTTCAGATGTATCGGCTCTAGAAAAGGTACGGAGACTAGTGCTAATGCCCGTAATGCGTTCTGTCGCTACTTTCATTGAACCTAGCAGCTTTAGTAAGTCCTCACTGAGGAATTCTAAGTCAATTTTCTCGGCAAGGTTGGTGACAGCAGGTGCAAGCTGGGGATGATGTTGCTGCACGCATTGCACATACTTAAATAAATCTTGGATATACTCTTCAGTATTATTCAGGCTACCTTTGAGAAATCCAAGGGGGTTGTTAATTTCGTGTGCTACCCCTGCAACTAAGTTACCCAAGGTTGCCATTTTTTCACTTTGGACTAATTGCAATTGTGCGTTTTTAAAATTATCTAGCGCTTGCGAAAGCTCTGCGGTGCGTTCTTGTACCCGTTGCTCTAAGATATGCTTTTGTTGCGCTAATTCTAAATTTGCTTGTCGCAGTTTCAGATGAATCCCAATGCGTGCAAGTACTTCTTCTTGTTGAAATGGTTTTGTAATATAATCTACAGCCCCTAATGCTAAACCTTTGACTTTATCGGTTGTATCATTAAGAGCAGTCATGAAAATAATCGGAATTTCGCAGGTATTCTGTTGAGATTTTAATTGACGACAGGTTTCAAAGCCATCAATTCCTGGCATCATTACATCTAGTAAAATTAAATCTGGGGGATAGTTTTTTACCGTCTCGATGCCGTGCCAACCATCCATTTCTACTAGGACTTTATAACCGGCTCGGTCAAGTGCATCATATAGCACTTCGATATTAGTTGGATGATCGTCAATAATCAGAATTGTTTGACCTTTACCATCAGTTGCCATCACTTTTCAATCTCCTACCTAAATCTTTGTTGATTCCTGAGATTGGTTTATCGACTCTTGGAGAAAATGACGAACTGTCTGAATATTGAAGCCTTTAACCAATTGCCTGAGTTCTTGAATAAAGGGTTGATATTGTTCATCTAATTGAGCTAATTGATCCAATTCTTCTCGGATACCTCTAAAGTACCCAGTTTCCACATGTTCTAATAACCTTTTTAAATCATAAATACTTGGAATTACAATGGTTTTGGCGCTTGCGGCTATATCGATTGGATATTTTATATTAGTATCTGTATATACCCAATTTAGTTGTAATTGCTTGGCTAATGCAGCATAAAGTTCATCTGCTTGCACGGGTTTTGCCAAGAAATCGTTACCACCAGCAGCTAAACTCTTTTGGCGGTCAATCTCAAAGACGCTAGCAGAAGAGACAATCACAATGGCATCACGTAAAGTTTCAGACTGACGCAATTGTTTGAGCATTTCCCAGCCATCCATTATGGGCATGGCTAAATCACAAATGATCATATCGGGGCGATCGCGTGTGATTTTTTCTAAACCCTCTTCTCCGTTGTTGGCTTCGATAACCTCAAAACCAAGGGGTTGCAAAAGATTGACAATTACTGACCGATTTTCCCAACGGTCATCGACAATTAGGATTTTTTTGCGATGCTCTTTCACAGAGGTTGCGCCAACGCCAGAATATCCAACAATTCTGCCAGATGGTGTAACGGAATTTGCTTGTACCCAATCAGTTGCGATCGCACAGTCAATATTAAAGAAAAACTTACTACCAACCCCTAATTGGCTTTCAACCTGGATTTGACTAGCCATCAACTCAACAAATCGCCGGCTGATAGCAAGTCCTAATCCTGTTCCTTCACTTTGGCGTTTGCTATCCCCGACTTGCTCAAAGGGGAGGAAAATTTTCTCTAATTGCTGGGGACTCATACCGATGCCCGTATCCTGAATATAGAAGCGAAGATTAGTTATATCCCCTAACACCACTTCCACCTTAAATGTGACACTGCCTTTGTCGGTAAACTTAATGGCATTTCCCAGTAAGTTAATCAGAACTTGTCGCAGACGCTTCTCATCAGCAACAATACCCATTGCTGAATTCTCCGGCGGCTGATAAATAAACTCAATACCCTTTTGTTCGGCTTTAATGCGGCAGATTTCCACAACACTTTGTAGAAGTGCAGGTAGATAGAATGGGACGAGATGTAGTTCTAGTTTGCCAGCTTCGATTTTAGATAAGTCGAGAATATCGTTAATTAAAGTCAGTAAATGCGAACCACATTGATAGATAATATCAATGCCACGCTGTTGTTTTTCGTCAGATGCAGTACGGGCAAGAATTTGGGCATAGCCTAAAATTCCGTTGAGCGGTGTTCGCAATTCGTGGCTCATGTTTGCGAGAAAATCGCTCTTGGCATGATTAGCAGCATCGGCGGTAAGTTTCGCTTCCTTTAACTCGTGGGTGCGTTCTTCTACCCGACTTTCTAATTCCTCGTTGGTTTTAGCTAATTGTTGATTGGTTTGCTCAATAGTGGTGAAAGAATCCCGTAACTGCTGCGCCATGCGGTTAAAGGACTGCGCCAATCTACCCAATTCATGCACTGACGGTACTTCTACCTGTTGATTTAACTCACCTGCGGCAATTGCTTCTGATGCTTGACTCAAGCGCAAAATTGGACGAGCAATCCAGCCAGAGGTGTAGAAGCCTAAAATAGTCGCTAATATTAATGCACCCAAACACAACAAAATTGTCGTGTGCGTGTTGGCGTTAATTTGTCCCATAAAGTCAGATTCTGGAACCGTTACAACCACAAGCCAATCTAAACCCCATTCATCCCGCCAAGGTGCCACCTGAATAAAATGGCGCTGATTGTTGAGTTGAAATTCCAGCGACTGATTGTCTTTGATGTTTGACAAATTATTAAAATACTCAGTTAAATGTTTTGCAGTAGCTTGAATCAGTGGATCTTTACTGTCAGAACCTTGAAGCCGTTTAGCTTTGCCATTAACAAGTGTAAAAGGTTGTTCTTTGTTGGAAGTTGCAATTAACAATCCATTGCGTTCCAAAATAAAAGTTTTTCCAGATGGACTGACTTTTAACTGCTGGAGAAAATCACTAATCTGCGTCAGTCGCTGGTCAACTCCAATAACACCGATCAAATTCTTGTTTTTGTCATAGACTGGGCGATTAGCAGATACGGATAGCGTGTAAGGTGGCGATTGCCATTGATAAAGCGTCCACATCGATTTGCCTGTCTTTGCTGGTTCCTCACACCAAGCTTCTTCCATAGGAATGTAAGGGCCATTATCGAGCGCCAGGTTAGCCCGATTCCCTTGTTTATCTGTGTTGTAGAGATACCAATGTTGGTTGCCATTGCGCTTGTGGGAAACATCGACTGTAACGCGACCATCCTCAAAGAAGCGTCCAGCACCTGCAAAATCTCCGGTCTTCAAGCAAAAAGTAATATAGCCAATATTATGCAGTTGGAGTTGCTTCCAGAAAAACTGCCCAAGTTGCTGTGGATTGTTAGGGTCAAGTAATCCCATATCCATCGCACCACCGTTAATTTCAGCTAGATGACGACCTGTATTCAGGTAACTATCTAGATCCTGGTCGATGCGATCGCTAACTTCATTTTGCAATCGATTGGCTAAATCATTTACTGCTTGTTGTCCGTTGCGAAGAGATAAATAGCCTGTCAGTCCTACTGCGGCGAAGATTTGCAAAACGAAAGGAAGCACAAGCACTAAGCGTAGCGGTAGATTCCCCTTGGGAGGAGAATTTTTGTTATTTGATAGCATCACCTCAGATTGGCTCCCCTTACATCCTGACGATTATCATTTGTTATTTATAGGATTCCCAAATTAATCTCGGTGATTAATCTTTTAATCCAATATTATTTCTACTGCTTGGGAGTAACAATATATTAAGTTTCTGAGATAATGGGCTATACCTCAATACGCTTGGGTTAAGGCTAAAACTCTTTGTCATAGTTAATTTTTTTAACGAACCACAGAGGCAATAGAGTTGCCAGTGCGCCCTTGCGGTTCCCCGACTTGTTCGCGCAGCGTCTCCCCTTGGGAGAAGCAACTGGCGCGGCACTGAGAGAAGAAAGAAACGCTTAACTGAACTGTATTGGCTTTTAGACAACACGACTGGTATCAAAAAACTGGCAGCAGAATATTGTTTCTGTTGCCAGTTTATAAGTGCCTATAACTCTAAATTGTTGCCTCGCTCAGGCAAATTTAGTTGCTGCTGCAAAGCGCTTGTTAATCTCATCCCAATTAACTACGTTCCACCAAGCATCTAAATAATCGGCGCGGCGATTTTGGTAATTGAGATAATATGCATGTTCCCATACGTCATTACCCAGGATGGGATATTTACCTGCACTTAAGGGACTATCTTGGTTAGCTGTAGTTGTCACTTCCAACTTGCCACCTTTGTTACGCACTAGCCAAACCCAACCACTACCAAAACGACCAGCACCAGCTTCGTTAAACTGTTTTTTGAAAGCTGCAAAAGAGCCAAAATTTTGATTAATCGCGGAGGCTATATTTCCTGTTGGTTCTCCCCCACCTTTCGGCTTCATAATTTGCCAGAACATTGAGTGGTTCACATGACCACCGCCATTATTGCGTACTGTATTGCGAATATCTTGTGGTACATTGTCAAGTTTCTGCAACAGTTCTTCAACGCTTTTACCTTTGAGTTCTGGATGTTTAGCTAACGCTGCATTCAGGTTTTTTACATAAGTTGCGTGGTGTTTATCGTGGTGAAATTGCATCGTTTTGGCATCGATGTGTGGTTCCAGTGCTTCGTAGGCGTAAGGTAAAGGCGGTAGTTGGATAACCCCTGTTGTATTTGCTGTTGTATTTGGTGTTGCAGCGTTTCCGTCAGGAGATTTCTCTGCTAATGCACAAGCATCTAATGCAAAAGTACCCGCACCTGATGTGAGTAAAAACAAGAAATACCGTCGATTAATAGTCATATAAGTTTTTGCAGGGAATCCATTAAGTCTCTATTGCAGTTTATATTCTCTTAGATTCTGGCTACAAAAAATTGGGAATTTGCAATTATTTCTGGCAGTTTAAGAAACTCTTTATAAAATTCTGTCCCCTGTTTTGGGATCAAATACAAATAACTGATTTAAATCAAGTTGTAGAGAAAGGCGATCGCCTGGACGCGGACGCACATCCCCGCCCACCTGAATATTCAACACTACCGGCGAACCAGGTAAACCAGCACGAATCAAAGTTTCCCTTCCCAAAGGTTCCACCACTTTAACTTCTACAATCAGCTGACTCTCATTTCCTTCTTGGTGACTTCTCTGCGAGACGCTACGCGATGGCGGTTCGTTAATAAAAATATGCTCTGGACGAATCCCCAAATCATAACTGTGTCCCTGACGCAACTGTAATTTTTCTTTCACAACTGCTGGAATTTTTAATAACTGTCCACTTACATCAAAACCGTTATTTTCATAGATTGCAGGCAAAATATTCATTGGTGGACTGCCTAAAAAACTTGCCACCATCTGATTAGCAGGACTTGCATAAATAGTTTGGGGATCGCCAATTTGTTGAATCCGCCCGCGATTTAGCACGACGATTTTATCAGCCAAAGTCATCGCTTCAACTTGATCGTGGGTGACGTAAATAGTTGTAATGCCTAGCTGTTGATGTAACTGTTTCAATTCAGCCCTTGTATCATCGCGCAATTGGGCATCTAAATTAGATAAAGGTTCGTCAAGTAAAAACACTTGTGGTTCACGAGCGATCGCTCTCCCTAATGCTACTCGTTGTTGCTGTCCCCCGGAAAGTTGTTTCGGCTTGCGATCCAGCAAATGATCCAGAGAAAGCGATCGCGCCACATTCATCACCCGTTCTTGAATGATTTTCGAGTCAACCTTTCGCATTTGCAAGCCAAAGCCGATGTTTTGCGCCACACTCATGTGAGGATAGAGAGCGTAATTTTGGAATACCATCGCTACATCCCGTTGTCTGGCTGGGATATTATTCACCAAGCGATCGCCAATAAAGAGTTTGCCAGATGTAGCGGTTTCTAAACCAGCGATCGTTCGCAAAATTGTAGACTTTCCACAACCCGATGGCCCAACTAAAACCCAAAACTCGCCATCAGGAATTTCAAAGGTAATATCCTCAATAGCGGTGACGTTATTGAATCTACGTTTAATATCTTCTAGACGAACGTTTGCCATTATCTGATTTGATATTTTCAGTTTGGGATCTGCGGCACTTCCAACTAAGCACTAGGAGGTTTGATCCGCCTCCTCAGAGGAACTGTGAGGCTGCTTTGCAAGTGCAGAAACTTGGTTGTTCTGCACAACTCTAATCAGAAATCTTAGAGCCTCATTGACGGCATCAGCATTGGGAAAAACCTCTGCAACATCAGGTTCTAAACGAATTGTTGTCTTCCCAAAGCTCTTTCGTTCAGGGCCGAACTTTCTGACCCTTAGGCTGTTTAAGTCATACTCTGATCGCAGTTCGTCTTCCATTTCTGGCTTACCCTTCTTTATATGCTTTTCGCTCCGATGGCGTTACTTCTCTTGCGCTAATGAGACGAATCGAATTTCCTCTCTCTGTATACGACATGATTAGTAAGCGTCCCCGATTTGACTCTCCAATAATAAGGTAACGCTCCTCATCATCAGAGTGGTCTGGATCATAGAAGTCAACATAGAGCGGATCATCGAAAATAGTTTTGGCTTGGGATTGATCATAATTTATTTGTACGTAGGCTCAAAATCATTTTTCTGGATTCTTCGACCAAGCTGGATGAGAAAGTAAAGAAGCAAAGACTCGTACCCCCCGAAGTTGATTAGAGAGGGGTAAGTGACCTCTAGGCGCACTCAAATCCCAGGTAAACTCGTTAGGGTATCGCGTCCAGTTATTACCTGCTTTCCAGCCAATTTTCGGCCAGAAATTCTCCCAATTTTTACCCAAACTTAACCAGATTTCTCGCTGCACTGAAAAGCCAAATTTACCTTCGGAGTGGACTAACCAGAGGTTATTAATGGTTTGCAAGTCAACAGTCGAGGTATTTCCAACCTCAGTAAAGTACAACCATTTTCGTTGTACAGCCGTTGGCCCTGATAGTTCACACATTTTTTCTATGGTGACGCGATCGGCTGCTTGGAAGTCTTGAACAGCTAGTAGCTGTTGCAAAGAATTGTAGTTAATCCCGCACTCTGATTTTAGAGGTACAATTCCTTCAGGAAAACAAGAGCGCAGAAATTCTTTGGCTTGAGGTGCATCGGAGTTATAGAGGACTTGGTAAGCTTTGCCATCGATCCAAGTAGCTGGGTTTTCGCGTCGTTTCAGTAAAAATTCCATCAACACGTCTAATCCCTCATTACCCAACTCAGCTAATTGTGGGATTATCTGTTGTTGGACTTTTTCAGACCCAGCGATTAACGGTTGTCGGAGGGAGTCGATGTCATTTGCAGGGACTGATAAAATCATTGGGTCTGTCATGCCATTCTTGTGTTAACGGTCAGTGAAAGAGCGGTAAGCTATCGGGCATTCTCCAAGGTGAAGCATTGATAGCGAAAAGTAGTTTACTATTTTTGATCGTACAAAATTGCGATCGCTTCACTGAATCCCACACTTAATCCCCAAATAATGTACAAGGGGAATAGGGGGAAAATCTGTGCCTTATGGCTTGGTGAACAAAAAACACAGCAAAATATACAAGCCTGCCACATAAGGTTTTTTTGAATAGCAGCGTATCGATTAGGAGTGTGTGAAGTATGTACGAAAAGATTACCCCCCCCGCAGCCGGAGCAAAAATTACCTTCAAAAATGGTGAACCAATCGTACCGGACAATCCAATTATCCCCTTTATTCGTGGCGATGGTACAGGTATAGACATCTGGCCTGCTACCCAAAAGGTGCTAGATGCTGCGGTAGCCAAAGCATATAAGGGTCAGCGTCAAATTAGTTGGTTCAAGGTTTACGCTGGGGACGAAGCTTGTGATTTATACGGCACATACCAGTATTTACCTCAAGACACTCTGACGGCAATTGAAGAATATGGTGTAGCTATTAAAGGGCCTTTGACTACTCCCGTTGGGGGGGGAATTCGTTCTTTAAATGTAGCATTGCGACAAATTTTTGACTTGTATGCCTGCGTGCGTCCTTGCCGTTACTATGCAGGTACGCCCTCACCCCACAAAAATCCCGAAAAGCTGGATGTAATTGTTTATCGGGAGAATACAGAAGATATTTATTTAGGCATTGAGTGGCGACAAGGTAGCGAAATCGGCGATCGCTTAATTAAAATTCTCAATGAAGAACTGATCCCCGCCACCCCAGAACATGGGAAAAAACGCATTCCTCTTGATTCTGGTATTGGCATCAAACCCATCAGCAAAACTGGTTCCCAGCGCCTAGTCAGACGGGCTATCAAACACGCTTTGCTATTGCCCAAACACAAGCAACAGGTGACTTTAGTGCATAAGGGCAACATTATGAAGTACACCGAAGGCGCTTTCCGCGATTGGGGTTATGAATTAGCAATCAGTGAATTTCGCGCCTGTACTGTCACCGAACGGGAATCTTGGATTTTGAGTAACAAGGAGAAAAATCCCAATATTTCCTTAGAAGAAAACGCCCGCGAGATTGATCCTGGGTTTGATGCTCTCACCGAAGAGAAAAAATCGCAAATTGTCAAGGAAGTTGAAACTGTTCTTAACACAATTTGGGCAACCCACGGCGATGGCAAATGGAAAGAGAAAGTTTTGGTAAATGACCGGATTGCTGACAGTATTTTTCAACAAATCCAAACCAGACCGGATGAGTATTCGATTTTGGCGACGATGAACTTGAACGGCGATTATTTGTCTGATGCGGCGGCTGCGATTGTTGGGGGCTTGGGAATGGGGCCAGGGGCAAATATTGGTGATTCTAGTGCCATATTTGAAGCTACCCACGGCACTGCACCCAAACACGCCGGTTTAGATCGGATTAATCCTGGTTCAGTGATTTTGTCTGGTGTGATGATGCTGGAATTTCTGGGTTGGCAAGAAGCCGCAGACCTAGTTAAGAAAGGTTTAAGCGATGCGATCGCGAGTAGTCAAGTCACCTACGATTTAGCCCGGTTGTTAGAACCGCCTGTTGAACCCTTAAAATGTTCTGAATTTGCCGAGGCGATTATTCAGCATTTTGGTTAAGTTTACTAGGGTTAATTAGTCGATTGAAGAAGAATTCAGCTATTCTGACCGGAGGCGGAGCGTCTCCGGCTCCGCTCCTGAATTCTGACTTCTGAATTCTTCTTCAATTGCAAAAAACACCAAAATCAGAAAGCAAACTGGGGTTTGAGAAAGTCAAATGGCATTTTGAGTAAGTCAAAGCTTCTTTTACTTGCGGAAAACACCAAAATGAGAAAGCAAAAGCTTGTTTTGAATAAGTCAAAGCTTCTTTTACTTGCGGAAAACACCAAAATGAGAAAGCAAAAGCTTATTTTGAGTAAGTCAAAGCTTCTTTTACTTGCGGAAAACACCAAAATGAGAAAGCAAAAGCTTGTTTTGAATAAGTCAAAGCTTCTTTTGAGTAAGTAATTGCGGACTTTGCTTATTGAATTTAGTCCAAATATGAAGTTTAGATAAAATTATTGAAAAAATTGCTGATAAATGCTGTTTAGTTTTTACTTTTGATTCCGTTTCTCCCCTTTTTAAGCGCGGTCTTCTCACATTGGGAGAGGCTAGGGCGTATTTTCAAACCTTTCTTGAAGCACCTGAGTCTTGGAGATCCCCCCTTACCCCCCTTAAAAAGGGGGGAAAAGAAACTCTAAAAGCCCCCCTTTTTAAGGGGGGTTGGGGGGATCTTCGAGTTTGAAAACAGTCCCTAGCGCCAAGGGGGTTTCCACGCCACTTGCTTTATGCCGGGGAACCCGTCCACCGCAGTGGCTCCCCATGAGCGATTGGCATGGGTTAGGGGGATCTAAAAGTGCCTAAAGTCACAGCGAAACACTTTTCAAACAATCTCTTAGACAGTTTCAATCCCTGCGTACCTAGAGCTTCTTGAAGTATCTGGCGATCGGTAACAACCTGAAGCCGAGCTTTTCATAGGTGTGACGTGCTGGAGCATGACCCGGATCGCCTCCGGTCTCGACCATAGCAACAGACATCCCAGCATCTTTCATCCAATCAAGAGCAAATTGTGTCAAAGCGCTGCCAATTCCGTGACCTTGAAAGTCTGGATCGACAGCGACCATGTAGATTTCACCCATGCTCGTCTCCGAGTCTAGTTTCACGGCTACAAAGCCCACGATTGAATCAGCATTGATAGCAACCCATACATTTGTGTCCTCTGCACCGCAGACACCCTTGACAGCATTTTGCTGGCTCACACGCCAATCGGGATAGAATTCTCGGTAAACTTCAAAGTCCATCACTTTCTGAATCGAATCAAAGACCGGAGTCCATGCTCGAAGCGAAAGACAAATGACTGCATCAAGTTGATGAGTTTCGTAAGGTTCAATCCGCATTGCCATATGGGACTTCCAAATAAAAAAATACTCAAAAATTAACGAAAAAGCTCTCTCCTCCTCATTCCTCTGTGTCGCGCCAGTTGCTTCAAGTCGGGGAACCGCAAGGGCGCACTGGCTTCTCTGTGTCTCTGTGGTTCGTTTATTTGGGTAATTTATTTCTTGGAAGTCCCTATTCCAACTAACGCCGAAGGTTCCCAAATAATCAAGCCGCTAAACTATTATTTGAACCGCTCCCTTTTCCAAATCCTGTGAAAAGTTAGAGTTAAAAACAGGGAGGGGTTCGTCGAACTCAATTACACTAATTGCTTTAACTGTGATTTTGCTAATTTATCAGGTGCGATCGCTCCATTCTCTGTAATGATGGCTGTAATCAACTCTGCCGGAGTCACATCAAAAGCTGGGTTGTAAAAATCTACACCCGCAGGTGTGAGAATGGTATCGCCAACTTGATAGATTTCTGTTGAATCGCGTTCTTCAATGGGAATTTTGCTGCCATCGGCTAATTCAAAATCAACGGTGGAAAGGGGTGCAGCTACAAAGAAGGGGATATTATGTGCTTTAGCGGCGATCGCAACACTATATGTACCAATTTTATTAGCAGTGTCGCCATTAGCAGCAATTCGATCAGCACCCACAACTACAGCATGAATCAAACCCTGTTTCATGCAATGGGCTGCCATATTATCAGTAATTAATGTAACTGGAATACCTTCTTGCACACATTCCCAAGTGGTGAGTTTTGCGCCTTGCAAACGGGGACGGGTTTCGTCGGCAAATAAACGTTCTAAACGTCCTTCCCTCCAAGCGGAACGCACCACACCCAAGGCAGTGCCATAACCAGCCGTAGCTAACGCCCCAGCATTACAGTGAGTAAGTAAAGTCAGCTTTTGTGGAGTATTGGGCAAGACTGCTAAACCATTGTCGCCGATCGCGTGACAGGTTTGTAAATCTTCAGCGTTAATTGCTTGGGCTGTTTGGAAAAGGGTTTGCTTGATATCTTCTACCGTTCCCAGTGTTTCGTAGGCGGCTTTCATCATCCGGCTAATTGCCCAAAATAAATTCACCGCCGTTGGACGAGTAGAACGCAACAACTGGGCTACTTTATCTAAGTGTTGCAAAAATTCGTGGCGATCGCTTGTTTTAATTTCCCTTGCGCCAAGATACATTCCATACCCCGCAGCCACACCAATTGCAGGCGCACCTCGAACAATCATGGTTTTAATCGCCCGCGCCATATCTTCACTGCGGTGAATTTTCACAAATGTATATTCGTTGGGTAAGCGGGTTTGGTCAATTAGTGACACTGAGTCGTTGTGCCAAATGACGGGATAAACCTGGTTTGTGGAAGGTGTCATAGAAAGAGGTAGTTAGTAAATGGGCAATATTTTTTACTTTAACAAGAAAGAATTTAGGAGCCAGAATTTAGAATTAAATTCTGCGCGACTGGTGGATAGCACAGCGCTAAGGAGTCCTCAACGCGATTTTCTACATTTTTAGGACTTACGCAAAAGTACACGCGCTCAGGGGCAATTCATGAATTGCCCCTACGTGAAATAAGGGTTTCGGCTATTGTTTGCGTAAGTCCTGATTTTGCTAGAAGGAGTCACGTCGCAACTTGTGATTTGAACGATAATTTAGCCAAACGGTCACGAAATACTTCAAAAACACTTAGGACAAGATATACTTCATACTTGAGAAATGAGTTGTAAGAATGATAATCGTATAGTTAGGGGGAGACAAGGG